>JAUQQN010000008.1 GCA_030549845.1 Patescibacteria group bacterium
TCTTTACTTATGCCTGGATTACTATAACTTTTTTATATTTTTTTCATTAACAATGTTATAGCATTCTAAATTTAAAATATTTACATATTACTTGTCAGGATTGATATAAATTCAATTATTCTTTTTACAGATCTAAAAGAATGAAATATTTTTTCTTCAAATAAAAACAGCCCAAGGCTTTTTAACATTATTCATCATTTTATTTTTTAGCCTTGGGCTGTTTACTGCGACGAGGAAGATTCTCCTTCATCGCCTCCCTTATTTTCTTCAGTTGTTTCAACATTTGTTGTTTCTTCTTTTTGTTCTTCCCCGTCATCAAAGAATAAAATTTCCTCTCTGGCCATTTTTGTTTAACAAAACTTAATTACGACCTTTTAAATTACAACTTAAAAAAGGGCTTTTAACCCTCCTTTATCTTTAATTATTATACCAAAGAAAATTCAGAAATTCAACCCCCTTATCCACCTGCCTCTTTTATTATTTTTATGTCATTTTCGAATCTTTCTGCAATGGACATCACAGAATCGCCATAAAATCTATAAGCAGGGTTTGACCAATTTCCTCCTGCAAAATATATCATTGCTGCTTTCCATTCTGCTTCATAGGTTTGTTTATTAGCTCCGGCCTCGGCTAATTTTATTCCTGCTGCCACAAAAGCATGATAAATATTCCAAGGATTTGGTTCTTCCCCGATAACTTTTCTTATTTTATCTTCATAGGCTTTCCATGTTGAAGGAATGAATTGAGCAGGTCCCATCGCACCACCCCAACCAAAACTCAAAGGACAAGAGACTGGAGTAGAGAAGGGATCCATTCCTAATTTTTTTGTAATTTCTAAAAATACTGGCACATCTCTTGTTGGATGCATAACTCTATCCATTTTTGCTCCTGTTTTTACATTGATACCTGCTCCTGTTTCTGGATCTTTAAGATAACATTGACCAACATTTCTTCCTAAATCAGATTCTTGTTTTAAAACAGCTAATAGAAATGCAGGCCTAACCCCAGTAATTTTACTTACAAGCTCAGCATATTTTAATGCCTCTCCAAAATTAATAGGAGAAACACCACCTGCAAGTCTAAATAATTGCGCTCTTATTTCTGCTGCTCGTTTTTCTTTTTCTGTTAATAATTCTCTATATTTCTTTTCTTGCCCTTGTGTTATTCTTAAAAGCTCATTTTTTTCTTCTTGTAGATCAGCTAACTCTCTTTTTTTCATTTCAGATAATGCTAAAAGATTTTCTTGCTCTTCAACAGCTTCCTCTAATTTTTGTTTTTGATAATTAAGTTCTCTCACTAAGTCTTTTAATTCATTTATTTGCTTATTGATAGATTCCTGAAGTTTGTTTAGATAAACTATATTTGAAAAATAATCAGATAAATTTTGTTCTGCTAAAATTACTTCAAAAAAAGATTTTCTTGAAAGGTTGTAGTAAGTTCTAGTTGTAAGTTTTAAGTTTTCTTTTGAGCTTTCGATTCTTTTTTCTGTTTCTTTGATTGCCTTTAATGTACTATTTATTCTTGAATTTAAAACACTAATCTGATATTTTATGGCTTTTATTTCCAGCTCTGTTTTATTTATTTGTGCATTTAAATATTGAATTTCTTGCTGTAGGGTTCTTTTTTGAGAAGATAATTTTTTAATTTCCTCTCTATATTTTTCTATTTCTTTTAAAATTTGATTTAACTCACCTTGCAGTTTTTCTCTTAACTCATTAACTTTGGCATTATTTTGGGCTAATAGCGAGGGATTAACATCTATTCTTACACTTTTTTGAGTAGGAGCTGCAGCTTTTGATTCTAGAAGTAAGAATAGGCTTATTAAAAAGAGTACAAGAATTTTGCCTATAATTAAATCTTTAGCTTTAATACAAAGTTTTTTAAATAAAGAAACTTTGTTAGCAGATGAATATCGAAATTTTTTGATGTCTTTTATCATCATAATTCTCCTGATTCTTCAGATGTTGTAATTTCGATAACACTAACAATTGGAGTTTCAGGGTGTGTTAATATTTTGAAATCTCCTGTTATTTTTAGATCTTTCACATAAATAGTTTGACCCAGCTCTAAATTAGAGACATCAATTTTTATGTTTTGGGGTAACTTCTCCATTAAACCTTCAACTTCTAATTCATTTAATAATTTATTTAAAATATAGCCTTTTCTTAAAATTTCATCTTCTCCCTCAATTATAATAGGGATAGTTGTAGAAACTTCTTTTGCCAAGGAAGGAATATAAATATCAAAATGAATCGGTTCTAGCGTAATAGGATGCTTTTGGACTTCTTGTAAAATGCCAGAATATTGCTTTCCTTCAAATTCGAAATTGAATCTCATATGAAGCTGAGTAAAGTACTTTAGAAAATCTTTTTTTGAAATACAAACAAGTTGATTCTCAATGCCTGGTCCATATAAAATACCTGGTATATAACCTTCTTTTCTATACACCTCTGCTTTTTTGTTGGTATCTCTTTTTTCTAACCTAATCATTCTTATTTTTATTTTATCATAATTTTAATTTTAAATTTCAAATATTTTTAACCCTAAATCTACCTTTTTAAATTTTAATAATTCCTTTTCTTTCAAAAGACCTGTTTGGGCTCCTATTTCTCTAAGATTATAAGCTGTATTAATGGCTGATAATTTTAAAGCTAAAGATAATACTTCTTTGTTTAATTTGTTAATGTTTTTAATTATAAAGCCAAATAAGGTACTTGCAAAACAATCTCCTGCGCCCGTGGTATCTACTACCTTTGTTTTTTTAAAGGCATTTACAAAATACACTATATTTTCATGAATTAAATAAGCCCCTTCTTTTCCAAATGTTATTACTTTAAATTTTACGTTTTTTAAAAGTTCGTTAAATTTCTTTAAAACTATTAACCTATCCATATCCTTTTTAGTTTTTAAAAATAATATTGCCTCTTCTTCATTTAGTACAACAAAATCACAATTTTTTACAGTTTCTAAAGCAGCTTTTTTTGATAAGAAATTTTTTGATGGTAATAAACCTACAAAATTGTCTTTCTTTTTAATTTTTTTAATTACATTTTCCCATACAAAAAGCGGGGTGGCACCTGTGGTTATAAGGTAAGCAGAAGCAAAAGATACAGGTATCTCGTTTACTTTAAAAATCTCATTTCCTCTATATGTAAAAATATATTTTTCTCCCGTATTTTTATTTAAAAAAATCACAGAAATAGTTGAATTTCCTTTGGTTTTTATTATTTTTGTAGAAATTTCTTTTTCTTCTAATTTTTTTATTATAATCTTACCAACAAAATCATCACCTAATTTAATAATTGCCTCAGAGTTTAAATTTAAATTTTTCAAATTGAAAGCTGAATTTAATGCTCCACCTCCAATATCAATAAATATTTCGGGGACATTATTTTTTTCAAAAATTTTTGCTTTTCCTTTTAAAAAGTCCAAATTTTTAAATATAAAAAATATATCTAAAGTAGCACTTCCTACACAAAATATTTTCATCTTTAATATTATAAATTAGATTTTAACTTTAGCTATGTTAATTTTCTTTAAAGCTTTTGAGGCTGCATCTAATTCTGCTTCTTGTTTGCTGTGACCTTCGCCAACACTTATTAATTTTTCATTTAAATATACGCCTATAGTAAATTTTTTTTGATGTGGAGGACCTTCTTCTTTTAGTACCACATATTTTGGCAAAATTTTAAATTTTTCTTGAGAAATTTCTTGTAAAGCACTTTTAGGATCTTTGTACAATCTTTTTTCTATTATTTCTTCAAGATCTTTTAAAATGTTAGTGATTACAAATTTTTCGACTGTTTGTAAATCATTATCTAAAAAAATTGCTCCTACTAATGCTTCTAAGGTATTACTTAAAACAGTTTTTAATCCTCTTTCATTTATATTTCTTCCTTTCAGAATTAAATTTTCTAATTCCAAGTTGCTCGCTACTTCACTTAATTTATCTCTATTTATCAAGCTTGCTCTTATAAGTGTTAAGTCACCTTCTTGAAATTTTGGATACTTTTTATAGAGATGCAAAGAAACTAAAAATTCTAAAATTGCATCACCTAAAAATTCTAGTCTTTCGTTATGATTATATGGATAACTTGGGTAGTAATATAAAAAACTTTTGTGAGTTAAAGCTTCAAAAAATAAAATTTTGTTTTTTATAGATATATTTAATTTATTTGATAATGTTTTAATAGCTTTTTCTAAATGTTTTTCCCAGTCAAAATTCATATCTTATTTTCTGCTTTAAGTTTTTGGATATTTTCGTAAACAGTACCTAAAACTCCATTTATAAATTTAGCAGTTGCTTTTGTCCCGAAATTTTTAGCAAGTTCTATAGCTTCATTAATTGCAACTTTGTGCGGGATTGCATCTGACTCATTTATTAATTCATAAGTAGATAATCTTAATATACTTTTTTCTAAAAGAGGAATTTGTTCAAAGGGTAAAGACCTTACAGAATTTTTGATTATGCTATCGATTAAATCTAAATTTTTTACTATACCTTCCATTAAATTCCTAGCAAAGTCAGGTTCATCTATATCTTTTCCGAATTCTTGTAAATTTCTTTCAAAAATTTCCTTCCATTTATCAGATTGATAATCATTAAAAGCCCATTCGTATAGGCTTTGCATAACAATTATTCTAGAAAGATGCCGGGTTGCCATTATTTTTTAGACTTCTTTTTCTTTTCTTTTTTAACTTCTAAATATTTTCTACCCTTATAAAACCCACAATTAATACAAACTCTATGCGGTAAAGTCAATTCATTACAATTTTTACATCTTACTAATTGAGGTAACTTTAAAATCTCTTTTTGAAATCTTCTTTTTCTTGATCTTGATCTAGAAAGTCTTTTTGCAGGTACTACCATTATAGTATTAATTATAATCTATTAATTCATTTTTTTTAAACCAAAGATTTAATTCGTATTTTGCCTCCTCCTTATTACCAGAAGCATGTATCAAATTTTGTATAGCTCTTTTTTCTAGGTTTGCTATTATAGGATTATCTATAGAAAAATCTCCTCTAATGGTTCCAGGTGGTGATTTAAATGGCAATGTTGTGCCTACAAGCTTTCTTACTATTTCTACAGCATTTGGACCTTTTATAGCAATTTTTATTATAGGGCCTGAACACATATAATCTAACAACCACTCCCGTACTTTCAAGCCTAATTCATAAACATTATTTACATTAAAGTCTTTTTTTAAATCCACCTTTATTTTATATTCTTCGCAGGTTTTAATAAAATTATTCCCCAAATTTTCAACCCACTCTTTTGTTTTCGGATAATGCTTATCTAATAAATTTCTTGTAGGTTTTACCATCTGAAGACCAATAATTTTCAAGCCACTATTTTCGAATCTTTTTATTATTTCACCAATGAGACCTCTTTTTACAGCATCTGGTTTTAAAAGGACTAAGGTTTTTTCCTCCTTCAAGTTTTTATAAATTTTTTCTAGTTTTTCCATTTTTGACATTTATGATTAAAATTTTAGATTGCAATTTAAAATTTAAAAATCGGGCAGAGCTATAAGCCGGATTCTGTACCACCCGTATGGGTGGCGATAGCCATTTATCTAGCCTCTGCATTACTGCAGAGGACAAGCGGTACTCCATAAACCCAAAGGTTTATGGCACGACCTCGCACCCAGAAGGAGAAGGCCAATCCTGAAAATTACTTTTCAGGATCAGGGAGTAGCTAGAACAAGGCTGTTCTAACACCTCCCTGCTTTTCACCTTTTGCCTGCATTAAAGCAGGCTAGTATTGTCTCTGTGACCTTCTCAAGGCGTTTCCGCCTTCCTGGGTTTCCCAGGCTTCTTTGTTGGGTGTCCGGACTTTCCTCCCGAAAAATTTCGGGCGGCTATCCGCTCTACCCTTTAATAAAATTATATCAGAAAGATATAAAAATATGAAAATATGATCTCAAAAAATATTCTTGAAAAAATTCCTCATAAGATAGGGGTGTATATGTTCAAAAATAAACAAGGAGAAATATTGTATATAGGAAAAGCCGTTGATTTAAAGGAAAGAATAAAACAACATTTAAAAAGCACTAATCCTAAAATACAAGAATTAATAAAAAGCGCAGAAGATGTTGAAATAATATTGCTTGATTCTGAAGCAGAAGCCTTACTAAAAGAAGCAGAGCTTATAAAAAAATTCGATCCCTTGTTTAATCAACTTCTAAGAGATGATTCCCAGTATTTTTTTGTGGGGTTTACAAAAGAAATCTATCCTAAAGTTTTTGTAACTCATCAACCTCAAAAATATAATGCAGAGTTTATAGGTCCTTTTACTGAAGGTAGTGCTCTCAAGAAAATTCTTCATATAATAAGAAAAGAAATTCCTTTTTGCACTTGTTTTAAGCCTCATATTTCTACATGTCTTAATGCTAATTTAGGTTTATGTTATGGTTGGTGTTGTAAAGAAAAAGAAAAAGGAGACCCAAATTTATATAATCAAAATATTAAAAAAATAAAACAAATACTAAAAGGTAACCTAAAAGAGATAAAAAAGAAATTATTAAAAGAATTAAAAAAATTAGTAGAAAAAGATGAAATTGAAAAAGCTGTAAAAATTCAAAAACAAATAATTGCCATTAATAAAATATTGAGCCAAACGAATTTAATCAAAACTTTAAGTACAGAAGAAGAAAGGTTAAACAAAATAAAAATACTTAAAGATTTAAAAATTCTTCTAAATTTAGAAAAAATACCTCACCTAATAGAAGCATATGATATTTCACATTGCTCAGGAGATTATAAAGTAGGTGTTAGAGTTTTAATAAAGGATGGAGAATATGATAAGAGCGGTTTAAGGAAATTTAGAATAAAAACTGTATTAAAACCAGATGACCCAAGAATGATTTATGAAGTTTTAAAAAGAAGATTTAAGCATCTAGAATGGGGATTGCCTGATTTAATATTAGTAGATGGGGGAAAAATTCAATTAAAGTTTGCTTTAAAAGCATTAGAAGAAACCGGTTTAACTGGAAAAATTAAAATTATTTCCTTTGCAAAACCTAAAAATCTTTTATATTATCATTTAAATAAACAACCTATATCTTTGGAAAATTTGCCTTATAATTTAAAGAGTTTCATAAAATTAATTGATAAAATAGCACATAGGGCCGTTATTAAATATCATCGAAAATTAAGAGAAAAAAAACTATGAAATTTTTATTAGATATTCTAATAATTTTTACTGCAATTATTCTAATAACCTTAATCTTACTTCAGCAAAGAGGAGGAGCTTTTGGTTCTTTATTTGGATTCTCAGGTAGTTTGCCATTTTTTCAAAGAAGGGGATTAGAAAAGTATATATTTATTCTTACATGGATAGTTGTAGGTTTGTTTTTGTTTTTATCTTTGCTAAGAATATACCTTTAAAATGAAAAGGAGAACCCTTATAATTCTTTTTAAATTATTAACTCAAATTCCTAAGAGTATATGGTTTTTAATTTCTTTAGGAATATTTTTAAGTCTAATTTTATTATGGTATTCTGTCTTGTTATTTTTTAATACTTTATTTGAAAAAGTACCAGCATATGGTGGTTTTTTGCAAGAAGGTTTTTATCAAAATATAGATACCTTAAATCCATTCTTAGCAGAAAAAATATCTGAAAAAACTTTAGTTAATTTAATGTACGATAGTTTAGTAAGACCTGATGGGAAGGGGAGTTATGAATATGAAATAGCAAAGAAAATTACAAAAATTGACAATGGGCTTGGTTATGAAATTGAGATTAAGGATGGTTATTGGAGTGATGGAAGTAAAATTAGTGTGGATGATATAATTATGACTTTTAATTACATAAAAAAATACACGACTGGAGAGCTTTATGAAATGTTTAAAGATGTAAATTTTGAAAAAATTGACAATTACAGGATAAAAGCTACTTTGCCAGTAAAAGACAATTATTTTATTCAAAAACTCTCTTTTGTAAAAATTATCCCATATAAATTATGGAGTAAATATGATCCCTCAGAATGGAAAAGCAAAGAAGAGGAATTAATTAAGGTATCAAGTGGCCCATTTATTTTTAATAAAAAATATACAAAAAACAGCATTCAAATTTTTGAATTTATTAGAAATCCATATTATTATCCTGCCCCATATTTAGATAAGGTTATTATTTTTGTTTACCCTGATTTAAATAAAGCTTATGAAGCTTTAAAAGCAAAAGAAATTAATGCTTTAGGTGGAATAAGGCCTTCTTATATACTTTCTATCTCTCAAAGATATTTTTCATTATATAATTTGATTTTCCCGCGAAATATAGGGATTTTTTTTAATTCTACAAAGTTTAAATCATTTGAGAAAATAAATAGCTTTAAAAAAGCTTTAGATAGAACAAATTTAACCAAAGAAGTTTTTGAAGATTTTGCAGAACCATCTTATGGAATTTTGTCTCCTTCAATATTGGAAAGATTTAATTTAAAAGAAGAGTTTAAAAAAGAAGAAATATCAAATTTAAATTTCTCAGATATAACTTTAATAGTACCAGATAATTTCTTTTTCCAAAAAATAGGTGATTATTTAGTCAAAAATTACAAGTTTAAGGTAAAATTAGAACCAACTGAAAATTTGATAAATTCTATTATTCCTTCAAAAGAATATGACGCTATTTTATTTGGAATATCCTATAATTTACTCCCTGATTTCAGTTTTCTATTCGATAAAAATTCGAATCTTAATTTAACATTAACTGACGATGTCGAAATTCAAAAAACAATTCAAGAATTAAAAACTGGAGATGAAAGTAAGTTTAGTGAAAATCTGAAAAAACTTTACGATAAAATAAACGAAAAAGCTCCTATCGTTTTTATAGCAAATAATTTTTATCCTTATATATTGCCCAAAAATTTAAAAGGTTTTAATATAAAATATTTAAATAATCCAGCAGAAAGATTTGTTAAAATTGAAGAATGGTATCTTAAAGAGAAAATAAAATGGTAAAATTTAATCTTTTTCAAAGTAAATATTATGCAATAATAATCTCTCCCGATAAAATTTCTTTTTTGGTCTTATCAGCTTTCAAAGGCACAGTTGTTCCTATAACCAAATATGAAGAAGAAGCAAAAATATATGTAGAAGGAGAGATAGATAGAGAAACCTTAAATAAGGTACTAATTAGAATCAAAAAAAAATTAGGTTTAGATCAAAAAGAAATACAAGCTTTTGTTATTTTGAATCTTCCTATATTATTTATCCAAAGATTTTTGTTTTATCCTTATGAAACCGGTGCCCTAAGAGAAACAATAGAAACTAAAATAAAACAATTAATCCCCATCAACTTAAATAAATATTTATGGGAATATACTATACCTCCCCTACAGAAAAATTTCGTATACGTTTCTTTCTATAATAAAGACAACATATCTGAAATAACTTATGCTTTATTAAGTTCAAAAATTTTACCAGTTAAGATGATTCATATGCTTCATTCAATATTTGATTTTATTAAAAATAACTTTTCTCTTTATTATGAAAATCATTATCAAATCTACATAGTATACCAAAATATTTTGACCTCAGCTTTATATGAGGCTGGTATGCTAAGAAATATTTATACAGAAAGCCTAACGTCAAATATAAATGATGTTTTGAAAAGGTTAATTTTAAATAACGTTAAAGATTCAAGCCTTCCACTTGATATTATTTATTTGATTTCTGATATTGATTTTGAAATAAGCGAAGAATTAAAAAATCAATACAAAATAGTAAATATCAAGGAAATTACACATTTAAATCCAGAAGAGATTGTGTCTATCAATGTTATTTGGAATTTTTTGTTTAAAAAAGAATCACCCTTATATGAACTTAAGATAGTGGATTTAAATAAAGAACTTTTGGCGTATGAGTTAATAAATAGTTTGAAAATTCTTTGTGTATCTGCATTGATTTTATTTTTAATTATAAATTCTGCAGTTTTCGCTATTACTAAAATATTGGAAAATTCTAACAAAAATATTAAAAATCAACAAAAAATCACTGCTACTTCAGAATATTTTTCTTCTATTGAAGAAATTAATCAACTTGTCAGCTTTTTGGCCCAACTTAAAGAAACAAAAGAAAAAAATATTGATAAAATTGAAAAAATTTATTATAATTTAAGGGATTACAATATAAATCAAGGATTTTTTACCAAAGGAAGTGCTAAGCTGATTATCGAAATTCAAGATCCTAACAAAAGAGAAGAGATTAAAAACAAAATTCAATCTTTATATCCCCAAGCACAAATTAATCCACTTTTTAATGGGTTGGAAATTAATTTAAACAATTATTAAAATGACAAAAATATGCTCACTTTGTGGCAAAGGTAGGTTTAAAGTAGGTAGAAGAATAAAAACTCGTAGTAAATATAATCCAACGCATACTTATTTTCAAAAACCAAATCTTCAATGGTTTACTCTTAAAAATGGAAAACGAATAAAAATCTGTACTAAGTGCAGAAAAAAACTTATAAAAGAAGGGCTTTAGTTTGTGTTTTATATTCTTTAAATTAAAGGTATTTAAATAGAAAAACCTTCTTCTTCCTCTATTGTTGCAGCTAAAACTGCTTGAGGATTTTCTGCGGCCTCCTGTAAGTTACTTATAATTTCATCAAATAAATCATCAAATTCAGTTGGCAATCTTTTTCTTTTGTAGGGATTTGCCCATGAAATGATTTGGGTATATAAATAGGGATGCCATTTACCCATTTCTTTAATTTTTTGAGCTATATCACGCACCAGTCCATTGGCAACTAATACTTTTTCTGCTCTTTTTTCACGAGTAGCTAGTGCTTCGGTTAAATTCATATCTAAGAAAAAGTCACATTTTTTGAGTATTGGTTCAAAAGAGCTACCTGAAAGTTTTTCTGCTTTTTCGTATGCAATTCCTAAGGTGACATAATATGCCTGTTCAATAGAATCAACAATTTCTGGATCAGATTCAAGCATTTCGGGTCTAGTTTCTAAGTATTCTCTATAAACAGCTATAGCTACATAAGCTTTCTCTCTTATATTCAATTCTTTTTCTATATTAAAATTCATCATCAATTGTGCTAATCTTTGGGGAACCACAATTACAGGTAATTCTTTTATGCCCAATTCTTTTGCAGCTAAAAATCGATGCTGTCCGTCTATAATTACAAGCTTATTTTTGTCTTCAGGGCTTTCTACTGTAATTACAGGCACCAAAAAACCTATTCTTTCCATTGAGTTTATTAAATGCTTTACATGATATTGACTTGGCTTTCTTTGATGACTAATAACTTCCAAATTTTCAATAGGAACTATTTTTATAGTCAAATCATTCCCTTTATATGGATCTTTGAATTTAAATTGTTTTGCTTTAGCCATGTCTTTTGTTGCTCTTTCAATTCGACCCTATAATTATTTACTAAATATAATTATAATTTAAAATTAATTTGAAATAAAATTGCATTTAAAATATTTACTAAATGGAAAAAGATTTAAATATAGAATATTTAAAAATTTGTCCAATTGATAAAAGGCCAGCTTCTTGGAAAGAGATTTTAAATTATGAAGAATGTGAAAAAGATTACTTGTTACATAAAGAAAAGTTTAGTAATTTAATAAAAAGAGGAAATTGCAAGGGATTAAAAGATGCTGAAATTTTATGCAAAGTTGAAAACTTACTTCGAGAATATGAAGTTTTCTTTAAAGAATTAACAGGTTTCTCGCTTTTTTCATTACAGAAGTACTGGGCTAAAAGATTCTTGTTAGGTGAAAGTTTTTCAATAATAGCACCTACTGGTTTTGGTAAAACAACTTTTGGGATTACGTTTTCATTATTTTTGATTTCAAAATTAGGCTTTAAAAAGATTTATTATATAGTACCAACCAAAGTACTATTAGATGAGATTCATAATAAATTTGAGATTTATAATAAGAATTTAAACTTAAAAATCTTAGCAATCAAAAAAACAAAAAATAAAGAAAAAATAAAAGAAGGTTTTGATATTTTAATTACAACTTCTCAATTTCTTCATAAAAATTTTGAGATCCTCCCAAAAGATTTTCGTTTCTTATTTATAGATGATGCAGACTCAATGATAAGGCAACCAAGAAATATTGATAAAGTTTTAATGTTAATAGGTTTTACCGAAAAAGATATCAATAAAGCCTTAGAAATAATAACTAAAAAAAGAAAAGGAGATTTTGGAGAAATAGAAAAGATACAAAAAGAAATAGATTTAGAAAATAAAGGTCAAATCATAGCAGCTTCAGCAACTCTCGTCCCCAAGACTAAAAGGATAAATCTATTTAAAGAACTTTTAAATTTTGAAATTGGTCTATCATCCACATTTTTAAGAAACATCGAAGATATTTATATTGATCTAAGCAATTCTAATTTAGAAAAATTATTTGAGAGGTCAGTAGAATTAATTAAAAAACTCGGAGATGGTGGTTTAGTATTTTTAGCGGATGATTTATCAAAAAATGAATTAGAAAATTATATAAATTTCTTGCAAAGACAAGGTATTAATGCAATTTCTTATGAAAAGTTTAATTCTAAAAACAGAGAATTGTTTGAAAAAGGTGAAATTCAAATAATAGTGGGCTTTTCAAATACAAGAAATCCTCTTACTAGAGGAATAGATATACCCCATGTTATTAGGTATGCAATTTTTTTAGGAGTCCCTAAATTTAAATTACCTCTTCGCGTTACCTATAGCCCAAGAAATTTGTTTATCCTTTTATTAAGCTTACAAAAATTATTAAAAGAACATGATCTTGAGATTGATTTAATTAAAGAAATGGTATTTTTAAGAAAATATAGTTTTATGAAAGAAGAAGATGTTTTAAAAAATGAAAATCTCAAAAATAGGATTGAAAAAATTAAAAATATCCTGGAAAAATGTTTAGGTGATAATGAATTCATCGAAAAAATAAAAAGAGATCCAGACATTACTTTGTTAATTGAAGGTAGTAATTACTTCATTTTAGTGCCCGATCCACGAGGTTATATTCAAGCTTCTGGGAGAACTTCAAGGTTATATCCATTAGGTTTAACCCAAGGTTTAAGTATATTGTTGGTTGAAAATGAAAAACTTTTTGAAAATCTCAAGAAAAAACTTAGAATTATAGGATATAAGATAGATTTTAAAAACTATCAACATTTTGAAAACGAATTAGGTAATCTTGTTAAAAAAATTAATGAAGATAGGGAAATTGTAAAAAGAATTTTCAAGGGAGAAATATTAGAAGTCAAGGATCCTGTTAAAACATGTTTAATAATAGTTGAATCACCCACAAAAGCAAGAACTATATCTAATTTTTTTGGAAAACCAGCAAGAAGATTTTATAAAAATTTTCCAGTTTATGAGGTAAGTATAGGTGATTATATTATCAATATTACAGCAACTATGGGACATTTTGTTGATCTTGTTTATAACCAAGGATTTTATGGTGTAAAAAAGTTAAATAATGAGATTATACCTGTCTTTGAACCATTAAAAATTTGTAAAGTTTGCAAAAGGCATGTTAGCATAACACAAGATAAGTGTGAAGTTTGTGGTAATACAGATTTTTTTAATAAAGAAGATTTAATAGAATTTTTAAGAAAATTAGCAAGTGAAACGCAGGAAATTTATTTAGCATCCGACCCAGATACAGAAGGTGAAAAGATTGCTTTTGATCTGTTTGCTTTTTTATACCCCTATAACAAAAATATTAAAAGATTGAGATTACATGAAATTACAAAAGAAGAATTTTTAAGAAAATTTAAAGCACCAGAAGAATTAAATATAAACCTTGTAAAAGCGCAACTTACTCGAAGAATCGCAGATAGATGGGTAGGTTTTTATCTAAGCGAAGATTTACAAAAACATTTCAAAAACTTAAATTTATCTGCTGGAAGAGTTCAAACACCTGTTTTAGGGTGGATTATTAACAATCAGGAAAAAAGAAAAAAAGAAAAATTTTATTTAATAAGAGCTGAATTAGAAAATGGCTTTTATGTTGAATTTAGTACTGAAGATAAAAATTTAGTTAATTCAATAAGAAAAAGAAATGGGAATTTATTTGTAAAAATTGAAGAAATTGCTGAAGAAGAAAAAGAGATAACACCACAACCTCCATTTCAAACAAGCGATTTACTAAAAACTGCCTGGGATCATCTAAAATTTGATGTTGCAACTACAATGAAATTAGCCCAAGATTTGTTCGAAAGAGGTTTGATTACTTATCATAGAACAGATTCTTATTATGTTTCAGATTTAGGAAGGGAAATAGCAAGAGAATATTTGGAAAAAAATGATTTTAAAGATTTGATTTATACGAGAGCTTGGGAACAGCCTGGCACACATGAATGTATTAGACCAACTAAACCATTAACTCCTGAAGAAATTGTTGAACAAAGTTTATTAAGTCAACAAGAGTTACTTTCAAGAAAACATTTGAGATTATATGAATTAATTTTTAATAGGTTTATGGCTTCACAGATGAAACATTGTAAAGTTAAAAATAAAATTTATAAAATCAATCTAATATTAAATAATGAAGAAATTCTTGAAACTAAAAATGAATTTTTAGTAGAAATAATTGAAGAAGGATTTAATAAATTAGCTAAATCTTTAAAGCAAATTAGCTTAGAGAATGGTCTCTTTAAAGTAGAAAATTTGAATATCTTAAGGCTTTCTAAAATAGCACCTTACACCCAAGCAATTTTAATTGAAGAAATGAAGCAAAAGGGATTAGGCAGGCCTTCTACTTATGCAGTTATTATAGAGACATTATTAGAAAGAAAATATGTGTTAATAAACAAAGGATACATTATCCCAACAAAAAATGGGAAATTAATCTATGATTATTTAATTCAAAAATATTCTGACTTTATTTCAGAAGAATTTACAAAAGAACTTGAGGAAAAAATGGATAAAATTGAAAATCAAGAAATTGATTATCAAAAAGTTTTAATAGATTTATTTGATAAAATATTTAATAGGAGGGGTGGCAGAATTGGCTAATGCGCCGGTCTTGAAAACCGGTGGCCCTTAGTGGCCTTGTGGGTTCGAGTCCCACCCCCTCCGCAATTTTTATGCGGCTGTAAGAAATATAAGAAATTAATATAATAATTTTCGCCTTTTTCTATCCACAATTTTAATTTGCTTTTTTTGATTTTATTTTAAAATTTTTATAAAATGAAGAAAGTTTTTATGTCACGTTTCCAAAAATTTATATTAATATTTTCTATCATTTTTTTTATTTTTATCTCAATCCCATCTTTTTCTTATGCATTTAATTTAAATTTCAACTTCAGTCTTTTCAAAGAAATTACTGAATTCATTTTAAAGGTTTTTTCAAAACTTAAAGCACAGATTTTTGAGCCAGAAGTCTCTTTAGAAAAACAAGGTTTTGCTTATATTCTAAACGGAAATCCATCTGGCATAGAGCGATTTGGAAATTATGTTTATATGGTATTAAATGAAACCGTGAAATCACCTCTTGTTTATGACATATCTCAACCAGAAAAGCCTAAATTAGTTGAAATGGTATCTGCCCAGGGTTGGCCTACAAGGGTAAGAATGGTAGAAGGTACAAACTGGTTGTGGGTAGTTCATGGAAACACTTGGGCTTTTTACGATCTAAGTAATCCAGCAAAGCCACGCCTTGCAGAGGCTAATGAGGGACCTAACATAAAATTTATTCCACGAGGTAATGATAATCCACCTACAACTTTTAAGCAACACCCTAATTTAACTTATACTTCAGTAGCTAATGCAAATACTTTATTTTACGGAAGAGAAAGTGATGGTAATTTATGGATAGAAATTTATGATATTTCTACTCCAACTTCTCCTAAATTTTTATCTAAAATTGAAAATGCCACTCCAAGGAAGTTAAGGGGTAATTTACTTTTTGCTTTTGGAACTCCACCAACTTCTTCAAGAATACAAATTTATGATGTTTCTAACCCATCTAATCCTAGGCTTATAAGTAAAATTGACGATGTTCCAGATAATATAAAAAACTTAGGATTTGGTTTTGATGATCATATTGATTATGACTCTGAGAGAAAAATTATGACGATAGGAATAAAAAAATCAACGCCAAAACCTTATTGGGGTGCTAATTTAACGGATTCAAGAATGGGAGGCACTGTATCAGGGATAGCTGTTTATGATGTTTCCGATTGGAATTCTCCCAGGCTATTGGGGTTTGGCTATTATGGTGCAGGAGATAAAGAAAGATTAATAAATATGGATGAACATGTCTATTCTAATGGCTTTGTATATGGAGCCGACATTTTAGGTTATTTAGTTGTGTTCGATGTAAGAGATCCTCAAAACATTAAATTAATTTATGAAGACAAACAAGGTGGAGAAAGGTGCGCTTCTGCAGTGGTACCTGATAGAAATTTGGTTTTGATTACAGGAACATTATGGTCATCTTCAGGATTTCATATTGTAGATACTTCAGACCCAACAAACCCAAAAGTAACAGGTCATGTCCCCCATGTTGGGATGCAATGGGCTTCGACTTTTGGTGTGTATAAAAGCAGATATGCATATTTCCCTGTTGGAGCTAGATACATCGGTTCTCCTTTATATATTGTAGATTTTCAAGATCCTTATAATCCCAAAATAGTAAATGTACTATGGAACTACGGAGGATATACTGATACATTGGTAATTGATGATTATTTATACCATGGTTATGGTTATATATTTTATTTAAAAGATGACCCAATTAATCCTAGAAAATTAGATAAAACATTACCTACAGGCGGAGCAACAGCTTTATTCTACAAAGAACCTTATATTTTTGCAGTTAATCCATATAATTCGAGTACTTTAAATATAATAGATATTTCTAAAAGAGAGGATCCTGTATTAGTAAGTAGTGTAAAATTTAGCAGTGCTGATCATAGGGTAACAAGTATTACTTCTATAGGTAATTATGTATTTGTAGCAGGAAATTCTGTAAGAGCTGTCGATATTTCAGATATTAAAAATCCAAAAATCGTTGGCGAATGGGGCTCTCAAGATATTCCTATATTAGCAGAACAAAAGCAAGTATGGTCCGATGGTAAATATTTATATATAGGAACTTATCATAGTGAAATTACAGCTTTTGACGTAAGTACAATACCAACTCAGGGCAAACCTACAATGGTTTATAAATTAACTGGATTGCCAACTGCCTGGACAATTAATGGAGAAAAAGAGAGGGGATTGATTTATAGAATAGCTTTGTATGGTCTACAAGTAATAAAAATAAATTATAGAAACCAACCTAGAGATACAATACCTCCACCATCTCCAGAAAATGCAAGAGCAGAACTTACGGATACAGCAATTAAAATTTCTTGGGATCCTGTTTCTGTTGAAGATTTAAGAGATTATAAAATTTATAAATCCACAAATAATTCTCCATTTACTTTATTAACCACGGTTTCTTCAAGTACTAGAGAATATATTGACACAGATACAAAAGCCTCCTCAACTTATTCATATAAAATTTCAGCAAGAGATATTAATTTTAATGAATCGCAGTTATCGAGCCCCACCGAGCCTATTCATATTCCCTTGCCTCCAGAAAATAAACCACCAACAACTGAAGATATAAATATTACTATTGATGAAGATACAGAGGTGAGTATAGAATTAAAAGCCACTGATCCAGAAAATGCCCCTCTTGAATTTAGGATAGTCAAAAAACCCAAATTAGGGGAAGTTTTATTCATAAGTTCCACTACAGTAAAGTATAAACCTAAACCAAATGCTTTTGGTTTGGATGAGTTTACTTATGTAGCTTATGATGGCCAAAATTTCAGTAAAGAAGCATTTGTAAGAATCCAAATAAATCCTGTCAACGATCCACCTGAGCCGCCGACAATTTTAAAACCATCAAATAATTCGAAAATTCTTTCAAATAACTTTATCTTAATTCTATATTCAAATGATATTGATAGTAAAAAAATTAAATATGAAATTTCCATTTTCAGTAGTACCTCTAAGTATTTATTTGAATCTCCTTATGTACAACCCGGAGAAAAGCTTTATTATCCAATAAAAATCTCTAATCCTTTGGAAAATCCTGGGAAAATAGAAGTTATTGCAATTGATGAGGAAGGGGCAAAAAGTTTGCCAAGTTCTATTTCAGTTGAATTTGATTCAAAAGCAAATAAACCCCCCAAAACACCTAGATTGATTTTCCCTAGGCAATTATTTATTAGGTTACCATTTCTTTTAATTATTTTACAAACAGAAGATGAAGATGATAATGAACTTTTTTATAACATAGAGATCTATAGGGGTAATGCGAAAGTTGTAGATTATAAACAAATAACAAAGTCTGGAGAAACATTTATCTTTTCATTAAAAGAAAATAGCTATCTACCGCAAGAAAGGGCATATTTTGCTAGTTTCTTAATGCCGGGGGTATATAAAATAAAAGTAACAGTAAGTGATGGTAAATCTGAATCCTCGCCCTTGGAATTCATCATAAGGATAATATGGAAATAAAAAAATATTTTAAAATAAGTATCTTTTTGATTATATTATTATTTATCCCTATCTTCCAAACACATTCTTTCCAAATTGATAAATGCGATCTTAATAAAATAAGGCCTGTAGAATATAAACAAAAGAATATTTATGTCAGGAATCTTCAAAATTGTTTATTGTCATTGGGCTACAAAATAAATAAAAAAGAATTAGGTTATTATGGTAAAACTACTATTTTGGCAGTAAGGCAATTTTATAGAGAGAATGCAACAAAAATTTATAATATAGCGAAAGGAGTAAATACACTATCTCAAATAAAAAATTGGAAAGGTTATAAATTTGGACCTGCTGGTGTTTCGTATTTAAAAAAATTAATTTTATCTAAAAAACCCAGCCCTGTTTACCCCTCGAAGTTAACTTTAAATGATATTTTTATCATCTTAACACAAAAAATTGCTGAATCTTACAATAGATCAACAACTTCAATTGCTAGTACATCCACTAATTTAAGTGTCAAACCATTTTCTGAAGCAACTTCGTATCAAGTAAGTTCATTAGGAGGAACAAACATTTTCGGTGAAGAGACTGTTGCTTCTTCTCAAATTTCTTTTCAAAATTTTGGATATATTTTTAAGGGTGAAAGAAATGTAGAAATAAAATTTGTATATCCTGTTAAAGATGAATATATTTTATTTGGTGTAGATTACCCAGAGTCAGTTACCTTATCAGCTAATAGTATATTCGTTATCAAGTTAGATAAAGATAAAAAAATAAAATGGAGCAAAAGGTTTACTCAAAATAATCAAATTCTTGATATCAAAAAAGTACTTAAGCTAACAGATAGTGATTTTTTGTTATTGATAGACTTACTAGATATAAATAATCTTGATATGTCAACAGCATTAATTAAAATATCTGATGACAAAATTGTTTTAAGCAAGAAGATATTATTCTCTAATTATGTAACATTGCCTGTTGATATGGATATTTTGGATAATTCCAACTTAATTTTGTTAGTAAGCTTACGAAATCCAACTAGCTCAATGATTGGTCTATATAAAATACCCCTTAGTAATTTGGAAACTATTTTATGCGGAAAAGCATTTTATAAGCAAAATTCAATTCTTATGCCAACTGACTTAGAAATTTTAAATAATGAAATTTATATATTAGCTAATCATGTTGATGAAAATAGTAGTACTTCTGTTTTTGTGGCTAAGTTTGACAAAAATTGTCAATTCGTAAAAGGGAGTTTATTATCATTGGAGCAAGGTAAAATTAACCCTAACTTTATGAAAATTTTTAATAATGATTTATTATTAAGTGGCAGCACATTTTCTGCTCCTATACAAGCAGATATATTTCTAGTCCTTATGGATAATAACTTCACAATTAAATGGCAAAAAATTTATTCTAATTCAGATGTTAAATATATTTCAAATATTATACCCCTCGATGATCTACGCCTAATTCTTGTAGGAAACAGAAAACCAGGAAACATCGAAAATACCACTTCATTTCTTCTTAAAATTAAAGGAAGTAATGGTGATATAGAATTACAAAAATTTTTAAATTCTACTTATGACTTACTTTTTAACGATGCATATCAAATTATAAGTAGATATTTAATTATCAGTGGCAGCGGCAAATTGTTAGACCTGCAAAATCAAGTAGGCTTATTTTTAAGTTCAGATGTCGATTTTAATATGCCATTTAAAAAAGAATATAACATAGATATTTCAACATATAACCTTGTTCAAAGTTCTTTAAATTTTGTAAAATCAGATATATCTCTAAATACCACTAATGTTACGACTAATATAATAAATACTGAAATTTCCACCTCTACAATAGATTTTGAGCAATTAGAATTATTTTAATTTTTAATTAAGGATTAGGTATAAATATTTATTTCAAATTTTGAGTAATTTTCTATCCTAAGCTTTATCCACAATTCTTGCTTAACTTTCTCCTGCCTCTTATATAATTAATTTAAATAATGCCTAATAATGTAAAAGTAAAAATTAACAAAAATATAGGAATTTTCTTCTTATTTTTAACTATCTTTCTTTTTATCTACTCCTTAGTATATTCCTCACCCCCTCTTTCTCCTTATAGACCAGGAGAAACCCTAGATCCTTCTTGCTCTCCAGGTGATCCTAATTGTACAGTATCTCCTCCTTTACCTACATATATATCTACTACAACAATAGTAGAACTTAATAATAATCT
>JAUQQN010000001.1 GCA_030549845.1 Patescibacteria group bacterium
ATAGACAATAACACAAATACTACAGAAAATAACCTGCAAAATAATGAAAACGATATTTCTAATACTACTCAAACAAGTGGGGAGCAAATATCAATAGAACAAAATGAATCAAGCGCTAATGATACTTTGTCTGCAGAAAATTCAGAGCAAGAGTAAAATCATAAAGTATTTTTCCAAATTATATATTTTACCCTTAGCAAAATTGTGGAGTGTCAAAATTAATTTCTTAAACTACCAAAAACAATTCATAGTTATGCACAATTTTTATCCAATGTCAATTCTTTTTTCATTTATAATATAATGAACTTTAGCAATTTAAATTAAAGTTTAATAGGTCGAATTAAATCGAAGATAAACAAAATGCAAAAATTAAGTATTAGAATTTTAATCAGTTTAGCGTTTCTGTTTTAGGTATTATATTGGGAAATCTTTTATGGAATTACCAATGGAAACTAATGGCTCAATACTTACAACCACCTTTCCAACCGCCTTATCCACCTAGCCAATGTCTTAAAGATACTTTTTTATATAAAAAAGCTTTAGAGGATTTTCTGAAAGCTTTTGCAAATCAAAAAAATGATGAAATTCTTTCATTAATAAAAAACAACCTTAATACTGCAAGCTTAACTGAATTTATATTAAATGGAGTAAATGGGAAAAATTTCTCTTCTGAAAATGAATTTCAGGCGACAATTTTAAGACTTGCAACATTTGGATTAAATTTAGGTCTTCTAAAAGCAACGGGAAGTATAGAGTGCAAAATCCAAGCAGATGGGAATGGTCCTTTTTGCGAAGGGCCTATTGGGAGTGGTGGATCTAGTGAATTAAAGTCTATTAAATTATCAGTTGAAGTTCCTTTTAAAGGGAAAATTAAAATAAATGGCAAAGATAAAGAATTTAGTGGCCGTCTTAACCTTACAAACTTAGAAATCTGGAAACAAACAGGAGCACAGGGCGTAGATGGAGTATGGGACTATGAATTTAAAAAATGGAGAAAGTACGGTGCTATATTAAGCTGGTTAGGTATAAATAATGCTAAACTAAATGATGGTTCAATTGAGGTGAGATTTGGAACAGGTGAGATTTTGCAAAGTCCATTAGGAAGTAATATGCCTGTATTGATTTCTTTAAGTATTACATGTAAATTTTAGAAAATTTATTTTTATTTATACTTAGGTTTATCTTCTTTTAATTTTTTTAGGAAAACAATTTCTCTTGCTAATGCGTAAATATAACTAGATAGTCTATTTATGTAAGAAAGAGTAGTTTTAGGTAATTTGTATTTTTTATTAAATTTAACAATTTTTCTTTCTACCCTCCTTATAACTGCTCTTAGGTAATGAAGCCAAGCAGAGTTTATTTCTTTTCCAGGAATTATAAATCCTTCTTGTGGTTTTATTTTCTTTTCAATTTTATCTATTTCTTTTTCTAAATTTTTAATTTTCTCTTCTTTTATTAAGGGTCTTTCGAATTTGGGATACATAAACCAAGCAATCTGAGCTTGAATAATAAAAAGATCTTCTTGAATTTGATGAAGTTCTTTTTTATATTTTTTAACTAAATTTTTGACAACTCCTACAAGACTATTTAGCTCATCTAATTCCCCTAGAACCTCAAGAATTAAAGAATCTTTGGAAACTTTATTATTTCCTATTTTGCTTTTTCCTCTATCTCCCATTTTTGTGTAAAATAATGACATTAAATAATTTTAAATAAAATATTTAAAAATGAAAAGGATAATAGCCCATTTAGATATGGATGCCTTTTTCGCAGCGATTGAAGAAAATGATAATCCTGAATTTAAAGGAAAACCTATCGTAGTTGGAGCTGATCCGAAAAATGGCAAAGGAAGAGGTGTTGTTTCGACCGCAAATTATAAAGCAAGAGAATATGGGATTCATTCTGGGATGCCTATTACAGAAGCTTGGAAACTTTCAGAAAATGCCAAAAGTCAAGGAAAAGAAGGAGTTATATTTATTAAACCAAATTTTGAAAAATACGAATTAGTATCCCACTCTATATTATCCATAATTAAAAAATATTCACAATTTGTTGAAGTTGCTAGCATTGATGAATTTTATTTTGATTTATCTTTTGCTAAATCTTATAAAAAAGCTAAAGATATCTGTTTAAAAATCAAAAAAGAAATAAAAGAAAGAGAAAGATTAACTTGTTCAATAGGGATAGGACCGAATAAATTAATAGCAAAAATAGCAAGTAGTTATAAAAAACCTGATAGTTTGATAGTTATTAAAAATCCTCAAAAATTTTTAGAAAATTTATCAATTAGAGTTATTCCTGGCGTTGGCCCTAAAACTGAAGAGATTTTAAATAGTTTAGGCGTTTTCAAGATCAAAGATTTACAAAAACTTTCTAAAGGAGAATTATATAAGCTCTTCGGCAAGTTTGGGTTAGCACTTTATGAAAAGGCAAGGGGGATTGATGAATCACCAATTATTGAAGAACATGAAATAAAATCGATAGGAGAACAAATAACATTTGAAAAAGATACAAGAAAGTTGAGTTATATATATGATGAATTAGAAAAATTATGTAAGAATATTTATAAAAGGTTTAAAGAAGAAGGGTTTGATAAATTCAAAACAATAACAGTAACAGTAAGGTTTAAAGATTTTGAAACCAAAACTAAATCTTTCACTTTTAAAAAGCCTATAGCTAACTTAGAAACCTTAAAACTACACAGCCTAAGACTTTTAATGAGTTTAATTAATCAAAATAAAAAACTAATAAGAATGATAGGTTTGAGAATTGAAAAATTAGGTTGAATGAATTTTAGCTTTTTCTAAAAAATGCTAGTCAATTAGAAATTCTTATAATAATTGGTATAATAAACAATAATGGTTCGATACCCAGAAAAATTATTTGGAAAAGAAGGCAAAAATAGGGAGAAAGTAAAGACTTTTAAAGAAATATTAGAAGGAATTAAAAAATTGATTCATGAGATAATAACTGAATATGGGGATCCTGAAAAGAAAAGCTTTAAACCAGGGGTTGTTTCTCATGTTATACCTGAAGAATTTTATGATTTATTGGAAAAATTTCAAGAAGCAAAGAATACAATTAAACCCGGTTATATTTTCGAAGTGTACGAGAAATATCCTATTTTAGACTTTTATTTTAGGCAAATAAAAACTTCTCTTGATTTTTCTTTAGACCAAATTGCTGAAAAGTATAAAAACGAAAGACAAAAGAACGAAAAACAAGAAGTGAAATATGATAAAAAGCAGTTTTTAAAAGATTTATATATAGCTTTTAATGAATTCCTTCAGGCACTGAATCAATATAGTTTTAAAGAATAATCCTTATCCACAACCACCTGTGCTTTCTCCACATTCAATACAAGTATAGCATGAACCTGTTCTTACTGTCATTCCTCCACAATATTTACAGGGTGGTCCTGTTAGTTCTTTTTTAAACTCAGCTTCCTGAAATGTTTGTTTAAGTTCTCTTGAAGAAAATAGTTGGGGGTGAGATTTTAAAATTTTTGATTCGTGAATATCTAGCCCTAGTTGTTTTAATTCTTCTGGAGATAAGAATCTAATTGCTAGATATTTAAATATGTAATCAATTATAGAGCTTGCTGTGGGGATTTCTGGATTATTGGTAAAACCCATAGGCTCAAATCTCATATGAATAAATTTATTTGCAAGCTCTTTTAATGGGACACCATATTGCAACGCAATAGAGACAGCTATAGCAAAAGCATCTAAAAGCCCTGCTAAGGTGCTACCTTGTTTTGACATTCTAATAAATATCTCCCCTAATGAACCATCTTCAAACATACTATAAGTTAAATACCCTTCATGTCCTGCAACAGAGAATTTATGAGTTTCTGATTGTCTTACATCTGGTAATTTTCTTCTTTGAGTAATTTTTTCTTTTTTAGTTTCTTTCTTGCTTGTAAATAGAGCTTGGGTTGCTTTTGAACCATCTCTATAGATAGCAAAACATTTAATTCCAAGCTTCCAGGCCTGGATGAATGCATTATATACATCTTCTATAGTTGCTGAATTTGGCATATTAAATGTTTTAGAAATAGCACCAGAAAGAAGAGGTTGGACTGCTGCTACCATTTTTACATGACCATCTAATGATATAAATCTCTTACCGCCTGGAGGAGGTACAGACGTATCAAAAATTGCTAAATGTTCTTCTTTAATATGTGGAGCTGTTTCAATGTTTTGGGTTTCTTCTAAATGTTTAAGTATATCTTCAATTTCTTTTTCAGAATAACCTAGTCTTTTAAGGGCTAATGGTACAGTTTTATTTACAATTTTCATCCAGCCTCCACCAACAAGCTGTTTCATTTTTACCAAAGCAAAATCAGGTTCTATTCCTGTTGTATCACAGTCCATCATAAAACTTATTGTCCCCGTAGGAGCCAAAAGGCTTGCTTGCGCATTTCTAAAACCAAACTTTTCTCCTCTTTCAATTACTTCATCCCAAGCTTTATTCGCTTCTTCTAAAATTTTCTCAGCAACTTTTAAGTTAGAATTCGTTAATTCTGTTTTTCCAATTTTGTAACTTTCATCCCGATGCATTTTTATCACTTCGAGCATCGGTTCTTTATTTTTTTCATATTCAGGAAATGGCCCTAAAATTTCAGAAATCTCAGTTGATGTTTTGTAGGCTTCAGCTGTCATAAGTGAAGTAATGCTTGCAGCTAAATATCTCGCTTCATTTGAGTCATAAGGAAGGCCTAAAGCCATAATTAAAGCCCCAAGGTTTGTGTAACCTAAACCAATTGTTCGATATTTTTTGGTTTCTTCAGCTATCTTTGGATGTGGGTAATCAGCGGGCGAAATTAAAATATCTTGAGAAAGAAAAATTACTTTTACTGTATGTTTAAAGGCTTCAATATCGAAATCTCCATCATCTTTTAAAAATTTCATCAAATTAATCGAAGCAAGATTACATGAAGTCCAGTTAAGGAAGTTATATTCTGAACAAGGGTTAGTTGCTACAATTTCACCTGAATTTTTACAAGTATGCCATCTATTTATAGTGTCATGAAATTGAATTCCAGGATCGCCACATTCCCACGCTGCCTTAGCTGCTTCCCATAAAATTTCTCTTGCTTTATATGTTTTTGCTGGTTTTTTAGTCGTACGATAATAAGTTGTCCATTCCTTATCCTCAAGGGCTGCTTTCATAAATTCATCAGTTACCCTAATTGAATTATTTGCATTTTGGAAAAATATATTTTGCCACAAAGGGTTATTTAAGTCAGTCATGTCATAGCCAGCTTCCATCAATGCTCTAACTTTGTTTTCCTCTTCAGCTTTTACTTTGATAAAATCCATAATTTCAGGATGATCAACATTCAAAATTACCATTTTAGCTGCTCGACGTGTTGAACCTCCAGATTTTATACTCCCAGCAACTGCATCAGCTGCTTTCATAAAAGAAACAACTCCTGAAGAAGAGCCTCCTGTTGAAAGTGGTTCTCCTTTTGCTCTTAGTTTAGATAAGTTTACTCCTGAACCAGAACCTCCCTTGAAAATCATTCCTTCAATTTTAATCCAATCCAAAATTGATTCCATATTATCTTCAACATCTAAAATAAAGCAGGCTGAACATTGTTGTTTCCTACCTTCGACTCCAACATTAAACCAAACAGGAGAATTAAAAGCAGCGTATTGATGAAGCAAAATATAAGTCAGCTCTTCTTCATAAATTGTCGCAGTTTCCTCATTATCAAAATATCCTTGTTCTAAACCCCACTTTTTGAGTGTTTTTACAACTCTATCAATCAATTCTTTTAAAGAAGTTTCTTGTTTACCTTTATTGACTTTGAAATATTTCGAAGCTATTATGTTAATTGCATTTTGGCTGTAAAAATCAGGAAATTCTACATTTTCTAATTTAAAATCAGACCCAAGTATTTCTGCTGTTGTTCTTATCCATTTAACTTCCTCATAAGGATGTATGCCTTCTTTAGTAAAAAACCTCTTTATATTTATTTTTTTAGAAAAAGGGTTCTTTTGATTTCGTTTTTTTTGTGGCATTTTAAAAAATTCTTAGTTAATACGACTAGTCTTAATTTTATAGAAGATTAAAATTTAAATGTCAAGTTTTCTTATTGTGGATAACTTTAGTTAGGAAATGTCCTTTCGTATAATTTTTTATACTTTTTTAATGTTTTGATAGAAATTAATTTTTTAATATCAAATTTATTCAAAAATCTTATAAATTCTTTATATTCCTTTGAAATATTTCTGAAATTATTTTCTAAAATTTGGAAATGCAAAATAGGATTTGCCTTAGTAAGCCTTGTAGTTGTTTTAAATCCAGTCCCTGCATATTTTAGCCAATTTTTATTCATCTCATATGTATAAATAAAAATTAATTTAGAGATTAGAAAAACTAAATGGGAAACTCGCGCAATGATAAAATCATGCTCTTGGCTATTTAAAATATAAGGTTTACTTCCTAACCTTAATATAAGCTTTTTAATCTTTCTTAAATTTACATTAGAGTTTTTATTATGAGGTGATATGATCCAAGGATAACCTAAAAATAAATCTCCTCTGCTATTTACAAACCCTTGCTTCTCTGAACCAGCCATAGGATGAGTGCCTAAAAATTCAATGCTACCTTCTGTTAATTTTTCAAATTCTTTTACTATTTTATCCTTTATGCTCCCAGTATCTATAATCAAAATTTTGTTATTTATGAAATTTTTTTTAT
Source organism: Patescibacteria group bacterium (assembly GCA_030549845.1). GTDB lineage: Bacteria > Patescibacteriota > Minisyncoccia > UBA6257 > HR35 > CALIVE01. Next base: position 6,712 of record JAUQQN010000001.1, read on the forward strand.
AAATATTCTTAATTTCTTTAGCAATGGGAATAATGGTATTAATAGGGGTAGCTATTATTATTAAATCACAATTTTCTACCATTTCTTTGATTGATATTAATTTTTTAAGATAACCTTCCTTGTATGCTAGTTTTGCATCTTTATCTTTTTTTGAAAGCCCAAAAATTTCTAATTCTTTATTTTTTATCAAACCTTTCAAAATAGAACCACCTATTAGACCTACTCCAATTATCCCAATTTTTTTAAAGGGTATATCTATATTTTTGTTTAAAAGAAATTTTTCCTTACTTATTTTAAAAATCAACTCATAAATTTGTGGGATAGAATCTTTTACTGCTTGATCTTTAGCTATATTTTTCAAATTTTCTAAAATTTCTTTTTCTCGTTTTATATCTGTTATAGGAAGACCTAATTCTATTTTTCTTTTTATAATCTTTTGAGATAACCTAATTCTTTTTTCAAGAACTCTAATAAGTTTTTTATCAATTTTGTCAATTTCTCTCCTTAAAATAGCAATATTTTCATCCAAGTTTGCCCTCCTCATAAAAACCCAAAATTTTTAATTTGTTAACTCTTTTTGAAAATTCTTTAATAATATCTATAATCTCTTCTATTTTTCTATTCTTAAAAACAAAATCTAAGAAAAAGAAGTACTCAAATGGTCTTGTGGGGATAGGCCTTGATTCAATTTTTGTTAAATTTAAATTATTTTTAGCAAACACCTCTAATGATCTATATAAACTTCCTGGCGTATGAGATAAGACAAAAATCAAAGAACATTTATCAGCTTTTTTATTTATTTTATATTTCTTTTCATGTGTAATTATTAAAAATCTTGTGTAATTAAAATCAAAATCTTGAATATTTTCCTTTAAGATTTGTAAATTATATATTTTTGCACATTCTTTACTTGCTATGGCTGCTAAAGAAATATCTTCTGTTTCCGAAATAAACTTTGCCGCTCTCGCTGTGTCAGAAAAAGCAATTTTTTCTAAATATGGATATTTCTCAAAAAATTTTTTACACTGTTCCAATGCCTTAGGATGGGAATAAACTTTTCTAAGATATTTTAATCTTAAATCAATAGGTATTTCTGATCTTATGCCCAAAAGAAAGAGGTTGATTTTCAAATAGATTTCTCCACAAACTTTAACAGGATATTTATTCAAAAAATCTACATTTTCATAAACTGAACCAGCTAAAGAATTTTCTATTGGTATTACACCATAATCAACTTCTTGTTTGGAAATTTTTTCGAAGATTTCTTTAAACTCATTTGTACCTATAAATTTTCCCTTTTTTGAAAAAAACTTATTACCTGCCAAATAAGAATAAGAACCTTCTATTCCTTGGTATGCTATTTTTACCATTTAAAATTTAAACTGTAATCTAAAATCCAACTGAGGCTTTTAAAATCTCTAATGATTTAAAATATGTATAGGCAATAATAATTCCTGCTATCAATCCTGCAATAAATCCAGCTAGACCGGAGGCTACAGATTTTCCTATGGATATCTTATAAACTTTTTGTTCTTTTACCACCAATTCTTCAAGAATTTTCTGGAGCTCATTAAACTGAAGATTTTCTTTTATTAAACCCATTTTACTTAACAAAAGTCAGCCACTTGTAATAATTTTTTAATTCGGCCCTTACTATTTTTTCAAATGTTTCCTTTATTTTTTGAGTTATAGGCCCAATTTTGCCTTTGTTTATTAATTTTTTATCAATTTTAAAAATAGGGGTTATTTCAGCGGCAGTACCTGTAAAGAAAGCTTCATCTGCATTTAAAAGCTCTTTGACCGAAATGTCCTTTTCGAATGTTTTAATACCTAAATCTTTTGCTATTTTAATAACACTATCTCTTGTGATTCCTAATAGAATCGATCCTGGTTTTGGAGTATAGAGTGTATTCTTTTTTACTATAAAAATGTTTTCTCCTGGACCTTCTGCAACATATCCTCTAAAGTCTAACAATATTGCTTCATCATATTTTTTCTTTTTAGCCTCCATAGTTGCAAAAATAGAATTTACATAATAACCTGAAACCTTAGCAGTAGATATTACAGATTGAGGATGAAGCCTTATGAAATCTGATACAATTACCTTAACTTTTTCTTTTAAATATTTACCCCATGGCCATACAGCAATAGCAATATTTAATTCTGCACCTTCAGGATTTAGACCCATCTTCCCGTAACCATAAAAAACTATAGGTCTTATATAACCTTGATTTATTTTGTTTATTTTTACTAATTTTATTATTGCATTTTTAATATCTTTTTTAGAAAACGGTATTCTCATTGAAAAAACTTTAGCAGAGTTAAAAAGTCTTTCTATATGTTCATTTAATCTAAATATAGCTGGCCCTTTTATAGTATTATATAACCTTATTCCTTCAAAAACTGCTGACCCATAATGCAAGGCATGAGAAAGAACATGAATCTTTGCTTGCTGCCATTTTACAAACTTGCCATTTAACCAAATGTATTTTGTTTTTTCCATTTTATTTTTAAAATTATAAAACAAATTTAATAAATATTTGTTAAAATTTTGGAAATAAAAATGATATCATGCATAATACCTGCCTATAATGAAGAAAAATTTATAAAAGATGTAATAGAAACTTTAAAAAAATGCGAATTTATAGATGAAATAATAGTAGTTTCAGATGGTTCAACAGATAATACGGCTTTAATAGCAGAGAGTTTAAATGTGAATAAGGTAATACAATTAGAAAAAAACATAGGAAAGGCAGGAGCAATTTTTGAAGGCTTAAAATATGCAAAAGGAGATATCGTAATTTTAGTTGATGCTGATCTTAGAGGGTTGACAGAAAAAAATTTGTACCAACTTGTAAAACCTATTTTAGAAAATACAGCAGACATGACAATAGGTTCAGGAATTCCTTTTGTCATGAATAAGTTTTCAGGCTTAAGAGCATTAAGAAAATGGTTTTTAGAAAAAATTTCAAAAGATTTCCCAGATTATTTTAAGTCTCTTGAATACAACATAGAAAATGAGTTAAATACCCAAGCTAAAATTTTAGGTTTAAGGGTAAAGTATATAAAAATGGAAGGAGTGCGAAATGTTCACAAAATAAAAAAATATGGTTTAAAAGAAGGATTAAAAAGAACTTTAAAAATGTATTTACAATTAGCCTTATATCCTAAAAAAATTAGAAAAAGAAATGGCGGTAGTTAAAATTTTATTTGATAGTTTGAAGAATATCTAAAATCTGAGGATCCAAGCTTAAATTATAGGCAGTTTGAATTATTTGTTTAGCCAAATTTTTATTTCCTATATTTAAATACACTAAGCCAAGATTCAAATAATGAGTATGATTTGTTGGGTCTAATTCTATTGCTTTTTTATAATTATCAACCACTAAGGTTAACACTTGTTGATTATTTAAGCCAAGATTTTGGTATATGCTTGCTAAGTTAGAGTAATTTAAGGGCTCTTTAGGATTTAAAAGAATAGCTGTATTTGCAGAATTTATAGCATTTGACAACGAATTCAAAATAAATTGTTGAGTTTGGGGTGATGTAGTGGCAAGATTTTGTATACTTTGATTAAGTTTTTGCATCATTAAAAAGCTTAAATCTCTATAATACAAATCTGTAGTTGGGTCTATGGTTATTGAAATAACTAAATTATTAATAGCTAAGTCTAAATTATTATTTTGAAAACTTAGTATACCCTTTGCATAGTATACATTGGCTATATATTTCAAAGAAATAGAATATAAAAAGTAAATTATTGTTACAATTAAAAGAACCCATATAATAAATGAGGTGATTTTTGTAAATTTATTTTTGTCAATTTCTAACTTTAATGAATCTTCTTTCGAAATTGATGTTATCATACCTAAAAGGAAAAACATATAAATTCCATTTACTAAGCCTAATGGATAATATAAGGTGCTTAATGCTAGAATCAAACCTAAAGGGTAAAAGAGTTTTACTTCGATTAAGTTTATGTTTTGAATATTGAGCAACAAAAGGTAAAGCAGAAAGAAAAGAAAGGTAATAAAAGTTAAAAATCCTGTTTCACAAAGAAGTGTGAAAAGAAAATTGTAACCTTGCTCAAATCTCAATAAAGGTTGATATGGAAGTTGAGGTTTGTATTTAAGCCAGTTGTACAAAAAAGTATTTGGCCCAGTGCCTAATAAAAGATTTTTAATACTTTCATTAAGAGATCTAAAGGTTATCTGAAGAGTGACATTTAGGTTTGGCCTTGACTCTAAAATAGGTTGTGTTTTAAAAATATTATTCAAAAATATGCTCAAATATGATGAGAAGAAGTATAAAATTATAAATATTGTCAAAATGGTTAGCCAATAAAAAGATTCTTTATCCAAAGGCTTAAAATGGAAGTGTTTATAGGCAAGTAAGGCAAGTATTATTAAGGAAAGAAGAAGCCATATTTGATTGAAATTTATAATTGTCATTAAAAACATACTAATCAACAAATTGATTATAGATAAAACAGTAATAAAATAAAACAGTTTTTTATTCTCTATTATTTCATGTAGAGATTTTAAATTAAGTAATATTAAAAGAGAGAAAAATAAACCTAACGAGATAAATATCACTAAATCAGAGATGCTTCCAATAAAGAAAATCCCAACGATGGTAAGTGGTTTTTGAAAAATAACAAAAAGAGTGAAAATGTTTGAAATAAAAAATATAACAGGAAAAATAAACAATAAAATTTTAATGTCTTCTTTTTGTAAAAGATAAATAGAAATCAGAAAGGTCAAAAAATATAAAATATATGCAAGAAAAGAATGGGATGAAGATAATAAACCATACAAAGAATAATATTTAGCTTGGGATAAAAATGAGCTCGTTAGAGTAAGAATTAAAAATAAAAGAAAAATCAAAATAAATATCCATGCTTTTATTTTTATCTCTTTATTTATTAAGATGTTATTAAGTGTGGATAAAAATATTAATCCGAGAAGTATAGCCAGTAAAAATGTTTTATTAATTAGAACAAAATTGGAAGTATTAGTTAAAAAGAAAAATGGCAAAATAAAGATTGTTAATATTAATAAATATTTAGCAAGAAAATAAAAAACATTTTGGTAAGAAATTCCTTGGATTTTTAAAATTTTTAATGCTTTCATGGTTTGATAAAAATTATATCAAATTAAAATGTTATCTGCTATAAATTGTGGATATGTTTTATGAAAGCTATGTCCCCCTTGAGGACAAATTATTAATTTTGAATTTTTAATCAATTTATTGATTATATAAGCATTTTTTAGAGGTGTGATTTTGTCTTTTTTACCCCAAATTAATATCGTTTCTGTTTTTATTTCAGGCAAAATAGGAGTTAAATCTTCAGAAATTACATTTTGCATTGTTTTTTGCATAATAGGGGGAAGTTTTAAGTAATCAGTAGAACCAGTAAAAATTTTATAAAAAACCTTTTTGCAAAAAGGTGAAAGAGTAAAAAGAGTTTTTCCTAAGGGTTTAAATATACTAAGTATTTTTTGTATTAATGATTTTTTCCTAACACAAGCTCCATTGTATATTATTAATTTTTCCACTTTTTCTGGATAAAGATAAGTAAATTTACAAGCTATCTGCCCGCCGAATGAATGCCCCATTAAATAAAATTTATCTATTCCCTTCTCTTCTAGGTATTTTTTCACATACTCTACATAATCATCTAAAGTAAATGGCCTTTCAAGCTCTTTATTACTACTAAATCCTGGCAAAATAATAAATTCAACATCAAATTTTTCTTTTAAGCAGTTAACTAATTCTTTATAAAAATCAAAAATATTTTCTTCTCTATTAATAATATATTTATTTATCCATCCATGCAAAAAAACCAACTTCTTTTTCATCTTACCTTAATTGAACAAATAATTCCGTACGGAACTATTTGTTTAATTATGATTTACTCATGGGGTTTAATTTTATTTAAATGGAATTTGTATTTTAAAACTTCTTCTCCTTCTATTACTTTCGCTTTAATATATATTATATTTTCATATACACCTAAAACAGCACTTAAAAAATCAATTTCTTTTTTAATATCAAAAGGATAAACATATACACTTTTTTGTAATCTATATAACCCCAAATTTTTTAACCACTTAGAAAATAATTTACGAAAAATTTCTTTTTTATTTGGAATATCAAAAATAACAATCCTCCAATAACCATCCCATTCTTTATATTTTGGCAATTTTAATAATGAAAGGCTGTATTTTAATATATATTTTTTACCCTCATCATTTATTGTGATAAAATGTTCTTCTCCTTTTTTTGTTATTCTAATCAATTTTCTTTTTTTCAATTTTTCTATACTATATATAAAATTTTTGGGTGTGGTATTAAACTTTTTGCTTATTTTTTTCAAAAATGGATATAAACCTGAAGGCAAATTTGGAAAAAGAAAAGCTGCAGTAATTACTCCCCCTAAAGCTAGGAAGATTAATATATCTCTCATTAGTTCATTTCTTTTTCTTCTTATCGGAGTATTTTGATAATCTTTATCTACAATATTTTTTTCTTTCAAAGACTTTTTTAAATATAAATAAGCTAATTTTTCTATATCTTGAATATTCTTACCCTTTTTCATCCTAAATGGTAAAATTATAAAATAAAAAATTAAAAAATAAATTAATTTAACAAATAGTTCCGTACGGAATTATTTGTTTTATAAAAGAAGGAAGAAAAATGGAATTGGAAGATTTGGAAATTCCTTTAACTGAGTTTAAGGGAATAGGAGTAAAAACTGCAGAAAAATTTAGAAAGAACAAGATCTTGACAATTAAAGATCTATTATATTTTTTTCCTTATAGATATGATGACTTAAGGAATGTTGTAAAAATTAAAGAAGCTAAAATTAACGAATATTGCGTAATAGTTGGACAGATTAAAAATATAAAAGTTTTCCCTACTCCTAAAAAGAAGATGATATTGATCCAAGGAATTATTGAAGACGAAACAGGTTCATTAAAAGTTATTTGGTATAATCAAACTTATATTGCAAAACTCTTAAGCGGTGCTCCGTATGTTATGCTTTATGGGAAGGTTATAAAAAATAAATATGGTTTACATCTTTCTAATCCAGATTTCAAAATTTTAGAAAGAGGTGTAAAGTTTAAGGGAGAAATAATTCCTGTATACAGAGAAATAAGCGAAATACCTTCTGGTTTCATAAGAAGGATAATTTTAGAAATTTTTAAAAAATTTCCTATAAACAAGCTACAAGATCCGATTCCAGAATTGATAAGAATAAAAGCAAATATTCCAGAAATTTCAAAAGCTTTAATTGCTATTCATAAGCCTACAAATTTGGAAGAGATTGAAAAAAGCAGAAGAAGATTTTTGTTTGAAGAAATTTTCTATGTCCAATTAAAAATCAATCAAGAAAAAATCATGCTTAAATTAGAAAAATCTCCCTCTATAAATTATGATCCTAATTTAATCGAGGACTTTCTTCAAAAAATAAACATAACCCTAACTAATGCCCAAAAGGAGGTTTTTAATGAAATTTTAAATGACCTCAATAAGCCTTATCCTATGAATAGATTGATACAAGGAGAAACGGGGGCTGGTAAAACTTTAATTGCGGAATTAATTACTTTACTAACTGTAAATAGCGGATATATGGTAATTTTTATGGCTCCTACTGAAATATTAGCTAACCAACATTTCCACCGATTTTTAAATGATTTTTCTTATTATGATTATGGCATAGGTTTATTAATAAAAAATTCAGGATATTATGGAATTCATGGTTTTAAAGTAAGAAAAAATAAAGAAGATATAATCAGACTAATTTTGAGCAAAAAAATAAATATTTTAATTGGAACACATGCTTTAATCGAAAGTCCTATTCCCTACCCTAACGTAGGTCTTGTAATTATTGATGAACAACAAAGATTTGGGGTTAATCAAAGAAAAAAATTGTTAGAAAAATCATCTCAAGATTATTTGCCTCATTTTATATCAATGACAGCAACACCTATTCCAAGAACTTTATATTTGGCATTTTATGGGGATTTAGATCTTTCTATATTAAAAGAAAAACCACCCGGGAGGAAAGATGTTAAAACTTATGTAGTGGATAAAGAAAACATAAATGAAGTTTGGAATTTTGCAAGAAAAGAAGTTGAGAAAGGTCATCAGGTTTTTGTCATTTGTCCAAGAATAGAAAAAAGTGATACTGGTAAATATGAAATTAGAACAGTTAAAGAAGAATATGAGAAAATAATAAAATTGTTTCCTGATTATAATGTAGCAATGCTTCACGGTAAAATGAATAGCCTAGAAAAAGAAATGATAATGAAAAAAATGCAAAATGGAGAAGTTCAGATTTTAGTAGCTTCATCTGTAGTAGAAGTAGGAATTGATTTACCTTTAGCTACAGTTATAATAATAGAAGGAGCAGAAAGATTTGGACTATCTCAATTACATCAACTTAGAGGAAGGGTTGGAAGATCTATTCATGAAAGCTATTGTTTTCTAATTCCGGAAGTTTATACTCCTCTTTCTTATAAGAGATTAAAAATTCTAGAAGAATCACAAGATGCTTTTTACATCGCAGAAAAAGATCTAGAAATAAGAGGACCTGGGGAACTTTTGGGTGAAAAACAATCTGGAATTCCAGATTTGGCCATGGAAGCTCTTTCAAATATAGAAATAGTCAATTTAGCTCAAAAATTAGCAGAAGAACTCATTTCACAAAATCCTAAACTTGAAGGTTATCCACTTTTACGAAGAGAAATTGAGAAAAGGAAAGAATTTGTCATAAGTTAAAATTAAATTAATATGCTTTTTAGATCAAACAAAGAATTAGTAGATTATTTAATAAATACAGGGGTTTTAAGGACTGAAAAAATTATTCAAGCTTTCTTAAATATTGATAGGAAAAATTTTGTAAGAGAAGAAAACTTATTTGAAGCCTACGGTGATTATCCTCTTTATATTGGAGAAGGACAAACAATTTCTCAACCATGGACCGTTGCTTTTATGTTGGAATTACTCAATCCACAAGAGGGACAAAAAATCTTAGATGTAGGATTTGGATCTGGTTGGACTACTTCTTTGCTTGCCTATATAGTTGGTGAGAATGGAAAAGTTTATGGAATTGAGATATTGCCTTCTATATTTGAATTTGGAAAGAATAATATTTCAAAATATAACTTTTTAGAAAAAGGCAGGGTTGAATTAAAATTAGGAGATGGATCCAAAGGTTGGAAGGAACATTCTCCTTTTGACAGAATTTTAGTGAGTGCTGCAGCAAAAGAAATTCCTCCAAAACTAATAGAGCAATTAGGAAATAATGGAATTTTAGTAATCCCTGATAGAAATGGAATATGGCAGATTGTTAAAAAAGATAGCGAATTAGAAAAAAATTATTTTCCAGGCTTTGCTTTTGTGCCATTAGTAGAAGAGTAACTAGTTTGTACGCGATAAAATTCCTAACTTCTCCTAATTTTCTTTCTTAGAGCTTTTTTCAAGCTCTTAATTTTCTTTTCTTTTATTCTCTCTTCCTTTGCCTCTTTGCTCTCTTTAGATTCAAAAATTCGAGGTTTGGGAAAAAGTTTTTCAATAATTTTATATATCTTTTCAAGTAATCTTTCAGTGGCTAATTTTTTATTTTTTAATTGGCTTCTTTCGTCTTCAGAAATTGCTTCAATAAATTTGCCTAATTCTTTTATTTTTAATTTTTGATTAACACTTATTGGAAGCTCTAAATCTCTTTCTAATATGTTAATAAAATCATTTATAGAAATCTTTGCCCTAACTTTCGATTTTGTTGTATGCAGATACTGGCCACCATGCTTTGAGGCTGTCATAAATTCATAATTTATATACTTTTCAAAAAACTTAGAAATTTTCTTTTTCTCATTTAAAAGAGAATTTACTTTCTCATGTAATTGTTCTTTTTCGTAATAATCAAGGGGCATAATTTTTTAATTTTTTTTATTAATTTCGACTTGCTTTTATAATTATATAATAATGCTAACAAAAGAAGAATTAGAACATTTAGCAAAATTAGCAAAGATTGAATTTAAAGAAAAAGAGTTAGAAAAAATTTTGGAAGATATTGAAAAAATTTTTGGCTATGTAAATGAAATCCACAAATTAGATTTAGAAAATTATGAACCAATGATAGGAGGACCTATTCAAACATTAGGATTAAGAGAAGATATTAAAGAGGTGTGCGATTTAGAAATTAAAGAACTGATCATCAATCAATTTCCAGAAAAAGAGAAAAATTTCTTAAAAGTTCCTAAAATAATTGAAAAATAAATTTATATTTTTAGATATTTTTGAATAGCAATACTACTAGAAATTATTGTAATCAAAAATAAAAAGAAAAACAAAAGAAGATTTATTTGCCAAAAGTTTATAAAATAAAATAGCTCTGGGTTTAATGTAACTAAAATGTTTCTCCAAAAACCCCTTGTTTTTATTAATATTAAAATAAAAACTCCTTGAGCTAATAAAAATCCTATTATTAACGAAATTAACTGTGAAATAAGGAATGGTAATCTAATAAAATAATTGGGAGCCCCTATTAATCTGAAAATTTCTATTTCTTCTTTTTGTGAATAAATAGAAAGCAAAGTAGAATTAAAAATTATTAAAGCATTAAATCCTACTATTAATATTAAAAATATTGCTAAAGAGTATTTTAATTGAGTAGAAATTTTTATAAATCTGTTTATAACTTCTCTATTTTCTGAATAAGTAAGAAAATCTATAATTGCCCTATAAGGTGAATGCTCCAAATAACTTGCTACTTCTTCGTATACCTCTGGTTTATCTGCTTTAATAACTAAATAATCAACAAAAGGATTAATTTTTAATTCATTCAAGGCTTTTAAAATGGTTGGGTTTGCTAAAAATTTTGTTTGAAATTCTTGCCATGCTGTTTCTTTAGTTATAAAATTTACCCTTCTTACTCCTTGAAAATTTTCTAAAATATTTTTGAGTTTATTAATATCTTCTCTACTTGTATTTTCTTTAAAATAGACAGTAAAATCTAATTTAGTTTTTACATATTCTATACCTTCATTCATTACATAATATGAAATTACAACAATAAAAATAAACAAAGTTGTAAGAAAAGTTATAAAAATATTAACTAAGCTTATTAAGGTTTTATTTCGAAATAAACCAAAGCCTTCTCGAAGGATTCTTATTATAAGCATCTTTAAATTTTAACATCAAACTAAAGTATACTTCCCAGGATTTTCATCTCTTACTATTCGACCTTGATGTAAGGTAATAACCCTTTTATTTAGATAATTCACTATATCCTTATGATGGGTAGCTAATATAACTGTAATTCCTTGTTGATTAATGTTCTTCAAAAGTTCTACAATTTCCATCGCAGAGATAGGATCCAAATTACCTGTTGGTTCATCTGCTAATAAAACTTCTGGGTTTGTAGATAATGCTCTTGCTATAGCTAATTTTTGTTTTTCACCACCAGATAAAAATTTTGCTAATATTTTTCTATGACTCCAAAGATCAATCATTCTTAAAAGTTCTTCTGTCTTTTTCATTATTTCTTTATTTGAAGCTCCAATAATTTCTAATGGCAATCGTAAATTGTCATATACAGTTCTATCTAGCAATAATTTAAACTCTTGAAATACAATTCCTATTTTTCTTCTAAGCTCAGAAAGGGTTTTACCTTTTATTTTTTTATATTCTAAATTTTTATAATAAATAGTTCCTTCGGTGGGAGTTTCTTCTTTTCTTATTAATTTTAAAATTGTCGTCTTACCTGCGCCGGATCTACCTACAAATATCACAAATTCACCACTTTTGATTTCAAAAGATGCTTTTTCTACAGCTACTATGTTAGGATAATAAATTTTAGTTACATTTCTGAAAATTATCATTTTTAAGTTAACAAAGCCCCTAATGGATGAATTAATTCTAAATGACCTTCTAAAACTTCAATTAATTTATTTGTTTCATAACCAAATTGATGATCATTTACTAATTTATAAGGATCCATAATGTAAGATCTTTTTTGATGCCCCCAACTTATTTCTATTTTTTTGCCTTTTAATTCTTCTATTTTTTTAACTTTCATTTCTTGTAAATAATTATAAATTCTTGATTTCAAAATCTTTAAAGCAATCTCTTTGTTTTGATGCTGTGTTCGTTCACTTTGACAAGTTACTGTTATGTTTAATGGTTTATATCTAACCCTTACAGCTGTTTCTACTTTATTTACATTTTGACCTCCTTTACCGCTTGATCTAAATGTTTCAATTTCTAAGTCTTCTTCTCTAATTTCAATTTTGGGTTCTTCAATTAATGGTAAAACCTCAACATATGCAAAACTTGTATGTCGCAAGCCTTTTGCAGAAAAGGGTGAAATTCTTACTAATCTATGAACTCCTTTCTCAAATTTTAGAATTGGATAACAATTTTTAGTATCTATTTTCATTTCAACATATCTATAACCACCATATTCATTTTTGTTTTCGTCAGTAATTCTAAAAGCAATATTTTGATTTTCAAAAAATTTTGAATACATCCGAAGCAAAATACTTACCCAATCTTCAGCATCTTTCCCACCAGTGCCAGCATAAATATTCATTATAACAGGACTTGATTTATATTCATCATCTTTCAGGCAATAGTTAAAATATATGTCTTTTAATATATTTTTAGCTTCAAGGTAATTTTCCTTTTCTAAATTTTCTTTTAAAGTTTCAAGCTTTTCTTTAAAGGATTTCAAAAATTCATATTCCTCTAAAACCTTAAAATTCCCTTCATTTTCCCAAAATTTTGGATTTTCTATCTCTTTTTCTATTTTTTCTATCTCTTTGACTTTTTCAAAAACAGCCCTCCAAAAACTGGAGGGTTCTTAACCAAATTTGGTTTTTTATTTGAATATTTACTATGTTCATAGTAAAAATTATAAAATATAATTGTAATTAAGTTATAATTTTAAATAGGAGGGTTGTGCCGAATGGTAAGGCGACGGCCTGCTAAGCCGTGCTCCCACTTTAGGGAGCTTGCGGGTTCGAGTCCCGCACCCTCCGCTTTTTAAGCAGCTCTAAAAAGCTAATAAAAATAATGAGTTTTTCAAAAAATAAATGTTTAAAAATTCAAAGTTTTACTCTTTTGGAACTAATAATCTCAATTTTAATTTTAGGAATTTTAACATCTCTTATTGTCAAAATAACCAAACCATCAGAATTTTTTTCAAACTTACGAGATACAAATAGATTTACAAATCTCAAAAAAATCGAAGAGATGATTAATATTAAAATTGCTTCTTCACCTTATTTTAATGTATCACAATTTGCTTCTTCTAATGTAATTTATATTTCTTTACCAGATGAATCTCCTACTTGTACGAGCTACATAAATGATCTTCCTGCTCTTCCTTCGGGTTGGACTTACAGATGTTCGCCAAATCCAGAAAATATAGATGGGACGGGATGGATTCCTCTAAATTTGCAGGATGTTAGCAATATTAATAAACTGCCCATTGACCCAAGAAATACACCAGGGAGTTTTTATTCTCTTATTATAGGAGACAATTCTTTCAAATTAACTGCAACCCTAGAAAATGAAAAAAATAAAAAGGAATTGGCTGCAAAAGATGGTGGAATTAATGATAATGTTTTAGAGTTAGGAGATTCAAAACTAAAGATACCTTTATGTTTTCTTGTATATCAAAATCCCATCGAAACTACTACATTAATTTCGATTTTTCTAGCAGGAGATAGGCCATGGACGGATATGGATGCAAATGACAAATATTTATTTTATAATGAATTTTATGATTCACCACCCGAAAACCATATAATAGATATAACTAATCCTAAAAATCCTATTGATGTCATAAGATCAGTCTATCCTCAACCATCTACACAATATAACTGGCGTCCGGGTCAAGGTGTTCAAGGCCCAGAAGCTATTAAAGACAATTACATATTTTTTTATAATAGATCAACTGGGAAATTAGAAATATATGACTTTTCAAACCCACTGCCCAAACCTACTTTAGTTAGTTCTGTTTCTTTGCCTGCCTCATGGCCAGAGGCTGTCATAATAAGAGATAATCTGGTTTATACATTAAACCAAGGAGGGCAGATTAGAATTATAGATATTTCAACCATTACTTCTCCTACTGTAATTGGAATGTATGATATAGGTGTTACTGCTAGAGCAATGAAAGAAAAAAATGGATATTTATTTGTTACTACTGATGGAACTTATAATTTTAGAATTTTTGATGCAAGAAACCCCTCAAACATAACACAAATAAGTGCTCTTTCATTGGCGGGGGCTAGTTATTACCATATTCAATTAGAAGTATATGAAAATGCAGCTTACGTTGTAGCTAATAATAGAATAATGTATGTAATTAATATATCAAATCCTGCTTCACCAAACGTAGTAAAAATAATAAACACACAATACACCCCAATTGATCCAGGTAATGCTTTAGAAGCTGTAGAAATATTTAAGGAAAAAAGATTATATGGAGGAGGGGGAGATACAACTGAAGGAGTAATTGAGGTTTTCGATATCTCTAATCCCTTAGAACCTAACTCATTAGGTACTATACTAACAGGAGAAAATGCTTTTGTTCGTACATTAAAAATTAAAAATTGTCATATTTATATTGGAACAAGACCAACACATGACATAAGAATTTTCCAAATAGGGAGAAAATATTAAAGTTATATTTACTTTTTGTCACTATTCTTTTAAATTTTTCAGTTAATTTTATCTATAATTCCTCCCTAATTAATGACCTATTTTTTAAAATTAATAATTTAAAAATTTTTAAATTTAATTTTTAAAACGAAATTCTAAACAAATCATTTTCAATAAACCAACAAAAGGAACAAATAAAATTAAACTTTTAAACATTTATTTGTCAAAGATTAATATTCATTTTGATATTATTTTTACTTCAAAGCTTTCTCCTCATAGATATTAAAATTTTTTAAATTATTGAAATAAATTTAAAATTAGCTTCTGTAAAAGTAGCAAAAATTAAGTAAAAGTTTTTTCATAACTACAAAATTAAAGCGAAAATCTTTTTTAAGTATAAAAGTTAAGGTAAAATTGCTAAAGAATTATTAAAGCGATTAATATAATTAAAGAAGCACATTACAGATATTATTTCTATAATCTGTTTCGGGCTAAATTTTTCTTTTAATTTTTGAAACAATTCTGGTTTATCTAAATGACCATCTAGTGTTATATCTTTAATCAACTCAAAAATTTCTTTTTCAGCATCGGTCTCTCCTTCAGCATTTTTTATTTTTTCAATAGTTTCATTAGAAAGACCAAAAGATAACAGCATTTTCTCTGAAACATCTATACAAAAAGGACATTTTAAGGTTTGAGAAACAACTAATGCTATTTTCCACTTCAAAATAGAATCTATTTCGCTTTCTCTTTTCATAATAACTTCAAAAAGCTCGACAAATGCTTTTAAAATTAATGGATCATAAGCCATCACTTTTACCCATTGGGGTATTTTTCCTGTAGCTTTTTCAAATTTTTCATAAACTTCTCGCGCAATGGTATCTACTTGTTCTTTTGGCAAGGGTGGTAAAAATGGGATTTCCATTAAATAATTATATAATAATTGTTATTTTAGCATGGGTTTTACTTCAAAAAATGAATTTCAAATATGTTTTGTGTCATTATTTAAACTTTTAATACTTTCAATATAATTTATTAAAATTAAAAAAACACCATGAGTATTTATGAAAACACTCTTAAAAGATTAGAAGAAATTAAAGATTTAATAATAGAAAAGGGAGAATCAGAAAACAAAGTTGATGAAGTCTTTCAAATATTAAAAATACCACAAAGAATAATCAAGGTTAACCTTCCCCTACGAAAAGATAATGGAAAATTAGAAATATACGAAGGTTATAGAGTTCAACATAATAATTTTTTAGGCCCATATAAAGGAGGTATAAGATATTTATTACAGGTTGATGAAGATGAAATAAAAACTTTAGCTTTATTAATGACATTGAAGTGTGCATTAGTAAATTTGCCATTAGGAGGTGCTAAGGGTGGGATTAAAGTGGATCCTAAAGCTTTATCAGAAAATGAACTTGAAAAACTTTCAAGAGAATATGTAAGAAAAATTTACGATTTTATAGGTCCCGATAAAGATATTCCTGCTCCAGATATAAATACAAACTCAAAAATAATGGACTGGATGGTTGATGAATATTTAAAAATTAAAGGAGAAAAAAAGGAGGTTTTTAAAGCAGCATTTACAGGAAAATCTCTAGAGAATGATGGCATTGAAGGAAGAGAGGAGGCAACTGGCAAGGGAGGAGAAATTATTTTGGAAGCACTAATTAAAAAATTAGGTCTTAAAAAACCACTTACTGTTGCCATTCAAGGTTTTGGTAATGTTGGTTACAATGTAGCTAAATTTTTATATAAAAGGGGTTATAAAATAATTGCAATTACTGATAGTAAAGCAGGAATATATTCCAAAAATGGACTAAACCCAGAAATGATGATAATATGGAAAAAGGAGAAAGGGAGTTTTGATGATTATAAAATTTCAAAGTCAAATTCTGAATATAAGATAAAGAATGAAGAAATTTTTAATTTAGAAGTAGATGTATTAATTCCTGCAGCAATTGAAAACGTAATTACTGGAAATAATGCTAATAATATAAAATCAAAAATCATTTTAGAAATGGCAAACAATCCATTGACAGAAGAAGCAGAAAAAATTTTAGATTCTAGAGGTATTTTAATAGTACCAGATATACTAGCTAACGTTGGAGGTGTAATTGTTTCATATTTTGAAATGTTACAAAATATTGAGGGAAAAAGATGGAGTAAAGAAAAAGTTTTCAAGGAATTAACGAATATTTTAGAAAATACCTTTCAAGAAGTGTGGCAAATAAGTAAAAAATTTAATACAAATTTTAGAAAGGCCTCTTTATTTCTTGCAGTAAAGAGAATTTATAAAAGATACTTAGAACTAGGGAGCTATTAGGGTCTTTACTTCATATTTAGTTTAATATAATTACTTACTCATATCTTAATGCTTCTATGGGATCAAGATTAGCAGCTTTTTTAGCAGGATAATAACCAAAAATTATTCCAATAGAAGTTGAAACTAAAATTGAAATTAATATTGCTTTATAAGAAATAATAATTGTTATATTTGTTATTTTACCTACAAATATAGTAATACAACTTCCCAAAATTATGCCCACCGCACCACCAATCAAAGTTATAAATACAGATTCCAAAAGGATTTGATTCAAAATATTCTTATTTTTAGCACCAATAGCTTTTCTTAAACCAATTTCTCTTGTTCTTTCAGTAACACTAGTTAACATCATATTCATAATACCTATCCCGCCAACAATCAGCGAAATCCCAGCAATAAAAGAAAGGAAAATTGTAAAAGTATTAATAACAGAAGTTAAGGTAGTTAAAATATCTTCTTGTGAAAAAATAGAAAAATCTGGTTCAGTAACTTTATGAAGCTCTGTTAACCTTATTTCTATTTCTTCTCTAACTTTTTCAATATTTTCTTTACTATCTACTTTTACAGTTATTGAATTAAAATATTCAGTACCAGCTAATTGTTTTTGCATTACAGTATAAGGAACCAAAATAAAATCGTCATAACTTACAAAACCAGCTGATCCTTTAGGTTGCATAACTCCTATTACCCTAAAACTTAAATTATTTATTCTAATTTTTCTTCCTAAAGGATCAATATCACCAAATAAATCTTTAGCAACATTGCTTCCTAACACAGCTACTTTAGAAAATGACCTTATATTTTCGTTAGTAATTTGGTCACCTTCAGCAATTTGTATATTTCTTACTTGAAAAAATTCAGGAGCGATTCCTAATACTGTTGAGTTTATATTATTACCAATATCAGAAACAATTTGAAATCTTCTTTGAACCTCTGGAGAAACAGCGCTTACGTTTTCAATTTTTTTTATTTCTTCAACGTCTTTTATTTTCAAAACCTCTGCACTACCACGACCACTAGCTACAAATCCTCTTCCTGGCTGTACTATACCTGGGAAAACAATTAAATTATTTGAACCTAAGCTTTCGATACTTTGCTGAATACTAACTTTTGAGCCTTCTCCTAATGAAATCATAGAAATTACAGAAGCGACACCAATTATGATACCAAGCATTGTAAGCCCTGTTCTTAACTTATTTGACTTCAACGAACTTAAGCTTTCTTTTAATAAATCATTAAATTTCATTATTGTGATATAAAATTTTTCTATTTTTTACTTCTTCTTCAGCAATAATTTCTCCATCTCTTATTTTAATAATTTTTTCAGCATGTTGAGCAATATATTCTTCATGGGTAATTAAAACAATCGTTATGCCTTTTTCAAAATTAAGTTTTTGTAAAGTATGCATAATAATTTCTCCAGTTTTAGTATCTAAATTACCTGTAGGCTCATCAGCTAAGATTATTTCTGGATCATTAACTAAAGCTCTAGCAATAGCAACCCTTTGCATCATTCCTCCAGAAAGTTGATTTGGATAATGATATATAAAATTTTCTGGGAAAGCAGAAGCTTTTAGGGCTTCTTTAGCTTTTTCTATTCTTAGTTTTGAATTTAGTCCACTATAAATTGTTGGCAAAATTACATTTTCTAAAACATTTTTTCTAGGAAGCAAATAAAAAGCTTGAAAAACAAATCCGATTTTTTTATTCCTCAATTTGGCAAGATCATCATCGTCTAACTTATTAACATTAACTCCTTCTAAAAAGTATTCACCAGATGTTGGTCTATCTAACAACCCAATAATATGCATTAAAGTTGATTTACCAGAACCAGATGGTCCCATTATTGCTACAAATTCACCTTTATTTATTTTTAGATTTACATTTTTAAGAGCTATAGTTTCTACTTCGCCAGTTTTATAAATTTTCGTTATGTTTTTAAGTTCTATCATTGTCTAATTCCAGGAGAACGAATAAATCTTCTTGGCTGAGGGAAAAGTTTTTGAAATAAGCCTTCATTTTGGTTAGTAGAAATTATTTGAGCGTTTGTTAAAGATTTAACTATAATCCATTCTCCCTCTTCTAAGCCTTTTAAAATTTCAACATTCTTTTCATCACTTAGGCCTGTTTCAATAAACTTTTTCTGTGGTGGATAATTTAAATTAACATTAATTATTTTTTCAATATTTCTTTCTTTATTAAGTGTTGTAAGGTTACTTAAATTAGAAAATCTCTGGTTTAAAATAGCTATATCTCTTTCGTCTGGCACTTCAACGTATTTTCGATTTTTAAACATTTTAACAGCTTGATTAGGAACAATTAAAACATTATTTTTTCCTTCAACGGCAATATCAGCATTAACAGTCATGCCTATTTTTACTTTAGGATTATTCTCAAAAGCAATTTTAACTTTATAACTAACTACCCCCTGAGAAATTTCACCAATTGGATCTATAGAAATAATTTTTCCTTTTAATTGAAAATTAGGTAAAGCATCGAAGGTTAAAATGACATCATTTCCAATTTTTATTTCAGCTGCATCTACTTCATTAAGTTTAACTTCAGCAATTTTATCTAAAGATTGGATGGTTAACAAAACTTGAGATGGATTCACATAGTCATTTATCTTAACATTCATTTGAGAAATATAACCAGTAACTGGTGAGTAAATAACATAATCTTTCAAGTCGTCTCTTAAATCTTGAATTTTAATTTCTAATTGCTTAATATTAATTTGGGTATTTTTAATATCTAAATCCAAACTATTAAGATTATCATAAAAAGCGTTACTTTTATTAATATAATCGCCGAAATTATTTAAGTAAACAAGAAAAGTAGAATAAAGTTCATTTAAATTATTTATATGCTCATTAATTGTATCTTGAAAAATATGCTGTTGTTGATTAAATATTGAACTTTCTTTAATAGACCTAATTTTATCTAAGCCAAATTTTATTAAATTAAGATACTCAAGGGTTAAGTTGTAATAATCTTTAATAAAATTCTGATCTATCTCAGAAGGTTCACTTTTTATAAGATTAAATTTAGAGGCAAGCTTTAAATACCTCTCTTTTAAGGAGTCGAAGGTTTTTTTAATCTTATCAGTTTGTAATTGGTAGTCTTTATTATAATAGCTAAGATAATATTCCAAATTATTTTTAATATAAGTTACTTTTGGAAAATCATTACTAAAGTAAATCTTATTTAATCTATCATGAGCTATAGGCAGTTTCTCTGTAAATTCTGAAATAATACTAAGATATGATTCATTTAATTTTCTTAAATCATCACTTCTTTGTAATTGTTCTTTCTTTTGAAGTAATTTTTCAAGGTTGATTTTTTGAGATTCTAGATTAAACTCTAGATCCCGAATTTGTTTTTCTAAATCAGTGGAATCAATTTTTGCCAATAATTCACCTCTTTTTACTAAATCTCCTTCTTTGAATGGTAAATATATTATTTTGCCACTGACTTGAGATCTAACATCAAATGACTCAATAGAGACTATATTACCACTTCCAGAAACAGTTTTCTGAATAGATCCTCTAGTTACTTGAGTTATAGCAAAAAGATTGTTGTTTTTCTTAATTATAAGTTTTTTATAAATATAATATCCGCCAACAAGAATTGAAGCTATAATAAACAAAAGAAAAAACTTGTTTTTGAATATTTTAAACATTCTTAAAATTATAAAACTATTTAATTATAACCCTAATAACTTTATTATCCTACATTATAAAATTTTGGTAATATAATTTTGGTAATCAGATTACGAAAATTCGTAAATAATTATTATCTAGAAACGATCAATTTCTATACTCAAGTTACAAAAATATAAGTTTTTAATCATTATGATTCTCTAATTTTATTTCTGCAATTTTTAGACCTTTATAATTTTTCACCTCTGCCTTCAGTTGTCCTGATGGTTTTGTAAAATTAAAAACAAAACCTATTGGATAAAGTTCTTCGTTATCTTTTAATTCCTTTCTTAGTTCTTGCATATACCTTTCAACTTGTTTTTGGCTATCGATCTTAAGCTCAGAAATAGACTTTAACTCAATAATTATCGCGATTTTTTTCTTTCCTTTTGTATACCAAACTATTAAGTCAGGGGCTCCTCTTCCAACAACATAACCATTAAAAGTTATAGGTAATGTTCTTTGAGCTTCATATTTTATTCCTTTCTCTCTTAAAGCTACTTCCATTGCTTTTTGATAAATATCTTCTTCCCAGCCTGCGCCTAATTCCTCATAAACCCTTGCTGCACATTCTTTCAATTCATTTATTAATTCTTTAATCCCTTTCTCCATTTTTTTATTTTTTAAATTAATCCTTCAATCTTTCTACTTTGCTTTTTTTAATAATCTTTTAATAATTTATACTTTTTCTTATTTTCGTATGATTTTTAAACCAAATCAGTAATTTTTATTGGATGAATTTTTGAAACAATTTTGGTAATCAGATTACGAAAATGATTAATTCCTGACTTTTTTAAATAATTACTGGAATATTTAATTGCTTATAATCTTGTTTCATTAATTTAATTTTATCACTTTTTAGGAAAGTTTTAGGTTGGCAGATAGAAAAACAATTTTGGTAATCAGATTACGAAAATACGTAAATAATGTTATATTGCTAAAAAGAAAGTTATTAGTTGTTAGCTTCTAGTTTTTTAATAAATAGTCCCGAATCAAAGGAATTAAACGCTTCCATTTAGGTGGTAATTCTTTCCCCAAAAATGCAAAAAGATTCTCTTCGTGAATGCTATTTTGTAATATTTCTCTAAGTTGTTCCTCCTCTTCTTCTGTTATAATCCTATTTACTTTAGCTTCTTTTACAATTTCATCTATATCTTGCTTATTAAGTTTAATCTTTTTCAATCTCTCTTCGTTTTTAATTTCTTGGATTTTTCTTCTTACAGCCTCGACAGAACCAAGATTAATCAACTGATCTTTTATTTGTTGCTTTTTAACTTCATCTGCTTGAAGGCTTTGCAGAAATTCATCAATAATCATATAACATTCCCAAGCTATTATCATATTTATAAAACCGGTAAAATCAGACAACCCTTCGGAATTTAATGAACCCGCAATATCAAGAAAACAAGCAGTAAAAAACAAATTAATATCTATACCTTTTTCTATAATATGTTTCTCGAAATTTCTAGCTGAACTACTCTGGTTAAATATTTGAAAATACACCTCGTGGCTTGAAATTATTTTTAAAAGCTGTTCATTTCTATTAATAAAATCATTTATTTCTTCTTCTTGAGCAAATTCTTGGATAATCCTTACCCCTTCTTCGCCATGATCTTTATTGCCAATACGGTAACTAATTTGTGTATAACCTTCACTTTTCAAAACTTCTAAAGCTGCATCACTATTTCCATTAGTCCTTTGTAAATACTCTTGCCATCTATCCATAGTAAAAGGCGTTTGATTTTTTTGAGAATCTATGATCATCATACAATTCAATTTGCCTATATCATGTAGATAAATAAACCATAGTAATTGTTCAAATGAATTTTTGACAGTAGTGGTTATTATGCTAATAACTCGATTTCTAAGTTCCTCTAATCCTGGAGGGAATTTTAAGATACTAAAATCAAAAGAACCTCCCTTAATTTCTTCTAGGGCTTGAATCATTAGACCAATATGAGCAGCCATTACAGGACCTTCACTATGATAAGGACCTAATTGAGGAATATTTAAAGATTCTTCAACAATCTCTCTTAATTTTTGGGGTATTTTAATATCTTGAAGTTTTTCTCGAGCTAAATTAATCCAACTTTCTATATTTTGTGCTGTTAATTTCCGTGAGTCCTTTGAGCGATTTTCTTAATGAGGTTGTGGTTTATAAATTTCGGATTGCATTTAAAAATTTATACAATAAGCTTGTAAAGTTTTTTTTGCTTAACCTATTGATGACGAAAATTTTATATAGAGTTTTCTCGGTTATTTTTCTCTCTTTTCTTTTTTCAAGAATTCCAAATTTTTCTTCACATAAAACTCCTTTTATTAAATCCTCAAGTATTGCATTATTATATTATAACTTAATTATTAATTAGCACAATTCTTTTTCATTACTTAACCAGTTAATTGATTTTTCGTCTTTTTCGTAAGTCTTTTTCGTAATCAGATTACAAAACCTCAAATGCGACAAATAAATCCTTTTTCTCAAGAGGCTGAGAAATTAATTATAATTTAGAGAATTATTCTTAAATCATCATTTTTTAAGATAATATTTTTTGTTTTAAGGTCGAGATATATTTGAATAGCTTTGATTTTTATATCTTTCTTTTTAGCAATTTTAAGTAATTTATAGATTTTTTCATCAGCATCCTTATTTGGTTTAAAAGCATTAATATTTTTAATACCTGCGATAAAAAGGATAATTGAATTTTTTGGTTTTCTTATTAATTCTTTAATATGTTTTTGACCCCTCAAAGAGGGACAGTCAGGATACATAGCAAGATTATCTCTTTTCATTACAGCACTTTTAATTTCTAAATAATATTTTTTATTTTTGTATTGAACTAAATAATCAATTAGAGAATTATTTAATTTTATATTCTTTTTCAATATTTTTGCTCCTTTAAGCCATGAAATCAAATTTTTTTCAACAGCAATTTCAAAACATTTCATTTGAAGTAAAGTATCTATTATACTTGCTGAGTTTTTGTCTTCTTTAATAAAGGAAAGTCTATATTTTGTTTTTTTAGGATTTTTTAGAGGGGAAAGATAACCAATTTTTCTTTTAATTAAAAATTGTTCTAATCTTCCAGTATTATTTAAAGAAGCTTTAGTAATTTTATTATTAATTTTTACCTCGATAACAAATCTATTTACTCGTCTAACAATTTTAGAGGGGATTAAAGAAGGGATTTTTAAAATGCTTCTCATCAAACAAAATTCTATTATAATTAATTTCTCATTATCTTGAGAAAATAAGGAAGATTTTCGCTCTGCGCCGTTTTTACGCTGTAAAGCAATTTTTAAGTAATCTGAAGAAATATTCAATTAAATCCTACCAAATATTTTAATAAACCTGATTTAATTCCAAATATGCTAAAGTTGCAAATGAATAAAGAAAAGTTTTAAAAATACCTGATAATAAAAGAACCCCTCCGAAAACTAATGTGCCTAATATAATTCCAATTATAATTCCTGCTATAGGTGAAATAAAATATAACCCTATAACAAGCATTATAATAATAAAAATTGTAGGGGAAAGAATAAAATATTTAATTCCTGTTTCCAGAGCCATATATATAAGCCAAGTTAATAAAACATTTTTAGGATTAGCAAATAATAATCTTCCCGCATTCTTTAATGAACCCAAAGCTCCGTTATTTTTTATTACAATAAACCTTTCAGCAAATATATGTAATATAGAAAGATAAGCTAAGATTAATAACCATAAAATAAGTGAAATTATTCCTACAAAAATAGAAGCGGGGACATTTCTTGTAGTAAAATTAAAGTAGAGAAATAGTAAAACAAAAAGTAATAAACTAAAATCACCGAGAAATGAAATAATTAACTTCAAAAAGAACATTCTGAAGAAATAATGAGCTCCATCTTTGAATAATTTTCTAAAATTTATTTCTTCCTCTTTTTTAATATTATTTACTCCAGAAATCAATGCAGTCTTTGATATAAAACCTAGGATTATAAAAATTAAATAAATTGCAATTAGAATAAATATTATTTCTATATAATCCCACCAAAGGCGCCTTAAAATACTTATATAAGGATCTTCTAAAATCAAGCTTTTCGCAGTTTCTAAACTATCATATGGAGGGTATATTGGTAATGTCTCTTTTAAAGATTCATGAATAGATGCTAAAAATTTTGTTGACCATATTGGAGGCAGAAAAAGAAGAGGGAGATTCAAAAACCCTTCTTGCTTAAATTCCTTTAATATATTTAATATATCATTAATATCAATTAAAAATCTCAAATCAATAAAAATAAACTCTAATAAAAATGCGAATATTCCAAAGATCCAAAGAAATTTATACTTAAATGTTATTTGCCAAGCTCTTGAAATTATATAAGAATAATTCATTTATAGAATTATAGAACAAATCAATTCCAAATTTCAATTTAATAGTTTCGTAATCAGATTACGGAAGACATGTTATTTTTAGAAGAAAAATTACAAAAAAAATTTTATTTATTTAAGGGCACCTCTAGAATTTTTAAGTTCTTTTAATCACTTTTCGCAATCAGATTACGGAAGAGAGGACTTGTTAAAATAATTTTAAAATAATTTTAATGTTAAGATAATTTTAAGCAACATGGGAAATTTTGAAAGACAATTTATTTCAGGACAAAAAAGACAGGAACGAAAAAAATCAGAAATAAAAATTACACCAGAACAAAAAGAAATTTTAGAATCTGCAGTAAAATTTGCTGAATATATAGTATCTCGTTTCCCTCAGATTGATGAAAATCGTAGGATAATAATTGAAGTCAGTGAAGAAGGGCCTACTGTCGAACTTCCCGAGATGCCGGAATTCATAGAAACAGTATTGATGATGTTGAATTACTATTTTTCCGGTTCTTTAGCTACAATGCTTTTATCGATGGCTGAGCAATTTACTGAAATAGATGAAAGCGAACTGCCTGGCATAAAAGAAGGTCAAACCCGTACTATTCCAGAAAGTGCGCGAGAAATCTTAGCAACTTTTGCACGCCCTATAGGAGATTTAGATTATGTTCCTACAGATTTCTATGAAGGGAAAAGAGCACATGTTAGAAGTCTTTATGGAAAAGTAAGTAGTGAAGAATATCAAAAATTGTGCGCTAAGTTTTTGTGGAAAGGTGGTAGTATAGGGTTTGATGAAATTCCGGAGGAAGCATCTAAATGTCTTAAACGAGAAGCAACACAATTGAGAATATTCGTTGATCCTCTTGAATGTTATGGCGTGAAACGAGTTGCAAAAATTGTGGTTGCTGGAAAAGAATATTTCATAGCGAGACCGGATGCTATGTTTGCTTATAAAGTTTTACATTTGTTGCAAGCGTATGAACAAAAGCCGGAAAAATTTAACGCTGATTTTAGTAAATTGTTTTCAGCTATGAAGGAAATTTACAGTGAAGACGAATTACTACAAACAGTTTTTCAAGTTCTTAAGGATTATGAAAATGCTATGGAAGCTTCTCATCGCAGATGGCATGAAGCCCTAGGTTATGAAAAGCCATACAAATCCGAAATCCCGGCTTTTTGTAAAAAAATTTTAGGCAATCCAAGCATTACACCCGAGATTAGATATGTTATTGAAGAAATTCAAAAAAAATTTACCGTCAAAGAATAAAATCTTACATATCCTTCAGCCACCAAAAATCTACAGTTTTCGTAATCAGATTACGAAAATTTATTGTAATTGTAAGTAGTTTTAAAAATAAATTTTTTGTATAAAATCTATAGACCAAATTCTGCTGGAAGGTTGTTTAAGATGAATTCTTGTGGTTTTTCTGTAAAAATAATTCTTTTTCCTAAAGATTGTGCAAAACCAATTTCTAAAAGAGCTGAAGCTTCAACATATCCATCTGGATCGCAAACTATTAAAGCATCAGAGTTAATAATTGAGTTTAAATGGTAACGTTCTAATTCTAATGGAGATAAACCTTCCTTGCCGCTAAAAATTACGAATTCTTCTCCAGGATTTTTAGGTTCAATAAACCTTGGACTAAGAACTTTAACTCCAGAAGCTTCTAATTCTTTCTTTATTTTCAAAATGTAATCTAGATGTTTTCTAAAACTCCCACTTAAAGTTACATACCTAAACTCTTGTCTAATAACACCATTTATCAAATTAGAATCTGATGGAATAATTTTTAAAATCCCATACTTTTCGCATATAGCTTGCGAAATAGCCGAAAAAGCTCTTGCCCCATGCATCCATTTTGGATTATCTGGCATTAAATCTTCAAGTTCTTTTAAGGTTATCTTTTCAAAAATTTCCTTATTTTTAATTTTGTAATCATCAATTGTAATCAAAAAAGGATGATCTTCATCTTCAAATAAATTATTTTTTTGAAGTGGATAATCGGCTAACTTCATATATGTTAATTCTCCTCCTGTTAAGAAGGCAATTTCAGATTTATTATCTAATACCGGAAGTTTTGACTCCACAAAATTTACAATTTCATCTAACTTTGTCCTAGATATATTTTCATTAATCTCAGGAAATTTAGTTAAAATTGTACCAACTCCTATGTCTAGATTCTTTCTTTCAATAGCTTCGTCGCCATACATTACTACTAATTCAGTCGTTCCTCCGCCAATGTTAATAAGCAAAATAGGTTCTTTTAAACTACATTTTCTTATTAGCGCCTTTTCAAGATAAAAATTTTCTAACTCCTGACTTATGATATTAAAATACAACCCCGTTCTTAAAAAAACTTCATCAATAAAATCTGTTTTAGTCGCTGGAGCTAATTTTCTAAAAATTCCTGTAGCATAAATTTTTATCTGGGCATTTCTATTTTGTGCTTTTATTGCATCCAAAAGTTCGAAAAGTTCTTTTTTAGATTCTGGCGAAATTCCACCTTCAGGGTCAAAATTTTCTTTAAAAAAGATGGAACGTTTTAATAATAAACTTAATTTTTGACCAGAATATTTATAAACCTTAATAGTTGGAGAACCAATATCCAAAAGAATTTTTTCCATATTTATAAAAAACAAAATTTGATTAATTTAACAAATTGCTAATCTTTTATGAAAATTATATCAAGTTGCAAATTAAAAAGGTATAATAAATAAGCTAAAATGAAGAATGAATAATTACAAAATCCTACAGTTTTCGTAATCAGATTACGAAAATTTATTAGGTTATAAATGGAGAGAACAAAATAAAAAGCAACTAAAAAAGCAAAGATAATTAAAATGAAAATAATCTTTAGGTTTTAGAACCAAGAAAATTAACTTAGGACTAGTTTTATATTCTGGAGTAAAGTAAATTTGAACAATAAGAAAAAGAGAAAAAGAATAAAATTAAAACAATTAAAAAAGCTAAATATATTGGTTTTCGCAAAGGCTTTATAAATATTTGAACATCCATTCAAATATTATAAATTAAAAAAATTTTTCTTATCAAGTTTTATTTTAATCTCAAAGCATTTAAAGCAACGATTATTGTGGATAAACTCATAAAAATTGCACCTAAAGCTGGAGAGAGTAAAATTCCTTTAAAAGCTAAAATTCCAGCAGCAAGAGGAAGAGCAATAATGTTATAACCAGTTGCCCAAAATAAATTTTCTATCATTTTTTGATAAGTTTTTCTTGAAAGTTCAATTATTTTGACAATGTCTCTTGGATCATTCTTTACTAAAATTATTCCTGCAGATTCAATGGCAACATTTGTTCCGGCGCCAATAGCAACTCCAACATCAGCTTGCATAAGTGCTGGCGTATCATTAATTCCATCACCAACCATCATTACTTTAAAGCCACGCTTTTGTAATTCTTTAACTTTATTTACTTTCTCTTCTGGTAAAACTTCAGCAAAATATTCATCAATGCCAAGCTCTTTTGAAACTTTCTCAGCAACTTCTTTTTTATCACCAGTTATCATTGAAACTTTAATGCCTAATTTATGAAGTCCCTTAACTGCTTCAAAAGATTCTTTTCTTATTTCATCTTCCAAAATAATTGCTCCTAAAATATTTTTCTCTTCAATTAAATAAACTATTGTTCCGATTTCAGATAAAAGTGGTTTTTCAATACCTAATTCTTTTAATAAATTATCACCACCCAAATAATAAAGTTTACCACCAATTTTTCCCTTAACCCCTCTTCCAGGTAAATTTTCAAAATCTTCAACTTTTAAAAACTCTAATCCATCTTCTTTTGCCTTTTCCAAAATTCCTTGAGAGATAAAATGAGAAGAATATTGACTTAAAGAAGCTGCAAGTTGAAGGATTGTTAATTCTTGTGAACCTTCTCGCGAACTATTATGTGAATTTTCTCGAATATTAAATTGTCTTCCGAGGTTCGTTCCGGCGGAGGTATTTAATATCTTTTTCACTTTAAATTTTCCTGAAGTTAAGGTTCCAGTTTTATCAAATAAAACAATATCTATTTTTCTTGCAAATTCAAGCTGGAGTCTATTTCTAATTAAAAATCCATTATGAACTGCTAAAGATGTTGAAATAGCAGCAACAAGAGGAACAGCTAAACCTAAAGCATGAGGACAAGCAATAATCAAAATAGTAACTAATCTTTCTAAAGCAAAATCAAAATCTTTTTTAACTAAAAGCCAAAGAGTAAAACTTAAAAGACCAATAAAAATAGCGATAAATGTTAAATATTTTGCAAAAACATCAGCTAAAACCTGAAGTTTTGATTTTGAAGCTTGGGCTTCTTTAATTAGTCTTTTGATACCTGCTAAAAATGTCTCTTCACCAATTTTTGTTACTTTAATTTTCAGCATTCCATCACCATTAATTGTTCCAGCAATAACTTCTGAACCAACTTCTTTCAAAACTGGCTTACTTTCACCAGTAATCATACTTTCATTAACTTCTGATTTCCCTTCAATAACAATTCCATCAGCGGGAATTTTTCCTCCTGGTCTTACTAAAACTATATCGCCTACTTTAATTTCTTCGAGTTTTATTATTTTTATTTCTTCTTTTTTATTAACAGAATCTTCTGCATTATCAAAGTCATCCTGCGAGCGAGAATCGGGTAGGCCGTGGGTAAATGTTTGATTTAATATTATTACTTCTGCTGTATCTGGTAATAATTTCTCAATTTCTTGTAAAGCTCTCTGGGCTGAAGAAACTGATTTCATTTCAAAATAATGTCCTAAAAGCATAATCGTAATTAAACTTGTCAGTTCCCAGAAAAATTCATGTCCAATTTTAAATAAAACAGGAAAAACACTATAAACATATGCAGAAGATATGGCTAAACCAATTAAAGTCATCATCCCGGGATTTTTAGCCTTAAGTTCGCGATATGCACCAACAAGAAAAACAAAGCCACCATAGAAAAAAATAATTGAGCCAAGAATTAAAATCAAATATTGAATTCCCTCGAAAGATGGCAATTTTATCCCAATAAATTTTTGAAAGACATCAGAATAAAGAATGATAGGAATAGTCAAAATTAAAGAAAGCCAAAATTTATTTAAAAAATCTTCAGCACGGTGGCCATGATGTTTATTTTGGGTCGCGAACTTCTGCGAACTTTCTCGCGAACTGATGTGAATACTACTTTCGCTAGAAACATCTTCAACTTCAATGAGTTTCATTCCACAGACATGACAATTACCAGGCTTTTCCTGTGGTTCAATACACTGCATTGGGCAAATATATTTCTTCATTCTCAAAAATATTATATCATAAAAATACCCCCAGGTGGTATATAGAGTTTTTAAAAACACTAAACTAAAATTTGAAAAAGAATGCTAAGTAAAATTAATAATAAAAAGGTTATTACTAGTCTTTGATAAGGAAAAGCCCTTCCCTGACGAAGTTGACTTAATTTTTATTTAGCAAAGGTGAAATTAAAATAACCAAACCACCCAAAATTGAATCCAACAAAAATTTATCATAAACATATGTTCGATTAAACAAACTTCCATAATCCCCAAATAAATATAAATAAAAAGAACCGATTTCATAGAAATAGAGCTTTAAAGGAAGAACAACGGAGAGAAAAGAAATTAAAATTAGTAGAAATTTTGCAAGGTTGGCGAGCGAGATTCGGGTAGGCCGTGGGCGAATGTTTGAGCCGAAGCGGAGCGGAGGCCAAACTGGCGCATCGAGTGAGCCAACTTGCAAAATATTAGAAAGCCACCATCCTAAAGCAACACTAAAAGCTCCTATCCAAACGCCAATCGCTGATGATTTCATTCCTAATTCTCGTGCCAATAAAGCACCTATTTCAACTCCAATAGTACATAAAGGACAATGAGCAAAAGCAAAGATTGGCAAAAAAAATTAAAACTATGATTATTATTTTATATTTCCATAAATAATCCTTGATCTTTACCATCTTTGACTGAATGAATTCTGAATGGATAAAATTTAATTCCTGGCATTCCCGGTGAACCAGAAGGCATTTCTGGAAGAGCAATGCCATTAATTTTTGGCTTTTCAGTTAAAAGTTTTTCAATTGCTTCAACTGGAATATGGCCTTCAACAAAATAATTGTTCAAAAAAACTGTATGACAAGACCATAAATTATAAGGAATATTATTTTGCCTCTTAATATTTTCAAGTTCTTCATCAGAAACTTCTCTAACTTCAACTTTAAAGCCATTTGCTTTTAAATAATTTGCGTATTGGGCACAACAATTGCAGTTAGGGGATTTATAAATAACTGCTGACATACCAGAAAATTTAGTTCGTTTTGAAGATTGATTTTTTATTAAAACCATAATTGACCCAACTAAAAGAAAACCTATTATTAACCCTAAAATTATACTTTTGTTTTTCATTTTTATAATCCACAACCTCCGCCAGATGATTGAAGTTCTGGCAAATTTAATTTTGCTAATTTTTGTTCGACGTTTTGAAGATAACCCGAAATTGAAGAATATTTAGCTGACATAATTTCTTTGGGGTCAACATTTTGCCAGTCGATATTTTCAACTAATTTTAAATACATAGCAATCTTAACATAATTTTGAGGAAACCAAAAAGAATTTAACTGAAGAGCCAATTTATAAAGTTCATCCTTTGTATATCCTTGACTAGCTGCAAGTTCTAAAGCTCCAAGTAAAGCTGAACCGTGATTACAATCTTGAGCAAAAGTTGAATTATCACAACAAGGCCTAAAAGTATTTTGAGCAACCTCATAAACAATTTCCTCTTGCTTAGGAGTTAATTTTATAATTTCACATTTATTAAAATATCCAGCTCCATTATCTTTCTTACCTAACCACCAACCACCAGTTGAAGCTAAATAAGGTAAATCTTTCTCACTAAAAGGAATATTCTTATTAAATTCAGTTTTATTTGAAAGTCCCAAGGGCCAGAAAATATTTAACAAGTAATTAGCTGTTTCTTGATCAATAACTAAAGGTTCGTAATAACCATTAATTAACTTTTGAAGATATTCAGGAATTTGCCCATTATAAAGTTTCTTCATTTTTTCTAAATCAATTACCCCACAATCAACCATTTTTTTAACAGCATCACCCAAAACTAATCTAGTTTTAAATCCTTCAAGCGGAAGAACTTGGTTAATTATTTGCTGATATAATTCTTGATTAAAATTTGTTTGTTGGTTTGAAGATTGAGATAAATTTGAAGTAGTAGGTGAATTACTTAATTTAAAATTAAAAAACAGAAAAACCAAAACACCTCCCAACAAAACACCTATAAGAAGTTGTTGAATGTTGTAAGAGAAAATTTGGTGATTTATTTCTTCTTTGCCTATACTTTGTTTTATTATTTCTGAATTACAGCTTTTGTGTTCTCTACACCAATTTTCACACTGTTTTGCTAATCCTTCGGTATCATAATAATAGCCACAAATTTCACACTGATAATAAACTTTGTTCTCCTTTTTAATTTCTTTTACCATCTTTATATATTATTTATTTATTAATTCCTTCTTTTAATCTTTTGATTAAATAAATTATTCCCAAAATTAATAAGATTAAAACAAGTATTGGAACAACTAAAATAATTAACATCCAAAAAACACCGACAATCGCAAAAATAGGTGCAAAAATACTCCAACCTTTCCAATTAGAAAAATTCCACCATTCCCAATACCCCATCATTGGACCCATCATCCAATTTGACCTACTATAACTAACTTCACAACCACTAAATCTTTTACCCATATTTATATGCATTTGTTCTTCAGCTTCTTTGCCATGCATTCTTTCCATCATTTGATTCATTAAAAGATGATCGCTTCCACCAACCATAAGTTCCATAGCATATTCACCAATTGCATGAAAATCTTCATTGGTTAAATCTTGACAAGTAATTTTTCCTTGTTGCAATTTCTCAAAAAGTTCCTTTCCTTTTTGAATTTCAGCATTCAACTCAGCATCTTCACTGTGAGCAAAAGCAAAAGAAATAACGACGAAAAATAATAAAATAATAATTAAAAGCTTTTTCATTTTCTTTTTGCTAATTTGAAAATTTTCAATAATTCTTTAATAGCGACCTCTTTTTTATTTTTAAAATTTTTAGGAGCGCAAGTTCGAAAATGATTTTCTAAAATTAAATCCTCAATTCCCGATAGAGCATTTTTTATGGCCATTGATTGAATTAAAATATCAATACAATATTTTTCATTTTCTATCATTTTCTTTAGCCCATCTAATTGACCTCTTACTATATTTAATCTTTTTAAAATTTTTCTTTTCAATTCTTTCTCCATAGGTTAATTATACCATACCCGGGTATTTTAACAAAATTTCTTCCTGATTATATTATAGCTTATAATTTAAAAAATCTTCCTATGAAAATAATTTATACTATTGGGCATTCAACAAGAAAATTAGAAGAATTTATTGAGCTTTTAAAGAATTTTAAAATTGAAGTTTTAATAGACATTCGTCATTTTCCCCATTCAAAACATAATCCTCAATTTAACAAAGAAATTTTAGAAAAAGAATCACCGAAAGAAGGAATAGATTATCTTTGGCTTGAAGAACTTGGCGGATTTAGAAAGGGAGGTTACTTAGCTTACACTGAAACACAAGATTTTAAAGAAGGATTAAGAAAACTTACAAAAATTACTGAAGAAAAAGTAACCAATTTTCGTAATCAGATTACGAAAATTTTAGGAATTCATTGCAATTTTAGGTTTTAATTCATAGAAGATTATTTACTTTATTATCCAATTACTCTATCTCGATAATGCTCTTTTGGATACCAAATTTGTTTTCAATTTCCCTGAACCTTTCCATAAGTTTGTTGCTATCCATTTGCATAATTCTTGGCAAAACTTGGGATTTTAGATATTTCTCAGCCTCTAAATCTATCAATTCCTGCAACTTTTTCAACGCATTAAGTTTGTAAGGGTCTTCATCATTTTCAAGAATTTTCCAAAATACCTTATTGTACTGTGCTAATTCATCAGCTATTATCAATAAGGCAATATACTGTGCTTTCTCATAAAGACTTAAAGGGTTTTGCTGTTCTTTTGTAGTTCTGTTTTCTGCTATTCTATTTAAAGAATACTCTAATTGCTGGTTGAATATTTCGTTATCTTTAGGGTTGAATATAAATTGGACAATATGGCTAGCAATTTCGGTTTTAATTTGACTTATCAATCCATCATCTCGCTCTAAATGAGTTAATTCGTGAACAATAGAGGCAGCAAGGTGCTTTTGTTGGCTATCTATTTCTTTTTTATTTTTAGCCTTAATTGCTTCTATTAAAGGCATTAATTCTCGGTAACTAATCCTAATCCCCCCGATATCTCCAGCTTCCATACCAAAATGCTTACTTCCTTCAATAACAAACCCTTTTGGTTTGTATCGCCAGTTGTAAAAATGAATTGCGCTATTGTAGGTTTCGATAAGCAGTTTATTAACCTCCTCAATAATTTCAGGCTGCTCGGTTAAGTCTTTCCATGCCTCTTGAGGTATTGTTTCGTAGGTATAAAGCAACTCCTCAGATTTGTTATAAATCCAAATTACATGGTTCAGTCGTTTTTCTTGCTCATTTTCTATTTCATACAAATAAACAGCATCTCTATTTAGAGAAATAATGTTATGAATGTTTGCTTGAGCTAGCGAGTTTGTAGTATAATTCTCCCAATATTCTTTAAATCTTTTATCAATTCTAGCAATACCTTCTATTCGTTCTCTCCTCTGCCTGGCTAATTCTTCCCTCTCTTCTTCAGATAACTTTTTAAATCTTGATTCAAATATTTCGGGATTCATCTTAATAAAAAATAATTTTATAAAGATTTCTCAATTTTTGTAACCTGATTACGAAAATATTAATTCATGGATTTCTTTTATCTTAAGATGATATTCTTCTCATATAGTTTCTTTTAATTGAGGTGTTATCGTAATAAAAACTTTTGAATAAAAAAGACTAACAAATCCATCAAAAATTAAAACCATTAACTGAGTAAAATTTTTATCCCTATTTTTATTGTCTCGGCACTGGGGTACAAACATTATTAACACATTTTATTCTAAATTGGCCAGTAAAACCCGTACAAAAATCAGGACATTCTCTTGAAGTATCAATAAATCTTTTATTTCCAAAAGCACATTTTTTTGTTTCTTTATCAACTCCGCAGGCACAATCAGCATCAGTTTGGCAAAACATTTTACCTACTTCTGAAGGAAAACCTGGAAATTGTGATCCTGGCGGAAAACTAGGAAGTTCTGAAGTTTTCTTACAAGCTTTAAGATCATTATCAGTGAAATTTGGTAAGCCTCCATCCATACCAAAATTAGTAAGCATAATTGATCTCTGCTGTATCCCTATTCTTTCTTTAAACATTACAAAATAAATTGGTACTTCTCCTGAAAGCCAAAATTCATTTATTACTTTTTCATTTTCCATTACCCCTTCTTTTTTAAATTTAGCAACTTTAATCTTTTTACCTGACTCCAAAGTTATTTCTTCTTCGCCAACAAAATTCCATTCAGAAAGATTAACTTTATATTCTTTTTCTAAATTCTCATTTGAAAATGCTACATCTGGTAAACCACCAACAAATCCCTTCATAAATTTTTCTTTCAAGCATTGAGTGGGCATCCCCTTACCTTTTGCTAAATAAAGAGATTCCCCTGTTTCTTTATTAAACACCATAGCAAATATCATTCCTCCCATTAATTCGTCACTATCCATTTCAATTCCAACATATTCTTTACCACCAATCGGAAGAGAAATAAGTTTGACTAAAGCTTTAAAAATTCTTGGCGTCTCTTTACTACCCATTAAACTTACTCCATAACCTTCAAGCTTATATTCTAACCAAGCTTCTTTTTTAAACCCAATTCCTGGAATTATTTTAAAATTATCCCCTTCTACTTTGGGCACTTCATAACCTTCTGGCGCTTTATATCCACCAATTTCTGGAACTTGATAACTTCCTTTTTGTGATTTTCCTTTAAGAACAAAAAATCCAATCACCATAACTAAAACCATTATCCCTACTAAAATAAAAAGTAAAAATTTTTTATCCATTTTTTTATTATATTTTTAATGCCGCCCTCTTTGGATAAATTTTACAATAAAAACTTAAATTTTTATTTTAGTAAATATATCTTTAAAAATAAACTTAAAATTATAAATTTTACATTTACAATGCTATAGCATTTTAAATTTACAGCCCTTTCAGTAAGCATAGTTTTTTAAATGTGGGCTCATTTTTGAAGGTAGGCTAAGGATTTTAAATTTACAATGCTATAGCATTTTAAATTTACAATTCTTTTTAAATAAGCATATTCTTCGAAGGTGGGTTAGAATTTTTCAGAAGCTCCACTGCAGTGTTTTTTTTAATCTTCATTATAAATAATGGGATTTTCTGAAGTACTGTAATAAGCAATAAATGCTTTAAAGGATTCAAAGGAATTTCCATCATTGAATTTTCTTCGATTTTTGATATTGTTTCTAGTTTAAATCCTAGATAGTAGATTATCTCATGACATATTTTATCCGTTATTGATTTTGGCGAGTCATCTTCTGATGGTTTATAAACTATTACAGGATAAAAACCAAACTCTTTTTTTATACCTATAACTCCATCAACATCGAGAAAGGGTGCTTCGCCTAGAAGTGTGGTAAGGGTGAGTTTTAAGGGATAGAAGAAAATTATTTAAATAATAAGTAAATGAGGAAATTATTGAAAAATTGTGTTGGTTAAGAAGATCTTCTAATTCTTTTTTTGAATAATATTTTCTTGCTGATTCTAAATTTTTTATTATTTTAAGAAGTAGTTTAAGATAAAAAACATCAGGCGAGGGATCAACTAATAAAAATAAACCATTATCTTTTAAAACTCTTCCTATTTCTTTTAAAGCTGAGTCTGGATTGTAGAAATGATGGAAAGTATCCACACAGATAACAAAATTAAAACTTCCCTCTTCAAAGGGTAAATTTTCAACATTAGCTTCAATAATTTTTGTATTATTTAGATTAAAAGTTTTGTTTATTGCTTTTTCAACCATACCTTTTGAGAAATCAACACCGAAGAATTCTACTTCTTTAAATTCTTTTGCTAATTTGAAAATAACTTCAGCTGTTCCACATCCAACATCTAAAAATTTGCTTTTAGGTTTTAAGTATCCATTTGTTTGATTTTTGATTACTTCGATTACTTTTTTATAAAGTTTTTCAAAATAAATTAATCTAAATATCGAAGAATCATAAAACCTTGACCACAAATCAAACTGTTTTTTATTTAAATTTTCAAATTCTTCTTTTGTCATCAAAAGTTTTTTAAATTAAGAATTATATAACCTTAAAAAACTAAAAATAGTATTCAAGATAAAATTGAATTCAAAAATAATTATTTTTATATACTATTTCTTTTTTCAAAATAACTACAATAAGCACAATTTGGATTAGCAAGTGGAGGAGTTTTGCTATAATAAACCTCTTTTAAGTTTTCTAAAATTTCATCATATTTTTCATAATCTAAATTTTCTACCAAAACAACATCTCTTTCTTCAATTATTAAGGTTTCTCGCCTGTTTGAATCCCCTAATTCTTTAATGATATCAATTTTAACTACATAAAAAGCTCCATAATTTGCTACTTTTTCTTTATTTTTTAAAAGCAAGTAGCCATAAATTTCTAACTGTCTTTTATAACTCTCATAAATTTGAAAATTTTTACTTAATGTTGTTTTGAAATCAAAAGGTACAAGATTATTATGTTTATCAATTAAAAGTTCATCAATCTTCCCCCAATAAATAAAATTATGTTCTGGATGATAAAACTCTATGCCTTTACCTCGCCAAGTTTTTAATTTTTCAAAATCATCAAAAAGATCTAATCCAAGTTCTTTTAATTTTTCTGGCTTAGTAAAGCTTTGGCGGTAATTGTCGAATTCACTTTTAATTAATGGATCGTATTTTTGGCCTATAAACCCACCTGTAATTCCTTCAGGTCTTTTAATATTATGTTTAATTTCTAACCAAAAACACCTTGGACAATCAATAAAAAGTTCAATTTTAGCTCTGGATATTTTGATAGTACTGTTTGTATTTTTCATGGAAAAACATTTTAAATTTCGACATATTCCAATTTTTTAATTATAGAACAATAATTTAAAAAATCTAATAATTTTTATCATTAATCATTCAGCCAACAAAAAAGGCCTTAAAATTCCTTAGTCATTGTTCAAATTTATTTTCTCAATTTCTAGAGAAAATAAGAAAGGTAAATTTTTAAAATTTCTAAAGTAAATTTTTAAATTTTATAAAATACCTTTTTAATTTCGGCCTTTTTGAATAAATTTCGCAATAAAATTTTTATTTTTCAATTTTGGTTAGTATATTTTTAGATACCATGTTTAAGCTGTTTTAAATTTATTATTATTTTTGATCTTTAATACATCCAAAATCTTTTTTTCTAAGTTTTTATTCCAATTTTCTATATCGGTTAATTTATTAATAAAATCAACTAATTTGTAATATTCTATAACAAAACAATTATCTAACCCCTGAACATTTTCTATTTTTCCATTTACAAAAACAACAATTGGGATTGTTTTTATATTGATGTTATTATCCTTTAATAACTCATTTAAAAAAATTCTCTTTCTAAAATTTGGCGAATCGGATTTTTATAATAAAGTTTATATCTCATTTTACCTTTTTCTTTGCGATATAATTCTTGACCACTAACCCTAAATAATCCGTGGTAATTTTTAATCTCTAATAAAATTATTCCTTTAGGCCCTATTAGTATTCCATCAATATCACCTGTCTCTATATTGGATAATTCATAATTTTTAATATAATTGGATAATTCATAATTTTTAATATAAACATATTTATCACTCAAATGTCTTTTTAAAAATTTTATAACCCTATTTTCTCCTTCTTCGCCTTTTATCAAAGAGTCTAATTTATCAATTAAACTATCTAAATACTCAAAACCTCCTAAAATAGAAAATAATAAAAATACAATTAAAAAGAAAATTGCTATACTGGAAAAGAATTTTTTGACAGGCTCTAAGAATTTAAGAAATTCTGGTAATGGTACTAATGAAAAAACGCCTGTAAAAACAAAAATAAGCAAAAATACTAATAAAAGTAAAAGAATAATTGTTGGTTTATTGCCAATTTTTTCAAGTTCTTTGGCGAGGTATGATTTTTGATATTCTATTATCCTCATTTATAAAAATCAAATATAAACATATTTTTATCTCATAAATTGACTTTAAAAAAATTTTTATTTTGATACATTGATTATCGTAGTTTTTATCTCGATTAATTTATTAAACATCACAACTTGCCTTTTGTAAAATTTACAATGTTTTCTAAGATCTTATCAAAATTTTCAAACCAATAATCTTTATAGCCGGAAGATCTAACTCTATCTTCATCTTCTGTGTATAGAAAACAAAAAATATAACAATTTAGATTTTTGTATTGGAATTTTTTAGGCTTATTTTCTTCTTCGAAAATTTCTTTATATCCTAAAACTTTATCTTCAAAATTCCTATAACTTGTACTCTTAGGATCAACAAAAACTATATAATAATCATTCCCTCTCTTAAGCCAAAAAATAAAGTCTGGTTTGAAGTTTTCAAACTGGGATTTTTCATAATTATAGTAAGGAATATAGACATCATCTAAATTTTCATCAATTTTGCTAAATAACCACCAATCAAAATTATTGAATTTACTTTCTTTACTAGCAATATATTTTTCTAACTCTTCTATAAATTTAATCTCGCTTTTAGTTTTTATTATATGTTTTATATATTCCACTCTCTCATTTCTTTGCAAAATCAAAGGAAGATAATAATGTTGAGGAATGTATTTTAAATCTAATTCTCTGCCATATACTGAAGTTTTTTTATTTTCAAATACATTCTTTATTAAATTTTCAAAATTTTTAAAGTCTGCTTCTTCTAATTCAACAATAATTTTTTTATAATGCTTTATCTCATCCTTTAATTCTTCAATATTTTCTAATTCTCTTAATTCTTTATTCCAGAAATTAAAAATATTATTCAAAACTACTACGGGATTTTTGACAATTGACTGATCTACAAATTTGTAAAACTGATTTTCTCTTTCAAAAGAATTTTTAACAAATTTCAAAAGTTTAGGCTCAACATTGTAATTAACTAACAAAATTCTTTCATCTTTAATAAATTCGTAAAATTCTCTAACCAAACTCAATTCATCTCGTGATAATTTAAACCTTGATTTTACTTCACTTTCTTCAAATAACTTTTTATCTGCAAGCTTGTATTTAGGAATTAAGAGAATTTTATCTTTTATAATTTCTTCATTTTTAAATAGACGAAGTTCTTTTTTAGCTTTTGTTTCTTTTTTAAACTCTTCTGTTTCTTTTAAGATCGTCTCCAATGCTGATTTGTTAGTGCCAAATATAAATAAAGTTTCTATAGAAGGCACAAAATCTTTAATTTTTTGAAAAACATCCTTAAACTCTGGATCTAAATCTATATATATTCCTCTTTTCCTTTGATTTTTAACAGGTTCAATTCTTACCCCTCTCCCTATTGACTGCAAAACAAATTTCCTAGCATTTTTCTGCGTGCCAATATTTATAAACATTATTATATTCGGCCTATTGGAATCCCATCCTTCATAAAATACTCTTGAACCAAGTAAGATG
Source organism: Patescibacteria group bacterium (assembly GCA_030549845.1). Taxonomy (GTDB): domain Bacteria; phylum Patescibacteriota; class Minisyncoccia; order UBA6257; family HR35; genus CALIVE01. Next base: position 47,497 of record JAUQQN010000001.1, read on the forward strand.
TTTACTGAAGATTCTTCATCATTTACCCTTTCAAAAAATCCTTCATTTTCGAATGTATGATTTACTTCAAAATTCAATAACTCATTTTTAAGCCAATTTGGCATTTGTCCGGTTTTACTAAGACAAAAATGAGAATCTGATGTTTTTAATTTAAAAGCAACTTCACTATTATTTGAAGGATTAAAAGATATTTCTATTTCTCCAGGTTTTTCCGAATTAAACACATATCTTAAAATATCTCGGTAATTTATTGATTGTAAAAGTTGGTCATCAAATTCAATTTCCTCGTTTGGCAGTATATATTCCTTTTTATTATTTAATTCTTCTATAATTTCATTTTTAGCCTCTTCAATAATTTTTTCTTCTACTTTTCCTTTCCCTATCTTCTCTAATTCTTTAAATATTTTCTTTAAATCAGCTAATTCATTATCAACAGAGTTTACTAATACTAAAATTAATGGCTTATGATATAAATTGGTTTTGATTTTTCTAATCTCTTCAAGATTCTTTTTAATATATGTCAAAAGAATTAATGCTTTAAGAATAATTTTTTGTTTAGTTAAATCATCAAAATCTTCTTTATTTCTAAAAGCATCAATATCTCTTTCGAAAATATAAATTTTCTTACCGAATCCTTTTTCAATAAAACTTGAAAGATTAAATTCATAAACGCAAGTTACTAAATCTCTAATATCATCAAAAGTCGCTGAAAAATTAAAAAGAAAACCATTTTGTGAAAGAATAGAATAGATATGTTGTCTTTTTGATTCATCTTTGTCGCCTTTATGAGCTTCGTCCAAAATTAAATACCATTTACCTTCATTATAATAATTTCTAAAATCTATAATTTTTTCTTTCTCTTCATCGCTAAACAAATCTGATCTATAATAAAAAACAATATTTTCTTTAAAAAGTTTTAAAGAAGATTTTATTTTCTCATAATCCTTAAAATTACAAAGTTCAATTCTATTTTGTATATTAAACTTATTATATTCATCTATGTGCTCTTGAAATTGCTTTATTAAATCTTCCCTATGAGTCAGAAATAAAATGTCATAATCAGGTATTTCTCTTCTTTGAATCAAATTTTTGAGAATTTCTATAAGTTTAATAATCACCAAAGTCTTTCCGCTCCCAGTTGCCATCCAAAAACTCATCCTATTAATGAAATGCTTAAAACTTATCTCGTTATTTTCTAACTCGTAATAATCAAAAATAAATTTATGCTTTCTTTCTTCCTTGTATTTATGAGAAACTTCTTGAGGATTTAAGCCCCAATCTAAATATTTTTCATACAAAATTTTCTTTCTTCGCTCATTAATTTCTAAATTTTCATTTTCAAAATAGTCATACTCTTTATCATAGTAGAACCATAAAATTTTTAAAGCATTCTCTAGAGCTTCTTTTTGAAAATCATAAAGTTTTTTATTCTCAGAGAAATTATCTAAATCAAAATTCTGCCAATTAAAAGATAATTGATTTTTATCAATATTTTCAGCTATTTTTTGAAGAATTAACTTTGCCATTTATTAAATTTTAAAATTAGGATTTATTGTTGCTGTCATATAATTAATTTTTCTAAAATATTCCTATCTAATCTCTTTAAATATTCATTAACATAAAAATAGTCTGGTTCTTGTTTAATCGCTCTTGTTATTATTCTAAAAGCTTTATCTAAGCCTATATCTTCTTTCAAAACTTGATTGACATTGAAAAGAATTAAACCTATTCCAAATCTTAAACATAAAGATTCTAATCTACTTAAATCAACCTGAGATATTGTCTCTGGTAATACTAAATAAACTTTATGACTAAATAATTTATAAGAACAAGCTTGACCAAAAGCAATAATTGGCTGATTAGTATCTATTTTAATTTCAGCACTAATTATTTCTGGTAATGGTTCAATTATTGATGGCTTCGAGATTTTATAAATTCCTAAAACATCTGGAGTACCCCATCTATCTCTAAACACACTACCTCCTAATGGTATAGTTTTTGTACATCCTTCTAATTCTTGTACTAAATAATCAGCAAATTTTTGATAGATTGTCTCTTCTCTAATTTTTGTTTCTTCTTCAAATATTTTTTCTTCCTTAAGATTTTCATAAAATTTCCTTAAAATATAGAGCCCTCTTTCTGGTTTTATTACATCTTTGATTTTTTTATCTAAATTCCATATTTCCCATTGAATAAGTTTTAATTTAATTTCTGGATATTCTTCGTAAATTTTATTTACTAATTTAGAATACCTTATTCCTTGAGGTGAATTTTCTAAAATCTCCAAAGCTTTTTCTCTTATTGCTTCCTGTTTTTGTTTATGGGTTAGTTTTTTCATTTTTATAATTTAAATACTTCAAAAGATATATAAAATCCTCTTTAACACCAACAATTTCACTAATACTCATAGGGGTAATATTTTTTTTCATAACAATATGTAAGGATAATGTATGATTACTAGGTTTAATTTTCATTGTTTTTATTTGAAAATATTTTAATATTTCATTAAACATTTTTTGAATATAATCAATTATCTCTTTTAATTCATCTATGATGTCATTAAATTTAATAACTGATAATATATCTACCGCAGATAATTTTTTATTGATATCTATATGGGCTACAACCTTATTTACAGTTTTTAAAATCTCATTAATTTCATTGTTTTTATATTTATCAATTTCTGATTCAATTTCTTTTAATTTCTGCACATCTTCCAATAAATTTTTGTGTTGGAATTCTTTAGAGAAATAGATTAGGGGAAAATATAAAGAATATACATCATCTCTTTCTCTTTTATCGAAAATTTTTCTTATTTCTAATAAAGTTATTAAAAGAGTGTTGATAACAAACAAAATAAAAAAATTTCTAAATTTTTTTATTAGAATATGATTCCTATATTCTTCTAGTACATTTAAATTTGTTTTAACAAAAGCAATTTCTTTTGCCAAAATATCTTTCCACTCTTCCAGTTTTTTAATTGCATTTTTATTTAAAATTTCTTCCATCTTTTCACCACCAAATTAATTTTTTAATTTCTGGCAAATGTTTTTCTAATTGATTTAAACTTACTTTTTCTCCATCTTCAAATTCAACTTCATTTTCTGAAATTTTTTTAAGCCACTTGCCTTTTAAACAAGAAAGTGTTTCAGCAATATCTACATTTGAATAAATTTTACTAAAATCAATTTTTATCTTGTTATTTTCATAATTAATTTCTAAGGCTTCTAACATTTTAGGGTCAGCCATAAATATATAATTAAAATCTTCTTTAAATAATTTAGGTGATTCTTTTTCAGTCAAATATTTTGCTTTATCCAAAATATCTGGAAATTGCTCAAGTTCATAATATTTGAAAAATCCACCTGCTTTATCTTCGTTATATTTTTCCTTAACATCCTTTTCTTTTGATATTCCAAATTTATCATAAGCTAAAACCTTTTTCATTCTTGGTAAAACTACTGTATAAAAATGCTCTCCCATCTCTACACCAATCCATTTTCTTTTTAGTTTATGTGCTACTGCTGTTGTTGTGCCACTTCCTAAAAAGAAATCCATAACTAAATCGTCTTCGTTGGAAGTAGATTCTATGACACGTTTGAGAAGGATTTCAGAGTTTTCGGTAGGGAAACCAGTTGATTTGGATATAACGTAAGTGTAGCCTAAAATATCTGTCCAGTCATTATTTACAGGAACCTCTCGTCTTAAATAGAAAGCATCAAACTCCCTAGAGCTACATTTTTGACAACAGAGAATCTTTAGATTAGGATCAGTATTTTGATATTCCCATCCACAATTCTTACACACGATTTTTATATTTCCTTTACTTATTTCAATTTCTATTCTCTCTTGAGAAAATTGCCAATGAGTTCCTTTTGGTGCTTTAATAATCATTCCCCAAAATACCCGTGTTGGTTCTCCTCGTTCCCCAGGGAAAAACATTATTGTCCATTCTAGCTTTTCGTCAGGTTTAGGTCTTAAAGGTATAGTTATGGTTGCTTTTTGTTTATTCACGGAAAAAAATATTAAGCTTTCTGTATCATTTTCAAATTTATTTCTCTCTTTACTCTCAGTTCTCTTTCCTTTTCTTACTATTATCTCATTCCTAAAATTCTCCTTTCCAAAAATCTCATCCATCAAAGGTCTTACAATCCAATTCCCATTGTAATCACATCTAACAAAAATACTTCCTGTATCTTTTAACAACTCTCTTGCAAGCCTTAGTCTATTTTCAAGCATTGTAGCCCAGGTGGAGTCTTTGTATTTTACAGAATAGAAATAATCTGCTTCTTGTTCTTTATTAAATGGTGGATCGATATAAATAGTTTGCACTTTTTCTTTAAATTTTGGTAAGATTGTATTTAATGCTTGATAATTTTCGCTCTTTATTAACCAACCATCTAAATTTTCATCTAAATTATCAAAAAGGCTTAAAATTTCAAGTTCTAAATCTTTAAAGTATTTTGTATCTATAGGTAAAAATTGATATTTTTTGTTTAAATTTTTGCCACTTAAATCTTTTTGAATGATTTTATTTTTGTCAAAATCTTCATCAATTATATTTAATTCTTTCCATTCTTTTATTTGTTCACTAAAATTTTTATGATTTATTATCTTTTCAATAATTTGGATTCCCTTTTCATGATTTTGTTTTACTAATCTATCTAAAGTGATAACATAATTCGAATTTAAAACAAATCTTGGTTTATTCCATATTTTTACAAGTTCATCCTCAAATTTAGAGACAAAATCAATAATAAATTCTGCGCATTCCCTTAACTTATTTATCTGATCGATTCTTTCTGGAGTATAATCTTGGTTAGTTGAGAAAAATTTATTATAGATAAATAGTTTTAATTGTTCGGTTAAAAAAGCTTTTGCATTTTTATGAATAAAATAATCTATTTCTGATTGTTGTTCAAATTTTTTGAATGCTTTTTCTAAAATTTCTTCTGTTAACTTGATATTCTTGTTTTTAAATTTATTTTTTAATTTTTTGAGAATTTCATCTATTTTTGTTGTTTTCCCTTTTTCTGAATAATAAACTTTAAAAACAAATCTTTCTTCTGATGTTTGACTTTCATCTAATTCATAAATAAGCTCTCTTTTCTCATTTGCTTTTTTAGCTTCAAGAGTTGAAACATCAAAGTAAAATCTAAATTCTTTATTATTTTCTTGTAAGACAACTTCTAATGATTTATATATTCTATCGGTTTTAAGATAATAAAGATCACGGGTTTTCCAAAATAAAATTATGTCTTCTTTATCTGTATAAACCCTGTCATAAATTTGATGATAGTATGGAGTATTAACAAAATAGATTGATCCTGATTCTGAAAAATATCGAGAAAAGAAAGTATAAATTTTTTCAAAAAGTTCTTCCTTAAAATTTGGGTATTTCTTTAAAATTTCTTTTATTTTTTGTTCGAGCTTAGGTTTAAAAACTTCATCGTAATATTTCTTTTTAATTTTCATCAAATTTATATAGCCACCAGTGCCCTCAATCTCAGCCCCAACAAACATATTAGTTAAAAGATTGTAAAATTTTTGCTCATAATCTTGTCTCATTAATTTAATTTTATCACTTTTTAGGAAGGATCAGTTTTTCGTAATCTGATTACGAAAAGGTGTAAGTTATACAACTTATACCAAAATAAATAAAAATTTACTTAAACCTGATTGGTAGTTCGAAATAGTATTGATTTTCTAAAAGGCCTGACGGGTTAGAATTTCTAAAAATTAATGTTCCTCGATGAGAAAAATGGTTAATGTCAGTATTTGGAAAGGATGGGTTTTTAAATTCTAATTTTCCTTCAAAAGTAACAAAATCTTCTGTCATCCAATTATCTTTTGCTTCAACATAGCTTTCAGTAATAATCTTTCCGTCCCAATCAACTAAAGTAACTGGGAAGGTTGCTTCAAAAAACCAATTACCTTTTGCTTTACCTTTAATAATAAGTGGAGAGTCAATAACATCATTTGCTTTTGGAGATTCGATTATTATTGTTTTTGATATTTCTTTTTCTGTTTTTATTTCTTTTTGTGGTTTAAAATAAAGTTTTTCAAGATAAGAACGAGACAAAAATAATAAAATTAACAGAGTTACTGATGTTATTATAAAAATTATTATTTTCTTAAGCATTGATTTTTAGTGATTTTAGAAGAATTAAAAGAGAAATTGACATTAAGATTATACCGATTGTGAACGAATAAGTAAAGCCAAATTTTGTCCAGATATAACCAGCAAGTGAACCACCAAGAAGTTGGCCTATGCCAAAAAGAGCATTTAAAGTGCCTTGGGAGGTTGCTAAATATTCAGAAGAAACATTCTTGCCTATATAAACCATTTTTATCCCATCTATTGAAGCTAAACTAAATGCTAAAACAATAATTCCTAAAATCACAAGTAAATTAATATTTATTAGAAATAAGAAGTAAGAACTAATTGCAGTTAAAAATCCAATAATTAAAACTTTATCTTCGCCTAATTTATCAGCGGTTTTTCCTAGAAAAAAAGCAAAAATTACAAAAGATAAATTAAAAATAAAATAAAACAATGGGAAAAATTTTAATGAAGGATCAATTGTTTGAGTCCTTAAAAGAACTAAAGCTAAAGGAAAATAACCTAAAGAAAAAATAAAAAATGAAAGAAGATAAAGCTTTATTTTGGATGAAAAAATTTTGAAATCAAAAATAAATTTTTTGTTTTTATTATGAGGTTCTTTTTTGTCTTCAACAAAAATAAAAGTTAAAATTGCTAAAAAACCAATAAGTGTTCCGAACAAAAATAAACTTTTATAATTCAAATTTAAAAAATAGTTTAAGAGAAAAAAGCCTAAAAGAGGGCCTAAAATAGCGCCAATAGTATCAAAAGCTCTATGAAAATTAAATGATTTATTAAGCTCTTCTTTGTCTGAAGAAAGATATAGTAAAGCATCGCGAGGTGCATCTCTTAATCCCTTCCCTACTCTATCAATAATTCTTAAGGTAAATACTTGCCAAATGCTATTTACAAAATAAAGCATAAACCTTGTAAGATTAGAAATTGTATAGCCTAAAACAGCAAATATTTTTCTTTTATTGTAATAGTCAGAAAGTCTTCCCGAAAAAATTTTAAAGATATTGACTAAAGCATCAGCAGTTCCTTCTAAAAAACCAACAAACCATAAGGGTGCATTTAAACTTTTAACTAAAAAAGCAGGCATAACAGAATAAATCATCTCACTTGAAAAATCATTAAATAAACTCACAAGACTTAAAAAGAAAACATTCTTATTTACTCCTAAGATTTTATTTTTCATATCTTTTATTATTTATTATATATTTTTATTAATAAACGCGATAACTTCGTTCAGCACTTCCAACAACTCATCGATTCTATGAATTCTTTTTTCCCAACAAGAATTTGATCTTGCGGATAACGAGGTTTAGGAGATAATTTTATTTCTGATTGCATTGTATTTATCAATTGAGATAAATAAATTATAAACCTCATGCATAAAGCTTCGTCTTCATAATTATCAATTAGATTCCATAACACATCTTCACTTACAGCTAATAAAATTACTGGTAAACCCTCAATATTTGTTGTTAATTCAAAACTCTTATTTTCTTTAAGTCTGAAACCAAAAACAATCGTAGCGCCTTTTTCCAAATCAATTCTTCTTACTTTATTTTTTTCTCTTGATATCTAAGTGAGTTTACATCAGCAATGTCGTCTATAGTTGTAATTAATTCACCACTGTTCATATCTACAATAATATTATCTATTCCATTAAAATAATCATTATATTCAGCACTTCTTAAACATAAAAACTCTCTTTCAATTAAGTATTTATTTAAAATAAAAGTTTTAAAAATTTCCAAGGCTTCACCAGAAGATAATATAGATTTTTTCTCATTTATTCTTAATTCATCAATAATAGGAATTTCAGGAAATCTTTATTCAATTTGTTTATGGATTTTTTTTATAATATTTCTTAATCTTTCAGTCCTATTTCTTTTTCTTCTCTTTCACTTTTTCTTAATACATAAAATTCAGGATTATATTTATATATAGAATAAATCTTATAAAATCATTAAAATCGCTCCAATAGTTATTAATATTGCTCCCAATAATTTGTAAAAAGTTAATTTTTCCGCTAAGAATAAAACACTAAAAATTAAAACAAAGACAACGCTTAACCTATCTAAAGCAGCAACTCCTGATGCTGGGCCAAGTTGTAAAGCCAAAAAATAAAATAACCAAGATAAAGCTCCAGAAATTCCGGCCAAAATTATAAAACCTAAAGCTTTTGAATCAATTGTTGTTATAAGCTGGTATTTCCCTAGCGCAAAAGATACAAGAATCAAAAATAAAGCCATTATAATAGCCCTTACAGTTGTTGCCAAGGTTGAATCAATATTAGAAACTCCAATTTTCCCAAAGATTGCTACCAAAGCTGCAGAAATTGCTGAAAGTAAAGCAAAAATTACCCAGCTCATTTTGATTCCTCCCATTTTTCTGCATTTTCTAAAATATCTCCTTCTTTAAATAAGATTGCCTTTAATACCTCCCTCCATTTAGGCAATTTTCTTGTTAACCATTCCAAATCGATAGCAAAGTGTTCAAACTCTTCTGCTTGTGCATGCTCTAAAATTTTTTTTACCTCTGAATCTTTGGTAACAGAAATTCTTTGCTGATACCAATTAATCGCTTCAGCTTCTTCAATTAATGATGCCATTACTCTTGCAAAATCTTTTGTTTCTTCATTTAATTCTTCTGGTGATTCGTGGTATTGACTAAATCCTGCCATTTTTATTTTTATTAATTAATTATTGACCTTGTTGTAATTTTTAAACTAAATAATGTAAGAAATAAGAAACATAAAAATTATAACAAAAAATTAACCCAGAAATATACTAGCAAAAGCAAATTGATCTTATTGAAAAACCTTAAAAATAAAGCAAAAATTGTTGCTACTTTTAAAAGATAAAACAACAAAATTTAAAATAGAAGTAAAAAATAAATTTAATAAAAAGGCCAGCGCCTTAAAGCACTGGCCTTCGACCGTCAAAAATTTATTAATTTATTATTGTGAAGTGGAGGTTGATGTAGTTGATGTTGTAACTGGTGTTGATGTAGGTATCATTAATTGTCTACATTCTGCTTTAATTCTTCTCAATTCTTGATTAAACCATTTGTTCATTTCTTTTATTTCTTGATTATAGGTTCTCCTCATCTCTCTTTTTGCCTCAGTAGTTGTTGCATTTTTATATCCTTCTTTAAATTTGCTTAAAGCTTGTTTTTTTCTATTCTGCATTTCCCTTGTTAGCGCTCTTACCTTTTCACCAACACACGTATTATAAGCTTTATTTTTCTGTAAAAAAGAAGGAGTTGATGTTGTTGAAGTTGCTCTACGATGAAACATAAATTTTGACCTTTCAGTAGCAGCAAAAGTTAATTGTGTAATTAAGAAAATAACTAAGGCTATAAAGATAAAATATTTTTTCATCTTTAATTATTAATATTTTTAATTTTGACCTTATCAATAATTATCCTGTTAATTACCCTATTAATAGACTAAAGGAGGCGAACGAGTATAAAGTTTATTTGTAAAATTAGCTGGTCGTATAATTTCAAAGGTGATAGATAATTTATTAAAATAATTTTTAAAAATAATAAGGATGATCAAAAATAAATTAACTAAAAGGAGAATTGCATAAATTAGGTTATTTTCAGGAAAAATAAATTCTAAAATATCATAGTTATCAGGATCAAGAATAAAAATTAAATTTAAATCTGGATCCAAATAGTTATTATAAAGAAGAACAGGAAGGCTAATAATTAATGATATTAACAAAAATAAAAATAATAAATATTTTTTCATTATTATAATAATTATAGCATAGATAGTATAAAATTTAAAAATATCAGCTTTACTTCATACAACTTGCGCTTTAATTACACTATTTTTCTTAACTTATTGGTACTTCTTTAATCCTTCCTTTTGAAAATAAAAATTTAATTTTAGGAACTTGGCAAAGGGTGGTTTTAGTTGAATTTAATGGACCACGAGAAAGAGAGATTTATATTAGAATTATTTAATCTCATAAGTGAGAGTCACTAAAATTTTTATTTCTTGGGAGCCGGTTTCAATTTGAGGAGTCCCAATTCCTCCTTGCTCTCCTGCACCTATTCCTTTTGGAAAAATTGCATAAGGCAGTAATCCAGATGATTCTGTTATATTTACAATTTTGCCAAGTCTAAAGCCTGCTGTTTTAGCAATTTTTTCTGCTTTTTCTTTTGCCTCTTTGATTGCTTTTTCTCTTGCTTTATCTAAATAGATTTTTTCATCATCAATTGTAAAATTAGGACCATAAATATTATTAGCACCATTTTGAACTGCTCCACTTAAAATTTCTCCGATTTTCCTTAAATCTCTAATCTTTACAGAAAAACTTTGATTAATTGTATAACCAACTATTTCTGCCACTTGACCATATTTATATTTGGGTGTAATTGAATAATTTTCTGTACTTATATCTTTCTCTTCAATACCTTGACTTTTTAAAAAATTTATTACTTTATTAAATTTCTCACTATTTTCTTTTTGGAGTTCAATTAAATCTTTCCCTTCACTAATTAAACCAATTCTTATTTCAGCAATATTTGGAATAACAATTTCTTTTCCCTCACCCGAAACAGAAAAAGTTCTTTGAGGCGTGATTGTTTTTGAATATTCATAAACAAACCAAAATACTGCGGTGACAAGAAGGAAAATTCCAATAATTATTGAATTTCTTAGTGCTTTGTCCATTTATATAAAAATTTTAATCTCGGCCAAAGTTATAATTTTTCTTCTAACTTTTTATGAATTTTATCTATTTTTTAACAATTAAAGACGAATGATGATGTAAAATCTCCCAATTATTGTTTTTATGCCAAACAAATGTAAACTTAGCATCTACTTTTTTCTTCTTATTTTTGTTTTGAATTTCAAATTGATATAAACCGCAATGAATATAACAAATCTCTGAAATAATTTTGGTTTTTTCCTCAACAATATTAACTTTAGGTTTTTTCTTTATAAATTCTTCAAAATACCTTTGAATTTCTTTTCTTCCAATTCTTATTTTTTTATCAAATGTAGGAAGTAATATAGCATTTTTAGAATATAGATTTAAAATCTCATTAATATTTTGGTTTTCTAATGCCTTTTTCCATTTATTAAAATTTTCTTTTGCAATATTTTTCATTTTTAAATTCAAGTCTATCTAATTTAAAAACGACCTTTTGTTGTTATAATATTTATTCTTCTAAAGAAAGCTCTTTTATGGCTTCGAAGTTTTTTTCGTCTAAAACTATAATTTTATTTTCGCTTATTACATAAAGATAATCATTGATATAAATAGCCCTTTTAACACTATAGTTTGATATTGATTTTACCAAATTTAACTTATCATCTTTATACGAAAAAATATAGCCACCATTACTTGCAGGCAAGAAAAATATTTGATGTTTGTCATCAAGTAAGAAAGCATGAAAGTTATTTAAAACTTCGCTCCAATATTCACTTAATACATATTTGTCTTTCTCGATTGGATTTTCAGGATTTGATACATCAAAAAGAGAAATTTTTACTTCTTGTCCATCTTTACCTATTCCTAAGATTTTGTCTTTTGTAATTGGATGCAAATATGATGACCAACCTGGAATTTTTAATTCTCCTTTCAAAACAGGATTTTGTGGGTTACTTAGATCTAAAACATAAAATGGATCAGTTTCTCTAAATGTTACTACGTATCCCTTATCTTCTATAAATCTAACTGAATATATTCTTTCGCCCTTTCCTAAATCTAAAACATAACTTAAGACTTTTAAGTTTTTATCTAAAATATAAACATCATTTACGCTTTCTCTACTTCCAATGAATAGTCCCATCTCCCAAAATCTTTCTCCTATAGTTACTGCTATCCTCAAATTATCGTTATATTCATCTAAAGAAAACTGATTAAGCGGATAACCAGGAACTTCGCCTGTTGAATCTATTTCTAATGTGTCATTATTTATTTTAACTATTATTGTTTTTTCAAATTTTCTTTTATTTAAAGAATAATATTTCTTAAATCTATTTATAATCTCATTTTGAATTCTTAAAACCTCATCTGAATTGAGTGTTTTAGAGTAATTTTCTAATATAAATTCAATTTCATTTAATTTTGAATAACTGCTTATTTCATAATTTTTTAATTGAGATAATTTTTTAATAACCGAAGAAGGCAACAAATCTGATAATTGGGTGAAGAAATCAATAATCAAGTTAGGGGTTTCTTCATTATAGCTGTAAGTTAAATAAATATTTTTATAAGACATATAAAAAACCGAATCTTGAGTAGAACCCAAGAAAGAAACTTGTTTTTCAATTTCACCATTTTTAGGATTAATCACTGAAACAACAAATAATGCATTTGTTGGGAATAAAATATTAGGATGATAAATTTCTTTGCAGTTTAAAATTATTTCTTTATTATTTAACAAAAATAATTTTATCGGACAAGCTTCATTAATTTCTATAAATCTTTTTGTTGCTAAATAAATTTTATTTTTAAACAATCGAGCTGTTATTATTGAGGTATTTTCTAGGCTAATGTTCCATTTTTCTTTAGGATTTTGAGGTTCAGAAATATCATAACCATAGATTTTGTTTAAATTTTTATCGAATATTATTAAAATTTTTTCATCTTTCAAAAGCAATAAATCTCCAGCTTTATCAATTTTAGAAAGAACCCTTAAATTCTCAACAGGAAAGGCATTTATTAGTAACAATAATGATTCTATTTCATAATATGGAGATATAAAATTACTTTCTTTTGGAGGCCTTGAAATTACATAACGAGGCTCTTTTGAAAAATAAATATTATAACCATCAGTTTTTACTATATCAGGCTCATCAATTCCCTTAATTTGAACTGTAGTTTCTGAAACTCTTTCGGGGCTTGGTGTTAAAGAAGTAGCCTCAGGCATTTCTAGTATCATACCTTTGGATATTCCCAGCCCTTTTAGTTCTCTATCTTTATTTGCTAATAATAAATAATTCATAAAATCTTTTTCAGATTTAAATCTTTCAAATTTTATTTTTGAAGTTTTAGAAGGTAAAAGTGTAACAAGTTCTTTTAATTTTTTAATCCCTAATTGCCCAATACTATATCCACTTACATTACCATACCAAAGTTTATAAAATTCTTTAACTGCTTCTATTGTTTGCTTTCCATAATAACCTGTAGCGCCAGAAGGAATATTGATTCCTATCTTAATTAAACATAATTGCAAATTTTTTACATAATAGCCAGATTGTTTATATTTAATCGGAATTAATTTTTGTGGGTTGCAGTCACTTATTTTTTGCGCAAAGCTTATATTTGTAAATCCAAAAATTATGAGAAATAACAAAAAAGAAATCAATATTACTTTTTTAATTTTTAACAAGTACATTTTTGTTTATTAACATAATATTTAATTTAATACCCGACTGTTTCAAGACTTAATTATAACTTAAAATTTAAATCTACTTAAAGTATGTATTATCGAAAGCTGGATTTTAATTGTTTAAAATTATAATAAAGTTATTCAAAAAATGAAGATTTTGAAAATAAAAACAAATAAAGAAAAACAAATTTTAGACATAACGGGGGAGATTAATAAATTATTACAAAATCAAAACAAAAATGAAGGCTTGATTTATCTTTTTTTACTTCATACAACCTGTGCTTTAACTACTGCTGATCTAGATCCAGGGGCAGATTTAGATTATTTAAATGCTTTTGAAAAAATTGCTCCTAAATTAAAATATCGTCATCCACATAACCCAGCGCATTTTCCTGATCATTTTCTTTCTTCAGTTGTTGGTACTTCTTTAATTCTTCCTTTTGAAAATAAAAATTTAATTTTAGGAACTTGGCAAAGGGTGGTTTTAGTTGAATTTAATGGACCAAGAGAAAGAGAGATTTATATTAGAATTATTTAATGAAAAAAGGTAATAAATTACTTGTATTTTTATCCTTAATTTTGGTGATTTTTATAATAATTTATTTTGCTAAAGAGATAAATAAAACGCCATCTAAACCACTAATTAAAAATTTAGAAAAATCTCAAAATATTGAAAAAATAAAAGAAAGAAAATTAGATTGGGCTTTATTATTACCCGAAATAAAAGAAATAATTTCGCAAAGTTTAAAAATTCCATCTTCGACTTTAGAAGTAACAATTCATCAAGAAATTGATCTAAATAATGATAAAGTAAATGAAGTTATTGTTGAAATATTAAACCCATATCATGGTGCAGTTGCCTTAGAACAGTATGCTATTTTTAAAATAGGAGAAAATAATAAACCAGAGTTTATTAAATTAAAAGAAAAAAGTGGTGAGATACAAGAAGCAATGTTTTCACAAGGTGAAGGTGGAGCAGGAAGATATGGATTTAATTTTGGATTTTTACCAGAAAAACAAATTATATATAGACAAGCTTTTTCTGCTTATAATTCTCCAAGTGATTTCTGTAAAGTTGATGCCTATATTTATAAACCTTTATCTGGCTACTTTGAGTATGATGAAAATATCTCAAAGGATTTAACAAAAAAATATTGCAAAGAATTATGTGACTATATTTCTAAAATGGAAGGAATGGAAGAGTATTTTTCAAATATTTGCAGCCAGTTTTAAATCTCTTTTATTATGATTTCTTTTAAACTTTTTCTTGGAGGTCTTTCTTTGTCTTCTTTTGAAAAACCAAGAGGAATTACTGCTATTGGTTTTAACTCGTCCTTCAAATTTAATAGCTGTTTTAATGTGTCTTCATTAAAAGCCCCTACCCAACAAGAAGCTAAACCAAAATTTGTAGCAACTAATTGAATATAAGAAGCAAAAATGGTGGCATCTTGAATTGCATATAAATTTCTTCCTCTTTCTCCATATTTTTTAGCTGATTCTTCCAAGTTAGCACAAATCACAAAGACAACCGTAGCTGATTCAATAAAACTTTGCCCATAACAAATCTCAGCTATTTTCTTTTTAACTTCTTTATCTTTTACGATTACTACGCTTCTTGCTTGCAAATTTCCTGCGGAAGGAGATAAATTAGCTAATTCTATAATTTTGTAAATTAATTCCTGAGGGATTTCTTTAGCTTCAAATTTCCTTATTGATTTTCTTTTATTTATGACTTCCTCAAATTCCATTAAAAAATTATAATATAACTATGAAAATAGCTTTTATAGGAGATGTAATGATAGGAAGGTTGGTTAATGAGATTTTAAAGTATGAAGAATTTAAATATGTTTGGGGAGATACATTAGAAATTTTGAAAAATGCAGACTTGAGAGCTTGTAACTTAGAATGTGTAATTTCTGATATAGGTGAACCATGGTCAATAACTCCTAAAGTTTTTCATTTTCGCTCGGATTCTAAAAATATTGAAGTTTTAAAAGTTGCAAATATTAATATTGTTTCTTTAGCTAATAATCATACCTTAGATTATGGTTATGAAGCAATGTTTGATATGTTAGAGAATTTAAAAAAGAATGGTATCTATTATACCGGAGCTGGTAAGAATTTAGGAGAAGCTTCTCAACCTGTGATTTTAAAAATCAAAAATAAAAAACTGGGGTTTATCGCTTTTACCGATAATGAACCTTTCTGGTCAGCGACAAATAATAAACCAGGAATATTTTATGTAGAATTAAAAGAGGGTGGCAAAAATCTTGATTATTTATTAAGCCTTATTGAAGAAACAAAAAGAAAGGTTGATTATTTGATTATTTCAGTCCACTGGGGACCAAATTGGGGATATCAACCATTGAAAGAACATATTTATTTTGCTCATAAATTTATTGAGTGCGGAGCTGATTTTATTTTTGGACATTCTCCTCATATCTTTAGAGGTATTGAGATTTATAAAGAGAAATTTGTTCTTTATAGTGTTGGAGATTTTATTGACGATTATGCAGTAGATGAAGTTGAAAGGAATGACGAAAGTTTTATTTTTATTTGGGATATAGAAAGGCAAACTTTAGAGCTTTATCCCACAATAATAGAGAATTTCCAAGCAAGATTAGCAAAGGAAGATAAAAAAATGAAAATAATGGAAAAAATGATAAAACTTTGTAATATATTAGGAACTAAAGTAGAACTAGAAAAAGACAAATTATTAATTAAAGATAAGTTAAAATTAAATTAATGACAAATTTTGTAGTTGTCGGAATAATTTTAAACAAAAAAGGCGAGGTTTTGATAGTAAAGAGAAAAAAGGTCGAAATTACTCAATCTGGTAAAAAACTTATTTGGGTATTCCCTGGAGGTAAGGTAGAAAAAGATAAGTCTCGTGAAGAAAAAGTTGTTGAAGAAGTGTTAGCTGAAACAGGTTATAAAGTAAAACCAATAAAACAAATTCATTTAAGAATTCATCCAGATTCTTTTTTAATGATTGCTTATTTTTTGTGTGAACTTGAAAACGAAGAACCTATAAAAGAAATTGAGGAGAAGGATGAGATAGAGGAAGTTAGATGGGTAAAACCAGAGGAACTAAAAAATTATTTCACAACTGATATAGACCCTGAAGTTAAAAAGATTTTAAAAATAGAATAAAAATTACTCTTTGGTTGTCTAAAATAAATTTGGAAAGTCTGTGGCAATCCCATCTACACCTTTTTTAATATATTCTAAAATTTCTTCCTTTTTATTAATTGTCCAAACTAAAACTTTTATATTATTTTTATGGTAGCTTTCTATATCTTTTGAGTGAATAAATTTATAAAAAGGTAGCACATAATTAACATTTAAATCTTTAGCGGTTGTTAAAGGATTTTTATACTTTACATAAATGAATCCTGTTTCTGCATTTTTTGATAGATTTTTTATTCTTTTTACAGAGTTTTCATGAAAACTTACAAATATGACATGGGTTAATAATTTTTTCTCTTTTATCACTTTGAAAACTTTCTCTTCATAACCTTCTTCTTTTATTTCTATTAAAATTTTTTCAACTTTCCTGTCGATAAAGTCTATTGCTTCCTCAAAAGTTGGTATAAGATCATTCGAAATTTCTTTTATCTCTTTCAATTTTAGATCCTTTACAAAAAGATTTTTATTCCAAACTCTTTTTAAATTATCATCATGGATAACAACTAATTTATTATCTTTAGTTTTTCTTATATCAAATTCGATAGCATTGCAACCTAATTCAATCGCTAATTCAAAGCTTTTTAAAGTATTTTCAATTTCTAACCCTTTTGCTCCACGATGTCCAATTTTTAAAAACATCTAATAATTTTATAATCAAATAGATGGTATTAAAAATCAAACGACTTCGCAACCCAGAAGTTTTTAAAAATAAATTTAAAGAAATTTATCTTTCTGCATATGAAAGTGTAAAGAATGAGTATTATGAGCATACTGAAGAAGAAATTGAAGATTATTTTAATTGGTTAGTAAAACATGCGTATGATGGATTTTTAGTTGCATATTATAAAAATAAGCCTGTTGGTTTTTTGATTCTAGATTTAGATTGGTATGACAATAAATTAAGAAAAAAAGTAGCTGAAATTCATGAAATTTGTATTAAAGAAAAATATAAAAGAAAAGGTATTGGTAAGAAATTAGTAAAAACAGCTGAGAAATTAGCTGGAAAATATGGCTTAAATTATATATGTGGTTGGGTTGGTAAAGAAAATTATGGATCAATGAATTTTTTCAAAAAACTTGGTTTTGAAGAGGGAGAAATAGGTTGGAATATTTGGAAAAGAATAAGAAAGAAAATTAATTAAAATCTACTAATCAATCCCTTTACTTCAAAAAATCTTCCTTAAACAAATAGTTCCGTACGGAATTATTTATTATAGAAAAAAGTGGAAGGTGGGGGAAAAATTAAGGAAGGATTAAGTTTTTGACGGCTTCTTTGATGGCTTCTTTGTCCAATCCATATTTTTTGATTAAATCTTCCATACTTCCAGATTCACCGAAGGTATTTTGAAGCCCAATAAAATTCATTTTTATAGGTTTTGTCTTTGCTAAAAATTCAGCAACAGCACTTCCCATTCCACCATGAATCTGATGATCTTCCACTGTAACAATCCCCTTAACTTTATTTGCAACTTCTAATATTTTTTCTTCATCCAATGGTTTTATAGTATGTACATTAAAGACATAAACATCTATTCCCTGCTCTTCCAATTCTTTTGCTGCAAGTAGCGCTTGATAGACTAAATGTCCAGTTGCCATAATGGCAATTTCAGCACTTTCTGTTTTAGGTTTCCAAAAACATTCTATCTTCCCAAACCTAAAAGGTGTTTCTTCGGTTGTAATAATTGGAGTTTTTTCTCTTACAAATCTTAAATAAAAAGGACCATAGATTGTTGCAGAATATAAAGTTGCTTTTTTTGCTTCAAAATAATCACATGGAGAGATTATTCTTATATTAGGCAAACATCTCATAATTGCAATATCCTCTGTTGCTTGGTGAGTTACTCCATCAGGTCCAGTAGAAATTCCAGCATGGTGTCCTGCAATTTTAACATTAGAGTTGTTATAAATAATAGTTGTTCTTATTGTTTCCCAATTTTTACCAGGTGAAAAGGTTGCAAATGAAGAAATAAAAGCAATTTTATTAGAAATACCAAGACCAGCAGCAATTCCGGCCATATTTTGTTCAGCAACCCCACATTCAATGAATCTTTCTGGCCATTTTTCAGCAAATTTATGAATTCTTGTTGATTCAGCTAAATCAGCAGTCAATACTACAACGTTAGGATTTTTTTCCCCAAGTTCTAATAGAGCATCACCATAACCATCCCTTATTGATTTTCTTTCTGGCTCTTCAAAAATTTTTGAATTTAACTTTAATTCAGGGTTAAGCATTATGGTTTATTATATCCTTTTTCTTCTTCTAAATATTCTTCAAACTCTTTTTCTGCTTTTTCCATTATTTCCTTGAATCTCCTATAAATATTTCTTTCCTCTTCGTTAAGGGTTGGATTTTCATCAAGATTTTTGATTTCTTCTTTCATTTCTCTTATAAATTGCTTAAATTTATTTTTATATCTCTCTTCAAAATCTTTCCAATGTACTTCTCTTGATTGCTTTTCTGATTTTTCGATTCGTAAAACTAAAATAATAAGTATAATTAAAACAATTAATAGTAGAAAACTGATAAATATAAAAATAAACCAGTTGCTAAATGGAACTTCTTTTTCAATTATAATGGGTTTTTCAATGGCTTGGAAAGAAATAATTTCTTCTTTTATCGTTTCATTATTTGCTTTATCCTTAATCACAATTTTTATTTTTTGAGTACCGCTTAAATTTGTAATTGTTTTTAGTAGCGTTCCATCAACAAATTTTTCTTTAGAATACAATGAATCATTTAGATATATTTCTGCTAAATCTAAACCAGAAAGTTCATCTTTAGCAGATACTTTAATATGAAGCGAATTTTGATCGGGAATAAGTGAAAACTCAGAAATAGTTGGGGGGTTTGTATCGATATTAAACTTAAATCTGGAAATTTCACTAACTCCAGCCTCATTTTCAAATTGTACAGCGAAATAATAAGTTCCATCAGGAATATTTTCTAATTTCCTACGAGAAATAGGGGGGCTATATTCTACATAAGGAATTAAATCAGGATTTTTACCATAAGCTGTTTTTACTAGATCTACATCTGAAGGAAGATACCATTCAAAAATAGGATTACTATTGTTGTACCATTTATTGGGATCTGGATGGGTAGGTGAGGTTATTATTGGCTTAGGAGGCAAATAAGTTATTGGAGACTCTTCTCTAACAATAATTTCTTCTCTTTGTTGTGCTTGAACAACTTTATAACTTCCCCCATACATTGCTTTTAAAATATTGGTCCCCATACCATCATTTGCTAAAACCATCCCAGAAATGAAATCAATCTTTACCTCTCCTGGTTTAATAGCTTTAAAGTTTATTGTTAAAATTTTTCCTGATTTGCCCTTAAAACCTGGATTAAAAACCACTCCTTCAAAAACAAACTCATTACCTTCTATTTCTGGTTCTCTTACCCAAAAATTAAAAATTGATCCAGACTTTGAATGACTAACATATTTTAAAATACTATTATCCCAGGTAATTCTGCCTGAAGCAGCATTCATCGATTGGTCGGAAGATTCAACATAAATTGTAATTGTTAAGTTATCGCCGACATTCAAATTCTTACTTGAAGGTTGAAGATATAAAGAAGCAGAAAAAGAGAATGCAGGTAATATTAAAAAAACACCAAAAATAAAGAAAATTATAATTATTTTCTTCTTAAAAATTTTACTATCCATTTATCTTTAATTAATTTTATCAATAAATACATAAAAATAGCCAAAAAAACAAGACTGAAAATTTCATCAAAACTTAATATTTTTTTAGGTGATAAATATTCTATTCTTTCATTGCCTGCTTTGTCTACAGCCTTAACAAAAATATAACTTCTTAAGGTTTGATCCTTTAGAATATGCGGAGATTCTGCTTTTACGAAATTTAAATCTTTTAAGTTAGGCTTTATAAAACCTTGTTTTTCAGCAACTTCATAATAAGCAATTCCTGATTGTTTATCAGTAGTATTAAAAACAATAAAATATTTATTACCAAAGATTTCTTTATTTCGGGATAAATAGATTTTAAAACTTTCTGGAGGGTATTTATCCTCAATTACTTCTTGAACTTTTAATTTTTGATTATCTAAAAATTTTTTTTCTACTTTTAATTCTACTGAAGTACCTGAACCATCATTTAACAAAACCTTAGACAAAGGTAGAATTTCAATTAATGCTTTATCTTTTTTAGCTTCAAAAATTAAGTTTATTAAAAGCCCCTTTTTGCCAATATATCCCCCAATACTAACTCCTGAAAATTGAATTATATTATTTTGAATAAATGGTTTTTCTATCCAAAAATTAATAATTGAGCCTGCTTCTTGAAAATCGCGAAAAATTAAACTATCAGAAAATTTTATTTTAACCTCAAAAGCATTTACTGACTCTCCTTCGCTATCTATATGAATAGGAACTATAATTTTTTTATTTACACTGCTCGGCTCTCCAAAATAAATTTTTGCCATTTTATCCTGTATAATAATAAGCCATAATAGAAAAATCTATTAAATCTACTTTACCATCCCCATTTAATTTTTCTTTTTCTATTTTTGCAAATTCAGAACTTAATTTTTTCTTATACCAATAAGCAGCAATGGAAAAATCAACTAAATTTACCTTACAATCATTATTTAAATCTCCTTTTAGGGGACATTTTCCTATTGTTTTTTTAGGTATAGAAACTTCTCCAACATAAAAACTAAGCGCTCTTGAATAAGGACTAACTAATTGATTTAGGTAAATTTGCCGTGATTTTGTATAGTGCTGGCCGGTTTCCAAAATACCTGTATCTAAAACATATAAATATGAACCATCTTTTTCGGTTGGAATTCTAAAAAATAACTCTTCTTCAGATGAAACATTAATAATAACATCGGCATCAGGGGTTGCCTGACCAAAAATTTGTAAAACATCTCCTTTTTTGACAGAGGTTTTATCAATATCAATTGTTGGTGAAAGAAAAAATCCTGAGCTTCTAACAGTTTGTCCAGCAATAACATTTACTTGAAAAGTTAATAAACTTGATCTTCTACCTTTTGAGTCTTCAGAATACAGGGTAAATAAATAAAAGCCTGGAGTAAGATTACTTAAGGTAATTTCAAAATCTCCTCTTGCTCCAGCTTTTGTGATCTGTCTTATTTGACCGTCAGAAAGGAGGGTTACTTCAGAATTTGGATAAGCTTTACCAGAAATTATAACTGTTCCATACTGAAGGGGTGGAGGAGCCCATCCTCCGCCTCCGCCACCAGGAGGTTGGATTATGCATTGAGAAGTATTAAAAGTGCAATTAGAATTACAACTTAAATTACCACCACTATATCCTAAAGAAGTGCAGGTTTGTCCACCTAAATCTGGACCATCGCACTCTTCATTATTTTCCTTTATATTATTTCCACAAATACCTGGTTTAAATGCTGTTACGCTTACGGAGGCAGATTTTATTTTATAGATAAAAGCTAAGGAAACAATTAAAAATAATATTAAAATTAGTATAAAATCTTTTAATTTCATTCATGCTTTTGGGTATATTTTCTAATAATATAAGCGTTATATTTCCTGATTAATATTGGTAACACAAAAACAACAAATATTATTAAAGCTACAATCACTGCTATGTAGTAAATATTCAAGAAAATAAACCAGTAATTAAAATTCAAACTATTGTTTTCTCCATAATTCATATTAAAAATAGCTTTATAAATTCCAAAGGCGAACTTTCCTTGCCATTCGGTTTCTAAAAGCCTTTCAGCATTTGGCAAAATTTGAAGTTCTTTAGGGTTAATTGGTAAACTAGCTACTTCTTTACCAAAAATATTTTTAATATCGATATAACCTCGAGGAGTGATATAAGTATTTCCTTCATTTTTGATTAAATAAGCAAACTTTACTGGAAAATCCCAAACAATTCTTTTGGCATCAAATTTTGCAATAGTTGCTTTATAAATGGCATTACCTCTAACATTAATAAAAACTAAAGCGCCAACACGGGCAATAATTCCAACTTGACCTGCTTCTGTTTTGGGAGCACCACTCCCAACCCAAATTGCTAAGAAATGTCCGCCAGGTGGGGCTGCTTGAGGAATATTTATTTTAACTGGGATTTGTATATCTTCTTTTGCTTTTAAAGAAAATTCTTTTTGAACATTAACCCAGTCTTTTTCAGGGGGATTTTCAAAAAACTTTCTTTCTCCCCCAACATCTGTAAACCCCTCGACAGTGATATAAAATTTAGAATCCCAATCGCTATCGTTTCTAATAAACAAATTAAAATCTAAAACATCTCCTGGATTAGCAGTAAATTCTATCTTTGCAGGACCAACAGTTAAAGCATAAGAGTAATTTATTATCACGAGAAAGAGAATTAAAGGAGAGATGAGGATTAATAACTGTTTCTTCATACCTGCTTGTTATGTTTTTTAATTAGCACTACATTGATAAGTTATTGTATCACTATAATCACCTGCTGGAGCTAATGCTGAAACAGCTACTTTATGGGTAACAACAACTTCTCTATTAGCCACTGGTTGTGATGAGGAGGCTAAGGTCTGAAATGTTGTAGTTAATTTGCCAACAGTATTACCTGTTTGATTATAGATTGGGTTTAAGGATAAAATACCCCCTGAACCAGATGTTGTTGTAGCTGCTTGAATTCCATAACCATCTGTTCCAGGCTGTAAGGTTGCTGTATTTGGAAAACCACTTGCTGGTGAAGGAATTAAATATGTAGGAGAAGTTGACTTGTATAAGCCTCCATTCGTTCCATCGCCTTGATCTTTAATTTCTACTTTGCAACCACCTCCCGGATTACAAGAAACAACAGTTGTTATGTTAGGTGATGAAGTAAAGACTGCTGATGTATCGATATTACCAAAAGAAGTTGAGGTTGCTGATGGCGTACATGTCACTGTTTGAGTAACACTTGCAGAAACAGAAACAGAGCCCCCTGTTTGAGCAAAAAGGCGACCTAAAGAAAAAATTTCTATAAATGGAGGGAAATAAAGCGAGAGGATTAAAATATATATTAAAACTTTTAATTTTTTCATATATTTAAGCGTTTATTTTCTTAATTTTCGACCACATTAATCACATAAGTATAACAAAATTTAAATTAATTATATAAGTATAACAAAATTTAAAAATTTCGCAAAACCAAACTGTGAATAATCGCCCTTTTTTAAATACACACCCAATCTATGGACTTACGAAGTCGATACGCGATGTTTATTTATTAAAAAATTTGTAAAAATTAATGTAAAATTGAAATAAAATGGAGATTTATCACGTTTTAAATCGGGGAGTAGACAAACGAATAATTTTCTTTGACGAAAAAGATTATTTAAGATTTATACACGATCTTTACGAATTTAACGATGAAGAGCCAGCAATGAATACTAATTATTTTTTCAACAAATTTAAAAATATAGACTTACGAAGTCGATATATTGCTAACCAAAGAAGAAAGAATAGGAAAATGATAGTAAAAATTTTTGCTTTTTGTTTGATGCCTAATCATTATCATTTAATGCTTTCTCCTATCGTAAAAGATGGTATTACTAAATTTATGAGAAAGTTAAATATTGGGTATGCAAAGTATTTCAATGAAAAGTATGGAAGGGTTGGTACTTTATTTGAAAGAAGATATAAGGCAATACCTATTACAAAAGAAAGTCATTTCATTTATCTGCCTACTTATATTCATCTAAATCCCTTAGATTTGAAATTTCCTGAATGGCGAAATAAAGAAATAAGAAATTATAAGGAAGCAATGAAATTCTTGGAAAGTTATCGTTGGTCAAGTTTTCTTGATTATATTGGTAAAAAGAATTTCCCATCTATAACTCAAAGAGAGTTTTTAAATAAAATCTGGGGAGGACCTAAAGAAATCAGAAAAAACATTCTAAGATGGTTAAAAGAAATGGATTTTGAAGAAATGAAAGAGATCACCCTAGAATGATCTGCGTAAAAGTAATTATGGACTTACGAAGTCGATAGATTGACGACAGATTGGCATATTGGCATAGATTAATTAGAGGGAGCTGCAAGAATAGGTAATTATGTCAGAATAGTTGCCAGTGGGAGCAATATATGAAGCAGAGGCTTTATGTTTAATAATAATTTGAGCGTTAGAGACAGCAGTTGTTGAAGAAGCTAATTGAATATCAGTTAAACTAAGCCCACCAACATTATTCCCGCTTTTATTATATTTTGGATTAATAGTTATATTTGAGTTAGTTGTTGTTGCTTGAATTCCATAACCATCAGTTCCCGGAGTTAAAGTTGCATCAGTAGACTGAATTAAATAAGTAGGTGAAGTTGATTTATAAAGCCCAGGATTTGTGCCATTTCCAGCATCTTTAACTGTTATTTGAAAACCACCAGAAGAAGTAATAGTAATTGTAATGTCTGGAGTTGAGGTTGAAACAGAAGATGGTGATAAATTCGAAAAAGAAGTAGAAGTAGCTGAAAGAGTACAAGTCAAAGCTGGAGCAGCTGCAGTGGTAATTTGAGGAATAACTGAATAAGTATCTAATAAGCTTCCGTCTGCTTTAACAACTCTAAAACAATAAGTTGTTTCTGGAGGTGCACCGTTGTCTTTTAAAGCAAAGTCCCATTTACCATCTTGACCTGGAAGAATTGCTGCTTGAGAGTTAGTAAAGTTATTTACTTCTTCATAAGTTTGATTAACAACCGTATCTGCACCATGAGTTGGGTCATTAGAATTAGGAGTTAATGGTGCACCATCATTTGGTGTAGGATTATCATAAAAAGAAATAATTGTCGTAGCTGTTACATCGCTCCATAAAGAAGGAGGAGATGAAGTACAGCTTGAACCTGTTGAAGTTCCAAATTGAAGTTTAAACTCTTGACCTGAAATAGAGAGAGTTCCAGTTGAAATATGTATTAATAATCTTAATCTAAAAACCTGACCAGGATAGATTAAAATTGCCGGTGTATCTTGATTAGCTAAGGGACTACCGACATCAGTTGAATCTAAGTTATTAAAAAATCTATAAGCAGATTGATTATATGTAACATCGACTTCTAACCATTCAATTTCTAGTCTGACTACAAAGTTTGCATCACCAGCTGCAGATTCTTGATATAAAGCAAAACCTTCGCCTGGAGCTATCATAAGCTCATCTTGAAAAACAATTTCTATATGATAAATTCCATAATTTTGGTTAACAGCGCCAGGTTGAGTAACACCTAATAAACGAGAATGAGTATTTTGATCAAAACTCACTATAGGATTATTTATTGAAATTTCAGCAGTTGAATTAGGTGTTGAAGAGTTTTTAGGTAAAATATCAGTTTTATTTATCAAAGTATCACCTTTAGCTGATTTTACTTTTCTTATGGAAATTGGAATATAAGTTGGTGCAGTTGCTGCTGCAGTTCTATCTACTCTAATTCCTATCCTTTTTACCAAATAATTCTTACCTGAAAAGAAAGGATTGAAAAATGAAGAATAAACATAACCTGCATTTAAATTTCCTGCAATTGGTCCGGTATAAAAAAGATATTCTCCTTGAGGATCAGGAGCAGCTGTTACTTCTTGCCATTCTATTAAAATTTTTACTACCAAAACTGAGCTTCCAGCTGCTTCTTGATATAAAGCAATACCTTCTCCTGGTTTTAAAATTAATTTTTCATCATTTCTGAAGATAATTTCTCTATAACCTCCTAAAGAAGGTGCTGTAGCCGCACCTACAGCACCAGGAGTTTGAACTGAAACCAATCTTGCATCATTAGTTCCAATAAAACTTACTGTTACCCCTGTTCTTCTTATATCTGCAACTGAATTAGGACTTCCAGAATGTTTTTTAGGTATATTAGCTGTGGTAATTTGCGTTCCCCCAGAAGCTGAATTTATTTTTCTTAAGGTCATTGGAATATAAACACCTGCTCCAGTAGTATCAATTCTTATATCAATTCTTTTGACAACAAAATACCTTCCAGAAGCAGAAGGATTAAAAAATGAAGCATAAACATAATTTGCTGCTGTAGAACCATTAATTGGCCCGATATCAATTAAATATTCATTTTGAGCTGAAGGAGTGTCTGGTTTTTCTTGCCATTCAATCATTACTTTAATATAATGATCAACATCTCCAGCTGCTTCAATATAAAAGCCAATTCCTTCTCCTGGCTGTAAAATCAATTTTTCATTGTCACCAAAAACTATTTCTCGATGGCCAATAACCTGAGCTACTGCGCCAGGACCATTTACTGTCAAAAGCCTTGAATCAGTTGTACCAACATATGTTGCGGTAATTGCTGTTCCACAAGCTGATCCGCACCAACGAATTTCCATTGCACTATTTGCGCTTCCAGTATGTTTTTTCGGAATATCTGTAGCTGCAATAAGTAAACCACCTGAAGCAGCACTTAATCTTCTCCAAGTAAAAGCAGAATAAACTGCTGCAGCGTCAGCATCATTTCTAATAACTAATCTTTTAACAATTGCTGTTCTCCCAGAACCAGATGGGTTAAAAAAGGTAAAAAATGTTGTATTAGCAGCTGCAGCTACTTCAATTCTTCCTAAAGCAATTAAATACTCATTTTGAGCTGAAGGAGTAGTTGTTACTTCTTGCCATTCAACAACCAATCTTATTAATTGATCAACATCTCCAGCAGTGTCTGCCACTAAAGCAATTCCTTCTCCTGGTTGTAAAATCAATTTTTCGTCAGTTTGATCAAAATTTAAATACATAAAACCATGAGGCTGACCAGCGGCACCACAAGGGGTAACCATAGCAATTCTTGCATCAGTTCCTCCAACTAAAGTAACAGTAACTCCTGTATGTCTAAGATCCATAGCTGTATTTGCACTTCCTGTATGCTTTTTAGGTACATCAGCAGCAGGAATTTGGGTTCCTCCAGAAGCAGCTGAAATTCTTCTAATGACAAGGTTATTTGTGTAAACAGCTGCTGCATCGCAAGTTTCAGCACCAAACCAAATTCTCTTTATAATTGCTACCCTTCCTGAGCCAGCAGGATTAAAAAATGAATGATAAACATAATTAGCTCCACCAGCATTTTCTACTCTTGGAAAAGCAAATAAATATTCATTTTGGGCTGTAGGAGTACTACTTGAAGAAATTTCTTCCCATTCTACATAAAGTCTTATAAGATGAGCAGTTGTCCCTGCTGCTTCTTGATAAAGAGCAAGTCCTTCTCCTTGTTGTAAAATAATTGGTTCGTCTGAATTAGTAAATTGAATATCTCTTATGCTGTGCCACTGCCCAGCAGCACCAGGCATTGCTTGTGATAAAATTCTTGAATTAGCCGTTCCAGCAAAAGTAACTGTTGGCCCAGCATATCTTACATCTAAAACAGGATCTGAAGAATAATTATTTTTTTTAGGAATATCAGCTGGTAAAATTTGTGTTCCGCCCGAAGCAGCAGTAATTCTTCTTAGAGTAAGATTCACATAATTACCTGTACCATTAGCAAAAGCTCTTACTACAATTCTTTTTATTAAAACAGTTCTTCCTGAAGCAGAGGGATTAAAAACAGAAGCATAAACATAATTTGCTGTTGCTGTCCCAGCTACTGGCCCGATGTCAACAAAATATTCATTTTTGTAAGGACTTAACTCGGCTTTGCTTTCTCTTTTGTTTAACAATAAATCTAAATTTAAAAATGACAAAAAGAGAATAGTTATTAGTAAGAATTTTGCTGTTTTTTTAAAAAAGATAAAAATATTTTTAGCTTTCATTGCTCTTCAAGTATAAATCCTAGTTCTTCAAGTTTCTCCTTTGCTAAAAACTTATCTAAATTAAAATTTTTTCTAAAATCTTCTAAAACTAAACTATAATCATCAGAAAAAACTTCACCATGAATATTATCTTTAAAATATAGATTATGTCCGTCATAGATAACCTCATAAGTTATTTCTTGAAAATTAACAATAGCCCTTTCTCCCTTAGATTTATCAAACTTAGGTAACTTTTTTTTATAAATTTTTGTATTTTTGTAATCTGCAGCAAAAATTAAAGATTCTTCTTCATTTATCCAAAAAACAAAATTTTCTTTCGAAGCAATTACTGAATTATCGGAAGGCGAAATTACACCAGAAGCAATTTTTTTAATTGTTTTGTTGCTTACATTAATTAATAACAATTCATTTTCTTTTGTTTCTTTATTAAAAACAAAAGCAATAAGTTCTGTAGGTGAAATTCCTTTGATTTTTTTAATTTCTAACTTATTAAAATCAAAATTTCCTAATTCCTGGAATTTATCAATTTTAATTTCTTCTTCATAACTTTCTTTACTGCTCTTTTTATTATATTCAACTTCTAAACTCATGCTTTCTAAATATAAATAAGGAATATTTTCAATTGTTGGGTTTGATTGAACTTTGATTTGAATTTTTGAAATCATTAGCCAGTCATTAACTGGAATAGAAAAACTTACATCTTGCGAATTTTTATTGGTTATTGAACCCAAATATTGCCAAGTTTGAGCATCAAGAGTGTAAAAGATATCAAAATAATTTAGGGTTTGCTCTAATTGTGTTGTAGAAGTTATTTCTTCTTGAGCAGTTGTTGTTTCTTGGGTTGTTGTATTTGTTTCTTGAGTTGTCAGCTCCTGAGCTTTCGTTGCTTCAGGAGTTATTGTATTTGTCTCTTGGATTATCGTGTTTATTGTTTCTTCGGTTGTAGAAGTTACAAAAGTTTGCTCGCTTGTCAAATTTTCATTAGGATAAGCTGGTTCTGAATTTGTAATTTCTTCTGCAAAAACTATTTTGTAAAAAAATGACTGAGGAATTTCGATTGTTGAAGTTGAAGGATTTTCTGGGACTGTATTTGTTGAATTTTCTGTTGAAGTATTCATAACTTCAATTGTTTTTGGTGGAAGAATTTTTTCGATTAATGACTTTGAAGATGTTGGCTGAATGATAGGTGTTTCTCTTCTTTCATTTGTTAAAATCATATTAAATTTAAGAGTTATCTTTCGAATTTCACCTTCTTCAATTGGTCCTTGAAAATTTCCGCAGTAAATTTCTTTGAATCCTCCTAAATAAACAGCTGAATTTGTTTCATTTATTAAATCTGGACTTTCAACCTCAGGTTTACCTTGTGCTTTTTCAGGATTAATAAAACTTCCTAAGCAAGATGAAGGATAAAAATATAAAATATCGGCCTTACTTTCTTTTAGTATGAATTTATTCCAAACAATAATTAAAAAAATAATAAAAGCGAGTATTATAAATTCCTTTTTGAAGATTTTTAAAAGTATAGTATGAAAGAGCTCCCAGGTCTTTTTTTGAACAAATTTTGGGATCATTATTATTTTTAAATTATAACTTGAAAACTTATTAAACCTACTTCGTTAATTTTAGTTTTAAGAATTATATATAAAAGTGATTTTATAAAGGAGAAATATCAAATGATTCTGAATTTGGTTTTAAAGGTGCAACATGTTGTATCCAAATATCATCTGGTGCTTTTCCTGTAAGAGATGGGAAATATTTTGCTATAATCCAACCACCTTCTTTAGTAGGAGAAGGTGCGATTTTTATAACTCTGAATACTTCATTACCAAATCTCATTTTTTCTTCATTTCCTAATATTTCTACTAATATCTCGAAGGTTTTTTGAACTTTTTCTCTATCTTTTTCTGAAATTAATTGAAATTCTACATAAGTTCCCTCTTCTTTTTCAAGCAATTCTTTTAAAAAATCTATCAATCTCTTTTTTAATGTTTCATCTAGGTTTTGAGTATTTTCTAGTTTATTAATCACATCAATCAACGAGGACCTATAAGCTTCTTTTTTATTTTCTGAGCTTTTACTTAGTTCTCCTCCAAATTGTTCCATGTTGTGTTTATATTATTATATTAATTTTAAATTATAAATTCCTAATCCTTATTGATGTTCACTAATTATTCTACCACCTAAGGTTCTTAATTCATCTAAAGCTTTTTTTGCTTCTTCTTTATTTGGTGGTTTTCCATGCCATTCAAATTTCTTCTCCATAAAACTTACGCCCTTCCCTGGAATAGTATAAGCAATAATTACTGATGTTCTTTTCCACTCTGATCTTGCTTCTCTTACAACATCAACGAAAGCCCTTATGTTATGACCATCAACTTCTAAAACATGCAAACCAAATGATTCTAATTTTTGTTTTAATGGTTCAAGAGGCATAACATCTTCAGTGAATCCATCAATTTGGATATAATTTCTGTCAATTATTATCGTTAAATTATCAAGCTGGTTTTTCCCTAAAAACATATAAGCTTCCCAGATATTTCCTTCTTGATGTTCGCCATCAGAAGTTATACAGTACACATGGTAATCTTTTTGATCAAGTTTTCCAGCAATTGCTATTCCAATTGCTTGAGATAGGCCTTCACCTAATGCACCTGATGTATTTTCTATACCTGGTAGACTCCCCCTATGAGGATGGCCTTGCAATCTTGAATTAACTTTTCTTAAAGTTTTTAACTCTTCTATCGGGAAATAGCCTGCTAAAGCTAAAGCTGCATATTGCGCAGGGCATATATGGCCATTAGATATTACTAATCTATCTCTATCTTCCCAATTTGGATTTTTAGGATCGTGCCTTAAGATATGAAAGTAAAATGCAGAAAATATATCAGCCATTCCAAGTGGTCCAGCAGAATGTCCTGAGCCAGCTTCTAAAAGCATTTCAATAATTAATTTCCTTATTTCATTTGCTTTTTCTTCTAAAAACTTTAGTTTTTCTTCGGTGATTTCCTCTATCATCAATTAAATTTTAACATTAATAACTTAAAAACTTTTTTATTCTATTTCTGGCAATCTTCTTTTCAAATAGGGGTGAAATTCACCTGGGTTTATTTCTAATTTTTTCCTAAATAGTTGAGCTGATATTGCATTAAACAGATTTTCATTTTCAAAAAGTTCTTTAGGCAAATATCCTTCATTTCTTAATCTTCTAATTATTGATAAAGCAATTGCATTTGCTCTCCGCTCTTTTACAACGTCAATTTCTATACCAGAGTGTTCCTTATAAATTTCTTCATTTTTAGAAAAATCTATAGCATGCCCAATTTCATGAAATAAAGCTAATAGCAAAAAGAAGTGCGATAACTTTCCATATAATACAACCTTTATTTGCTTTTGAGAGCCTTTAAATAAAGAATGAGGAAAATTATTTAAAAATGCGAACTTAATTTCAGGAAGAGAGACATCATATCTATAGAAAATTACTTCTTCGGGTAGTAACGAATTTAAATTAAATTCTCTATCTTTATAAATTAAAGTCAAAATAGATTTAAGTTGATAAATTCCCTCATCCGTTTTATCATATTCTATTTCTTCTCTGATTTTTAAATCATTTGTTATATAATACTCATTTATTTCCTTCATTTCTTTTGATATTTCTTGTAATCTTTTTTTGCTTTCTTCTAAATATTCTCTACTTGAAAGAAGCTTCAAATATATCTTAATCCTAGACAAATGCGACATAAAAAGATCGAAAATCAAATCTTTTGCTTCTTTAGAAAAATCAGCTCTACTAATTTCTTTTTTCTCTTCATTTATTTCTATAGTAATCTTGGCAAATTCTAAAGTATTTGGCAATAATGGTTTTAAAATATCAAATCTTTCTGAAGGGTGCCTTAATATATAACTTATTAAATCGATTAACAATTTTCTTTCCTCAAGATTTTGAATTTTTTCTACGTTTTTTATCATATTTTCTAAATCTGCCGGTTGGACATAATATTCTTCATAACTTAATTCTTCATCCAATTTTTCAGCTATTTTTTTAATTGTTTCATATTCTTCAAAAGAAATCCTTCTTTTTCCAGTTGATTCCATTTTTTATTTTGTTATTTTAATAAGCTCCTTTAGGGAAAATTAATTCTTTAATAGTAAGCACTAAGATTTTTAAATCATTTAAAAAGTTTATATTTTCAATATATTTTAAATCTAAATTGATTCTTTCTTGGAAGCTTAACTCATTTCTTCCTGAAACTTGCCATAATCCAGTTAAGCCCGGCCTAACACTGAAAATTTTTGTTGGAACATTATCACCAATTTCATATGGCCTTGGCCCAACAAAAGACATTTCTCCTTTTAATATATTAAAAATTTGTGGTAATTCATCAAGAGAATGGACTCTAATAAAAAATCCACCCTTTATTAGTCTTGGATCAGGCTTAAGTTTTTTATATCGTTTCCACATTTTTTTAAAAGTCTCATCTTTAAGAACTTCATTTAAAATTTTCTCAGCATCCCTTCTCATTGTTCTTATTTTATACATATTAAAAATTTTTCCATTTTTCCCAATCCTTGGCATTATATAAAAAGGTGGCCAGCCATCAACCAAAATTACGTAAAGAGATAAAATAAAAATTAAAATTAAAAAAATTGGTAAAAAAATAATAGACAAGATTAAATCAAAAACTCTCTTCCCTACTCTTCTATACATTCTTTAATTATTTTATAAATCTCTTCAGCTGTTTTTTGCCAACTAAATCTTTTTATAAATTCTAACCTTTTTTTCTCAAAATCTTCGTAATTTATTTTTTCAACTTGATTTAATGCATTTAAAAAACTTTCTTCATTATTTAAATCAAAAAAGATACCTATATCTCCATAAATTTCTCGATGAACTGGGATATCAGATAAAATAACAGGTGTTCCACAAGCTAATGCTTCTAATGGAGGAAGATTAAACCCTTCTTTTAAAGAGGCTGAAATTAAAGCTTTTGCTTGATTGTATAATTGAATCAAAGTTTCATCATTTACTTCCCCATAAAAAATAATCTTATCTTCTAAGTTTAATTTCTTAACTAATTTTTTTAAAAAATTAATATAATTTTTAAAATCTTCTCTAAAACCTATTATTTTTAACTGGTCTTGCACTCTTAAAATTTTCCACATTTTTATTATGTAATCCACATTTTTATAGGGAAATGAAGGGTTCAAGGTTAAATAAAAGTTTTCTTTTGAAAGATTTAATTTTTTAAATACAGGATCAGGAGCTAAATGAGCTATTCTTATTTTATCTCTGTTTATATTAAAAACACTTATCAATTCTTCTTTTGTAAATTTAGATGGAGTTATTATAAGTCTGCAGTTATCAATTAATTTTTTTAAAAAAACTTTATGATAAATAAAAGATGGGATTCTTTTTTTAAAAGTGGTAATATGAACTAAGTCATAAACAACACAAATTTGCGGTATTTTTTTATTAAAAAAATAACCAACGTGGAAAGGGTTAAATATTAAATGGGGTTTAATTTTTTTCGTTACATCATAAAAAATTTTTTGTAATTTTAAAAAATGTAAAAATTTAGAATATTCTTTAGGATACAGCAAAGAATTTACAGATGAAATATCCAAAGGAAAGGAAGTTAAAATATATACCTCTTCTTCAGAAATTTTAGATAATTCTTTTATTAAATTGTAAGCAGCCCTAAATATTCCGGAGTTTTTGGACCCCCAATAAAAAAAATTAATTAAAATTTTTTTCATTTATAACTTCACTTAATGAAAACCCTATCAAAATTGAGGAAATATAAAATATCAATGGATTAGTGAAAAAATAATCTACAATATTCCCCAACAGAACAACAATAAAGAATAATTTAAGTGGTGAATTTAGTCTAAATATTAATATTATTATACTCCACAAAATGACTACCCACAATATACCAAAATCTAGCCAGACTTGAAGCACTAGATTGTGTGCATTAAATCCTTTTGTATTTTCTCCCCATAAAGCTGTAAATTTCACATTCCTACTTAAAAATTCTGCTTGAAAAACATAGGGGCCCACCCCTAAGGGAAATTGACTTAACACATAGAGAGCGTAAGAATAAATTTCTTCTCTAAAATTTATAGAAGTAATTTTATAGGTAATTATATTATGCTCTTTAAAAAATTGGCTAAGTGAATTTTCTATTGCTTGTTTGTACCATGAGTTATAACTAAATTTTTGGATAATTTCTAAACCACTTAACCAAAAGAGCCAAAACAAAAAAATATTTAATATCAAAAATATTAAAATAATTTCAAAATCTAAACTGAATTTATTTTTTTTGTAAATTCCATATAAGATATAAAGAGCTAAAAAAATAAACAGAATGAAATTGTTTTTACTACCGGTTAAAACTAAATTTAATCCACTTAAGATAAAATAAAAGTTAAAAATATTATTACTGATTAGGCTTTCGTTTAATAAAACTAAAGCTACAATTAGGGATAGATTAATAAAAAAAGCATAAGAGTTTGGGTGCCCAACTAACGACTGAGCTCTTGGGTAGGTATATGGGCGTTCATAAAAGATAGTCTTGTATAAATCAGGATTAAAAAAGAGGATTAAATTAAAAAAGTTAAGAATAATAGCAATAAGAAAAATAACTAGAAATAATAAGTTTTTATAATAGGTTTTGAACAAACCGATTAATAAAGCCAAAATGAAGACTGGCAAATATTCTAAAATTTTTAAGGTATACTTTAAGCTTGTTAAGGGATATGGGGACGTAAGGTTTAAAACAACAAAGTAAAAACTCAATAAAAAGAAATAAAAAATTGAATAGTAATTATTCAAAAATTTACTGAAAAATTTGCAAAGTTCTTCTTTAAAAAATAGAATTAAACACAAAATAGAAGAAAAAGGTACTATAATATTTGCAAAATTAAAATCTGTAAAAGGTATATTTATCTCTGGCAAAACTAAAAAAGTTATAGCAACTGATATAGAAAAAACAATTAAGTAAACCTCAATCCTGTCTTTGCGTAAATTTTCTCTAAAAATATTATAAATTTCGGTGGCAAACATAAAATTAATATAAATATTATAAACATAATTAAATTCTTAATAGAAAAATTAGACCTTAAACCTTGGATTAAATAAAACAAAGAGTTTCTGGGGTCATTATTCTTTTTGTAAAGCTTACTTAAATGAAAATAAAAATAAGATAAATTTTCTTTATCTAACAAATCCTTGTGTTTTTTTAAAATGTATTCCCTGTCTTTTATAACTTTCACAAAATTAGATTCATAGATCCTAAAATAATATTTATAAAAAACTACATTCAAAGGAATAAATTTTATATTATTTACAATTAATCTCAAGCAGAATTCATAATCCTCTCCATAAAAAATATTTTCATCAAATAAAAAGCCTTTCTTAAAAATTTCTTTATTAAAGATACTGCCTCCTAATTTGAATTTTCTAATATCTAAGGCTTTATATGGATTCTTTTGTAATAAAACTAAATTCGAAAACTTGGGATATATAAAATTTTTATTATCAAAGACATACAATCTTGGGGCAACAAACCATAAAGTGTTATCATCAAATTTTGTCATTTCTTCTTTTAATTTATTTAAAGAATTTTCTATTATCTCATCGTCATCATCAAGAAAAATGATCCAATTATTTTTAGCTAATTTGACCCCTAAATTTTTTGAAAATGTATAACCTTTATTGACTGGATTTTTGATTAAAATAATTTTTTGATCAAATTTTTTTACAACATCAGTTACATCTTCACCTCCATCATTTATAAGTATTATTTCAAAATTTTGATAATTTTGATTATAAATACTTTTTATTGCTCTTTCTAAAAGATTTTTTCTATTATATGTACTTATGATAAAAGTAAAATTTGTCATTTAAAGAAATTTTTCAAAAATAGATAAAAGCTTTTTAGTAAATTCTTCCCAATTTAATAAATTTAAAGGATTATTAATATCTCTTTTAACTTGCGAATTAAATTTTTTTATTATTTTTTCTCTTAATTCTAGTTCATCTAAGGGGTTATTAATAAACTCTATATTAGAAACATCAAGAAAATCTTTTACTCCACAATATTTTGTAATAATTAATTCTGCCCCAAAATAATAAGCTTCTAATATACTAAGCCCATAAGGCTCAAAAATTGAAGGGTGGCAATATATTTTGCAGTTTTTATATAAAAATGCCAGGTCTTCTAATGTTAAGTTTGAATATAAATATGTATTTTTTCTTTTCTCTAAAAGTTCTTTAAACTCCATATAATAAGATTTAAAATTTTGCGGTGGATTAGATAATATATTTCTATCTGGAAGTACAAATACTATGGGGATATTTTCAATATTTTGGAGTGCTTTTAGTATAAGAATTTGATTTTTGAATGGATCTATTCTTCCTACATTTAAAAGAAAGCTTTTACCTATAATATCTTTGAAAAGTATTTTATTTCCCCCAAAATCTTTTTCTTTGTAATTAATTAGCTGAATTTCTTCTAAAATAGGTATAGGTAATAAGTAAATTTTATTTTCTAAATTTTCAAGATCACTATAATATTCTAAAAGAAATTTTTTTTCAGTATAACTAGATACAATTATCAAAGATACTAAATTAAGAATTAGACTTTCTTTTCTTTTCCTTCTAAATTTATTTAAGAATATTAAGAGATTTTTAAAATTTAGTTCTCCCACTAATTTCGCTCCAAAATTAAAAATTTTTTTAAATCTAGAGTGTCTTTTATAAATTTCAATAATCATTTTTTCTATTTCTTTATTTTTTAACCAAAGTGTGTGAAGAATTACGGGCATTTTTTTATTTTTTAGTTCAAATAAATAAGGTAGCAAAGTTTTGTAATCTCCAAGGTTGAAAAAGTTATACACGTCATAATCTAAAGTAAAATCTTTTCTCTTAGCTATAATATCAGCTTTAACGTTATATTTTTCTAAATATTTTTTTATATTTAAAATATATAGGGTATCGCCTCCAGGATTTGTAAATAAATTACTTCTTGCAATTAGAGCTATTCTCATTATATTTATTTTAATTTTAATTCTAAGAGAAAATCCTCTATTATCCTACCTATCTTTAAAGGGATAAACAACAAAAATATTCTAAAAAAAATCTTTAATCTAGGTCGCTTTATTGAATATAAGAAATATTTCAGAGCTTCAAGTCGATTACTATTAAAATAGCTAAAACAGCCTAATCTGTAATAAAATTCGTGTAAAACTTCTTTTTCTTTTAAAAATTTTTTATGTTTTTCCAAAATTTTTTTATAATCCTCTAAAGCTTGATGCACGTTGGTAAAATCTGACTTTCTGAAATAATGTAAATAAAAAGGCTCTTCAACGAATGCTATTTCATCTTTTAAGTTACGTAATAAATTTATTCCTAACTCTAGATCTTCACCAATTTTTATATTCTCATCAAATTTAATTTTGTTAAAAACTTCTTTTTTTATTACATAAGTACCTGAAATAAAATACCATTTAATCACCCATTCAAGAATCTTATTCTCGTCTACATTGATTCCATTTGATTTAGGCATTAAAAATTTTTTACCATTTATAATTTTATAATGAGGGAAAAATAACACTCTTTTGAAAGTTTTTTGGACAATATTTATTAAAATTTCTGTAGCATTATTTATATATTCATCATCATCGTCTAAAAAACATATCCATTCCCCACTTGATTGAGCAACACCTAAATTCCGAGCAAAAGATGGTCCATTATTTGATGAATTATTTATGTATTTTAAGCTTAACCCCCTTTGTCGAAACTCTTCAATAACTTCTATAATATCTTCTCCTCCGTCATTTATCACAATTACTTCAAAATTTTTTAAATTTTGATTCAATAATGAAGATAGGGCTCTATCTTTTAGCAAGCTTTTTCGATTATAAGTAGGAATTATTATTGAAAATTTGGGCATCGTATTTTTTACCTAAATAACTACCAACCAAAATCCAGAAAATATTTACATTAACAGCATTCCATATTAAAAATATTATTATAAAAGAACAGAGGGTAATAATTTTTATAAATGAACTCCCCCTTTCTTTTTCATATCCTTTGAATATTTTATAAAACAAATAAATAAAGGTTAAAAATCCTATAATACCAGAGTTTGCAAGTAAACTTGAAAATAAATCTCCTGAGGTCCTAGCCCATCCTATGCCTAAAATTGGATATTTTAAAAAAATATTTAAATTAAACAAAAACACATCGAATCTTTCATGCAAACTAGATTTTTGCACAGAAACTAAAAAGAGAAATAATATTAATATAAAAATAAAAAATAGGATTAACGCATTTTTAATATTTTTTGAATTTAACAAAAAAATTAAAAGTAACATCAGTAACCCCAGGATATATGTAGAATTAAAACCCAATAACCAATTTAAGTTTATTAATACGACTTCTGTATAAAAGAATTTTTTTGAAAATAAGTTTTTAAAAAGAACTAAAAAACCAAAAGCTATAAATAAATATATTCCTAATAAGGCAGAGCTTGGGAAAAGCCCACTAAATCTATAAAACTTAAAAGAATAAATACTTAAACCCTGAATAGTTTCATTTAAAAAACTTAGGTTATTTAAGATATTAGGAATAGATAGATTTTTTGCCTTGAAATAAACCCCCAAAAGTTGGAAACATAAATTGATATTTAGCCCATATAGGTAAAATCTAATAAACCTAGGTAGATTAGTTTTTTCACATATGATACTTAAAACAATTAAAAAATAAAACAACAAATAAAGAAATTGAGTGAAACTAAATCTTCCTATTTTAGAGAAACCTAAATATGGAGGGCCTGGGATATCTTCAGGATATGTTAAAGTTAATATAAATTTTTCATCTAATATATTCACTAATAAACTAAATAAAATTGCAAATAAGAATATCAAAATGAGTATTAAAATTTTTTTGAGTTCTTTGTTTTTATAAATAAATAGAAAATTTTGGATGTTTTTAATAATTGAAATAATTGCAAAAAGGAAAAATATTTGAAAACCAAATGTCCAAGGTTTAAAATTGAAAATTACTAAATTATAAAATGATGATGTTAAAGCTAATATTGAAATTAAATCTAAGGTTTTTTTATAAAGCAAAAACAATAAAAATAAAGAAGTGATTATACCTATTAAATTTATTTGAAAAAGATTTGTTTCTATCATTATTTTTTATTAATTGTTTTCTTTAGGCATGTTAAAAAATTACTTCCCTGGAAGCTCCATTCTTTTTTGCAATAATCTAAAATATTTATTTGGTTTTTCTGTAAAAAGCCACAATACCTTATACCTCTATTATATCCTAAATAAATCCATAACATTTTTTCATAAAGATCATTACTCTCACTAAGACATCCTTGAATCCATAATTTTATTAAACCTATACAAAAATTAACCTCTGTATCTTTAAATATAAAATTTTTACTCCACAAATCTATATCTTGGCTGTAATAAGGAAATTCGATAGAGTAATTTCTCTTTAGTAATTTTATGCATTCTTCTATTAAGGGTTTTTCAGATTGTATATAAAAAGAATTTATTTGCATTAAACCTAAGTCAAGGTTTATAATTCCTTTATTTATATGATATTGATTGCATCTACTTTCAGTTCTTATTACAGCCTCTAGCAATAAAGGAATTTCTAATTTAAACTTCTCTTTTAATTTTTTCAATTTATATTGGAATTCTTTTTTATTTATAAAATCTAAAACTTTTAGATTTACACATTCACATTCTGTACCAAAATCACACAAATTTTCATTTTTAGAATTTAAAGATATATTTTTAAAAACTATTGGTAAGGGATAATAAGGATTTTTCACTACTTTACAATCATAAGAGCAATAGAATCTTTCATAACCTTCACATAAATTATTTTCATTACATATTGCGTACTTGGACAAATCATATTTGAAAACTATTTTATTGTTACTAATATTTCGAATTAAAAAATATCCTATATTTAAAAATTTAGGAATATCAATAAAATTTTGAGAGTCATTTATGTGAACAAAATAAGCTAAGAGAGGTTGATGTTTAAGAGAATATACTTCTATCATATATTCACTGCTATTCTCTTTCTGTCTTTTAAAAAAATCCTCTAAATTATTTATAACAACTACGTCAAAGTCTAAAAATTCAAAAAATTGGGGTCTTATTAATTTTAAATTAGAATTACTATCTTTTTTAAAATAAAACCTATAACCAGATAAAACTTGGCTATTTTTTAAGTTAGCTAAAATCCTTTCTCTACTTAGCCAATTTTTATATGCTTTTATCGTTAAAGCAAAGAAAAGAAACAAGAAAATCAAGAGAATTATATTCCTAACCTTTTTCAAAGTTAACATATCAAATTTTTAAAAAGAAACTAACCGGTCCTAAATTTTTGTTTTCAATTTCCATATATTCCCCGAAAATCCCAGATTCTATTTGAAATCCTTTATTTTTTAATCCTTCTTTGATCTTTTCAAAAATTAATTTTGCTTCTTCTTTTGAAGGCGAATTAGAAAAATCTGGTTTATTATCTTGAAAATTAGGAATTAACGTAATTTGAGAAACCAAAAGTAAGGGGCAAGGTTTTTCTTTTAATGATAAATTAAATCTACCATTTTCATCTTCAATTATTTTTATTTTTAGAATTTTATCAATAGCCTTTTCTATTTTATATTCATCACCCTTTTCAATCCCAATAAAAATCAATAATCCATTATTAATTTGAGATACAATTTTATTTTTTACATATAATTTTGCATAATCCACTCTCTGGATCAAAATTTTCATTTTTGCTTTAAAATATTATAAGCAAAATGGCTTTTCAGATATTTTTCTTTATATTTTTATTATTTTTATATTTTGCTTATACAGAAATAAAAGCTGGGAACAAAGAGTGGGCTATAGTTTTTATAATCTCAGGTATTCTTTTTTTATTTATGAGTTTAATTAGTAGGTAAAATTTTACTTTCCACAACCTTCAACATGAAAATGAGCGCCGGTTGTTTTTGAAAAGTGTAATCTCTTAAGAACTTTATTACCACATTTTAATTCTTCCCAAGGGCCAGCTTCATAAAGAACCCTTACTAAGCCTGGTGTTTCTATAATAGCTTCACAAACTTTTTCCCAATAGTCTTTTGTATTTCCTTGTGGAACTAAATCAACTGCTGTTCCGTAAGTAGTATGTGATTTAGATTGATGATCACCTTGTGAATAACCGTCCGTAAGTATAACCTTTACTCCCTTAGAAAATAAATTATTATTAAGATTTCTTAAAAAATTTAACATACATTCATCAACACATTCTACATTATTTTTGCCAGCACAATTATCATTGTTTGCTGGATAAATATTTGTATATCCTGGAACTATAACAATATTTCCTGCAGGATTTGACGAAAGAGAGGTAGAATATGCTGTATTTTTAATATCATCGTCTGTCCAGTTTTCTACCTCTATTATAGGCAACTCCATCTCCACTCTAAACATTATTAATCTTGCATTAAATATTTCTGGGTTTATCCAATAAAGCAAAACACCAGAAGAAAAAATAACAATTAAGCCTATAATAGAATTTCTCATCTGTCTTTTGCCTTCCATTTTTATATCAGGCACAACACTTAATAAGTTCTTAAAAGCTCCTATAAAAAACATAATAAAAGCAATAACAACAGCTAAAGCTACTATTAAGTTATATATTCCTTGGATACAATAATTAATATTTGAACCTTTGTAGCAATAACCAGCAATAAATTCAACTATTTGATTTACTTGGGCATAAGAAATAGAAGGTAAATAAGAGATTAGGCTGATAAATATTCCAATTAAAAACAAATTTATCATATTTTTAGTTTATCCTTTAAATAATCTAAAATTTCATTTATGCTAATTCTTTCTTGTTTTGTTGTGTCTCTATCTCTAACTGTAACAGTGTTGTCTTCTAATGTTTGAAAATCTATTGTAATGCAAAAGGGGGTACCTATTTCATCTTGCCGCCTATACCTTTTACCAATTGAACCCGTTTCATCATAAATTACTATTATTGAACTATTATTAATGATTCCAAAAACTTCTTTTGCTTTTTCGATTAAAGGCTTTCTGTTAGAAAGAAGTGGGAATACAGCTACTTGAACAGGTGCAATTGCTGGCTTAAATCTTAAAACTGTTCTTTTTTCCAATTTTCCTTTTTCATTTGGCACTTCATCTTCATCATATGCATCACATAATAAAGCAAATAAAATTCTTTCAACTCCAGCTGATGGTTCTATCACATAAGGTATTAACTTTGTTTTTGTTTTTTCATCAAAATAAGTCAGGTCTTCTTTGGAAAATTCCATATGTCTTTTTAAATCATAATCTGTTCTATTTGCTATTCCTTCGATTTCATCCTCTTTAAATGGAAATCTATAATAAATATCAATAGCTTTTTTTGCATAATGAGCCAGTTCATCTTCTGATTGAATGTGTTTTACTAAATTTTCTTTTTTAATACCTAAAATATCAGTATACCATTTAAATCTCTTTTCTACCCAAAAATTAAACCATATTTCATCTTCTTCTGGTCTTACAAAAAATTCAATTTCCATTTGTTCAAATTCTCTTATTCTAAAAATAAAATTTTTAGGCGTGATTTCATTTCTGAATGATTTTCCAATCTGGGCTATTCCGAAAGGTAATTTTGCTCTCATTGAATTTAGTATATTTTTAAAATTTACAAAAATTCCTTGAGCTGTCTCTGGTCTTAGATAGCTTTCTGAAGCCAATTCTTCTACTGGGCCAACAAATGTTTTAAACATTAAATTAAAATTCCTAGCCTCAGTTAATTCACCTTTACATAAAGGGCACAAGGCTTTGTTATCTTTTATCTCAATTTCACCATATTCACCTTTTAACAAATGATCTTCCCTAAATCTTTTATGACAACTTTTACACTCAACTAATCTATCATAAAAATTTTCAATATGCCCTGAGGCTTCATATAATACTCTTGGTCCTATTATTGGAGTTTCTATTAAATAAATATTAGGCATATTCAAGATATCTTTAAGCCAAAGCTCTTTTATTTTATTTTTTAGTAAAACCCCAAGAGGACCAAAATCATAAAATCCACCTACTCCCCCGTAAATTTCATAACTTTTAAAAACAAATCCCCTTCTTTCTGCTAAATTTATAATCTTTTCTAACTTCTCCATTTTTTAATACTTAAATGGATAACCTATATTAAATGGTTGTAACTCATTTGTTTTAATTTTGAATGATTCACCAGAAAATTTACCTTGCGCACTTATTTCTATAGGTGGAATAATTACTAAATTATTTATATTTCCTATCAATGGGGGAGTGACTTCAATCTGAAACATTATAGAATAAGGTTCATATATACTTCCATGTCCGACTGATATTTCATCAATTTGGTAAACAAAATCTCCAGTTTCTGCATTATATTGTAACTTATTATAATTAAACTCTCCACCTACAACGCCTGTTAATTTTACTCCGATAGGTATTTTGGTTTTTACAAGTATATTTTGAAAATCTTCACCATATGTATAAAATTTTAGATAAAAAGATAAGGTTGTAGGTTTTCCATTGACTAGAGGATATGGACCAGTATTTTTTACCTGTGGGTCATTATACAATAATTCTGTAACTACATTAATATCTCCTTTAATTTTCTTTGTAAGTTGAGTTTGGATTGAAAGTTTTTTGCTTAATATTTGAACTTCTGGCGGTATTGACTCAGTTTCTAATGTTGCTTTAATTTGTAATTCTAAATCTTTTTTACCTATAGGATATTCTTTTGTGGGAGCTATTGATATTGTCACATAATCAGAAGAACCAGGGCTCACATTTGCTAAAGAGGGTTTATTTCTTGCATCCCATATTATGGAATTTTCATAAGGATCAAAGTATCCATCAGTTCTAAGGGTTTCATAATCAAAAGGGCCTTCAAAATTTACTTTTAATTTCACATTATTTAACGTAATAGAGCTTTTATTGGTCCAACGTATAACATATGTAATAGGAAACCTTAAATCAACCACATTAGATTCTGGCCTGCTTTCTATCTCTAAAACAATTGGACTTTCTAAAATATTTATACCTACAGAGTATGTTTTAAGAGGCAAAATTCTATTTAAATAAATCAAATTTACATCAACA
This sequence comes from Patescibacteria group bacterium, assembly GCA_030549845.1. Taxonomy (GTDB): domain Bacteria; phylum Patescibacteriota; class Minisyncoccia; order UBA6257; family HR35; genus CALIVE01. The sequence goes on from JAUQQN010000001.1 coordinate 92,045, forward strand.
TAAACAGCTGGGTTTGAAACATATTTAAGATATTTTCCTATCATACTTATCTCTAAAGAAGAATTTGGACTTATAGAATTAAAAGTCCATTCATATTTTCTTTCATAAGGTGGGGAGACAACATCTGCTTCATAGTTTCCCTGAAAGTTTACACTGACTTTAAATCCTAAGTTTTTAGAAGTGTTATTTGATAATTTAATAGAAAAATTAAAAAACTCATTTACAAAAACTTTAGAAGGAGAATAAATTTGCAAAGATAAAGGTTCTTTTTTTATGGAAACTATAAGCTCTTTTTCTGTTTTGTATTCTTGGTTTCTTTTGGGAGTATAATATATGTAAGCAACTTTTATTTTTTTGATTTCATTTAAATTACCTATAAAGAAAAATCTTGATCTTATTTCTCTTGAAGTTTTAGGATCTAAATCCCCTATATTTATTATCTTTTTCTCGGCCTCTATATCATCAGCAAAAAATACGCCCTTTTCTAAATTTATCTCTAGCTTAGAATCTACTAATTGATAATTAGAATTGTTTTCTATTTTTATAGCATATTCATACTCATCTAGCGAATTTACCTCCTCTACCCCCAAAATATTTAAGTTAACCCCTCTTATATAAACTGCTCTATAATAAAATATATATATAAATGCTGAAACACTTATTAAAAATAATAGAAAGATTGCAACAAAAACTTTCTTTATATTTTTTTTAAATATTGTCAGAGATTCCACTTCAGATTCAAATTCTTCCCAAGGCTGCAATTTTTCTGGTTTCCTTTTCTGAATTCCCCAAATTTTTTTTATTTTACCTACTCTGCTTGAAGGCTTTATTCCATATAACTCCTCGCTTAACTTTTCCTCAAATCCTTCGTTATTTTTATTGAAATCTTCTTGCATATTAAAAATTATAAATAAATCTCTTTAAGGTGTCTCTTTATGATTTTCCTTAAAATTTCTCTCCAACTAAGGCTTTTGAAGTTTATAATTTCCTTTAATACAAAATTCCGAATATTTAAATAGTCTATTTTCCTTATTTTTTCATACCCTTCTTTTTTGCAGTTTTCGCAAAATAAAGAGGATTTATATAAAAAAACATCTTTAGCCTTTATTAAATCTTTATAACAATTTGTACATGTAAACAAATTTGGTTCCATGCCTAATTCTTTAAAAACTTGGAGCATATACCATTCTGGAAATATTCTTTTAAACTTTAAAACATATTTATCCAATTTAATAATAATCCCCCAAAAATTTTCTGAAATACTTAAAAAGTTAAAAAAGGTTAAAAATCTTAAAGCCCACAAGTAGATATATGGGTATAATTTAAAAACTTTGATCGGAATTTTATAAGGTAAAAAGGATAATAATTTAAATGTATTTTCCTCTCCTACTAAAAAGATTTTACCTACAGAACCGGGTTGAAGTGTTGTAAGAAGTTTGCTTTCTGGTCTATTTATCCCTTCTGCTATAGTTTTTTTTATTCCATAGTTTTTTGTTAAAATATAAATTATTGCCGACTTTTCTTTTATATTCTTTTTGGTTAAAATAATAGAGTGATCTTTTAAATACACCATGGAGGTTTTTAATAAATTTAAAAATAAAAAAATTCTGACTACAGGGCTTCTTGCTATTTTAATTTTAACATTAAATTTTTTTATTGCTTTTAAATTAGGGCAAAGCTCGGCAAGTAATCCTCCTACTATTTTTGAAAAGAACTCAGAATTCAAAGAGAAATATGCTGATTTATTTAATGAAGTATGGATAAAAATAAAAAATCACTTTGTAGATCAAAGTAGGGTTAACCCTGATAAGGCAGCATTTGAAGCAATTAGAGGACTTGTAAAATCATTACAAGATCCTTATTCAGATTTATATACACCAGAACAAACAAAAATACTTGAAGAAGACTTAAGGGGTTCTTTTTGTGGTGTTGGAATGGAAATAGGTATTAGAAATGGAATTTTGACTGTAATAGCTCCTTTGGAAGATACACCAGCATATAGAATAGGGATAAAAGCAGGAGATTTCATTTTAAAAATAAACAATGAAGACACATCCAATATGAGTTTGGAAGAAGCTGTTTCTAAAATAAGGGGTGAGTGCGGAAAAGAAGTGGTTCTTACTTTAATGAGGGAGGGTTGGGAGCAAGAAAGAGAATTTGTAATAAAAAGAGAAGAAATTAAAGTGCCCGCTATAAAATCAGAATTTATAAAACCAAATATAGGGTATATTAAAATAGTAAGCTTTGGGCTAAACACTATACCCGAATTTTTGAAGGCATATAATAGCTTAACAAAAAAGGGAGCTAATAGATTTATATTAGATTTAAGGAATAATCCTGGAGGTTATTTAGAGGTTGCTATAAGATTAAGTGAATATTTCTTACCAAGGGGAAAAATAATCTTAAAAGAAGTTTGGGGCAAAGAGCAGGAAGAAAGAATCATAAGATCTGAAGGGCCAGGTACTTTATCAAAATTAAAAATGGTAATTTTGGTAAATAAAGGTAGTGCTTCTGCCTCAGAAATTTTTGCTGGTGCTTTAAGAGAAAATTTAGGTGTTAAATTAATTGGAGAAAAAACTTTTGGTAAGGGCAGTGTTCAACAAATTTTTCATTTATCTCAAACAGATTTTCCTTCAATAGAAATTCAAATAACCACAAGCACCTCAAAAAAGATCCTCAAAAGAGACACAAAAAATGTAGCCTTAAAATTAACTGTTGCTTACTGGCTTACACCTAAAGGTATAAAACTAGAAGGAAATGGTTTGGAACCAGATGTAAAGGTTGTTGATAAAAATCCTGAAGATAAAATTGACGAAGTTTTACAAAAAGCAATTTCTATGATAAAATTATTATAAGAATACCAAATCCACCATGGCTAAAAGAAAAAAGGATAAAAGAGTACCAGTTCTACTTTTAGAAGATATTGTAAGGGTTGGAAACAGGGGTGAAATTAAAAAATTAAAGATGGGGTATGCTTTATTTTTAGTAAGAAAAAATCAAGGTATTATTGTAAATCCTAAAAAAATTGATGAGCTTCCTATTTTAAGAAATTTAGCACTGAAAAGATTAGAAGAAAAAACTAAGTTTGTTGAGGAAATAAAGACAAAAATAAATAATTTAGTTTTTCAAACATCTTTAAAAGTTGGTGAGCATGGCGAAGTTTATAATTCTATCACTAAAGAAAAAATCAAAAAGTTTTTAGAAGAAAATGGCATTGCTGTTGAAAAAAATGATATTTTATTAGACGAACCAATTAGAGAGAAAGGTGAGTATGAGGTAGAAATAAATGTAGGTTTAGGAGAAAAAGCAATTTTAAAAATTTTAGTAGAAGAAGAAAAAATCAAATAAAATAATTAAAAAATATAAAAATATGTTTTCATTTAACAGATTTACAATAAAAGCTCAAGAGGCTTTGCAAAAAGCTCAAGATTTAGCATTGAAATATCATCATTCGGAAATCAAAAGCCTTCATGTTCTCCATTCTTTAATTTCTCAAGAAGATACAATTATTTCCGATATCTTACATGAATTAAAGGTTGATAAAAGTTATCTTCTGCAAATAATAGAAGAAGAACTTAATAGGATCCCGAAGATTTTTTCTATTACAAATGTAACTCAATTATATTTAGCCCAAGAAACTTTTCAAATCCTAGATCAAGCAGCTTTGATTGCAAGAAGGTTAAATGATGAATTTATCTCTGTAGAACATATTTTTCTTGCTTTGACAGAAATTAGATCAGTTGCAAGGTATGTTCTTGAAAGATTTGGAGTTACAACAGAAAGGGTAAGTAAAGTTTTAAGTATTTTGAGAAAAGGACAAAAAATTACTGATGAAAGCCCTGAAACTAAATATAAAGTTTTAGAGAAATATAGTATTAATTTAACTGAGCTTGCAAGACAAAGAAAGTTAGACCCAATCATCGGAAGAGATAAAGAAATAAGAAGAATAATTGAAATTTTATCAAGAAGAACAAAAAATAATCCCATATTAATAGGAGAACCCGGGGTTGGTAAAACTGCAATAGTGGAAGGTTTAGCTCAAAAAATAGTTGCAAATGAAGTACCAGATTCAATTAAAGGCAAAGAAATAATATCTTTAGACTTAGGTGCATTAATAGCAGGTGCGAAATATAGAGGAGAATTCGAAGATAGATTAAAGTCAATTCTAAGAGAATTAAAAGCAAATCCTGGTAAATTTATAGTTTTCATAGATGAAGCTCATACTTTAGTAGGGGCAGGAGCAGCTGAAGGAGCTATAGATGCTTCAAATCTTTTAAAACCTTCTTTAGCAAAAGGTGAAATTCAAGTAATAGGAGCTACCACTTTGCGAGATTATAAATTATATTTTGAAAAAGATCCTGCGCTGGTGCGAAGATTTCAACCTGTTTTAGTAGAAGAACCTTCCCGAGAAGATGCTATAGCTATTTTAAGAGGGTTAAAAGAAAGATATGAAGTCCATCATGGAGTTAGGATAGCAGACAATGCGATAATAGCTGCAGTTGATCTTGCTATGAGGTATATTACAGATAGATTTTTACCAGATAAAGCAATTGATTTAATCGATGAAGCAGCAGCAAGCTTAAGATTAGAAGCAGAAAGTATGCCAACTGAATTGGAAGATATTAAAAAAGAAATTAGAAAAATTGAAATTGAAAAGGAAGCTTTAATGAAAGAAGAAAACTCTCAAGGGAAAATTAAAGTTTTAGAAAAGAAACTAAAGAAATTAAGGGAGGAAGAAGCTAAGCTAGAAGAACAGTGGATGAAAGAAAAAGAACTTAAAGAAAAATATACATTTTTGAAGAAAAAATTGGAGGAGCTTCAAAAAGAAATGGACGAAAAGGAAAAAATCGGAGACCTTTCTCGAGTAGCTGAAATATTATATGGAGAAATCCCCTCTATCAAAAAAGAACTTAGTGAGATCGAGAATTATTTCAAAAAACATAGATTAAAGTATATAAAAGAAGAGGTGACAGAGGAAAAAATAGCAGAAGTTGTTGCAAGATGGACAGGTATTCCTGTTGCAAAAATTTTAGAAGATGAAGCACAAAAATTACTAAAAGCAGAAGAGATTTTGAAGAAAAGGGTTATTGGGCAAGATGAGGCAATATCAGCAGTAGCAAATGCGTTAAGAAGAGCAAGGGCAGGTCTTTCTGATCCTAAAAAACCAATAGCTTCATTTATGTTTTTAGGTCCTACTGGTGTAGGTAAAACAGAAACTGCAAGAGCATTGGCTGAATTTATGTTTAATGATGAAAAAGCAATGATAAGATTAGACATGTCAGAATTTATGGAACCACATTCGGTTGCTAAATTAATTGGTTCTCCCCCAGGTTATGTAGGATATGAAGAGGGTGGTCAATTGACAGAAGCCATAAGAAGAAGGCCTTATAGTTTAATTTTGTTTGATGAAATAGAAAAAGCACATCCAGAAGTATTTAATATCTTGCTTCAAATTTTAGATGATGGAAGGTTAACAGATAGTAGAGGTTTTACTGTTAACTTTAGAAACACCATAATAATATTAACTTCTAATATCGGTAGTCATTACTTTAGAAAATTAGGTTCAATAGGATTTACAAGGGAAGAACAAAAAGAATTTGAGGATTATAAAGATAGAACGATAAAAGCCTTGAAGGATTTCTTTAGGCCAGAATTTTTAAATAGATTAGATGAAATTATTATATTTAGACCATTAACTAAAGAAGATCTAAAACAAATTGTTGAAATTCAATTAAATAAAGTAAAAGATATGTTGATCAATAAAGGAATAAATGTTACCTTTGATGAGAAAGTAAAAGAATTATTAATTGAAAAAGGGTTTGATCCAGAATATGGTGCTAGACCTCTACAGAGAGTAATTCAAAAACTTATTCTCGATAAATTAGCCCAACAGATAATAGCAGAAAAGATTAAACAAGGACAAAAGCTAACTTTAAAATTAAATGATAAAAACGAGATTGAAATTATTCACAAATGAAAGAGAAAATTATAAATTATATTAAAAGTTCGGTAACGGAGTTTAAGAAAGTAAAGTGGTTAACAGCAAAAGAAACTTTAAATTTCACTTTGCATGTAATTTTGTTTACTATACTATTTTCGGTATTTTATGGTATCTTAGATTTTCTATTTTCAAGGTTAATAATTTTTCTCAAGTAGAATTTTGAATTATTTGGGGTTTATTAAAAGATTTTTCTACTAAGCCTAAAGATAAAGCAAAATTTAAAGCTTGAGAAAGAAGGGTAGAAATGGCTGCTCCTGTTATCCCTAAATTTTGTATTAAAATTATGTTCAATATTATATTTAAAACAGCACAGATTGCTGTTAGATAAAAATTAAGCCATTGTTTATTTAAAATAAATAAAAGGTTGTCTAATAAAATTAAAGAAAATAGAAAAATTAAATTCCAGGACAAAATTTTAAATACAATTATAGAATTTTTATACTCTTCCCCCAAAATCCATAAGAACCAATAATCAACTGTAAAATATAAAAATAGTGCCAATAAAAAAGATGAGAAAATAAAACTAAAAAGTACTTTCCTATAAATTATTTTTAATCTTCCATAATCAGTCGAGATTTTACTTAAAAATGGAAAAAGTGCTGTTACTGCCAAAGAAGGAATTAATGTTAAATTAAGCATAATTTTAGTAACTATTGAATAATAACCAAGCTCTTTCATTCCTCTTAAATAACCTAAAATAAGATGATCTGAATTAAAAAATATAAAACCTAAAAAGCCTAAAAACAAAATAGGTGTTCCTTCTTTTATGTATCTTAAAAATCTATTGAATAAAAAAATAAATTTTAAATTTACCCATCTTTTGTAAACATTCAAAAAACTATAGAAAAAACCAAATGTAGCACCCATAAGATAGGCAAGCGCTAGATATAAAACATCTCTTGTTAAAAATACAAATAATATTCCAAAAACTACTGTTGTTAAATTTTCTATTAATAAAGATATGCTTTCTATTTTCATTTTTTGAATAGCCCTAAAGTAAATATTTATTAAATCTTTCATGGAATTTAGCAAAAAAGCAAACAGTATTATGGAATAAATTGCTTTTGCAGGAGCTTCTTTTAAAATAAAGTAACCAAAAACAGTAAGGAGACTTATAAAAATTATTAATACTATCTTAATAGAGATAATTTCTTCTAATAATTTTTCTTTGTTTTGTAATATTTGGAAGTTTTTTATAAAAATATTAGAAAGTCCCCAATCAGAAAACATGAAAAAGAAACCAATTATTGAAAACACATATGTAAAGTTACCATATAAATAAGGTCCTAAAATTTTTGCAACAATTAAAATCAAAATTAGTTTTGAAATTTTATTTACAAAAGTAGCAAAGTATAACCATAAAGCATTTTTTATAACTACCCATTTAGGGGACAAATTTACATCTTCATATTCGATCATAGTATTTCAAAATTATAGTAAATATTAATGGGTTTTCTGAATAAGATATCTAATTTTTCAACTTTTGCCAATGTTGGGCCTATTCTTATTTCTTTAATGAAATTTTGTAAATCTTTTTCTTTTCCTTGAACAATTATTTCAACTGTTCCATCAGGTAAATTTTTTGCGTATCCTAACAAATTATATTTTTTTGACAATCTTGAAGCAAAAAATCTAAAACCTACCCCCTGCACTCTTCCATATACTTTGATATAGCTTTCTAAATAATCTTTGTTTATATCTTCAAAAGTTAAGGCTTCTTCTAATTTATATTTATTTATTTCTGTTCTTATCAAATTTTCTAAATAGGCACCACAACCAAGTTTTTCTCCTAAATCATTCGCAAAAGATCTTACATAGAATCCAGAACTGACTTTTAATTTTAATTTTAATATCCCATTTATCTTATCAAAATCTAAACATTTTATTTCATAAACCTTCACACTTCTTTCAGGTATTTCTACATTAATGCCTCTTCTTATCAATTTATACAATGGAACTCCCTTAATTTTGATTGCAGAATAAAGAGGCGGCTTTTGCTTAATTTCTCCTTCAAAAAGCTTAAGAATATCTAAGATTTTTTCCAAAGAAGGAATAGGTTTTTCTATCTTTTGAATATTCCCTTCTTTATCAAAAGTATCAGAAATGTAACCTAATTTAATTTCTGAAATATAAGTTTTTATACTGTTTTTAAGAAAATCATTTAAATTTTTTGTATATCTTCCGATTCCAAGTATTAAAAGTCCGGAGGCTAATGGATCCAAAGTACCACCATGTCCTACTTTTTTATTAGTAATTTTTTTGAAAAATTCCACTATTTGATTTGAAGTAAATCCTACAGGTTTATTAAATAAAACTATGCCCTCCATGTTAAAAATTAATTTTATAATATTATAAAATGGATAAGGTAAAATATTTGCTAATATTTGCTTTAGTATATTTTTTCTCTCCGAATGGATTATCATCTTTACCAAACTTAACTTTAAATTTTTTACTAAAAGAAACATTTAAACTTACTGCTACTCAACTTGCTTATTTTAGTGCTATCACTATATTAGGTTGGGCCTTAAAGCCACTATGGGGATTAATCTCAGACTTAATTCCTCTTTTTGGTAGTAAAAGAAAAAGTTATCTAATAATCACTAGTTTAATAGCTGCATTTTGTTGGTTTCTTTTATCTAGTACTTCAAACTATAGTGTTTGGATTCTCTTAGTAATTCTCACAATTTCTTCTTTTGCTTATGCCTTTCAAGATGTCGTAACTGATGCTTTAATGATCGAAATTGGCAAAAAAGAAAATAAATTAGCAGAATTTCAAGCAATTCAATGGTTAGGGGTATCTATAGCACAGATAATTACAGGATTTGCTGGTGGTTTAGCTGCAGAAAAATTAAGGGCTCAAACTACTTTTCTATTAGCAGCATTTTTCCCCTTAACTATTGCTATTTTGACATCTATTCTTTTAAGAAAAATAAAAGAAGAACCGATTCTAAGGTTTCAAGAATTTAAAGAAAATTTCAAATTAGGGGTTTGGAATAAAGAGTTTCTTTTGGTGAATTTATTCTTATTTCTTTGGAGATTTTCTCCTTCTTTTGGTGCTCCTATGTTTTATTATCAAGTTGATGTTTTAAAATTCTCAAAAGTCTTTCTTGGTTTTTTGTCATCCTTAGGTGCCATTGGTTCAGCTATTGGAACAATTATTTTTAGCTTTATTTCAAAATATGTTCCAATGAAAAAACTATTATTTTGGTCAGTATTTTTAGGAGGAATATTAACTTTTTGGGGTTTAATTTATCTTACGCCCTTTATTAAAAATAATTTAACCTTAGCAAAAGTTTTGGCAATCGTTGATAGTATCCTCTTTGGAGTATTAGGAATAATTTTCTTTTTAACAATGCTAACTTTTGCTGCACAAAAAACAAATCCTAAGCTTGCTGGAAGTATATTTGCTTTTATTACTTCAGTTATGAATTTAGGACTTATGGGTTCAGAAGCTTTAGGTGGTTATTTGTTTTCAAAAGTTGGTTTATTTTGGCTTATAGTTATTTCAGGAATCACAAGTTTAGCAATTTTAATATTTATCCCATTCTTAAAGATTGATTAAAAATAAACATTTAAGGTATAAGACAAAAATCTCGTCTATCTTTTTTGCATCCATATTTTTCGTTCAAAGAAGTATATCCATATTCAACCAAATAAGATGTTCCATAAGCCCATGTATCACATACCCAGAATTTATTAGCTTGAGAAGAGTCTCTTGGCGGAGGATAATTTAAAAGACTATTCAAATTACCGTTAGGATCAAAAAATTCAACTCCACTTTCATATAAGCGTGGATTTTCAGACATAGATTCTTCTAAACGTGTATATAAAAGATATTTATTAAAAATAAATTTATTATTAACAAGCGGACAGTCTACACCATTAGGTGAATTATCACAGCATTCAAAATAGCTATAATATGATCCTTTAGGAGGCTTTGGAAGATGTGATACAATTCCAGCATCTTTTAAAATTGTTTCCAAAGCCTTCCAATTATCTTCTGCTGTAGAGGGGTCACCAGGTAACATAGGGCAAGTTCCAAATTTTATATAATATTGCTCTAAGTAAAATTGTACATTTTTTAAATCCTGGACTCTTTTAATATCCCTTGCTTTTGCTGATATATAACCTACATTTCTTAAAAAAATGCCTGCTATTATCCCTATCACTAAAATTATTATTCCTAATTCTATTAAGGTAAAACTTTTCCTCATGTTTAAACATTATTATATTCAAATTTAAAATTTCATTTAAGACTTTTTAGTTATAAATTTAATTATTTTTTTAAAATTTGCTCCTTTTCTTACTATTTCTATTTTTTTGTCTTTTAACTTAATTAGAGTTGATGGCTTGTTTTTTGTTTTTCCTCGATCAAAATAAACTACGTGATTTCCAAAATATTTTTTAGCCTCGCTGATGGTTTTTGCAGGTTGATACCCTTCCCAATTTGCTGAAGGAGCTACTAGAGGACCAGAAATTTGTAAAATCTTCCTTAACCATGCCGGCTTTGGTAATCTAAAAGCTAGAGTTTTTGTGCCTCTATGTAGATATTCAAATTGTTTAATTTTCTTTTTATCCCTAATATCTAAAATTATAGAAATTTCACCTGGCCATAACTTTTGCAAAATTCTTAACTCATTTTTATTAGGTTTAACGCCGAAAATTTTTAAATCTTCGAAACTTGAAATTAAAATAATCATAGGTTTTAAGGGTGATCTTTTTCTCAATTTATAAATTTTCTCAACGACTTTTCTTTTTAAGGCACTACCACAAATTCCATAAATAGTATCGGTTGGCATAACTGCGATTACTCCTTCTTTTAGAAGTAAAGCAAGTTTTTTCCAGGAATTTTTAAAAGAACCCTTGTATCCACCAACAGTATAATCATTTCTAATAACTCTATGACAAGGAATTTCTGGATTTTTATTTTTAGCTAAAATATTAGCAACCGCTCTAAATGACTTAGGTCTTTTTATAATTTCAGCTATTTCTTTATATGTCCTGAATTCACCTTCTTTAATTTTTTTAACAGCTTCCGAAATTTTTTGTTTAAAAGATTTTTCAGTTTTCATTTATTAATATTAAAGTATAAAATAAATAAATTGACATAAATCAATTATAAAATTTTGTATAATTTGGAAATGGAAAAGATCATTATTAAAAAAAATGGCGAAAGAGAAAAATTTAATGAAGAAAAATTTTGCAATAATTTAATAAATTTAGGATTAGATAAAGAAGCTGCTTCTAAAATTTGTAAAAAAATTTATGAAAAGATACCTAATGAAATTTCAAGTTTTCAGCTTTTTAAAATCACATTGAATGAACTAAAAAAAGAAAATATCGGGTTAGCATTAAAGTACAACCTAAGAGAAGCCATCTATAAATTAGGACCAACTGGTTTTCCTTTTGAAAAATATTTTGGGAAAATTTTAGCACATTATGGTTATGAAACTTTCGCAAACTTTTGGGTTGATGGAGCCTGTCTTAATTATGAGATAGATATTTTAGCGATGAAAGATAAAGAAAAGTTTATAATAGAATGTAAATATCACAGAGATAGAAATATAAAAACAGATCTTAAAACAGTGCTTTATGTTTTTGGAAGATGGGTAGACATAAATGAAAAATTTCCTGAGTTAAAACCTTGGCTTGTTACAAATACAAAAATAACTTCAGAAGGAATTGAATTTGCTAATTGCAAAAAAATAAAAATTACTGCTTGGAAATTTCCAGAAAATGAATCTTTAGAAAAATTAATTGAAGCTAAAGCTTTATACCCTATTACAATTTTAATTAGAACTCCTTTTAATATAATTAGAAAATTAATAGAAAATAATTTTGTTTTGATACAAGACTTTAATTTTTATAGCTTAGAAGATATTCACAAAAGAACAAATATAGATTTACAAGTTTTAAAAAAAATAAAATCTGAAATCGATGCTTTATTAGAGTTTAATGAAAATTTAGTATCTTCGGGCTGAAATTTCTGCTTCTATTTGTCTTAATGTTTCCAAAGCTACTGAAACCACTATTAAAATAGATGTCCCACCAATTGCTGCAAATGGAAGTTTTGTTAAGCCTTCAATTATATAAGGAAGTACTGCTATAACTCCTAAAAATAATCCACCACCAAGATTTATTCTATTTACTATGTTGCTAAGATAATCTGCTGTTTCTTTTCCTGGTCTGATTCCTGGAATAAATGCTCCAGCTTTTTGTAAATTTAAAGATAATTCGTTTGGTTCAAATGTTATAGAGGTGTAAAAATAAGTAAAAGCAAAAACTAAAATAAAATATAAAATACCAAAGATTAGTCTATTTTGATAAAATTTATTGAAATCATTTGCTAGTGTTTTAAAAATATCTATTCCGGTAGCAGAAAGAATTTGAAAAAGTGTTGCAGGGAAAAGTAAAACAGATATTGCAAAAATTATAGGAATCACACCTGCTTGATTGATTTTTATAGGAAGATATGTACTTACTCCACCATATAATTTTGTTCCTCTTACTCTTTTTGCAAAATTAAGAGGTATCCTTCTTTCTCCCTCATTTATAAAAGTAATTCCTGCAACTACTATAATTGCTAAAACAACTAATAAAATATAAGCATCAATTTTATCAATAGAAAAATTAACAATAGCTTGCTGAACAACAACAGGTCCTCCTGCTACTATACCAGAAAATATCAAAAGCGATATACCATTTGCCAATTTTTGCTCAGTTATCAATTCTCCTATCCACATCAGAAATATTGTACCTGCAGTTACTATGATAATATCTCTTAATAAATCAAATTGAGAAGCAAAAAATAAAATTCCTTGAGTTTCTAAAAATTTCAAAAACCCAAAAGATTGAAGAAGAGTCAAAGGAACAGTTAAGATTCTTGCATATTGATTAAATTTTGCTCTACCAATTTCTCCTTCCTCATAATACATTTCTTTTAATCTTGGGTAAATTAAAGTTAAGAGCTGAAGAATAATTATTGCTGTTATGTAAGGTCCTAAACCCAAAAGAGCTATTGAAAAATTAGATAAAGTATTGCCTGTAAAAATATTTATTAAGCCAAATAATTTATTGGTTTCAAAAAGAACCTTGAGTCTTTCTAAATCTACCCCTGGTAATGGAATATTAGCTACTATTCTGAAAATTATGAGCAAACCTAAAATTATCAAGATTCTCCTTCTTAGATCCTTAAATTTAAAAAGTGCGATTATTTTATCCAAAAAATCTTTCATTTTATTTCAGATCCTGAACTTAATATTTTTTCCTTTGCTTTATTGCTAAACATCAACTCTGAAGAGAAAATTAATTTTTTAGTTAATTCTCCATCCCCTAGGATTTTAACTTTTTTATTTTTATCAGATTTTCTAATTTTTATAACTTTTTTTTCGATTAAACTTTGTAAATTAACGATTTCTCCTTCATTAAACTTTTCATTTATTTTCCTAAGATTTACTATATATTCTATTTTTGATCTAGATCTGAAACTTTTTCCTCTTAATTGTGGCAATCTCAAAATAAAATCTCTTAAAGCAGGCCTAATTCTTCTTCCTGCTCTTGCTTTTTGCCCTTTTATCCCTCTACCACTATAATTACCCCTTTTACCTCCTCTACCAATTCTTTTTGCTTTCTTTAATCTAAAGTTAATCTGATTTATTAGCATTTTCTTTTGGTGTTATATTAATTCCATATTTTGATAATTTTTCTAAGGCTTTTATTGCACTTAATGCATTTGTTAATGGATTCTTTGTTACTCCTAAAATTTTAGCACTTGCATTTTCAACTCCGGCGAGTTCTAAAACAATTCTTACCGTCCCACCAGCAATTAATCCTCTACCAGCTTTTGCTGGTTTGATTAAAACTTTTGCAGCACTAATTTTGCCAGTTACTTCATACGGAATTGTTCCATTTATTATAGGAATTTCAATAGAATTTTTAATTGCTGAATTTAATGCTTTATTCACTGCTTCTGAGACATCAAGGCCTTTTTCTATACCAATCCCAACCTTGCCCTTTTTATTACCTGCTATAACTACTGCCCTTATTTTAAATCTTTTTCCCCCTCTTGTAACTCTTGTAACTCTTTTTACTTCTACTACTTTATATTCCCATCCTGTTTTTCTATCAAGCATTTTAAAATTCCAAACCCTTACTTCTTGCTGATTCTGCTAAAGTTTTAACTCGACCTGTATATTTAAAACCACCTCTATCAAAAACTACTTTTTTAATTCCTTTTTCTAAGGCTCTTTCTGCAATTAATTCTCCTACTTTTCTTGCTTTTTCTATCCCGGACAATTTTTCATTTCTAAATTCTAACGAAGAAGCGCTTACTAAAGTGTGTCCAATTTCATCATTTATTATTTGGGCATATACATGTTGATTAGAAACATAAACAGAAAGCCTCGGTCTTGTGTCAGTACCCTTTATTTTTGCTCGTATTCTTTTATGTCTTATAATTCTTTTTTCTTTTTTGCCTAACCTTGATTTCATTATTTACCTAATGATTTTTTAATTGGTTTTGGCCTTACTACTTCATCTTCGTACCTAAATCCTTTTAATTTATAAGCATCTCTTGGCTTTAAAGCTCTTATTAAGCTTGCAAATCTACCTACCTTTTCTTTATCATTTCCTATAACAGAAATAATAAAACCTTCTTTTGATTTTTCTATATTAATTTCAATTCCTTCAGGAATTTCCATTTTGACAGGATGACTATATCCCAATTTAAAAATTAACTCTTTCTCACCAATTTTTTCTACTGTATATCCTAATCCTTGAAGAATTAAATTTATCTTAAAGCCTTCTTTAACTCCTATTATTTTGTTGTTTAAAATTGCTCTTATTGTACCCCATAAAGCTTTTGTTTTATTATTCAAAACCTTAGGAACAATTTTTAAACTACTATTTTCTTTTATAATTTCAAAATTTTCATCCACTTTAAACTCATTTTCACCTCTTGGGCCTTTTATTTTCACCAAATTATTTTCTATATTTATTTCCACTCCTTCTGGGATTATAATTGGTTTTTTGCCAATTTTTGACATTTATATTACTTCACAAATTACTTCGCCTCCTAGTTTTTTTCTTTTTGCTTCTGAATCTAGCATAATTCCCCTTGAAGTAGAAATTACTCTAAAACCAAATCCTTGTCTGACGGGTTTTAATTCTTTATAACCAACATATACTCTTCTTCCTGGTTTTGAAATCCTTTTTATATCTTCATAAGGTGGTTGATTGTTTATATAATTCAATGTAATTATCAAAAACTTTTTGACTCCTTCTTCTTTTATTTTTATACTATTTACTATCCCTTTTTCTTTAAAAATCTTTAATATCGCCAATTTAACATTAGAATATGGAACAATTATTTTCTCCTTTCTGACCATCCAGGCATTTTTAATTCTTGCTAATAAATCTGCTATTGGATCTGTCATAACCATTTTACCATGAAGCTTTTTTAATTCCGGGTAATTCTCCTTTGTGGGCTAATTCTCTAAAGCAAATTCTACACAATCCAAAATCCCTCATATAACCTCTTGCTCTTCCACATTTAAAGCAGATATTTACTTTCCTCGTTTTATATTTGGGTTGTTTTTTCCACCTTTCTATTTGGCCTTTGCTTGGCATTATTACAATTTCATCGGAAAACCTAATTTGGACCACAATCTTAAGTTTTCTTCTTTTTTCTTTGAAGACCCTATTAAAGTTATTTGTATTCCAAAATTATATCTTATTTTATCAGAAAATGCTTCAGGGAAAATATTAACATCTCTAAATCCAAGGTTTAAATTTCCTTTATTATCCACTAATTTATTAGTAATTCCCTTAAATTCTTTTGACCTTGGCAAGGCATAAGTTAAAAGCCTTTCAATAAAATCTAGTAATTTTTTACCTCTTAATGTTACCAAAACAGCAACTGGAGTTCCTTTTTTGAGTTTAAATCCTGCAACTGATTTTCTTGCAGAAACAACTTTAGGTTTTTGCCCTGTTACCATACTCAAAACATATAAAGCATCTTCGATTATCTTATCCTTATTTTCTGGATTGGATGTAACTAATTTGCCTATTCCTATATTTACAATACCTCTTATTGGCCTTGGAACTGCAAGAATATTATCTTTCTTAAGTTCTTCTTTTAACTCAAGTAATATTTTGTTAAAATTTTCTCTTAACATTTTTAGTCAAATGTTTTTTGGCACTTTTTGCATTTTCTCTTTTTAATATCATTTATAAACGTATAACCTATTTTTGTTGGCTTTTTACATAATGGACATATTAATTTTACTTTACTTACATGCAAAGGAGCAGGTTTTTCAATTATTTCTCCTTTTTCCCCTGCTCTTTTTGGTTTTAAATGTTTTTTAACTAAATTTAAACCTTCAACTATAATTCGGTTTTCTTTCGGCAATGCCTTAATAACTTTACCAGTTTTTCCTTTGTCTTTTCCTTTTATTATTAAAACTGTATCTCCTTTTTTGATTTTCATTTTTTATACTAATTCTTCTGCTAAATTCGCTATTTTATCAAATCCTTTTTCTTTAATTTCTCTTGGAATGGGACCAAATATTCTGTTGCCTAAAGGTTCTTTTTCACCTTTTAATAAAACAACAGCATTTTCTTCAAATCTTATCCAAGTGCCATCTTTTCTTAAAAATGGCCTTTTTTGTCTAACTACTACACCTCTTACAACCTGACCTTTTTCAACTGATTTACCTGGTTCAGCTTCTTTTACAGAACAAATGACAATATCTCCAATTTGTGCATAATTTCTATTCCCTACTCCTTTAAATCCTATACACATAAGCTTTAAAGCTCCGCTATTATCTGCAGGTTTTAAAATTGTTCTTGGCCTTATCATTGTTCTTTTCTTTTAATAATCTTAACTAATCTCCATCTTTTTAATTTAGAAAGTGGTCTTGTTTCTTCAATTAACACTTCATCTCCCACTTTTGCTTCATTTTTTTCATCATGAACATAATACTTTGTTCTATGCTTTATATATTTTTTATACAATGGATGCATTCTTAAGGTTTCACTTATCACTACAATAGTTTTTTGCATTTTGTCTGAAATTACTTTACCTATTACTCTTTTGCGGGGCATCTTCTTTTCTTTTTTCGTTAATTACGGTTAAAATTCTTGCTATATTTTTTCTAGTCATTTTAATAAGATGGGTTTGTTTTAATTTCCCTAATTCTTTCTCAATCCTTAAATTAAACAACCTTTTCCTTTCTTCTTCTAGAAGCTTAAACAGTTCAGGTAATGTTTTTTTTCTTAAATCAGATGCTTTCATCTTTAGTTACAATTTTTGTTTTAATTGGTAATTTATAACTTGCGGCTTTTAATGCTGAAATTGCCAATTCTTTATCTTTGCTTTCTACTTCAAACAAAATGCTTCCTGGTCTTACAAGTGTTGCATAGTGATCTATATCTCCTTTCCCTCCTCCCATTCTTACTCCTTCTGGTTTTTTTGTTCTTGTTATATGAGGAAATATCCTTAACCACATTCTTCCCTTTTTACCTAATATCCTTTTAATTTCTTTAATACAAGCTTCAATTTGGCTATCTTTCAAATAAGATGCTTCCAAGCTTTTAAGGCCAGCAATTCCAAAATTCAAATCAAAACCTTTGGTTATTATCTCTCTATTAAGCGACTTACCCTTTCTCCATTTTCTATGTTTTAACTTCTTTGGTTGTAACATTTTTTAACTTTCTTTAATTTCTTTTGATTCTCCTTTATAAAGCCAAACTTTTATTCCAATTATTCCATACTTTGTTAAAGCTTCTGCAAAAGCATAATCAATTTTTGCTCTTAAGGTAGTAAGAGGCATCCTACCCCAACTTAACATTTCAGATCTATGAATATTTGCTCCACCTAATCTTCCTGACACTCTAATTTTTACTCCTTTAACTTCTTTATTCTGTTTTGCTTTCTCTATTATTTTTTTCATTACAGCTCTTACAGATTTATTTTTCTCTATATCTATGGCAGCAACTTGAGCAAGATAGGCAGCATATGTTGTGGGTTTTTTAACTTCTTCAATAATTATTTCTGTGGCTGGTTCAGGGATGTTATATTTAGAAAAGTGTTCCTTTAATTCTTTTTTTATTTTCTCTTGTAACGCTTTTAATTTTTGCCCTTCTCTTCCTATCAAAATACCAGGCCTTGCAGTTTTTATTATTATTTTGCAGTGTTCAGGATCTTTTCTTTCGATAATTACGTCTATTATCCCACTTTTTTTGTATTTCTCATTTATTATTCTCCTAATAATAAAATCAGCCTCTAAAAATACTCGATAATTTTTACGAAAGAACCATCTAGACTTCCAATACTCGTTTATGCCTAATCTCAGTACATATGGTGAAACTTTATGACCCATTTTATTTTTGACCTAAAATTAATTGGACATGAGATGTTCTTTTAACAATGGTACCTACATGTCCCCTTGACATTGGGTAATATCTTTTAAATTTAGGCCCTTCATTAACTATTATATTCTTTATATAAAGTTCCTCTTTCTTTAAATTTTTTTGTTTTTCGGCAACATCAATAGCATGCTTTAACAATTTTAATAAAGGCTTTGCACTTCTTTTATTCAAAACCATCAGGATTTTTTCTGCTTTTTCTACGGATAATCCCTTTAATGCTTTAGCAACAACTCTAACCTTTCTTGGGGCTATATTTAATTTTTTTAATATAACACTTACCTCCATATTACTTGACTGCTTCTTTTGATAATTTTCGCTCTAATTCTCTTTGCAATTTACCACCATGTTTTATAAACTTCCTAGTAGGTGCAAATTCTCCTAATCTATGACCCACCATATCTTCTAAAACTTTTACTTTGATAAATTGTTTACCATTATGAACTTCGAAAACCATACCTACCATTTCTGGTAAAATCATAGAGTCCCTTGACCAAGTTCTTATTGGATACCTGTCTCTCTCTTCGATTGGCAATTCTAAAAGTTTCTTAACTTTTTTTAATAACTTAGGATGTACATATGGGCCCTTTTTTGAACTTCTTCCCATTTTATTTTCTTCTTTTTATTATTAATTTAGTATATGGATTTCTCCTTCTTCTTGTCTTTCTACCACCGGTAACTTTACCCCATTTAGTTTTTGGTCTTCTTGTACCTCTAGGTGATTTGCCCTCACCTCCACCATAAGGGTGATCTCTTGCATTCATTGCGCTTCCTCTTACATTTGGCCTGAAACCCTTCCAAATCTTTCTACCTGCCTTTCCTAATCTTATATTTTTATGATCAGAATTGGAAACCCTTCCTATAGTAGCGTAGCACTCTTTTGAAACTTTTCTTATTTCATTAGATGGCAATTTAATCATTGCATATTTCTCATCAGTACCCATCATAACACCAAAACTACCTGCAGATCTTATTAATTTCCCTCCGCTTCCAGGAGTTAATTCAATCTCAAAGATTTCAGTCCCTGGTAAAATATTTTTTAATGGCAATCTATTTCCTATTTTTAAAGGAGCTGACTCTGAACAAATTATTTCATCTCCAACTTTAATTCCTTCTGGCGCTAAATGATATCTTCTTTCTCCATCTTTGTAACAAACAAGCATCACAAATGCAGTTCTATTTGGATCATATTCAATAGTTTCAACTTTTGCTGGAATATCCTTTTTATCTAATCTTGAAAAATCTATAACCCTATATAATCGTCTATGCTCAGGATTTTTTCTAAATCTTGTTGTAATTCTTCCATATGCATTTCTTGCAGTTCTTTTTTTTATTGACTTCAACAAAGGCTTGTAAGGTTCATCTGTTGTCAATACTTTTTTATAATCAACTAATATTGTCACTCTTTTACCTGGTCCTCTTGATTTTATTACTTTTAATGGCATTTTTGTAAAAAATTAATACAAAAATAAAACTAATTTCCCAAATAAATTTTCATTTTATGGCAATTAATTATAATTTTAGCACAAATTAAAAAAAATTTAAGCGGGGGAGGCAGGATTCGAACCTGCAACCTGCGGTTTTGGAGACCGCCGCTCTGCCAATTAGAGCTACTCCCCCTAAGGAAGATTATAACAAAAATATTAGGGGGAGGCAATTAGCCTCCCCCTAAATACACTAAAACAACTCTTTCAAATAATATTACAGTTATTTCATTAATCCTTGAAGTATATTCCCCAAAAGCTGAAGTAATAATTTCATATTTTCATCCTCTAAACCTACACCTGGAGCTTTTCTAGGAGCTGGTGGAAAGTGCTGATCTATATCGCGAGGGAGAATAAATGAATATTTCAATTCTTCTCTGCCTGTAAATCTTTCTGATGGAATATAGTTCCAATTTATATTAACAACCATCTTTCTTCCCCAGCCAAAATTATTACCAAAGGCCCTTATATTGTTGCAGATCATTATTTGATTTTTATTTCGAGAAAGATCGAAGTATAAAGTACCATAACATCTATCCATAGTTAATTTCCCAGTAGATTGGACTGTCTTTTTAGGATCAAACTTTAGCACTAAAAAGCCCCATTCCGCTGGATGTCCAAATTTCTTTATTAAACTATCAACATCTCTTGGGCAAGTCCCATTGCAATCTTTAGTAATTTGTTTCTTTTGGCCGCTTGGATGCTCCAAACCAACATTTATTTTATTAAATCTCCCTGTAAATGATGTGAAAAATACAGATACTTCTTTTGTAGAAGGATCAACATACCAGACTAATGCAGGATATTCTTCTGCACCAACTGTTGCTTCTGATTTTGCATTTGGATAATAAGGAAGATGAATTGCATATCTATGAGATTTATCAGTTCCTGTGCTTTTAATTTTTAAGTCAGGAGCTTCAATACTTGTAAATTCTACTGAGAAGTAACCTTGATTATATGGATAATCTTTATCTTGATAGTCATAAGTATCTACATAAAACTCTACAGTGTGAGTCCCATTAACATCTGATAAAACTACATCAATACTTGGAGATAAATATTGCATAGAGGATGTCGAAGGAGTTCCTTTAATATTTTGATCTACTAAAACATACACATTTTTCACCTTAGCTTCTAGATTAAATTTAAGGCTTAATCTAACATTATTTTGTTCAAAATTTTTGCCAACAAAAATAAATTGATCTACTTTATAATCTTTAAGCCCTCCGTCTAATCTTCTAACTTCTTGGGTCCTTATTTGAGGTATTATTTCAAGTTTTGGTTTTGGTTTTCCTTTTTCAATTAAAACAACTTTTTTAGCTATACCTTGTGAAAATCTTACTAAAACTATATTCCCTTCTTGTAACACTTCATTTGGCTTTAGGCTACTCCCTTTTGTATTTTCAAATTTAGTTTTTTGATTAAATTTAATAATAGGACCATTAACAAGCTTAAAATAATTTCCTCCTACATTTTCTATTTCACCATCCCTATAGTTTTCATCAGGAGATAGAACTAATTTAAATTGCTTTATAGAGATATCGCTTCCTATCACTTTTATTGATCTACTTTCTTCAAATTTTGCTGGTAAACTTTGAAATTCAAATAAATCATCAGGCAAAGCAGCCCAAGCCATTCTCAAAAATTCTTGACTATATGAGGAAGTTCCAAATGGTATTAATGATTCCTGAAGAGGTATAGAAACATTCAACATTCTCCATTCTTTTGATTTTGGATTATTTGGCTCTTCAAATACTACACCTAAAGAAAAATTAACATCTTTTTCACCATAAGATATTGCTTTAAGAAAACCTTTCCCTGATATTATAACATTATCAACATTAGAAATATATCTATCAATTAAAAGATAAGAGCCTTTATAAGTTTGGGCAATAACTATTGAACCCATCAAAAGGATTGCAGATAATGATAAAATATAAATTAATTTTTTCATTTACTTAATTTTTTAATTTTAATAACGACCTTTTAATATTTAATAAATTTTAAAAAAATTTACTAGGTCAATATCTGTTCCTGTAAAATTTTGATAATATTTTTTATTGGTTTTTAGTATTTTATCCACAACTGTACTATTTTTAATATAACAAAATAATTAACTAATTTAAAACCTATTTCTCTTTAATATCTATACCTAATTCATCTAATTGTGCCTTATCTACCTCGGATGGAATTTCCATCATTGGGTCTCTGCCTTCCCCTGTTTTAGGAAATGCTATAACTTCTCTTATTGAAGGTTCATTTAATAAAATTGTTAAAATTCTATCTATTCCTAAAGCAATTCCTCCATGAGGAGGAACACCATATTTAAAAGCTTCGATTAAGTGTCCAAATTTCTCCAAAACTTCTTCTTTTTTGTTACCCATTGTTTCAAAAACTTTTATCAAAACCTCAGGATCATGAGTTCTTATACTTCCTCCTCCAATTTCAAACCCATTTAAAACTACATCATATTGCTCACTTAATAATTCTTCTGGCTTATTTTCCAAATATTCTATCAATACAGACCGCTCTTTGCTTCCTGATCTTGTTTTTGGTTGTGTAAAAGGATGGTGCATCGCATCCCATCTATTTTCTGTTTCTTTCCATTCAAACATAGGAAAGTCAATAATAAAAGCAAATGCTAATTCGTGATGGTTATTTTTATTTTCTCGCAAGTCAGGTTTATCGGAGTTATATTTTTGCATAACTTCTTCATAAGTTAAATGCGGGAAAGGAATTTCTTTTATTTTCTTTTCAGGAAATATGGTTTTTACAAGCTCAATTAAAAGTTCTTCAACTAAAGTTAAAATATCTTCTTTTTCAATAAAGCTCATCTCGATATCTACTTGTGTAAATTCAGGTTGTCTATCTCCTCTTGGATCTTCATCCCTAAAGCATCTTGCAATTTGGAAATATTTTTCTATGCCTGCAACCATTAAAAGTTGTTTATATTGCTGAGGAGATTGAGGTAAAGCATAAAATTTTCCTTTATATATTCTTGATGGAACTAAATAATCTCGTGCTCCCTCAGGTGTTGATTTTGTTAGAATTGGAGTCTCTACCTCAATAAACCCTTTGTTAATCAAAAAGTTTCTTATGAAATTAATAGCTTTGCTTCTTATCATTAGATTTCTCTGCATTCTTTTTCTTCTTAAATCAATGTAACGATATTTCAATCTTCTTTCTTCATTTATTTCGTAGCCATCAGTATCGATGGGAATAGGCAAAGTTTCTGCTTTATTTAATATTTCGATTTTTTCAACTAATATTTCAATTTCTCCAGTTTCGATATTTGGATTGACAAACTTTGGATCCCTTTCTTTTACGATTCCTTCTACCTTAATTACATATTCAGGTCTAAGCTCCTTTGCTAATTCAAAGTATTCTGAATTAGAGTCGATTACGCATTGAATTAATCCACTTCTATCCCTTAAATCAAAAAAAATTATTTTCCCGTGTTCTCTTAGCGAGTTTACCCATCCAAATAACTCTATCTTTTCTCCTATCTTATTTTTTGAATCCAAAACTTCGAATTTTTTCATTTAAAGTATAATTATAATATAACTTTGTTTTATAATGGAGGAGCAAAAAGGACCTAAGCTTATAGAAGTAAACTGTGGAGAATTTAAAATAAGGGTTTTCTATATAAAAGGCTTAAAACCTGAAACAGAAGTTATTCAAGAAATAATTGAAGAATTAAAAAAGCTAGGAGAAAAAGAGATAGATGACTCAATTTTCATATTTAAGAAGATTGAAGAAAAGGAAAGAAAGAAATATTATGAGTGTAATATTGTAATTAGAAGGCAAATTAGATATACTTTCACATTGGAATATGATTTAGAATCTAAAAAGTTGCTTGAAAAAACATATAAAAAAATAGAAGAATAATGCGGGGTGGTGTAAGGGTAGCACACGAGGCTCTGGACCTCGTAGTCCTGGTTCGAATCCAGGCCCCGCAGATAAAGGGCTGGTAGCTCAGCGGAAGAGCGCTCGCTTCGCAGGCGAGAGGTCAGGGGTTCAAATCCCCTCCAGTCCAAATTTTAATTTCTTTAAATTTTACCTATTTTATAATTAATGTACCTTGAAGGTCTGTCCTCCAATATTTTATATTTAATTTATTTAAAATATTAACCACTTCTTTATGAGGGTGGCCATATTTATTTTTGCCAACTTGAATAATTGCAAAAGAATTAGCAAAGAGTCTCAAAAAATTTTCCGAAGATGAGTATTTTGAGCCATGATGGGGTATTAAAATAAAATCACTTTTTAAAAATTCCTTATATTTATTAAACAAATATTCTTCCACCTTTTTATCTATATCTCCAGTTAGTAAAAAACTCTTATTATTCTTAAAAACTTTCAAAACTAATGAATTTTGGTTTTCTGTCTTAAATAATTTGGGTGCCGGATTTAATACATAGATCTTTTCATAATTTGTTTCTATCAAATCTTCTTCATCTAAAGCCAGTAGAGGTATTTTACTTTCTTTGACTTTCTCGATAAAGGTTAAATAACCACTTTCTTCACTTTTTACTGGTGAAATTAAAATAATTCCAATTTTATATCTTTTTAAAATATCAAAAATGCCGCCATAATGATCTTTATCAGGATGAGAAATTATAATAACTTCTATTGTTTTATCATAAAAAGGCATTAATTTTTTCAACTCATTTAATGCTTTATAACCATAAGGGCCTACATCATACAAAACTTGTAATTTAGGATTATTTATCAAAACACTGCTTCCCTGCCCTATATCTAAAAATGCAATATAGCTTTCTTCTTTCAACAAATTAAAAATAAAAATTAATAGGAATATGTTAACTAAGCTTAAAATTAAAATCAATCTCATTTTTATTTAATTTATAAATCCAAAGAAAAAGAATTAAATAAATAAAAATCAAAGCACCTAAAGGAAGATATATATAAATTTTAGGGAAATATGAAAATGGTTTAAGAAGAGTCAAAAATAGTTGAAAAGGAAAATTTAAAATATTATTTAGTGGGCTAAAAAGAATTAAAAATATTCCTAAAAAGCCTAATAGCATCAAGAAAGGAATAAAAGGCACAAAAATCAAATTTGTAAATATAGATGATAAATTCATTTCTCCAAATTTATACCATATAAGAGGTAGTACCATGATTTGAGCTGATATAATCTCAGAAAATATTTTGAGTTTTAAAAAACTTCTTAATCTTTCTTCCAAATATAAAATTCCTAAAACTCCTAAAAAAGAAAGATGAAAAGCAAAATCACTTACTAAAGCCAGAGGATTAAAAATTCCTATAAAAAATACAGGTAATATAATTAGGTTTCTTTTTAAAGGTATTCTACCGATTGTTTTAGCTAAAATCAAAAATATTGACATTATACCTGCTCTTACCACAGACGATTGAAAACCTGCAAAAACTATAAAAAACAAAATAAAAATTATTGAAAAGAAATTTATTAAAAATATAGAGGGGAAAATAAATTTAAATAAATGGTATGAGAACAAACTTAAAATAGTTAGGTTAAACCCTGACATTGCTGTAATATGAGAAAGACCGGTCTCTTTTAATAAATTTCTTATCTCATTATCTCTTATTTCCTCTCCATATAAAATACCACTTATTATCTCTGCAGTGGATAAAGAGTAATTTTTATAAATAATTTCATTGATTTTATCTTTTAAATTAAAAATAGGAGTAAATGGTGATTTTTCGATTTTTTTTATGCTTTTAAAAAATATTTTGTTTTCAAAAATCTCAAAATCTCCATATATTTTATCTTTTGGATTTACTTTTAAATGATAAGGTAAATAAACTATATAAGGTTCAGCTTTATAATAACTTAAGAATCTTTTATAGCTTGTGGGAGAAATTTCTCTATCTAAAATCAGAAATGCTTGACTTGAAGAAACTATATGAAAATAAAAGGCATAAAAATAACCGCAAATAAAAAGCAGTATTAAAACCAAAGAAAAGAAGGGTCTTTTGAAAATAAAAAATAAAATTAAATAAATTGTCAAAAGCAGCAAAAAATTTAATCCTCCGTAAAAATAAAAAATAATTCCTAAAATAAAAAATAAAACAGAATAAAAGAAAACATTAGCTAATATCATCTTAGGGACCACCAAAAATTCCTCTAACTGCAGCTAAAATGCCAGTTATTACTAAAAGAACAAAATAACCAATTACAGCCCATTTAATATATTCTGACCCAGTTTGTATATTTTTTAAATTAACCGGGGCTAATAAATAAAATATTCCACCTATTATTAAAAGTAGAATAAATAATGTAGGAGCAAGTTTAAAAACAAAATTTTTTATTTCATCGAATATTCTTTCTGGAGTAATGCTTGCAAAACTACTTGTACCTTGATGTTCTTCACTAAAAATAATTGGTGGAATCACAGCAATAGGTTGTTCAGTTGTAGTTACTTCAACTTTTGCTGGTGTAATCTTCATATTTAACCTTCTTACTTGCTCAATGATTTCCTGGGTATCTGAAGCATAAGGCTGAAATATATCTTTTTCAAATTCTTGTACGTTTTTCCCTGCCGGAGTTTCACCTTTTATTATCACAGAAAGTAATAGATGGCATGTTGATTCTTGAGTTGTACCAGTCATATAAAGATTTTTATACCGAGCTTTTATATCTTTAACTTCTTGTACCAATGAATAAAAATAGTTGAGACTATTTAAATCTTTTACTGCCTTATAAACTTCATAGGTTTTTGAGGCTAAATCTTTAACCTGTTGACCAAGTTCGTAGTAATTTTTTATCAAATCTTGAGCCATAGAGTATAATTTAGATAAATTTTCTCCGTGTTGGTTTCTTAATTTTTGATAATCAAACTCATATACCATATTTACACTATAAGATGGTTGTATCCCTCCTCCAATGGATTCTTTCCATTTTTTAGTTATAATACCAGTATTTAAACCTTCGTTTATCAAAGATTGGACATTAGTATTTCTAATTAAGTCAGGATAAAAAGGAGTGTTATTTACAAAACTTTGTAATACAATAACACAAGCATTAGGTTGTTTTAACATTTTTTCTACACTATCTGAAAAATAAGGATCTTTACTTGTTATCCATTGGATTAGTTTATCGATTGAAGAATATTGAACTCCAGAAATGATTTTTCTAGGCCATTCAAATACAAAAACTAATTCATCTAAGGTATCCACTTGTTGAGAAATTTTATCAATTAAATTATCAATTTCTTCTTTAGGAGCACAATAGTCTTTATTTTTGTAGGTAGATTGTAAATACTTTCCCCAACCATCTAAATTATGGAGCCATAGGATACCTAAAAGATAATCTGTATATAATGATGGGTCTGGGATATAGTCACTCCAAATTAGATATTCTTGTTCAGAACATTTTTTTCCTTTTGCTTTATTCCATAATTTTTGAAAATATTCTTTTGACGATTCTATTTGAGCATGAATAACATTAGAAAAAACAAAAATTAAAAATATTAACAAAAATAAGAGTATAAATCTGTTATTTTCTATCCTCTTGCTAGCCATTGTATTAATTCCATGATTTTTTCAATTATAAATAAAATTATAAAACCTATAATTATCCAAAGTAAAATTGTTTTTCCTTGTTGAATCAAATCTTGTTTAAAGGGACTTATAACCAAAAGCCCTGCTACATAGGTTAAACCTATAATGAATAAAATGACACCAAGATATCTTAACGCTCTTGTTACTGTTTTTATGCAATTTGTAATTTTTTCTAAAGGTGTATCACCTGATAAACATTTCACATCTGCAGATGGCCTCAAGAGATCATAAAAATACCTCCAAGCATCCGGAGAAGACGGGAATATATTTGAATCCGAAGAGTTACTTTGTTGAGCAAAAATTAAATTTAAAAATCCTAACAAAAAAATAAAAAATATTAAAAAAACAAGCGTTTTTTTCATTTTACAAATAATTTTGGCCTTAAAAAGTCTAATATTAGATCAAAAATAACTCCTGCTAATAATAAAATTACATAATAAACTAATGAATCAACCATAAGTCTTTTACCTTGATCTAACCAGGCTCTATTATACCCGCCTAGCATTACCATAAATGCACCAACCAAAGACGCGATTGCTGCTATCCAATAACCGAAAATTAACATCGCTCTTATTACTCTTTGTAATGTTTTGACAAATTCGCCCCATGTACAGTCTAATCCTTTACATTTAACTATAGGAATAGTATCAGTTTGTGCAAATGTTAAGCTTATTAAAAAAATTAAAAACAAAAAGTAAAATTTTTTCATTTTATAAAAATTTTATTAAATTGCAATCTTGTTAAAATTAACCTTGCATTTTCTCGATCTTCGAGCCATTTATCAACAATATCTTTAAAAATACCTTCTGCATAATTTCTATTAAATTCAGTAAAATCACTACCGATTAGCAAATCTTTTGCTATTTCTCTTTTTTCTCCACTTAGTTCATCAAAGACATCTTTTCTTATAGGAAGCAAGTTAAAATCTCTTATAAAGTCTTTATAATTTTCATCTAAGATTTCTAATGCCTTCCATGCGAATTTATGTTTCCCTTGTTTTGGTACTGCAAAGCTATAAATTTTTAAATAATTTGTTTGATCTAGTCTACCTGAAAATTTAGGAAATTCAGTTATTCTAAACTTAAGCCTTCTATTTATTTCTTTAATTTTTTCAGTGTCAGAATAAAATCCGAAGGCAAAAACAACCTTACCTCTTCCAAATTCTTCTAAAGAATTACTATTTCCGTAATCCCAAGAATATAAATTTGAGGTTTTATCAGCAAACTGGGTATAGAATTCTACAGTTTTAGAAAAATTATTTAAATTTTTATATCCTTTCCCATGTAAATTTCTGTGTATGGTTATAAATATTTCATAAAAATTCTCAATATTATTTGATCTACCTAAAGCTACAGGAATTATATTTTTTAAAAATGGATTTACTTTAATACCTTGTATTGTTTTTATCAATTCTTCAAATGTTCTAGGTGGGTTTATTATTCCCAAAATATCCAAAAATTCTTCATTAGAGAACATAACAAGAGTATCAAAACTTACTGGATAGTTCAAAAGCCTATCAGAAAGAACTAAACTTTCTTCAGGATATTTTTCTTTCTTTATCTTTTCACCTGAGTATTCTTTAAAAATATTTTTGTTTTCTTTTATAAAATTGTTATCAACATAGACTAAATCTGGTATATTCCCTGCTGCTATTTCTTTCAAAAGATTTTCTCTTATATATTCAACAGGTTTTTTTATTGTTTCTACTTTTATACAATAAGCTGAAAAAATTTTTTGTATATTTGTGAATTTTTGATCAGAAAAAGGAGATAAAATTCTTAAAGTTATATTATAGCAAGGAAGAGTTTGTTTTTTAGGCTTTGAAATTTTTCCTAGAACATAGAAAGAAAAAATTATCACAAAAATTACTGCACCAAGAGCTATTTGAGCGATTCTATTATTTTTTATTCTTTCAATTATCTCCTCCATCTAATTTATTTTACAACTATTTATTTTACAACTACTAATAAATAATAATTTTCTCCTATAAATTTTTGGAATTCAATTTTTTTGTTTTTAACATGAAAATACGCTCTTATAGCCTCTAAGCTTACTGGAGTTCCGTAAAGAAATGGTAATTTCTTAGTAGGTTCTAAGATTATCAAATATCCCCCATTTTTCAAAACCCTTAAAGCTTCATCTAAAATTTCTTCATAATTTTCATTTTGGAATAATAGTTGGCTTATAAACACAACATCAAAAAAATCATTTTCATAAGGCAACTTTTTTACATCTCCTTTATAAAATACAACATTATCTAAACCCAAAATTTCTGTTAATTCTTTTGCTTCATTTATTGCATCTTCTAAAATATCAATGGCATAAACCTTTCCATATTCAACTTTTTTAGAAAGAAGGCTTGTAAAATATCCTCCGCCACATCCCAACTCTGCAACTTTATCACCTTTTTTGATATAGAACCTTGAAGAAAGTTCTTCGATTATCTCTTTTGGATTCAAAAACATTATTAAATTATAAAACTATTTCTTCATTTTCTTTAGGAATATAAGCTTTTATTCCTAAATAATCTTCTATTTTGCTCTTTAAAATAATTTTTGGATTTTCTTCTCCCTGAACTAAAAATACTTTTTTAATATTTTTCCTTTGAGGATATACCCATTCTAATAATCCTTTTTGATCTTTATGCCCAGAATAACTTAATAATTTTTCAATTTTAGCTTTTACATAGTATTTTTTTCTTTCTATTTCCACCTCTTTTTCTCCTTCTAATAATTTTCTTCCTAAAGAACCTTCTGGTTGATACCCTACAAATAGAATTGTCGTATTCTCTTTTTCAATGAATCTTTTAATAATCCCCAAGATTCTGCCGCCTTGAAGCATTCCTGAGCTTGAAATAATTATTTTAGGATTAGGCTCTTCAATTATTTTTCTTTCATCTTCTTCATCATAAATTATTTTTAAATAGCTTAAGCGTGAATAATCTTTTTTTACAAAAAAATTTCTTGCCTCTTCATTTAAAAATTCTGGATATTTAGAATAAATATTTAATATCCTTATGGAAAGAGGACTATCTAAAAATATTCTTACTTCTGGGACCTTTCTATCTTCAATTAAATCTACTATATCAAAAAGTACTTCTTGAGATCTTTCTAATGAAAAAGCCGGAATTATCAAAACTCTTTCTTCTTTTAGAGTCTCTTCAATTATATCTTCTAGTATATCCTTTCTTTTTTCTACATCGATATGCAATTTATCTCCATAGGTAGCTTCCAAAACTAAATAATCTGTAAATGGAAGATCTTCTGTTTTATTCAAAAGTGGATCTATATTACCTAAGTCGCCAGAAAATACAATAGAATTATTTCTATCTGAAATTTTTATAAAAGCTGAACCTAGAATATGACCAGCATCAAAAAATTCGATCTCTAAATCATCAAAATTTAATTTTTCATGATAGTTAATACCTTCCCATCTATTTAAAATCTTTTCTACATTTTCGTCGTTATAAATATTGCCTATATCTAAATCCCAATCTGAGCATTTTTCTTTTATTACTTTGTTGGCATCTAAAAGTATTTCTTTTGCTAATTCTTTTGTAGGCAAAGTGCTATAGATATAACCCCTAAAACCTTCATAAATTAATTTTGGCAATCTCCCTATATGATCTAAATGAGCATGAGTAATAAAAACAAACTTTATTTCTTTAGGGTTATATGAAAATGGTTCAAAATTTTCTAATTCGCATACATTTTCTCTTTGAATTAAACCACAATCTACTAGAAATTTTGATTTTTCTACCTCAACCAAGTAATTTGCTCCTGTTACTGTATTTATCCCTCCGCAAAATTTTATTTGCATTCTAGATTTTAATTATAAATTATGATATAATTGAAGTAGCCCTCCATTGGCACCCCAGCCTTACCGCCGTTTTTGGGGCAGGTTCTCCTCCCGCCTGCCCCTCTTTTTTTTATTGCTCAACATAAAATTTATTTATAATAAGCTTGACAATAAATTTTTATGGTATAATTAAAGTAGCACCAGTCGTCACCGTCCTTGTTCTAAGGGGCAGGTTTTCTTGCCTGCCCCTTTTTTATTTACAAGCTTAACATCAAATTAAGGAGAAAATCTACAATATTAAAAATAATTCCTGGAAACATCAGAATTAATAAAAAAATTAAAAGAAAACCAAATTGTTCTAAAAAAATCATAGTTTCTGTACCAATATTTTGTAAAAATATTTTTGAACCATCAAGCGGAGGAATAGGAATAAGATTGAAAACTGCTA
This sequence comes from Patescibacteria group bacterium, assembly GCA_030549845.1. GTDB lineage: Bacteria > Patescibacteriota > Minisyncoccia > UBA6257 > HR35 > CALIVE01. Next base: position 123,765 of record JAUQQN010000001.1, read on the forward strand.
ATATAAGATTTATTCTAATCCCTAATATCATCAAATTAGCAATGTCTGTTAGATTTTGGATAACAAAAAATTTATATAAAAATAGAAAAAATAAAGCAAGAAATATGTTAGTTAAAGGACCAGCTATGGCAACTTTTACTGTATCTTTTTTAGGGTTTTCAAAATTTAATGGATTTATAGGCACAGGCTTAGCCCAACCAATTCCTACTCCGAAAAAATAAATAGATAAAATTGGAAGCAAAATAGAACCAATAGGGTCTAAATGAGCTAAAGGGTTTAATGTTAATCTACCTGCTATTTTTGGAGTATAATCTCCTAATTTTTCAGCAACATAACCATGAGCTAACTCATGTAACACTATAGAATAAAGCAATATTAAAATGGCAATTAAAATTTCCATTTCTTAATTATACTTTTAATCACATTAAAGTAAATTTAAATTAATTTTTAATATCAGCTTATTTCAAGTATGAGATCTTTAAGTTCTTCATTTAATTTAATTTTTAATTTTCCAGCAATTTCTTCTATTAATAAAAACTTACATTTAAAAGAGATAAAAATTTCAACAAAATTTTCTCCAAAATTTAATTCTTTTTCTATTTTCAAATCTTGAACTTGTTGATTTTCTTCTTGAAATTTTCCTAGAATATTCTCAATTTTTTCTAAAAGTTCATTTAATTTTGCTTCTTTCTTTAATTTTATCTTTATGAGCCTTTTCTTTCCTTCTCTACTTAAATTTATTATTGTGTTAATTTGCGAATTAGGTATAAATATCAAATTTCTTTCCCTATCTCTTAAAACCAGATGTCTTAAGTTAAATTCTATTACTTTTCCAACAAAAGTATTATTTATATTTACCCATTCTCCTTTCCTTATTTGATCTTCAAAAATTAAAAGCCAGCCTTTTATTATGTCTTGAATTATTCCTTGAAAAATAAAAACCACAGCACCACCTATTACGCCAGCACCAGTAATTATTGGGATTAATTTTATTTTAAATTCATTTAGGATAAGCAAAAACAGAACGAAGATCAAGATAACTCTTAAAATAGAATTAAAAACTGAAGAGAGGGTTATTACTCTATCTAAATTTACTTTTTCATTTTTTAGTTTGATTCTTAGTTTTATTAATTGCGTTATAAAATTTTTGGCAAATTTATAAAGAAAATATAAAATTAATGCATAAATCAAAATTTTTATGAAAATATCAAGGTTTTCATTGAAATAATCTTTAATAGAAAGCAAAATGTTATTGAAAGAATAAATAAAATCCTTATAAAAATTTTTTACTAAATTCATTAGTTAGATTATAAATTAAAAAATTTTATTCTGCTTACTTATTTTTATTGCTTTCTCTAAAATCTTTATTGTCTCATCATAAGTTTTTCTATCAACAGGGTAAGGAGTTCCATCTTTACCTCCGTGAGCGAAAGTGTATCTTGCAGGATCAATTTTTGAAACAGGTTTATTATAAATTAATTCTCCAACTAATGATAAGGCTCTTATAATTTTTGGTCCTACTCCTTCAATTAATAAAAGATCTTCTATAGTTTTTGGTTCTAAGAAACTTGCTTTTTCTATTGTTTTTTTCAATCTATTCAAATCAAATTTTTCATTTAAAACAGGATGATATTTAAATTCTATATCAGGCAAAAATAAGCTTTTTTGTGGCTTATTCAAATAATTTATATCTTTAATTAAATCTTTTGGAGAATTTATAAGCTCTACAATTAAATTTTTATTTTCCAAACTTTCTTTATGAGTTAAATTTAAAACATTCTTAAAAATCTTATCTGAAATAATTCCTGTATGTGGTTCTAATGTTAGATCTTTTCTATTTTCTTTGTTCACATACCAATGATATCTTCTTGCAAGACCATAATATGTATTCATTCCTTGTTGAATAACAGCAAAATTTCCTTTTTTAGTTAATATAAATGAATGATGATAAATAGTAAATCCATCTTGAATCAAAGAGTTATCAATTTTAGCAATTAGCCTTGAATATTTAACATATTTTTCTCCATCAATTCCTAATTTTTCAGAAATCCTTATTAACTCTTCAGGGGTTTTCCTTGAAGTTTTCCCTTTCCCTCCACAAACATAAATTCCTAATTCTCTTTCTCTTAAAGCTTCTTTTAATGCTGCAGTTGTAGTAACTGTTAATCCAGAGGAGTTCCAATCAAAAGCTAATGCACAGCCAAATGCTTGAAACCATACAGGGTCTGAGATTTTTTTTAAAAATTCTTCTTCTCCAAATTCTTCAATAATAATTTCACTCATAATTCCAGCAAGTTTTTTCATTCTTTCAAATAGCCATTTAGGACATCTTCCGTAATCTAAAGTGAAAGTAGCAGTGCCAGTTTTCATAGCCGGCAGTGGGATTCGAACCCACGACCTGGCGCTTACAAGGCGCCCGCTCTACCACTGAGCTATGCCGGCTAACTAATTAAAATTATAAAAGATAAATTAACGCTACTACACTCTTTAAACCAACTTGAATTGGCCCACATACTTCCCAACAGTCTCATCCATCTTTGCAATTAACCATAGAGGGAAGAAAAAGCCAATTAAGGCAAACCATAAAAGAAATCCAGTGCCAGTTAAAGTTCCTAATAACTGAAGTGTTCCATAAGTAGCATTAGCGAAGTTTTTAATGGCTTCTTTTATTTTATTTCTAAAAGCTTGAGCAGTTTCTGGGGATACTCTACCGTTTTCTTTTTGTTCTTTTTCTGCTTTTTCAGTAATACTTAAAAGCTCTTTTAAATCTTTATTTAACTCCTGTAAAATTGTTTCAATTGTTTGTTTATCTAGGTTATTTTCTCGCAGTTGTTTTCCAAGAAATATTTTAAAATATTCTATCTCTTCTATCTTAAAAGGTTCAATAAATTGACCAATTATTAAATTATAAATCTTTTTAAGCATAGGGAGGCATTTTTTCGCATTAATATTCACCTCTTTAGCTATGGGGATTTTTTCTTCTAAATATTCCAGATCATTTTTCCTATAATCTGTATTTTCGAATATTATTTCTATAACACTACTATAATTTTCCCAAAGTAATTCAAGAGACTTTATAATTTGTTTTTCTGATAAAATATGATCTGTTCCTTTTATATTAATTTTTACTAAATATCTTCCCTCTATTAGACTTTTATAAATCCCTTCTAAAAACCTTCCTAGTTTATCACATTTATCCCTTGAACCTGGAGCTTGCAAAAAATTCTGTATTTGATCTTTATTTGTTTTAACAAAACCTTCTACAAACTCTTCTATTTCTGAATCAATAGGTATTTCTTTGGGAGCTAATTCATTTTTTATTCCTTCTTTTAAGTCCGCTTCTAATTGAGTTTTTTGATCTTGTGAAACTTTATCATTTAGACTACTTACGAATTCTTCAATTTTACCTTCAGAAATTTTCTCATATTCCATGGGGTTTTTAGCAACTTCTTCTAATAAATTTTCTATAAAGCTTTTTATTGTTTTAGAATCTATTGAGCAAACGTTTCCACAAATTTGTGTTACTTTCTTTTCTAAATTTTGAAAACTTATCCTACTTAAAACTTCTTCAATGTTTTTTTTTGCTTCCCGTGTCTTTCCTTCTACCATTTTCTTTCCAAACTTTATCATTTACTTGTTTATTGTTTTATTATTTATTAATAAATTTAGAAGTTCATTAAAAGTTTCTTTTATTATTTCATCTATTTCAGGAACCTCTTTTTTTAACACGCCTAAAAAATTAATTTTTATAAAATCTTCAAGTTCTTTTAAGATAAATTTTTCAAAAGGATATTGGTTATTTACAAATTTTTCGTTAAATTCTTGAAGAAATTTAGTAGTATCAAGTTTAATATTTGTAATTTTATCTTGTAAAGTTTTTATTTGTTTTTTATCTAATTTTTTAACAAGATTTAAAGATAATTTTTTTAGAAATATATCTGTCAATCTTTCTGCTAATTCTTCTGATGTTTGGAAATTATTTAAAATGTCGTTCATTTATGAAATTATTTTCCTATAATTTCACTTAAATCTTTGTCTAATTGTTGAAGGATTTCTAATAATTTTTGGAAGGATTTCTGAATCATTTCTGAATTTTTTGTTTTAAGTGCATTTTTTAACTCATCTATAGTTTGCTTTAAATTTTCATAATATGCTAAAATGTTTGCAAGTTTTTCTGGGTTTATTTTTTCTAATAATATTTTTTGTGCTTCTATATTTTTTAATTTTTTTTCTACATCTAATAATCCTGAAGAAATCTTTAAAAGTTGTGTTTTAACTTCTGCTTCAATTTGAAGTTGTCCTAACATATTTATAAGCTCATTGAGATTAGTTATTGCTTGATTTTTAGCCATTATAATAGCTCGCATCAATTTATGACCAGGTTCAGATGTTAATATCTGCATTTCTGCTCCTTCTATTTTTTCAAAAGCACTAGCAACCCTTTCTGCTTTTGTAGCCACAAGGGGTGGAAATATAAATTCTTGTAAATTGCGCCAAACCTTACCTAATCCACTCAATAGAATTGCTGCAGCTAAAGTAATACCGAAGCCCCTTCTGCCCATTCTTGATAAAGATCTGAGTTCAGCTTGTTCTTCAAGGCTAAGACCTTGTTGAGAACGTCCAAGTCTATAAAGAATATCCCTCCAAATAAGAGGTATATATCTAAAACCAATTATTACACTGCCACCTACCGCACCCAAACCTACTATCCACCATAGGTATCTCGCAATTTGCTCAAAAGCATTAGGAGGGATTTGGGTTATATTTTCATTAACTGTTTTGATCGCTTGAAATGCGTCTTGGATACTTTGTGCCTCTCCTGTAGAGCATAGATAGAAAGATAAAAGCAAAAACAAACCAGGAATTGCTACTTCTCCAGTTAATCTTCTTAAAATTTCAAATAATTCACTAGCATCGGGGTTTGTTTTTAATTCTCCATTTATTCCTCTCTCTATTTTTGTTAAATTTTCTAAACGCAATAAGTCATACAATAAACCACTGGGTAATTTACCTCTTTCAAATTTTAAGCTATCCATTAAGAAAAATTATAACACACAAATAATTTTAGGTCAAGTAAAAACAGTTTCTCTGCTTAATAGAAAAATATCTTATTTATTTTCTTTCAATTAATTATTACTTTGATTATATCTCTTGATCATTTATTTTATTAAGATGTGCTACAAAACCATCCAATTCTTCATAAAATGAGATGCAAAAATACAAAGAACATTAAAGGTCCTTAGGGTAAGATTATTAGAATTTTAAAGAAGAAATCTATTTTTTTATTTTTCAGAAATTTTTTTCTATAATACGTCATACAATATCAGAAAAAGAATATTTACCGTAACTTTCAATCTTTACGCTTATCAGACCAGATTTAAAATATCAATAAAAATTTCTGTAATCATAACAATTCTTTCTATTAAAATATCATTCTTGTGGTTTTTCAGTCATGTTATTAATAACCTCGTCAATAATACTTATTATATTGTTTATCCCACTATTAAGATCATTTTCTATTTTATCTAATTCTTTTAAGGCATCTTCGAGAATACCCTTATAATATCCTAGCAATTCGTTCTTTTCTTCATCTTTTTCAATTTGCTTAATTATTTTTTGTTCTATTGATTTCAAGAAAATAAAATGTTGAGAAAGTTGGGCTAAATTGTTAAATATACTCAATCTCATACCTTCTGCTAATACATCTATAGGATTTCTTCCTTTGCCAAGATATCTTTCTATAATATCGTCTAATTGCGATTTAAACATAACAGAGTTTTCTCTTCCAATAATTGGCGAAAAAACATATTCTCCAGGCCTCTCTTCAGGAATTTGTATCTCTTTTAAATTATCTGACTGTAATACTTTATTTATCTCATCTTTTAATTCTTTGATTATATTTCCGTGATTTTCTAATATATCAGTTTTCAATGTGGTTTTAAGGTTATTTAACGATTCTAAAAAGGTTTCTTTATCATTTTCATAAGCTTCTGCTACCTTTAACACAAAATTCTTAAATACTTGCGGTACATCCTGAAGTGAAATGTCATATGCAAAATCTCTTAGGTAATATATAAAGTCACTAAATAATTTAAATAATGATTTTAATTCGACTCTTAAATTTTCACTTTGGGGATAAAATTCTTTTTTAATATCCATATTTATTAAGTAACAAAGGTTAATTCGACCTTTTAACGATTTGGTTCTCTTAATTCCTTTTTATTTGCAATTCTTTTGTTGTATATTCTACTATAATTAAAATTCTTTTTTTATTTTATTAAATTTTTATATTGTTTTCCAGCTTTTTCTTAATTTATTTCATTTTATATTTTACCTTTCTTAATTATAAATTATATAATTCAAAAATTGGATTTAAAAGAAGGGTTTATTTTATAATTTCTCCCACTTTTAAAAGTTTTTTAAGATCATTTCTATCCAAATTTTCTTTTTTTAATTTTGCAAATAAATAGTTATTTTTCAGTGGCTGTTTTTAAATAAGCACTATGATCAATTTGACAACTAAGGTTTTCCAAGTGGCTCTATTAAGCCCGGGCATGTATTCTTTTTTCTAGCTTATTTGTGTTTATTAAGCGTTTCTAAAAATACCAAAAATACTAATATTTGTTAATCTATAATCACCTAAATTTTTAACCCTTTTTAAAACAAATTAATAAATTAAAACAAAATAACAAATTAAAAAACCCATTACTATCCTGAATTTGAAATTAACAATGCTATAGCATTCTAAATTTACAGCTATATCTTTACATACAAAAAATAGTCAAAAAAGTATTGTACAAAAAAATAAAATTGGATAAAAAATAAAATACCCGCGAGCGATTTCGCTCGCGGGAGGAAGTGAAGGGTAAGGAGGGGTTGCCAATTAGTATTATAACACAAAAATTGGTGTCACTTATAAAAAATTAAATTTTTATTTTCTACTTTCTTTATGTTTTGTATGTTTTGCACACCATTTGCAGAATTTATTTAATTCTAGTTTTTTCTCGCTTCCTTTTTTCTTCCAATAATAATAGTTTGCTCGATTGCAGTTTGTGCATTTAAGTCTTATTAAATTTCTTGTTTTTGCTGGCATTATTAAATTTTAAATTAATGGATATCCTATGTCAATAATTATAAACATTAATTAAAGCTTAACTATGGCCCGTTGCTTTGCTCTAGTATTATTAAAATAAAAAAGGGCCGGCGGGGAGGTGGGGACAAGGGGACGAGGGGCACAGGGGAACCCGCCGGCCTTTTAAAAAACTTTAGAGGTTTACTACTTATATTATATACCTAAAATTTTATGAAATTAATAAAGCTTTGTTTATTTTTTCTGAAACTTTTACTGGCTGATTGATTCTTTTTACTAGAGGAATATCTTTTATTTTTATTATTTCCAATTTTTCGTTTATTATAGCAATTTGATCGTCATCATTTACTAAATCTGCAAAAATAAGATTTCCAAGCTTATCTTTTTGTTCAAAAATTTTGACTCCCCTTCCACCTCTTTTTTGAATATTAATTTCTTTAACAGAAATTTTTTTAAAGTACCCATTTTCAAAAACACATAAAATATAATTTTTTTCTATTGAGCTTGCATTAAACAAAAATTCATCTTTCAATTTAATAACTTTTACTCCTACAGCGCTTCTTTTTTGAATTGGTAAATCATTTTTTATTCCTAAACCAAACCCTTTATTTGAAATCAAAAATATATTATCTTTTCCATTAAGTAAAACCTTTACGATTCTGTCGTCCTTTTTTAATTTAATAACTTGAACTCCAGTTCTTTTTGCTGCCATGACATCTTCTAATTTCATTCTTTTACCAATTCCTAAACTGGTGAAGATTAAAATTTCCTTTTTACCCAATGTTCTTAAAACATCTATAATTTCATCATCTTTATCTAAGATAAGATTTGATTCTAAGTATTTTGGGGTATTATAAAAATCATAAGCTGACAAAGTATAGATTTTCCCTTTTTTGGAATAAGCCAGTAATTTTTCGTTAGTTTTTACAACCAAAATTTTTCCAAAATTTTCTTTATCTTTCAAAATCTTCTCAATGGGTGTATCTATTTTGTAGCTTTTTACAAATTTCTTTTCGTTAATAAAGAGAATTATATCTTCTTCAGGAATTTCTTCCTTTATTTTTTGAAAAGTAATTTCTTCTCTTTTTATTTCTGTTTTTCTTTTATCTCCATATTTTTTTATCAATTCATCATTTTCTTTCATTATTATTTCATCTATCTTTTTTGGATATTTAAGAATAGTCTCTAATTCTTCTTTTAATTTTAATTTTTCATTTAACTCGTCTATTATTCTTTTTGTTTCTAATGAAGTTAAAGTTCTAAGAGGCATTTCTAAAATAGCATCCGCTTGTCTTTCATTTATTTTTAATCTTTTCATTAAATTATTTTTAGCTTCTTCCCTATTTGATGAATTTCTTATTATTCTTATAACTGCATCTATATCTTGCAATGCTTTTTTAAGCCCTTCTAAAATTTCTATTCTTTCTTTTGTTCTTTCAAGTTCATATTTTGTTTTTCTTTTTATTACTTCTCTTCGATGATTTATCCAATGAATAAGTAATTCTTTTAAGTTAAAAAGCTTTGGTTGAATTCCATCTTCAAGAGCAATAAAGTTAAAATAATAATTTTTTTGTAAATCTGTTAATCTAAAAATTCTTTCAATTATGCTATTCAATGTTTTATCATCTTTTTCGGAGGTTTCAATAACTATTCTTATACCTTCTTTATTAGATTCATCTCTTACTTCTTTAATTTCAGGAATTATTTTATTTAAACCTAATTCTGCTATTTGGTTTACTAAATCTGATTTGTTTACTTGCCATGGTATTTCGGTTATTACAATTCTTCTGCTTCTTTTAGTTTCTTCAATAATAGCTTTACCTCTTACTACAATAGCTCCCTTGCCTTTTTTATAAGCCTCTAATAGAGATTTTTCTCCATAAACAACACCTCCTGTTGGAAAATCTGGTCCTTTAATTATACCTAAAAGATCTTTTACACTAAGATTTGGGTTTTCAATTAGTTTTTTGATAGCAGTACAAACTTCAACTAAGTTATGAGGCGGAATATTCGTTGCCATACCTACAGCAATTCCTAAAGTTCCATTCAGAATTAATTGTGGCAATTTAGAAGGTAAAACTACTGGTTCTTTTCTGGTATTATCATAGTTTGGCCTAAAATCTACACATTCTTTTTCAATATCAGCGAGCATCTCTACAGATAAAGGAGAAAGCTTAGCCTCTGTATACCTATAAGCAGCTGGGGGGTCTCCATCAATTGAACCAAAATTTCCTTGACCAATAACTAATGGATATCTCATAGAAAAATCTTGAGCTAACCTTACTAAGGCTTCATAAACTGCTTGATCGCCATGAGGATGATACCTTGCTATAGTATTCCCTACTATGTTTGCACATTTTGTAAATTTTTCATTAGGCCATAGACCTAATTCTTTCATTACATATAAAATTCTTCTTTGAACTGGTTTTAAACCATCTCTGACATCAGGAAGTGCACGAGAGATTATTACACTCAATGCATAATCAATATAAGATTCCTTTAACTCATTAGTTATTTCATTTACTTTTATTTTCTCTTTCATTTTATAGAAATAAGAAGATTACTTGAATAAACTTAAAATTGCATTAAATATCGTTGCTAAACCTGCTTTAAATGCATTTGCAGTAACTAGGATAAAAATTTCTGCAGGAGATGGTTTTGGTGCTAAAACAGAAATAATATGACCACCTTGAAACCACCAAAGAAACATGATTATCACAAAAACTCCTAAAGTATATTTAAAAGCCTTCAGGTTGTTTTTTAATCTTTCATATTCTTCTTTTTTCATGTTAATAAATAAGATGCTTCTTCTAATTTTTTTAGGTTGATTTTTGCACTGTTCACTTTTTCGACCTTTTTAGGGCTATTTGTTAAAAATATTTCTACTTTAAATTTTAACTTATCTTTTATCTTTTCATAATTTTTCTGATTAATATTTTTTAAGATTGCTATGTCAAATTCTCCAAATTCTCTGTATATTTCATTAAGTATTTCTTCGCTAATTTCACCATTGACAAAAATTATTTTTGTTTCTCTTGTGTATAAAACATAAATTACTTTATCATTATCCCTAAAGCCCCTGATAAAAATTCCATTTATTTCATATTCGCCTGGCAAATTGAATACTTTGTCATAATTGATTTTTCTTGTAAGCTCTGATAAAATATTAATAGAATCTTTTTGAATTTTTATAGGATCTAAATATATTTTATTTTCATTTAATTTTATCTCACAGCCGTTTTCAATTTTTTTTATTTCCATTTTTTCTAATTATAATTATAACATGCAGAAGGCTGGTTTGGATAAGTTAACATCGCAAAATAAAATCATAAGAAATATAAATGTAGGTGATATTCATAAGGGATTTGTGATCAAAAAAAGAGCAAGGGAGGTTTTTATAGAAATACCTTTTATTGGAGTTGGAAGAGTTTATGGTATTGAGTATATGAAAGCTAAAAGTATAATTCAAAAAATTGATGAAGGAAGTGAAGTTGTTGTAAAAATAATAGGACTAGATGATGGTTATGGAAATTTGGAATTAGAACTCCAAGATATAGAATCCATTAGTGTTTGGATGAAAGCAAAAGAAATTATGCAAAATAAAGGAATTGTGGAATTAGAAGTTAAAGAAGCAAATAAAGGAGGATTGATTGTTGATTTTTATGGTATTAAAGGTTTTGTACCTGTATCTCAATTAGCACCAGAAAATTATCCAAGAGTTGGAGAAAATAACAAACAAGAAATCTTAAAACATCTTAATAATTTTGTTGGCAAAAAAATGAAACTTGCTATTATAAGTGTTGATCCTTCTTCTCAAAAATTAATCCTTTCAGAAAGAAGTGCAAGAATTGAAGAATTTCAAAAAGTTCTTTCTCAATATAAAGTTGGGCAATTAGTCGAAGTTGAAATTTTAGGAACAAGTAAATTTGGAGTTTTTGTAAGAGTTCATTATAACCCTCACATCGATGGTTTAATCCATATAACAGAGATACCAGAAAGATTAAGGAATTTAGAAGAAAATTTTAAAAAGGGAGATAAAATAAAAGCTAAGATAATAAAAATAGAGGAGGACAGGGTTGCTTTAACTTTAAAGGGATTAGAAGAAGATCCATGGATCTCTTTTGCCGAAAAGTACAAAGTTGGTGATGTAGTTAAAGGAGTAGTTATTTCTAAAGAAGAATTTTTTGCTTCAGTTGATGTAGAGGGAGTGACCGGAATAATCTTGGAAAATTTTGAAAACTTAGAAATCAAAAAAGAGTATGAACTTATAATAGATCAATTAGATCCTTCGACCAAAAAACTCATCCTTAAATTAAAAGAAAATGAATTTCAAAAATCCAATAGTTAAAAGTTTACTACTTACTTTTTTAATATTTTTGAGTTTTGTCATCTTTTCTTCTTATTTGTCTTACAAAAATATAAAAACTATTACTTTATCAAAATTTAAAGAACTTATTGAAAAAGGGGAGATTATTTCTCTTCATATTTATGACAATGCTATTTTAATTGAAACTAAAAATAAAGAATACTTAAGGATCAATAAAGAAAGCAACTTAACTTTTTGGCAGTTACTTAAAGACCTAAATATACCCTATGAAAAAACTGAGAATATTAATGTTTCTGTACAAAATAAATCTGCTCAAGAACTTTTTGCAATGTTAGCTATTAATTTGCTACCTGCTTTGCTTATTGTAGGGATTTTTATCTATATGTTCTCTCAAGCTCAAAAAGGAGCTGGGCAGATATTCACTTTTTCCAAATCTTCTGTTAAAATGCATGACCCAAGAAAAGAAAGAATTACATTTAATGATGTTGCCGGCCTTAAGGAAGCTAAAGAAGAATTAAAAGAAGTAATTGACTTTTTAAAAAGCCCTCAAAAATTCTTAAACCTTGGAGCAAGGGTACCAAAAGGAGTTTTACTTGTAGGGCCACCAGGTACAGGAAAAACACTATTAGCAAAAGCAACAGCTTGTGAGGCTGGAGTTCCTTTTTTCTATATCTCAGGCTCTGAATTTATAGAGCTTTTTGTAGGAGTAGGAGCAAGTAGAATTAGGGATGCTTTCTCTGTTGCAAAAAGATTCGCACCCTCAATTTTATTTATAGATGAAATAGATTCAATTGGAAGAATGAGAGGCATAGGTCTTACTGGAGCACATGAAGAACGGGAGCAAACTTTAAATCAATTATTAGCAGAAATGGATGGTTTTGAAAAAGACATTCCGTTGGTTGTTATTGCAGCAACAAATAGGCCAGATGTTTTAGATCCTGCTCTTTTAAGACCTGGAAGGTTTGATAGGAAAATATATTTAGATTTACCAACATTGTCGGAAAGAGAAGAAATCTTGAAAATTCACTTAAAGAATAAAAAAGTAGGAAATATAAATCTTAAAGAAATAGCTGAAAGAACTCCTGGATTTTCAGGCGCAGATCTTGCAAATTTGTGTAATGAAGCAGCTATTTTAGCAGCAAGGAAAAATAAAACTCAAATAGAACAACAAGAATTATTAGAAGCAATAGAAAAAGTTTTACTAGGGCCAGAAAGAAAATCTAAAGTTTATTCCAAAAAAGAAAAATTAATTGCTGCATATCATGAAAGTGGACACGCAATAGTAGCTCATTATCTACCGCACTCATCACCAGTTCAAAAAATTTCAATTATAGCAAGAGCAAAAGCAGGTGGTTATACGCTTAAAACTCCTCTTGAGGAAAGATCTTTTTTATTTAAAAAAGAATTTTTAGATGAAATATCTGCATTACTTGGTGGTTACGCAGCAGAACTTCTAGTATTTAATGATATATCAACCGGCGCAAGCTCTGACTTGAGAGTGGCTACAGATTTAGCAAGAGAACTAGTTACCACATACGGAATGTCTGAAGAATTTGGGCCTATAAGTTTAGGTAGAAAACAAGAAATTATTTATGGAATTAAAGAAACTATAATTGAAAAAGATTATTCTGAAAAAACTGCAGAAAAAATTGATGAAGAAGTACAAAAGATTTTAAAAACAGCCTTAGAAAGAGCTAAAAAGGTTTTAGAAATGAAAAAAGAAAAATTAGATAAGCTTGCTAAAGCCTTAGTTAGAAAAGAAGTTATAGAAAGAAAACAATTTGAAAGAATATTAGGAGAACCCAAGGGCTCTTTAAAAGAAATTTAAACTGAAGGAATCTCTGGCGACGGAGGTATATATCTTGTTGGGGTGATCTCTAATCCATATGGAGGAACAACTTCTATTGGAATATGGAAAATAGAAGCTAATTCCTCTGTATTTAATATTATCCTATTCTCATCATAATCTGTATTCCATCTTCCTTTAAGATATGCCCAAATTATCCTCTTTCTAAAAAATATTTTCTCATCGTATAAAGATTTATAAAAAGTAACTGGCCTATCAATTGTCGTAACTGTTTTTACATCCCTTAATATTCCATTCAAATCTTGTCTTTCAAAAATTTTAAAGGCACCCATAACTAAACCAATATTTCTATCCCTTTTTTGACTAAATATATCTTTAGTTGCTACATAACAGAATCTAATTACACACCAATATCCAGGTTTTGATATTTTCTTTTCTATAGCCTCTATAATCTCTCTTTCTCCTGGAGTTAGCTTCATTAAATCTAAAGATTGAGCCTCTGTTTTTTCTTCTTTACCTACTTTCCATTCAATAGGTTGAAACCAGACTAAAAATAAATTTTTGATAAACTCTAAAATGTAATCTAAAGGCCTTGGTTCTACTTTTTCTTTTCTGCCCATTAATTTATTAACCTCTTTTTTGCCCCTAGCTCCCCATTCTCTTCCGAATTCTTTATCATTAGGGGGTACAGGCATAGCCATAATTTGAATAACAATCCATTCTTTGTCTGAAAGATAGGTTGCTCCTTCAGATAAAAGCCCTATTGGATCAATTCTTTGTTCTTCTGGTAATTTTTCCCAAACTTCATATGTTTTTATTGGATAGTAGTCTTTTGGGGTTTGTTTATCATCTTCTGTTTTGGTAAACACAAATTCACAACCAAAAACATCAAACGTAGGATTAGGAATTTTCCATGGCAAATCTTTTAGCGGATCTTCTACTTCCTCTACAGATGCCTCTGGATATTGAGAATAAATTCTGCTTGCTACAAAGTCTTTTAAGCTATCTAAACATCTTATAATAAATCTCAGCTTTCCATTATGCATATGCATTTCAAAAACATAAAAAGGAGGAGTAAAACCTTGCATGTACCTTGCCCAAGGATCTCCTTTCCTAAAAACAGCATGTAAAGAGTAAAAAATTTCTTCCATGGCTTTAGGTGATTTTTTTACATAAGGCGGCACCTTAAGTTCTAAAAAAACCCACTTTAGCCCACCTCTATATCGATATCTGACTGTAGTTAAATGTTTTTCTTTTACAACAAACCAAACAAGAAAAGGGAGTAGTATCCACCATATACTTAGTATAAAGCCTATTATAAACTTAAAGAAATTAATCATTTTTAAGGCTAACAATATTTTTATTTACTTTGAAGTTTTTATATAAATAAATTTTGAAAGTATTTGGAGAAATTTCTTTATGTCTTCTAACTATTTCATAAAGCTTTTCAATTTCTATCTCTTTTTCTTCTTCTACAATTTTTTTAATCAAATCTATTATATGACCTTCAGCATATCCCCATTCTTTTAATGCATATTTCCCTCTACCATACTTTACAAACTCTGGATTATAAATTAAAGCATTATGTATAGATCTATAATCATATGTCTTTTTCCATGCAGAATGCAAAAGCTCATCTTCTATTTGGGATAATTCTTTTAGTTTTTCGTATATCTCTATAAAATGAAGAGGTCTTTTTTCTAATTCAAAAATTATTTTAATTTTATCACTTAAAGAGCTTGGTGCTATTCTTTCATGATTAATATACCCTATTTCATTCAATGGATTTTTCTTTATTATTTTTGAAATTTTTATAAACTCTATAATGTCTTCTATATCGGGCGTTATTTTTAAGTGCGTTTTTATTTCATCTCTTATAATGTCAAAAAGGTTTTCTTCTTTTAATGGTTTACTTAATTTAATTAATCTTGAATTTATGTGTTCTAAAATTAATTTGCTTTTTATTAAAACTTCTTTTATAGTACTTAAATATGAGAAAAATATCTTTGTTTCTACTTCATAATGGAAATTTTCGTAAATTACAAAAAACAATCTTAGTATATTTTCGATGTTCTCATCAATATCATAAAGATCTTTAAGTTTTTTGAAAATATAAAATTCTCTTTTGACTTTTAGGTTACCTAAAATATCATGAATCTCTGGATATATCCTTTTTTCAAAATATTGAAGGGTTGAAGATTTTTTACTCATTTTATTTAATGCCTTATTTTCTATTTGTCTAACCCTTTCTCTAGTAATACCATATTCTTTTCCTATTTTTTCTAATGACATTCTGGGATTTTCTATCCCAAACCTTTTTTTAATAATATCAATTTCTCTTTTATCTAGTTCACTTAATAGTTCATCTAATGTATTATATATTTCTGTTTTCATCTTCTGCTTTAAATTATACAATAAAAATAAAAAAGCGAAAATAAAATTTACAAATAAAAGCCTATAAAATTATTCATAAATAATCGCAAGGTATTATATAATATTTTTATATAAAGCGGCGGTAGTTCAGTGGTAGAACGTCTGCCTTCCAAGCAGAAGGTCGCGGGTTCGAATCCCGTCCGCCGCTCACATGTTAAACTTTAAAAATCTTAATATAAAACAAATAAAAGATATAATAAAAGAAATTGGCCTTGAATCCTTCTATAATGAATATTTTGAATGGATAAAGAAAGAGGACAAGAGGATAAGAGGATTTTTGTTTTTTACTGAAAATCTTGCAAAAAATCTTGTAGAAGAGCTAAAAAATAAAAAGGGAGATTTACCACTTTACGGAATACCCATAGCTATTAAAGATAATATTTTAGTAAAAGGAGAAAAGTGCACTGCTGGTTCAAAAATTTTAGAAAATTATATTGCTACATATGATGCTACAGTAATAAAAAAATTAAAAGCTGCTGGAGCTGTGATTGTTGGTAAAACTAATATGGATGAGTTTGCAATGGGTTCTTCTACTGAATACTCTGCTTATTTTCCTACATTTAATCCTTTTGATTCTTCTAAAGTACCTGGTGGATCTTCAGGAGGATCTGCAGCTGTTGTAGGAGCTGGTCTTTTGCCAATTGCATTAGGCTCAGATACAGGAGGTTCTATAAGGCAACCTGCTGCATTTTGTGGAATTTATGGTTTAAAACCAACATATGGAGCGGTATCGAGATATGGATTAATTGCTATGGCATCTTCTTTAGATCAAATAGGACCTTTGGCTAAAGATTTAGAAGATTTGATAACTTTATTTGAAGTCATAAGAGGCAAAGATCCTAAGGATTCTACAAGTGTTGAGTTTCCTCAAGATAAAATAAAAGAAACTCAAATAAAAACAATTGGTTTGCCAAAAGAATTTTTTGAGGATGCTGATTCTAAAATTTCTTCACTTATCTTAGAAAAAATTAAAAAAACAAATTTAAAAATCAAGGAAATTTCTTTAAAGTACGTAAAATACGGTATTCATTGTTATTATTTAATAATGCCAGCAGAGGTTAGTTCAAACCTAGCAAGATATGAAGGAATTAGGTACAGCAAAAGAGAAAAGGGTAAATTATGGGAAGTTTATGAAAAAACCAGGGGTAAATATCTTGGAAAAGAAGTAAAAAGAAGAATTATTATAGGCACATTTGTTTTATCCCATGGTTATTATGAGGCTTATTATTTAAAAGCTCAAAAATTAAGAAGGGCTATTTTTGAAGATTTCCAGAATGCATTTAAAGAAGTTGATTTAATAATTTCTCCAACATCTCCTAGTCTACCTTTCAATTTAGGAGAAAAGATTGAAGATCCTTTAAAAATGTATTTGTCAGATATTTATACAGTTCCGGTAAATCTTGCAGGGCTTCCTGCTTTAAATATTCCTGCTGGTTTTATAAATGGTTTACCTGTTGGCCTTCAAGTCATAGGAAATTTATTTGATGAATATAAATTATTTGAATTCGCAAAAATATTAGAAAAATAAATGGAGGTTTTGCAAAGAATATTAGAAATTTTTAGTAAAATTGCAGGGCTTTTGTTTAACATTCCTGAATTTCAAAAATTAAGAATTTTAATATCTTTGTTCTCAATTATTTTTTCCTTGCTTTTAATTTTCTATTGGATTCATCTTGAAAGAAAATATAAATATGGCTCTGAGTGGTGGAGTTTTCTTATTAAATACTTTTTAGAAGCTTTTATAAAGCCCGAATATTTTAAAAATGAGTGGAGGAAAATCAAAAATTTGTTTGTAACTGATCATATATCTTCTTTATTAAAAACTTATCAATTTTTACAAGAAGTTATAGATTTATATGGATATGAAAAAGGTAATTTGAAAGAAAAGTTTTTACAAATTCCAAATCAAGTTTATAACAAAAAAGAAAGATATGAGATGGCGCTAGAGGCCCTAGAGGTGATTTATAATAAAATTCAGAAAAAAGAGGAAATAGAAATTACTAAATTAGATGCTCTATCAATTTTGAAAGAAATTGAAAGTATGTTAGGAGATCTTTTTGTAATCAGTCCTGAAGATTACTGGGCAAACTTTCAAGTTGTGCCTGAAGAGTAATTATCTTGCCATTTCTCCAAATTTTTAAATTTATAATATCTCCAACTTTTCTTGAAGTTATTTGTTGAGCTAAGGTATTTTGAGGAGTAATTTTTACACCATTAACTTCTAAGATAATATCTCCCTTTTTAATGCCTGCTTTTTCTGCTGGAGAATTTGGTAAAACTGCAGGTTTTTTATCATCTTCAGAATAAACATATGCGCCATAGTCAAATGGAAGATTAAATTTCTTTTGGATTTCTTCTGTAACCAACAAATACCTTACACCTAAAAATGGTACCTCTACTTTTCCTTTTGTACTAAGATCATAAAGCATATTCTTTAATCTGTTAACTGGAATAGCAAAACCAATATTTTCTGCTCCACTTACTATTGCAGTATTTATACCTATTACTTCACCCCTAAGGTTTATTAATGGACCACCAGAATTACCTGGATTTATTGCTGCATCTGTTTGAATTAACCCTTCTAACCTTTGAATGTTACCTAAATTGTCACTCGCTACAATATTTCTTCTAAGACCAGAAACCACTCCTACACTAACAGTATTTTGAAACTCTCCTAATGCATTTCCTATTGCTATTACTGTCTGTCCTAATTTTAATTTATTAGAATCTCCTAATTTCAAATAAGGTAAATTTGTGGCATTTATTTTAATTATTGCTAAATCATCAATAGGATGTAATGCTATTACTTTTCCTTTATATTTTCTCCCGTCATTCAAATAAACGGTGTATTCTGCATCTTTTTCATTTACAACATGTTTATTAGTAGCAATTAAACCATCAGAAGAAATTATAAATCCTGTACCTGCACCTATTTGTTTCTTTTCAGTACCTTTTTGTCTATATTGGGGAATTTGGAATTCAAAGAAAAATTGTCTAAATTCTGGAGGTAAATCAAATTCATCAAATGGGTTGATATAATATTTTTCAAATATTGGAACATCTTTACTAATTACAATACTAACTACAGCTGGAGATGATTTTTCAACTATTTCAGTTATCAATTTTTCATAATCAGCAACTGGTTTATATTCTGGTATTTGCTCAAATATAGTTTCTGGCGTTTCTACTTTGATGTTTTGGATTTTCGGATTATAAATTAATTTTTTTAATGCATCGATTAGATTTTGCAAATTAGCTTGGGCAATTGCGAGATTGAATGAAATTATTAAAGCTACTATGGCTATTAAAGTAATGTAAAATATGTAATTTCTTATTCCTTTCATTTTTTAAGTAAGTTAATTGATGCTTTTGTTATTCCTAATATATTATAACTCATTTTCAAAATCAAAGAAGCTTTCATGAAATAAGTTTTTATACTTTGGATGATTTGAGAAATATATCTTCATTATTTCTTTAAACAAAGGCAAGGTAGCAACAGATCCTTCTGGTACTTCCTCTACAAAAACCACTAATACTATCTCTGGGCTAGGATATGGTGCATAACCTGCAAAAAAGGCGTTTAATTTTCTCTTTCCTAAAACATGTGGTGAACCACTTTTCCCTGCTATAGGGATAGGAAAATCATTTAAAATTTTAGCTGTACCTTGAGTTACAGTCATTCTCATCCCCTCTTGAACAATTCTTAAATTTTCTATATTTACTAAATTTTCCTTCAAAATTTCTGGTTTTTTTTCATAAACAACATTTCCTTTGTAATCTAATATTTTTTGTACTAAAAATGGACGAATTAGCTTATTTGTTGCCAAAGCAGAAGTAAAAATTGCTATTTGAAGGGGAGTTACTAATAAATCTCCTTGTCCGATACTTACATTATAAGTATCACCTATCCTCCAGATTGGATCTAATTTATTATTCTTTTTAGTTTCAGGAGTTGGGATAAAACCTTCTTTTTCTCCTGATAAATCTATTCCTGTTTTTCTACCTAAGCCAAACAGTTCAAAGTATTTTTTAATGTTATAAATTCCTAAACCTTTTTGATCTTTATACCCACCTCCTATTGTGTAAAAATATACATTTACAGAATTTGCTATAGCTTCTTTCATATTTACATAACCATGAATTTTCCAATCTTTGAAAATCCAATCTTTTCCTGGGAAATAAGGATTAGGAATCCTTAATTCACCACTTGAGTAGATTTTCTTTTCTGGATCAATTATTTTTTCCTCAAGCGCCCCCACTGCTAAGATCGGCTTTACAATAGAACCAGGAGCATACAATCCTGAGATCACTCTGTTAAAAAGAGGATTCATTGGGTCATTTAAAATTTCTTTTATTTTATATCTTTTTTTATCAAATATATCTATATCAAAACTTGGATAAGATATCATGGCTAAAATTTCTCCTGTATTTGGGTTGATAGCTAGCATGCCTCCTTTTTTATACCCTCTTTCTTCCATATATCTTTTAAAGGCTTCATATGCTTTTTTCTGAAAATCACTATCTATTGTTAAAACAAGGGAGTAACCTATTAATGGTTCTTTTTTGTTTTTAATACTTATCACATTCGCTCTTGCATCTTTTATAAAATTTATTTCTCCATTAATTCCCCGCAAAAATTTGTCATAATCTTTTTCTACACCAAGCTTTCCAATATATTCATTTGGTTTTAAATTAAAGGTCTTAATTTCTTCTTCATTAGGAAAACCTAAGTATCCTATAATATTAGAAAATTCTTCAACAAAATTATATTTTCTTTTAAATGTATTTATAACTCTCACCTCAAGTAAATCAGGATATTTAATAATAAAATTAAATGCAACATTTTTTGGTAAATTTTTTACTACTAAGATATTGTTAGAAACTTCCGAATCTAAGTTATAATTTTTAACAACTTCCTCAACTTCCCTTAGGATACTTTCTGAGATTTTTGAAATATCTACAAGTAAATCAAAAGAGTCTTCATTTTCAACTAAAATTTTTTTATTTCTATCAAAAATAACCCCTCTTGGTGCTGGTAAAATAAATTGGATGCTTTGATTTTTTTGGGCCAATGCTAACCATTTTTTATGCTCAAAAACAGAAAACTTTAAAAACGCACCAACATACAAAAAAATAAATAAAAATAATGCAAAAATAAAAGTTTTCGGAAGGTCAAAGGATTTAAAATAAAAATCGCCTTTTTCTTTTATTATCTCTTCATCTATCCATTCCATTTTAGAAAAACACCTTATAAATAAAAATTATGAAAGAGGAAAATAAAAAATTTATTAGAAAAATGTAAAAAAACAAATTAAAACTTTGTAACTTTAAGAAATAAAATATTGAAAAAATATAAATTGCTTGCATTAAAAAATTTAAAAGAAAAACCAAGTTCTTGCTTTCAAAACTTACGAATTTTTTAAGAAATAGTAACAAAAGAAAGAAGCCTCCTATAATTAATCCAGTAAATCCCAGTGGAATATACAACATTAAATCATTAATCAAAGACGAAGCTAAAAATAAAATCCAGAAGCTCTTGTAGCTTTTTAAAAAATAGATTAATAAAAATGGTAAGAAAAAAAACAAAATATTATTTGTCAAAACTTTAAAGACAATATCTAAAAAAAGTAAGATTAAAAGCATCATTGAACTATAATAAGTTTACTTGAATTAAAATCAGCCAAAGGGGTTACATATAGTTTTTGCGTATTTCCTAAGTTCTCTATTTTAAAAATTTCTCCTATCAAAAACCCTTTAGGGAAAATTTCATCACCACCTGTCATTAAAAGATCACCAACTTTTATTTTTAGCTTTGGATCAACAAAATTAACTTCTATATAACCTACGCCTGTGGTTTTTGCAAGTCCTACATTTATTCCATCTAAATTATTAACATTAAATTGAATATTAGGATAGTTTAACGAGATTATTTCTAAATACCCTGATTTTAATATTTTTCTTACAAATCCAACAAGCATCCAATTTTCATCTATTACTATTGAATTTATTTTTACTTCTTTTTGAGAATGAGCATAAATTATCCCAAATTGGCTAGATATTTGCTTTGCTTCAGCTACGTTAGGATACCTTTCTTTTATTAATTCAAGTGATTTTAGAAAAAGTTTCTCTTGTTCTGCTATTTTAATTTGTGCTAGTTGTTTTAATAAGTTGTAATATTTTTCCCTATAAGAATCTTCTTGCGTAAAGAAAAGAGAATTTTTTAATTTTTGGAGAACGTTCTTAGAAATATTTTGAAAGTTTAAAAAGAAAATATAACCTTTTTCATATTCAGAAGCTAGAGCTTTATTGAAATTGGTTAAAAAGATTAAAATAACAAAGAGATAAATAAGTATAAATTTTTTTTCAAAATCCCTCATTTTTGTAAATTTTACCAAAATTTAAATTAAACAAAATTTTTTATAATAATCAAAATTTTCAATAATCCTTCCTAGCCCCAAAACAACTGAGTGTAAAGGATTTTCTAATAAATTTATATTTGTATTTAAGTTTTTTGCTAAATAATCATCTAACCCTTCTATTAAACTTCCTCCTCCAGTTAGATATATTCCATTATTTACTATATCTCCTATTAAATCTGCCGGTGTTGAGTTTAAAATATCTTTTATTTCGTCGACCAGATCTTCTAAATTTTGCTGAATTGCCTCTCTTAAATCTTGACTTGATACAACAACTTCTTTAGGTAAAGTTGTGATAGCATCTCTTCCTCTTAAAGTATAAAAATTATTTTTACCCACTATGGAACCTATTGCTTTTTTAGCTTCTTCAATTTGACTTTCACCTACAATTAAGTTATATTTAACCCTTACATAATTTAAAAAGCTTTGATTAAACCTATCGCCTGCTATTTTTATACTCTTTCCAATAACTATTCCTCCTAATGAAATTACCGCTATTTCTGTTGTACCTCCACCGATATCTATTATCATCAAGCCTTTAGCTTCATCAACCTTTAAATTCCCTCCTAATGCTGCTGCTATTGGTTGTTCAATTAAATGGACTTTTTTAAAACCAACAGAAAGCCCAGCTTCTACTACGCTCCTTATTTGAACCTCTGTTAAATTTAGTGGTATTCCTATCAAAACAATAGGCCTGAATAGTTGAAAATATTCCTTTTGTAATATTTCAAAAATTTTTCCTAAATATGCTTGAGTGGCTTCAAAATCCGTAATAACTCCAAAATTTATTGGTTTCACTACCGAAATGTTTTGTGGAGCTCTCCCCATCATTTTTTTTGCTATCTCACCAATTGCAATAATACTCTGACTTCTTTTATCAAATGCAATAATTGAAGGTTCTTCAAAAATTATTCCCTTATTTTTCAAATAAACTAATGTATTGGATGTTCCAAGGTCTATACCTAAATGAAGTTGAAATGTTATTTTCATTTCTTTATTAATTTTAATAATTGTTCAATTGTAATTTGTTTATAATTTTTCTCTTTTCTATGCTTAAACTCAAATTTTTTGTTTTTCAGATAATTTTCGCCAATTACAATTCTATATGGAATCCCTATTAAATCACTTTCAGCAAATTTTTCTCCGGCACTTATGTTTCTATCATCAAAAAGTACTTCTATATTTTCATTTAATAATTTAAAATAAATTTCTTTTGCATATTTCTCTAATTTTTCATTTTTCTTTTTATCTTTCCCTAAAATTAAAATTATATGTATTTTAAATGGAGCTACTTCTTCTGGCCATATTATACCTTTTTCATCATTATATACTTCTACTATAGCTCCCATAAGTCTTGTAACTCCTATACCATAGCAACCTGCATGAACTAATTTTGCTTTATTATCTCTATCGATATAGTAAACATCGAAGGCCTCAGAAAATTTTGTACCTAAATTGAAAGTATTGCCTACTTCTATCGCTTTTAGTTCTTCTAATTCTTTTTTACAGTTTTTACAATTTTTTGAAGTTAGGATTTCTTTATTCCAAGCTATTTTACATCTTTTGCAATAATAAATTATATCTTCGCCAGCAGGAGTTGGAACTTGAAATTCTGTAGAATAGGTTGAAAATGTTCCACCTGATGCATAAGTTTCAATAGCTCTTAACCCACATCTTTTGAAAATCTTTAGATAAGTTTTATCCACCAATTTTTTAAATTTCTCTACTTCCTCATTATTTCTATGAAAAGAATAGAGATCTTTCATGATAAACTCTCTATTTCTTAAAAGACCTGACTTTGCTCTTAATTCATCTCTGTACTTTGTATGTATTTGGTATAAAGCTATAGGCAAATCTTTATAAGAATTTATAAGTTTTTTTGCTAAAGGGAAAATTATTTCTTCATGTGTCGGAGCTAAAGAATATTCTGAGCCTGTTTGACTTTTAGTTTTAAATAAAACATCAAATTTCTCCCATCTTCCTGTTTTTTCCCAATATTCTTTGGGATGCAAATTTGTAAGCAAAAGCTCTTGACAGCCAATTTTATTAAGCTCTTCTCTTATTATATTTTCAATTTTATCAATAACTCTTAAACCTAAAGGTAAAAAATTATATATTCCTGAAGAAACCTTTTCTATAAATCCTGCCCTTATCAAAAGTTTAGCATTCCTTGATTCTTCATCAGATGGCTCTTCTTTATAAGTTTTATAAATAAATTTTGATTGCAACATTAAAAAATTATAAAAATTAGGAAAAGAAAAAGCAATATTGAGTTAAAAGATTAATAGCGAAAAAGAGTAGCAAATCTTCTTCTTATTAAAGTTATAAAAAGATTAATCTCTAAAAACAAATTCCAAAATTTCGTTCTGGCCTGGATCTGGACACCAATTAAGGGAATAAATACCTACTTCATTATCACCAACTGCTCTTCCATCAGAATAAACTCCATCAGTAATATAGTTACAATTAAATGGCCATGCTAAATGCTCTATAGTGCCATTATTATCTGTACCTCTGCTTGCTGTGCCGCCCTCCTTCCCACTAATCCAATTACCTGTTGCCGGGTTATATTTAATGTGAGGTATGATAGCTGCTTTATTAAACGAGCCTTTCCATATTTCATAATGACTTACTGTACAACCATCTTCATCGCCACAAAGTTCATGAAAGGCTGACATATCAAGTGGAATCGTAGTTTTAGTAAGTAATTTATGTCTTCTTACATAACTTACTAATTTATTATTAACATATTTGTAGATATCTTCAGCTCCTTCAATTTTTTTAGTGTTTTTTGTAAGATTACTTGGAAGACTAGGAACAGTAAATACTTGGTCAGGGTTAGTATTTGGATCAGCTAAAGGAACATCTACTTGCATCCACCAATTTCTGTTACAGCCATAGTTATTCCCTAAAAATTGTCTTCCGGTTAACCTCACGTCATTAGGTGTATTCCTATAAATTGCCCAAGGAAGGCCTAACCTACCTCCACCTCCATATCCTTTGCCTCCTGTTGCTCCAGTTATTACTACTGGTTCATCTTGAGCTACTTTGTCCCAATCCCACTCTATTATTAAGAAACTTTTAGTATCATCAAAGTAATAAGGTCCGCAGCTCCATTCTCCACCACACCTAAAATTAATATACCAATTTCCTCCCTCGCTATTGTCTAAATCAATATGAAAGCCAGACCCTCCTCCATTTAAATTAGTAAATCTTATCTGCCCTTTATTTCCTACTTTTTTATAAATATATAACCCAAACTCCTCGGCACATATAGGGCCATTAACATTGAATATAGCTCTATTTAAACCTCTCACAACAGTGTAATTTCCTCCACCTGATTTTTGACTATCTACATACTCTTTTGTTGCAACTTGTTCTGGCGGTGAGTTTTCAGAAGGAGTTTGAGTAAAAAGAGGAGCTAGTTCAAATTGATTAGTTCTACCAGCAATTTTTTTCAAAAACTTAAATCCTTCGTTTGCTGTTTTAAATACTGTGTATTTTTGTTGGGTTTGTTGTGCTTTGATTTGAGGAAGTGGGATTGTTAATATAAGTAGGGTTAAGAAAGAAAGTAAGATTCCTGTAAAGATTCCTATAAGTATTTGCTTTTTATTGTTTTGCATGTTTTTGTTATTGGATTAATTTATTAAATTTTAAAATTGAAATTTTTTATGTCAAATAAAATTGTGGATAACTATTTTTTAGTATATTCTACGATTTTATCAATTAATCCATATTCTTTTGCTTCTTCTGCTGATAAATAAAAATCTCTATCAGTATCTTTTTCTATTTTCTCTAATGGTTGTCCTGTATGTTTTGCTAAAATTTGATTTATTTTTGATTTTATTTTTAATATTTGCCTTGCTGTAATTTCAATCTCAACTGCTTGACCTGCTGCTTCTCCCATTACTTGATGAAGTAAGATTTCTGTATTAGGAAGAGCCATTCTTTTTCCTTTTGTCCCTGCTGCAAGTAAAATTGCAGCCGCAGATGCTACCATTCCAAGCCCAATAGTTACAACATCAGGTTTTACAAATTGCATAGTATCATAAATAGCTAATGCTGAAGTTACAACTCCTCCTGGAGAATTTATATAAAAATAAATATCTTTTTCTGGATCTTCATGTTCTAAAAATAAAAATTGAGCAATAATCAAATTTGCAACCTGATCTGTAATTGGAGTCCCTAGAATTACTATTCTATCTTTTAACAATCTTGAATAAATATCATAAGCCCTTTCTCCATGTTGAGTTTTTTCTATTACATAAGGAATAAGTTGCATGTGTTTTTCAATCTCTTTCATTTTAAATTTATTATAATATTTTTCTATTTAATATCCAAATCATAAAAACAAAAAGAATTATTGTCCTATAATGGATACCTAAAGGAGAGAGATATAAAACCCAAAAAATTTCTAAAGAAAAAATTGTTTTTAATAATGAATTAAGTAGGTTTTCTTTAAACCCAAGAAACATTATCAAAAATACAATCAAAGGGAACAAAATTGAGATAAGAAATAGTGTAAAAAACTGAAAAAGATTGTTAGAAATAAAAACAAAAAGGAGTAGATTTAAAACCCAACCTAATTTGCTATTTTTTATAAAAAGAAAATAATAAAAAGGCCAAATTAAAGTAAGATAAATTTGATTTAAATCTAAAATATAACTAAGTAAAATAAGGAAAGATGGGGTCAAAATTGAAGATAAGAAAATTTCTGGTCCCCTAAGATAATAAAAATTGAAAAAAATTAAAAAAATAAAAAGTACAAAAGAAAAATATGGGTTTTTTAAACTTAAATAAAAAAATAATGTAGTAGACGCTAAGGCTAAAATTAAAAGTAGATTATTAAATATCGAGCTCTTTAGCCTGCTTAGCATAAGTTTCAATAAATTTTCTTCGTGGTTCGACCTCTGTGCCCATTAAAATTGTAAATAATTCATCAGCTTTTTCTGCATCTTTTATAGTTACTTTTCTTAGAATCCTTGTTTCTGGGTTCATGGTAGTAGCCCACAATTCTTCGGGATTCATTTCACCTAATCCTTTATATCTCTGCACATCAATATTGATATTTCTCCTTTTTGTTTGAATTTCCTTTATTAATTTATCTTTTTCTTCATCTGAATAAGCATAATAAATTTCTTTGCCTGCTTGAATCTTGTAAAGAGGAGGATGAGCTATGTAAATATATCCTTTTTCTACTAAAGGCTTAAAGTACCTATAAAACAATGTTAAAAGTAAAGTTCTTATGTGATGGCCATCAGAATCAGCATCAGTAGCTATTATTATTTTTGAATACCTTAAATTATCAATATTAAAATCTTTTCCTATCCCTGTTCCTAAAGTTATTATTAAATCTTTGATTTCTTTCGATTTTAAAATTTTATTTAAGCTTGCCTTTTCAACATTTAAAATTTTACCCCTAAGAGGAAATACTGCTTGAAAAATTCTATCTCTTCCCTGTTTTGCACTTCCCCCAGCACTATCTCCTTCTACAATAAAGAGCTCTCTTTTGGAAAAATCTTTTGTAGAACAATCAGCTAATTTGCTTGCTAAAATTAATGAACTTGAAATTCTTTTTTTCAAAACTGCTTCTTTTGCACTCTTTTCTGCTTCTCTTACTTCTAAATTAACGGAAAGTCTATTTAAAATATTTTTTGCTTCATCTGGATTTTTGCCAAAATACTCTTTCAAAAAATTATATGTTTTAGATTCTACAAAACTTTTAACCTCAGGATTTCCTAATTTACTTTTTGTTTGACCCTCAAATTGCGGTTCAGGAATTTTCAAAGAAATTATTGAATATAATCCTCCTTTTATATCTTCAGTGATTAGATTTTTATTGTTTTTAAGAATATTTAATTCTTTACCAACTTCATTAAAAACCCTAACTAAAGCATTTCTAAAACCTACAAGATGAGTACCGCCTTCTGGATTTAATATATTGTTTGTAAATGCTAATTCTTTTGTTTCTTGGTTTTCTATGTAATTAAAGCAAAATTCAAATTCTTTATCTTCTTCGTTAATCTTTCCATATATATGATGAAAATTAATTAAGTTTTTATTTTTGGTTAAGTGATTTAAAAAACTTATAATTCCTCCTTCGAAATAAAAGCTATAACAAAAATCATCTCTTTCATCATAAAAATTTATCCTTAATTTTGGAGAAAGGTATCCTTGATGCCTTAAATAATCTAAAATTAGATCTCTATCAAAATTAATATCTTCAAAAATTTTATTATCTGGCTCAAATATTATAGTAGTTCCTGTTTTGTTTGATGGTTTAACTTTCTTAACTGGATATTTTGGTACTCCTCTTTCATATTCCTGTACCCATTCGTATCCATCTCTATAAACTATAGCTTTTAGATATTTTGATAAAGCGTTCACAACAGAAAGACCTACCCCATGTAAGCCTCCAGAGACTTTATATATTTTTTGAGAAAATTTACCACCTGCATGAAGATATGTAAGAACGGTCTCTAATGCAGATTTTTTTGTTTTTGGATGAATATCAACAGGAATACCTCTACCATCGTCAGAAATTTGAACTCTATTATTTTTCAAAATTTTAACCTCGATATTTTTAGCATAACCTGCTAAGAATTCATCTATGCTATTATTTATTATTTCCCAGACTAAATGATGTAATCCTTCTTTCCCAGTTCCACCAATATACATTCCTGGTCTTTTTCTTACTGCTTCTATCCCCTCTAAAACTTGTATATCTTCTGCTTTATAAGTTGACATTTTTAAATTTTCGTTGTTAATCTTATATCAAAAATTCTATCTATACTTATTAAACTCGGCCCAACAGAAATTAAAATTATAAAATAAGCTATTAAAAGAAGTTTGACCAAATCTATTCTTTTTTCTTTAATTATTAGTACTAAATTTGCTAAAATCCAAAATAGAGAAATCAAAGAAGTCAAAAAGCCTGTTGCTATCATAAAACTTGATATAAAATAAATTAAGCTTTTCAATTTATTTTCTTTAAATTTATTTAAACCAAAATTAAAATATACATATCCCACAATTAAACGAGATAAAAAAATTCCTAGAAAATCAAAAGCCCACAAAAATTGTATCATGGAGAAAGCTTACTTTAACGTAATAAATCAAATTTTCAAGCCTTACCAAGCTTCTATACTTAAATTATATCAAAAATTTAGAAGTTTTGAAAAAGTTTACGACTATTTAAAGAGAAATAACAAATTAAAAGAAATAGATATAGAAAAAGAATATGAAAAAGTAAAAAAATTAGACATAGAAGTGGTTACATTAAGCGAAAATGGGTATCCGGAGGTTTTAAAAAATATTGATAGTCCTCCGCTTGGTTTTTATGCATTAGGAAATTTAAAAATTTTAAAAGAGGAAACCTTATTTGTAGCAATTGTTGGAACAAGAAAGGCAAGCAATTATGGAAAGGAAACATCTTTTAGATTTTCTAAGGGTTTATCAAATTTAGGAGTCATTATTGTAAGTGGATTAGCTTATGGAATAGATGAGTATGCTCATAAAGGCGCAGTTGATGTAGGGTCTAAAACAATTGCAGTATTAGGAGAAGGAATTGATTTGGTATTAAATTCTCCAAAAAGAAAATTAGTTGAGAAAATTTTGGAAAATGACGGTTTAATAATATCTGAATATTCTTTATCCACACCTGCTATGCCTTATCATTTTCCTTTAAGAAATAGAATAATTGCTGGATTGAGTAATGCAGTATTGGTAATTGAAGCACCAATAGATTCTGGAGCACTTATTACAGCAAATTATGCTTTAAAGTATGGGAGGGAGATTTTTGTTGTCCCTGGTGAAATAACTAATAAAAATTTTGAAGGAAGCCATAATTTAATTAAGCAAGGAGCAAAACTTGTAACCTCTATTGAAGATATCTTAGTTGAGTTTGGAATTGATTATAAAGAAAAAAACAAAGTTAAAAAATTGAAGTTATCACCAAGAGAAGAAATTATTATTGAATCTTTACAAGTTAAAGAAAAGACAATAGAAGAATTAAGTAAAGAAACAAATTTCCCTATTCAAGATTTATTGGTCTTATTAACTCATATGGAAATAAAAGGCTTAATAAAAAACAAAGAGGGTAAGTTTTATTTGAATTTGTAATTGCAAAAATTTGGAGTATAATTTATTTAAGAACACTAGGAAGGGCTGCCGAGTTCGGAGACCTCCGGGGAGGTGACGGGCCCCCGGAGAAAGGCAGCCCTTCCTATGTTATATATAGAGGGAGGCATGGGATTTTATATCTTATTTTAATTCTTCCCCTGCCTCCCTTTTTATTTTTTCTTAATTCTATTTCTTATTATGGTAGCCAAAATTCAAAACCTCACAAGCTCGCCTTGAATCATTAAATAACAAATCAAGAAGACCTAAAAGATTAGGACAATCCAAAATCAATCCTCTAAAACAACCTCAATCTGAATTTTCGTAATCTGATTACGAAAACTACGAAAACTAATAATTTTTCTTTTAGGTCCATCTATTGACAAAAAAATAAAATTTGTTAAAATTAGAGCGGAAATCTAGAAGGAGGTGTTGGGTAATGAGACGTTTATTTTTATTTTTAATTTTCGCAACGGCGTTTGTCGGTGGCTGCGGAGGGGGACATAAGCCCCCCTCCGTTGAGACGTTGCCTCCGGCTCCAACCACAAAGGTGGAGTCGGGGCCTATTGTGGGCTGGTGGTGGGTAACCATCACCAGCCATACGACCCCTTCCCGGATAGAAGTTATCCGGGAAGGGGTAACATTGTTTAATTTTTTAGAGACCCGGGAGGTCAAAATCGACCTCCCGGAGGGTAATTACCTCATCCGGGTGATATACCCGGATGGGGGCTCCTGGGAGGGAGAGCTGACTCTCCCTCCCAAATAGTTTTTTCCACAGCCCCACCCTTTCGGGTGGGGTTTTTTATTCCACTTTTATTTGACTTAAAACAAATAAATCCGTACGGAACTATTTGTATAAGTAATTTTTATTTTGTTAGATTTTGAGAAAGGAATTATTCTATCCAAATATTAACTTTTCCAAAATTTTCATATTCGAATTCCCTTTCCAATTTAAATTTTTTAGAAACTCCAAATTTAAGGTTGCTTATATTTGTTTCTTTTTTAATTCTTAATAGATTTTTTGAAATAATGTTTTTTAGGTTTTTAGGCAATAACATGGAAACATTTATAGGAGTTATAGGGATTAATCCTAAATCTTGTCTTAAATCTTGAATATATCTTATAAAATCATTTACTATTCCTTCTTCTTTAAGCTCTGGTGTTATTTCTTTATTAAGCCAAACATAAATAGGAGAGTCTGCAAATAAATAGTTTTCTTTATTTTTAGGCTCTCCAATTATTACTTTTTTAACATTTACTTCTTCTTTGATAAGTTCCAAATATTCTTCTTCTATTTTTTCTCCTAAATAAACTTCTTTTAAGGGTTGCCTTACTTTTATTCCATTATTTTTTCTTAGCATCAAAATTTCTGATGTTATTTCTCTTACTTTTTTCATTTCTTTAAGTATTTCTTTTTCTTTTGTTGACAAATCTTTAGGGGGTAAAACTTTTTCTAAATGAACACTTATTTCTACCTTTTTTCTATCTTTCATTTCATTTTTTATCTCATGATAAAGAAACTCACTAAAGAAAGGAGTTATTGGAGCAGAAATTTTTGCTATTTCAAAAAGATATTCTTCTAACTTCATCATAGCGATTTGTATTTCATTTTCATTTTTAGGTCTTTGGAACCTTCTTCTGCTCCTTCTTAGCCACCAATGAGATAAATCTTGAACTAAATTTACCAGTTCTCTACTTGCTTTTGTTGGATTGAAGTTATACAAAGATTCATAAACTATTTTATAAGCTTCTTTTAATCTCACATCAAACCATTTATCAATTATTTCTTTACTTTGATAATTTCTAATTTTTAATTTCTTTGGTTTTCTGTACATTCTATAAAAGTTAAAAATATTCAAAAGCAGATCAAAGTAATTTCTCTTTAGGTTTATAAGCTCTTCTTCTATGAATCTTTTATTATCAGCAGATTCACTTACATAAACAAAGTAAAACCTTAAAAGATCAGCTCCGTATTTTTCGATGGCCTCCATAGGATCTACAACGTTTCCCAATGACTTGGACATTTTTCTTCCCTCCTTATCTAAAACTAAGCCCAAAGAGACTACATTTTTGTAAGTTTCCATTTTCTTTATCAAATACCCTATAACTAACAAAGTATAAAACCAACCCCTTGTTTGATCTATTCCTTCCACAATAAAATCTATAGGGAATAAAATTCCTTCATCTATTTCTTTTTTATTTTCAAATGGATAATGAAAAGATGCAAAAGGAACACACCCTGAGTCAAACCAAATATCTGCTAAGTCTTCTATTCGTTCTTTTAATCCTCCACATTTACATTTCCATTTAAATTTATCCACATAAGGCCTATGAATATTTATTTCATTATTTTCATCTCTTGGCAAAATTAAAAGTTCAATTTCTTTATATTCCCCAGGTTCGAAGTTAAATTCTTCATTTTCTGCTGTTTGTTTTTTAGAAAGCCCTTGCATTTCTCCACAAAGAGCCCATAAAGGATCCTGATGTGATACTATTAAGATTGTTTTTCCTTCATACTTTTCTTCCAAATCTAAAATTACTGATATCATTCTTTTTCTTACATCATCCAAACTTTCACCATTTTCTGGGGCTTTGAAATACTGATCATATTGATCTTCATAAAGCTTATCATATTCTTTTATTGATTTACCGTTTAATACACCAAAATCTATTTCTCTTAACCTTAGATCTACAATAATCGGAACTCGTAAAATATTAGAAAGTATTTCTGCAGTTTGCTTCGTTCTTAAAAGTGGTGAAGTTACAATAAAGTCGATATTCTTCTTCGCTAACTCTTTAGCCACCTTCATTATTTGTTTTTCTCCATTCGAGGTCAATGGGTTAAAGAAAACTTCAGGGTAGGAAGATAGTAATTCTTTTACATTACTTATGGCTTCTCCATGCCTTAAAAGAATGTATTTATTTTTTGATTTGAAATGTTGAGCAAGCTCCTTTAAACTCCCTATAACTTCTATTGAACCACAGCTATTACATTTCCATATAGGAAGAGGTATACCCCAAACCCTTGTTCTTGATAGATTCCAATCTTTTCCTTCCTTAAGCCATTCATAAAATCTACCACTTCCAATTTCTTTTGGATACCAATTTATTTTTTCGTTAATTTTTAATAGCTTATCTTTAAATTTAGATACTTTAATCACCCAATTTTTTGTTGAATAATAAATAAGCGGTGTTTTACATCTCCAACAATGGGGATAATCGTGTTCATATCCAGTTAAATTTGCATAGAGGATTAAATTTCTTTCTTTTAAGTCTTCAACAATATATGGATCTGCATCTTTAAAAAATAAATTATTTATTTTACTACTAATAAAAGCTGGTTCATCAAAATTAAAAATTCCTGACTCGTTTATTGGATTTATTAGAGGAAGATTATATTTTTTACTTAATTCAAAATCCTCTTCACCAAATGCAGGAGCTATATGAACTATTCCTGTACCTTCGTCTTCTTTTACGAATTCTGCTAAATAAACTTTAAATGCATTTTCATAATTTTCTATATTTTCTGGAGGATAAAGAGGTTCATATTCTAAACCTTCTAGTTCTTTGCCTTTTATTTTTTTAATCTCTATTCCTTTAAATCCCTGAGGAAGCCTTAAAGATATTAGAATTTCTTCATTTAAGTCAAATACTTTATATTCATACTCTGGATGTATTGCTAAAGCTATATTTGAAATTAACGTCCATGGGGTTGTTGTCCAAACTAAGAAATAAATTTGTTTTTCAGAAAATTCTTCTAAAAAGTGTGGAATGTTTTTCAACTTAAACTTAACATAAATATCAGGATCTAAAACTTTTTTATAAGCATCAACTTGTCCTACTTCGGCTTGAGAAAGGACGGTTTCGCATCTTGGGCAATAAGGAAAAACTTTATATTCTTCTTTTAAGTACCCTTGATCATAAATCTTTTTAATAATCCACCAACAGGATTCCATGTAAAATGGATCATAAGTGATATAAGCATTTTTATGATCAATCCAAAATCCCATCATTTCATCCATTTTCTCCCATTCATTTTTATATTTCATAACAAGCTCTTTACATTTTGCATTAAATTTATCAATTCCATATGAAAATATATCTTTTTTTGTTTTAAATCCTAAAAATTTTTCAGTGGCAACTTCTATAGGAAGTCCGTGCGTATCCCATCCTGCCCTTCTTTCAGCATATTCACCAATCATTGTTCTAAATCTTAAAATAATATCTTTATAAACTCGGGTAAGAAAATGCCCGATGTGAGGTTTATCATTAGCATACGGAGGACCTTCAACAAAAACAAATCTTTTATTTTTTATATTTCTTTTTAAGCTTTCTTTAAAAATATTATTTGATTTCCAAAAATTTATTATTTTCTTTTCCAATTCACTTAGATTTAGCATTTTTATAATTCTTTATAGCTTTCTCTATTAATTTTTCTGCTTCTTCTTTGTTTAACCAATCTTTTATCTTTACCCACTTACCTGGTTCTAATGTTTTGTAATTTTCAAAAAAGTGTTTAATTTGATTTTTATAATTTTCTGGAATTTCACTTATATCATTATACATCCCCCAAAAAGGATCTATTTTTTCTTTTGGAACTGCTATTACTTTTTCATCTTTTCCAGCCTCGTCTTCCATTTCTAAAACTCCTATTGGTTTTACTCTAATCAAACTACCTGGCAATATACTTTCATAAGATAATATTAAAACATCTACTGGGTCTCCATCATCTGCTAAAGTTTCTTCTATAAATCCATAATTGAAAGGATAATACATTGCTGTATATAGAAATCTATCAACTCTTATTCTATTTTTTTCTTTATCTAACTCATATTTAACATTGCTCCCCTTTGAAATTTCAATTAAAACATCTATTTCCATTTTTAGTTTTCACCTGAAGATTCACTAATTACGGAATCTTCAGGGTTACTTTTTATATCTATTTCTTCTATATCTGCTATTCCTCCTTCTATTTCTTTTTCTGGTTCTTCTATTAATCTTACATCTATTCTCCATCCAGTTAATTTTGAGGCTAATTTTATGTTTTGTCCATTTTTTCCTAAAGCCACAGGTAATTGATCTTCGGTTACATAAAGCTTAATTGTTCTTTTTGGCAAAATTTCTCCACTTACAACCTTTGCTGGAGAAAGAGCATTCATCACATACTGAAGTGGATCATCAGAATATTCTATTATGTCTATTTTTTCTCCATTCAACTCATTAGAAATACTTAAAACTCTTGCGCCCTTAGGGCCTATACAGGCACCAACAGGATCAATTCCTTGAACATTTGATTTTACAGCTAACTTACTTCTTACACCAGGAATTCTTGCGACTCCTTTAATTTCTATTATTCCTTCTATTATCTCTGGAATTTCAAAAGAAAAAAGTGCTGAAACAAAAAGAGGATTTGCTCTTGAAAGATATACTTCAACTAACCCTGGTTTTTTCTCAACGCCATAAACATAAAACCTCATTCTATTTCCAATCTTATAGAATTCGTTAGGAATTGCTTCTGTTTTAAACATTATTCCTAAGGCCTTAACTAAATCAACATATACAGCTCTACTATCTATTTTTTGTATAGTACCAGAAACTATTTTCCCTTCTTTTTCCTTAAATTCATTGTATATATTTTCTTTTGTAATCTCTCTAACTTTTTGAATAATTATTTGCTTTGCTGTTTGGGCAGCAATTCTACTAAACGCATCTTTATATTCGAGCGGCATTCTTATTTCATCTCCTGGCTTAGAATTTGGGTTAATTTTTTGAGCTTCTGAAAGCAAGATATGTTTATATGGGTTAAATTTGACTACTTGATTTTCTACATCTTTATCATCAACTACTGTTTTAACTAAATAAAATTCTATCCTTTTACCAGTAGGATCAATTTTTCCTTCAACTTTTTCTTCTTTGTGCCTATAATCTTTTTTATAAGCAGCAGCTAAGGCACTTGCTAAAATTTCTTTGACCTGATTTTCATCTAAATCTCTTTCTTCAACTATTTGATCTATTAAGCTTTCTAATTGTTTAATATTTATCATTTTTTAAACAACAGGTTATATAATTTTAATATTATAAATCATGAATAAAAAAGCGCAAATAGAAGACATCCTCTTATTTTTTGCTTTGGTAATAATAATATTTTCTGCTTTTATATATTATTTTTATTTTAAAACAGGAAAGGTACCAGTCTTAAAACCAAGAAAAGAAATAAAGCCCGCTGAAAAAAGCGTAATTCCTCCTGGTATTTTTTTCCCTAAAAAAGAGAAGGTTCCCTTTTTAAATATTAAGAAAGTTTCCGAAGCAAGTGTTTTTAAAATCAATTTAGGAACCACTACAAAACCAAATAAAAATCTAGAAACTTCAATAAAACATAAATATAAAAACTTAAATAATTTAGAAACTAATGAAGTTGAGTTTGAATTAGAGGGTAAAAATTTAAAAAATCCTAATGAAAAAATCCATTTTGCTTATTTATTAATACCTATTGAAAATAACTGGAAGGTTCTAAAATCCAATAAATTAAAAATAATCCTTCCTAAAAAACCACAAATTTACATTCTTTTAGTGAGTTCTTTAAATGAAAAAAATGAATATGACCCCAGTCCTTATGCTCTTATTTTTTCTGTGAATGTTTCTAAATATTTTAATGATATTAAAATTACGTCTCTTCAAAATAGAAACATTATAAGAATCAAAAATTTTTCGCAAAATACTATTAACATAACAAATTGGAAAATAGTGTCTTCATTAGGAAATTTTGTGATACCACAAGGAGTTGAATTTGTTGAACCTTCTGGTAATTATATAAAAAAAGATATCATATTAAATCCTGGCGAGGAAGCAAAAATTATAGCATCATCTTCTCCATTAGGTTTTAGTTTTAAAATTAACAAGTGCTTTGCTTATTTTTTAAAATCAAAGCCGTCAATTAAAAAATTTCTAGATAACATCCCAAATATTTGCGACAAATTCTCAAAAGAAGAGCTTTTAGAATTAAGAAAAGGAAAGTATAGCTTAAATTGCATTTTAGTTCTGGAAAAAGCTGGATGCACTGGTATACAAGAAAAAGATTATACTCTAATAAAAAATGATATATCCTGTTTGAATTTAATAAATGCCAGATTTAATTACCAAAGTTGCTATGAAAAAAATAAAAATAATATTGATTTCATTCAAAAAAATTGGCATATATTTATCCCCACAAATTTCTTTTACTATCCAAGGTATGAAGAAATTAGGTTATTGGATGAGAATGGTCTTTTAGTTAATAAATATATTATTTATTGAGAAAAACTTTATTGAATTTTTCAGTGAGCTTAGATTTTAATCTGTTTGCTTTATTTTTATGCATAAAAGTTTTAGCTGCTTTATCAATATATTTATAAGCTAAGCTTAAATATTTTTTTGCTTTTTCTTTGTCTTTTTCGGCTAGGGCTTTTAAAAACTCCTTAATTACGCTTTTTATTTGTCTCTTTCTTTTTAAATTCCTCAATCTTCTCTTTAAATTCTTTCTTAATTCCTTTTTTGCTGATTTTGTTTTTGGCATCGTTAATAAATTATATTTAATTTTTCAAAATTTTCAAATACCTTATTGCAATAGGATTTTTTAGTAATTCATAAAAACCCAAATATTCTTTTTAACTTCATAAAACAAATAGTTCCGTACGGAATTATTTGTTTTATATTGTAGTTATTGGATTTATGTCGAGTTTTTCAGGTTCAAGGGCTTTTTCTATGAAAAAATAGCTAGCAAAGGCTATGTTAATTCCATTATCTGTAGAAAGTTCTTTTAATGGGAAGTAAATTTTCTTATTTTTGAAGAATTTTAAAAACATTTTTCTTAAAGTTAAATTAGATATTACTCCTCCTGTAACTATTATGCTTTTAACGCTATATCTATCTAATGCTTTTTTTACTTTAATTATTAAAGTCTCAAAGGCTGCTTTTTGATAAGAATTAGCTAAATCAGCTTTTGCTTCTTCTAATTTGTTTAATCTTCTAACTTCTTCTACTAATTCCCAAAATGCTGTTTTTAATCCGGCAAAACTAAAATTAAAATTTGCTTGATTAACCATAGGTCTTGGTAAGTTAAAAAGTGGTTTCCCTTTTTTTGCTAATTTTTCTAATTTAGGCCCGCCAGGATATTCTAAACCTAAAATTCTTGCAGCTTTATCCAAACTTTCTCCAATTGCATCATCTAATGTTTCACCTAATTTTTTAAATTTTTCAAAGCTTTCAAAATGCACTAAAATTGTATGCCCTCCAGAAATTAATAAACCAATTGCAGGAAATTCTATTTTTCTAACTTTTTGCCATATGTTTAACTTATTTTTAGAGATTAAAATAGAATAAAAATGAGCTAATAAATGATTTACAGGAATTATTTTTTTATCATATCTCTTTGCTAATCTTACAACAAATTCTTTACCTTCAACTAAGGCAGGAGGTAAGCCTGGCCCATATGAAAAAGCAAAATAATCAACATCTTTCAGGTTAATTTTTGTTTCTTTTATCAAATTATCTAAAAGAATTGGTAAATTTTTCTTATGTTCTCTTGCAGCTAAAATAGGAACAATTCCACCATACTTTGAATGAACTTCTACTTGGGTTCTTAACTTATGAGCTAAAATTTTAAATTCAAGTTTTTTATTTTCTTTAAATTCTATTAAGGAAATACCTGTTTCATCACAAGTTGTTTCAAATCCTAAAATTTTCATACAATCTATTATACACTATTCACGAATCTGTCCAGGTTCACATCGAAGACCTTGGCCAGAGCATACAGAAGTACTAGTATTCACCCATCTGTTTCGAGTTTCATCATAATATTGGCAAAAACCGAGAAAGCATCTAAGTCTAAGAGGAGGACTTACCGTGATAGTAGAAGTATTTGAAACTTGTTGAGTATTTGATTTTAAATATAATGAATAAGTGCCTGTAGGAACTCCATTTAAACTTAAAGTTCTTGTTACAAAAATATTATTAATATTATTGATAAAGTCATCAGATCGAATTGAAGGAAAGAGTGTAAAACCAGTTGAGTATGGAGAAATGCTAGGATCCGCCGGAACTGGTAAATTTGAAGGACAATAAGCCTTATTGCTATAAATTGTATAAGTTATAGTAGAAGTAGATTGTGTAGTAGTTGATTCAGGTTCAAGTTTATAATACCAGCCTCTATTACTTGCTGGTACTACAAAAAAGCTTGCTGAAGCAGATTGACTGTCTTTTTTATAAGTAATAGTTACTGTTGAATATTGTGATCCTGGATTTGTAAATACTCCTTCTATTATGCAATCCGTACTAGAGACATATCCTCCTATTTGATCACATTTTCCAGAAGTTGAATATTGATTTATAGTTAAACTTAGATTTCCACCGCTCCCACCCACTAATTTTATCCTAAAAAGAGTTCCGCTTGCTACAGTAGATTTAATATTTGTTTTATAAATATCATCTGAGATTGCATTTTCTATTTCAATCCCTTGATCATTAGGAGAAGAAAGTGCATAAATTTCTATACCAATGCCATTTGCAGCTTTAGCAAAATAAAAATTTCTATAAATTAAGAAAGTAGTTATCAAAAGTAAAATTCCTAAAATGATATAAATTTTACTTTTCATCTTTTCAATTATAATTTAAAATTTTTAATGGTCAAATAAGGTTGTGGATAACTTTTGTTAAAATTTTAAATAATAAATGTTTAATTTTTTAGCAAAATTAATTTACCTAAAATATAGACCAAAAATATTAGTAGTTTCAGGGACAGCAGGAAAAAGTTTAACAATTCATATTATTAAGCACTTTTTAGAAAAGAAAACAAAAGTTTATTCTACAAATTATCATAAGGATCATAAGAAATCTATTTTTTTAACCTTTATTCTAGAATCACAGTATAAACCTTTTTCTAATTTTTTAAAAGCTTTGAAGATTTTACTTACAAAAATAAGTTATCCTGAAATTTTAATAATAGAATTTGGTTTTGAAGAACCAAAAGTTATTGATTATTGGTTAAAATTCCTTAAGCTAGATTATTTAATTATTACTTCTATAGGCAGAATGCCAGCTTTTTCGGAAGTTTTTGCTGGGCCTGAAAATATCAAAAAAAGAAAAAAAAGATTAATAGAAAACTTAAGTGTTAATGGCTATGCTTTTATTAATAACGACGACATAAGTTGCCTTGAGTTATTAGAGAAATCCAAATATAATGTGATATATTTTGGATTGAGCGAAGATTCTGATTTTAGAGCAGAAAATATAGAGTTAATATGTAACTTAGAATCTACTCCTTCAATTTGTGGCACTTCATTTGAAATAAACAGTAAATATGGGAAAAGGAAAATATTTTTAAGGAATCTTTTTGGGAAAGGGATCATTTATGCATCGCTTGCTTCTTGCGCAATTTTGGTTCATTTAGGATTTAATTTTGAAGAAATTTGTAATTATTTAGAAAAATTTAGTGGTTTAAAGCATAGATTAAATTTAATAAAATCTAGTAAAGGGTATTATATTTTAGATGATTCTTTACATCTTTCTGAGGCTTCCTTTTGGCAAGTGATTGATATTTTTAAAAAAATTCCTGCAAAAAGAAAAATAATTTTGTTGGGGGATTGCCTTGATTCTGGAAAATATGCTTTAGATTTTCACTTTGAGGCTGGAGAAATTTTATCGAATATATGCGACTTTATAATAACTTTTGGCATTCGATCTAAGTTTACAATAGATTCAGCAGTTGCTTATGGATTTGAAAAAGAAAATACTAAGCATTTTTATAATAACCAATATCATGAACTTTTGCATTTTTTAGATGAGTTATTAAGGCCCGATGATTTAATTTTAATAACTGGAGATAAAAGATTAAATTTGCACAAAATTGTAGATTTTATTTCTTCATAAAAAATTCTTTAAGAACTTTTACCACATAATCTAAGTCTTCTTTTTTTGTCTCTCTCCCAAAAGAAAATCTAATACTCTTTTTGGATCTCTCTGAATTTGAGTAAATTTCTTCAATAATATAGCTTGGTTGGTTTGCTCTCGCTTTACAAGCCATTCCAGCAGATACCATTATATTTTTCTCATCTAAGTAAATTAACAATTCTTGAGCAGTTTTTTGTGGGAAATACAGATTTAATATTTTAGGTGAAGAAAATTTAAGATCCCCATTTATTTCAAAATTAATTTTTTCTTCTTTTAATCTTTTAATAAAATAGTCTCTTAATTCTTCAAAGTACTTTTTTGTTTTTACTCTTTCATTTAATGCAATTTCTAAAGCTTTTGCAAAGCCAACTATTAAAGGAACATTTTCTGTAGAAGGCCTTAAACCAAATTCTTGTTCTGAACCAGAAATTAATCTTTCTAAGATTGTATTTTCTTTTTTGTATAAACAAGCAATTCCTTTAGGTCCATATATTTTATGAGAAGACAATGTCATCATATCTACTCCAAGTTTTTTGACACTAATATCTTCTGTTAGGGGGGCTTGCGCTGCATCTGTATGGAAAATTATCTTTATATCTCTGTCTTTATTTATTTCATGAATGATATCACTTATTTCTTTAATTTTTTGAATTGTACCGATTTCACTATTTACATAATGAATAGTCACTAAAATAGTATTTTCTTTTATGAATTTTTTAATTAAATTAGGATCTACTAATCCAGTTTTTTCAGGTTTCACTAAATCATAATCTATTAAATTTAATTTTTTTAAATCACGTAAAACTTCCAAAATAGAGGGGTGTTCAATTGTTGAAGAAATTATATGTGGTTTTATTTTTAACCTAAAATAAAAGTAAAATACTAACCCTTTAATTGCTAAATTATTGCTTTCTGTTGCTGAAGAAGTAAAAATTATTTCTCTAAAATAATCAGCACTAATTAGTTCTTTAATTTTCATCCTTGATTCATCAATAGCTTTTAAAGCATTTTGTCCTAATTTATGCAAACTTGAAGGATTACCAAATTCTTTATCAAAATATTTTTTCATCACTTCTAAAACTCTCTTATCTACAGGGGTGGTAGCAGAATAATCTAAGTAAATCATTTATGGAAACTTAGGAACTTCTTTTACCTCTAAAAATGAAAGTATGATAACAGGAATAGTATAAGAAGTTATGAGGATAATTAGGCCTAATAAAATCCAAGGTAAAAATTTCTTTGCCTCATCTAGCTTTTTGTGATATATTGCTAAAACCCCTAAATAAATAAAAGAAGCAGATGAACCTAAAATTATCAAAACTTGCATTATTTTTATGATCCTTAAAAGAATTATTCTTATCTCATCCATATTATTTAAAAGAAGGTACAAATGTTTGTATTGTTTTTAAAATTATTTCTTTATTTAGAAATACTAAACTTATTAAAATTAATCCCAATATTATATAAATTAATGCTTTTTTAACTTCACCAAAGTTTTTCGATGAAAAATATGTCTTTATACCTAAATAAATTATAAAAAAACTAGAAATAAGTAGAGCGAACTTTAATAAAAAATTGGTTAAATTTTCCAAAATAGAGAGAATTTTATCCAAAAATGGAAAATACATTACTTAAAGAAAGAAATTAGGATAGCTTGAATAGAAAAGGATGCGATTATTAACACTAATCCTACAATAATTAGTGGAACTTCTTCTTTAAATCCTTTCCCTGGATTTACCATATATTTAAAGCCAGAATACATTAAAATACCTATACCACTTACCATTCCTATCCAATAAAAAATATTAATTACTCCAATGAGTTTACAAATAAAATAATTTATGCCTTCTTGCTGAGCACAACCTATTTCCCCTCTAAACCTAATTGCTTGGGCAAAAACTAAGCTTATCATAAACCTAATATTTGCTTAATGATATTCCAACCACTACCTCCAGGTGTATAAATTTTCCCTGTTTCTATATCGAAGACTTGACTAAACGGCTTATCTGGAAATTCTGAATTTGTAATTTCAACTTCACATTGGCCTTTATAATCATAAAATTGAATATATAAAAATCCTAATGTATTACCTGGAGGAGAAATATATTTAGGAACTCTATATAGAGATTTTCCCTTTTCATAACTCAAGGTTATTTGGAAATCTCTGTTAAACAGGTATAAAGAAGTTGCCTTTGTTTTATCAAAATTAAAACTTGAAACACTTGTTCCC
Source organism: Patescibacteria group bacterium (assembly GCA_030549845.1). Taxonomy (GTDB): domain Bacteria; phylum Patescibacteriota; class Minisyncoccia; order UBA6257; family HR35; genus CALIVE01. The sequence goes on from JAUQQN010000001.1 coordinate 167,109, forward strand.
CTCATAACCCCATATAATGTACAATTCCCATTTTTTTTAGGAGTAGGTTGAACTTCATATTCTATATACATTGAAAAAGGAGGTTGATATATATTCCTTTGCAAAACTGTGATTCCTAATAACTGCTCTAAAGCATCTTTCAAGTTATCGGGCATTTCTACCCTTATATATTGAGAAGCATAAATTATAAGTTTGTCTCCTTTTATTGTTAATTTTGGTAGCTCCTCAACAACAACTTCAACTTTTGGTCGATATTGAATATCAAGATAGGTAATATTCAAATTACAGTTATTTGATTGGAATGCAACTCTTACAAAATCACCTGGCTCAATATGGTTCCCTAGCTCAGCTTCTATATATTGGGAACCAAAAATATTAGGTTCTATTTTTGAAAACAAATTTTTACCTTTTGTTTTATTGTAAAAAGTAAGCGTTAATTCACATGTATCCTTAGAAGAAACAAAAACAAAAAATCTTCCATTTTCATCTATTTTTGCAGTATTTGTATCTATTATTAGAGTACCAGAAGCAGTGCCACTAGGTAAAATAGATTGAGTAGTATCTGGAATGGGTTGAGTAATATCTGGAATAGGTTGAGCAGTGTCTGTAGTAATTGGACCTAGTTCAGAAGGTGGTTGTAATGCTAAACCACCTGTTAACCATCTTTCTACTCCAATAACAATCGTAAATGAAACAATTCCTACTACAATACCTATTATCCCCCATTGGACTCTTTTATGAACATCACTAACTTGGCTAGGTTTTGTAATATATAAAATGCCAGCCCACATTAAAAACAAAACCCCTAAAGCTAGAGATAAGGTATATAATATCCTTAAGCCTTTATCAAAAAGAAACAACAAACATTGACCAATTCCTCTTTCGCATTCACGAATAGTAGGAAATCCTCTTAGATATTCTGATGGAGCTATATATAATTTTTCCAGCTGACCATTTTCTATTTGTACATTCAATACTTTAAATCCTCGGTATTGTTGTAAACTAGGAGGTGGATCTATTAAAATTAATTCTGCTGCCTCTATTATTAAGTTACTCCAATTTCCGTAAGTCTCTCTAACTGCATCATTGACATTTATGTTAGGATCTGTACTTTCAATGCTATTACCTCTAACCTCGAATGTTCCTTCACCATATCTATTATTCAAAAGCTCAGCCATTTTTTCTCTTATCAAACGCCTTAAACCTTCATCTACATTTATTCCCTGCACTGTCTTTATGCCCCATTGAAAAGGATTAAAATATTGAGTAACTTGAGCAAAAGTGATATTACTGAATATTAGCAAAATAACTAAAAGTAAAATTTTTTTCATTTTAATGAGTTAAACTAAATTCAATTGCTTTAACAATTGAAAAAGCAGCAACTGTAAAAATTGCTCCGATTATTGCCCAAGTAATATAATTCCAACCTTCTCTATCGCCTGGTTTTAAATATAACTTCATTCCTCCATAAATTATAAAACCTATTGCTGAAAGCATAGATACAGTATACAGAACTGTTAAAATTTTAGTAATAAACCAAAGAAAGCATCTTCCTAATAAGCCAGGTGGGGTAGGTTTTCCTCCTAAGATATCAAAAATATTTATTCCTGTGCAATTAATTCTCGGAGGTTGAAAACTTAATTGTTGAGCATAAGCTATATTAAATATAAAATCTATTCTCCAATTAGAGACCGTATATTCAATAAGTTTAACTAATCCCCAAGAAATTAAAGCTAAAGCTAAACCTAAAGAAGCCCAAATTAATCTATTCTTTACATCTTGTTGTGCTTTTTGGGCTTGAACTATAAGAATTATTCCTGCCCACATAATCATAATTACAGCCAATGCACCAGAAAGCCATGTCAAAATTTTTAATGCAACATAAAAAACTAATAAAGCACAAGAAGTTAAATCTTGGCAAATAACTGGAACAGGAAAAATTCTATTGCTAAATATCCCAAAATCTGGATTAAATGGATAAGGCATTCAATTTATTTTTATTATTTTTAAAATCCAGGCTGTCCTGTAACTACAAGATTTTCTACAAACTTAACTACAGCCCAAGCAAGTAATGCTATAGCCAAACCAGCTGCTCCGTATATCAACCTATTTTTACCTTCATCAATTTTTGCTTGGATTATAACTTGTATTCCTCCCCAAATTATGTATATAACTGCAAAAGCACCTGCTGCCCACATTAGAATTCTTAAAACCCATGTAAAGACTTGTAAAAGAACTTCACCTAGAGTTCTTCCTTGTAAAAAACCAGATTCTGGTGGTAGTTCGCGTATAGGCCATTCTCCTCCTTGCCCATAAACTAAGCCAAGGTTTCCTAAAAATAAGATTAATAGTAAAATTGCACTTAATCTAAGGGTTTTTTTACTCATTTTATTAATTTAAAATTAATGCGACCTAGTTTTAATTAAAAAAATTTTAAACCATTCAATATCTTCTTTTTCAAAAATTGTGGATAACTTCATAGTAAAATTATTTAATGTTTTCAAGGGTGTTTTCAGCAATTTTAGAAGGTTTGGAAGGAAAAATAGTAGAAGTTGAAACAGGTTTATTGCCTGGGTTAACTTCATTTTCTATTGTTGGACTTCCAGATAAAGCTATACAAGAAGCAAAAGAGCGAATAACATTAGCTTTAAAAAGCATAAATGCAAAACCTCCTTTAAAATTCAATAGAAAAATCATAGTAAATTTAGCTCCTGCAGATATTAAAAAAGAGGGGTCTATTTTAGATTTAGCAATAGCTATAAGTTTTCTTATATCAACAAAACAAATTTCTCAAATTAAAAAGAAAATATTATTTTTAGGAGAACTTTCACTAGATGGGAAATTAAGAAAGGTTAAAGGTGCTTTGCCTATTATTTTATCTTTACATAAGTATTTTGAAGAAGTATATCTACCAAAGGAAAATCTTAATGAAGTTAAATTTTTAAAAATAGAAAATCTTTATCTATTTGATTCATTAAAAGAAGTTATAGACCATTTAGAAGGGACGAATAAAAAAGAACCTTTTAAAAACGAAGAATTTGAAGAGATGGAAGAGAATTTTGATGAATTAGAGTTTATAAAAATTACAAATTTTCTATTAAGAGCAATAATCATCTCAGCATCGGGAAGACATAATTTAATCCTTTATGGGCCTCCTGGAACAGGTAAAACTTTAATAGCAAGAAATATTGTAAGTTTATTGCCAAGGTTAAACTATGAAGAAAGTTTAGAGGTGACAAGCATATATAGTGCTGCAAATAAACTAAAAGAAGGATTTATACTTAATCCACCATTTAGAAACCCACATCATACAGCTTCTGCAGTAGCAATTTTAGGTGGTGGCCAAAACCCTAAACCAGGAGAAGTTACTTTAGCACATAAAGGGGTCTTATTTTTAGACGAGCTACCAGAATTCAGAAGAGATGTATTAGAGGGCTTAAGAGAACCTTTAGAAAATGGGGAAATTACTATTGCAAGAAGCAATAAAATCATAAAATTTCCTGCTAAGTTTATGTTTGTAGCTGCTTATAATCCTTGCCCGTGTGGATTTTATGGAGATAACGAAAAAGAATGTATTTGCACAATATCTGAAATTAAAAAATATCATAAAAAATTATCTGGGCCTTTAATGGATAGAATTGATATGAAATTAAACGTACCACGATTAAAAAGTGAAGAAGTATTCAAAGATAATTCGATAAATTTTCATAAAATTAAAGAGGTAATTTTAGAATTGAAAGAAAAACAAATTAAAAGACAAGGCAAATTCAACAGCGAATTAAATTTAAAAGAAATCAAGGAGTTTTGTAAATTGGAATTTGAAGCAGAAAGATTAATTCAAAAATCAATAGATTCCTTAAAGCTTTCTCTAAGAAGCATACATAAAATAATAAAGGTTGCAAGGACTATTGCTGATTTAGAAAATAAAGATAAAATAGAAAAAGACCATATCGGCGAAGCTATTCAGTATAGATCAACAGAGAATATTGATTTATAATTGTATTTGATGATAATTTTGAAAGAAAGAAATTTAATTAGAAAAAATAAAAACTTGATAAAAGATAAAAAAATTTTGTTAAGAGTTGATTATAATGTCGAAATAAAAAAGGGAAAGATACTAGATGACTATAGAATAAAAGAAAGCCTGGAAACTATAAGATTTCTCCAAAAAAATAAAGCAAAGCAAATAATATTAATTACTCATTTTGGAAGACCTAAAAAGCAAGAAAGGGAATTTTCAATAAGAAAATTATTACCTTTTTTAAAAAGAATATTTAAAAATATCAAATATTTTTATTGGCGTCCTGGTTTGAATGTGCCAGAATATCCTTTGATTATTTTAGAAAATATAAGGTTTTTTAAAGAAGAAGAAAGAAATGATGAAAAATTTGCAAAAGAGCTAAGCAAATTAGGAGATTTGTACATAAATGATGCCTTTTCTACAAGCCATCGAAAACATGCATCTTTAGATAAAATTAAAAAATTCATTCCTTATTATTTTGGTTTAAATTTTGAAAAAGAAATCAATAATCTAAATTTAGTTTTTGAATTTTTTAAAAAAAATAAAAGTGTAGGTGTTGTTATTGGAGGAATAAAATTTGAAACAAAAATAAAATTAATAGAAAAATTTTTAGAAAAGGCTGAATTAATTATTTTGGTAGGTGGCCTTGCTAATACATTTTTAAAAGCTAAAGGCTTTGAAGTAGGTTCTTCGATATTTGATGAAGAATATTTAAATTACATAAAAAAATTTTATTCTTCTAAGTTATTATTACCTTTTGATTTTATAACTCAAAGAGGGCATTTGTATTTAGGAGAAATTAAAGGAACTGATATTATTTATGACACAGGTTATATAAGCATAAACATATTTCTAGAAGAGTTGAAGAAAGTAAAACTTGTAATATGGAATGGCCCATTGGGGAAAATAGAAAAAAAAGAATATAAAAAAGGCAGCCTAACCTTTGCCAAAGGTTTAAAGGAGATTAATAACAAAAAAATAATTGGAGGAGGAGAAACTTTATCAATAGCAAATAAAATTTTTAAAAATGATAAAAATACATTTTTATCAACCGGAGGAGGTGCTATGCTTTATTATTTGGCAAATGGTAATTTACCGATATTTGAAAAATAATGCTTGAAATTTTAAGTTATCCATTTTTCCACAATGCATTAATTTCAATGATACTTTTAAGTTCTATTCTTTCTATATTAGGAATTTTTTTGATTTTAAAAAGGGGAGTCTTTATAGCTGATGCATTAGCTCATTCCTCTTTATTGGGAGTTGGACTAAGTTTTTTAGTGGGCTTAAATTATTTTTTTACAACTATTTTTTACTTAATACTATGTGCTATCTTAATTTTCTTAATAGAGAAAAAATCTTTATTGAATTATGATCTTTTGATAATGATAATGGCAATATTAGGAATAGCAGGCGGTGTTTTAATACTAAGCACCTCTTTTGCAAAATCTTCTTTAATTAGTTTTTTATTTGGAAACATTCTCTTAATAGATAAATTAGATGTCATAGTTTTATTTTTGATTTTTTCTGCTGTTTTAACTTTATTTAAACTATATGGGAAAGATACTCTTTTAACTTTCATTAATAAAGACTTAGCCTATACAGAAAATATAAAAGTAGATGCTATAAATTTATTTTTCATTATTATTCTCTCTATAGTAATCGGAGTAAGCATAAAAATGATAGGAGTGCTTCTTGTAAGTTCACTTCTAGTTCTTCCTGTATCTATCTCAAAATTAATTTCTCAATCTTTTAAAGGGCTAGTCTTAAATTCAATTTTATGGGCGGAGCTTATTGGAATTAATGGCTTATTTATTTCTTATTTTTTGAACCTTCCTCCTGGTCCAGTAATAGCATTTCTAGGAATTTTGATATTAGCTATTTTTTTGACAATTAAAAATTTAAATGTTAAAATTTTAAAATAAAATGGAAGATTACAAAAATGTAACAAAAATTTTAGTTTGGATAGTTGTAGTAAGTACTGTTGCTTACTTTGTTTTGCTTCCTGTAAGTTTTACAAGACCTAATCCTACACGAATTTCTCCAGAAAAACCGAAAGAAGCATTAAAAGCAAATCCCTTAAATATACTAAATTTAAACATCACTCCAAATGAAAGTACTTCTACGCCAACTTCTTCAGAAGATCTAAAACTTCCTAAACCATTAATGGAGCTTGGGGAATAAAGTTTTTGAAAATTCTAAGGGGTCAAAACCTACTACAGAAAAAGCATAAATTTCTAAAGCCCCTATATCAGAATTGATTTTTGAACTTTCTCCCCTATCTACTAAAAATCCAATTTTAATAGATGCAGATTCACATAAAAGCAAATTAAAGTTTTCTACTTCTTCTTTGTAAGCACTTAACAAATTTGAAACTTCATCTAAAGAATTTTTTAAATCTTCAAAAATAAAAATTAATTCATTATCTTTAAACGGAGTAAGATTTATAAAAATTTTTAAATTATTCAACTTGTAAGAAAGGCCTAATAAGTCATAAAGCTTATAAAGGTCTTCAAAATACACAGTTTTAAAGTTTTCTTCATACTCTAAAATTTTTTTGTAAAAATATTCAATTTTTGCTGGTAGATAGTCAAAAGAAAAAATCTGAAAATGTGGATGTTCTATACTTGCTCCTGATCTAAATCCTAAATTCCAAATCAAAATATTAACTCTTCCATTTTTCCTTCCGAACCATTCTATAGAAATTTCTAACGCCTTTCTTATATCTTCTTTTGAAATATTTTCTTTATTATGCTCTTTAAAAATAATGAGAGAATGGTCTCTAGATATTTTCGCCAAATTTGATGCAGTTATAGCTTTTTCATTCTCTAACCTTCCTAAATCATCGTAGGGAGTTTCTTCTAAAGGATTACAAAATGGATCATATTTATAACCTTCTTTTTCTTCCTTTTTAGGTTCTTTCCTTTTTGCTCTCCAAATATTAAAATGAGTTTCTTGATTTAAAATTTTATTCTTGAAAATGATTATTCTTTGATTTTCAGCTTCCTTAAATTTTTCTTTCAGATTATTTGGAAAATACTGTTGAGCTTCTTCTATGCGAACCTCATAAATTCTATCAAAAATTTTTTTAGCGCCTTCATCAAGTTTTTCTATTTTTCTTAAAAGTTCTTCCATAAAAAAATTATATAATTTAAAATATAGGATGGAGGGGTGCCGGAGTGGTCTAACGGGACGGCCTGGAGAGCCGTGGCCCTTTTAGGGTCTCGTGGGTTCGAATCCCACCCCCTCCGAAATTTACAAGTTTTCCCTTGACAGACAAAAATTATTTATTTAAAATTTTTAAAATAATGCATAAAAGTTTAATAAATAATTGGATATTGATTTTGTTTATTATTAAAGGCCGGAGGGGTGCCGGTTAGTTAATTTTAAATATAAAAAGTGTTCTAAAGCCGGCACCCCGCCGGCTTTATTTATTCTAAAAGGTCATGATTAATTTCAAAAGTTAATCTATGGTAAGGCGAATTTTCAATAATTTAAGAAATAAAACTAAACAGACAACTAGAAGCGGAAATATTTATGGTCTAGCAGATTTTAATATTTTAAAAATCAAAAATATTAATGATTTTAAAAATATAAATGAAAAATCTTTTGTAGATATCCCTGCTTCTATTCCTAAGAACCCTTTTTATTTAGAAAAAGTCGGTGTTACTAATAGAAAACACAAAATAAAAATTAGAGATATTTTTGAAGACAACAAAATAATTGAGGTAGAAGCAGATATTAAGATATTTTTTGACTTACCCGAAAATCAAAGAGGGCTTCATATGTCAAGGATCGAAAAAGCAATGCAAGAATTTCAAAACGCTGGAACAGATTTAAAAACATATGCTCAGAGTTTAATAAAATATGCTGCTGAACTTCAAAATAGGAAAGGCGGAGAGATAGAAGTTGAGTTTAACTATGAAAAAACAATTAACAAAAATTCTTCTGGACGATTGGCTCATGAGATTTTAAAAATTCTTTTTTATGGAAAATTGAAAGAGGATAATAAATTTATCTATAAATTAGGAATAAAAGCTCCATTTATGAACGCATGTCCTTGCCCACAAAGATGGGCTATTAGGGAATTTTATAATAAACTTAAAGAGTTAGGGTTTAAAAATGAAGAAATTTATGAATTAGCATCTCATATAAGCTTTGGAACACATACCAATTTAGGAGAGGCTACTTTATGTATTGAGGACCTGAATAATAATATCAATTATCAAGACTTATATGAAATACTGGATGAAACATTATCTATAACAAGAGAGCTTTTAAGCGGACAAGATGAATTTGAGTTTATAAAAGAAGCCCTTATTAAAGAACAATTTTGTGAAGATGCTGCAAGAGATTTGGTTTATACTGTTGTTAAAAATTTAAAAAATAAAATACATCCTGAAAGCTTAATAGAAATTTATGTAGAAGTCAACGAAAGTATACATTTTCACAACTTAAGAGTAGAAATTGTAGATAATTTTAAGCATATTTTGGATAAAATAGAAAAATTAAATTAGAAAATGAAAATTTTTGATTTACATTTAGATCTTGAGATTTATTATCGATATCCTGAATTTCTTAATATGACTTTTAAAAGTTTGGAAATTTTGGATACTAAAAGACACGGAGATATCCCTCAATTTTTAAAATCTAATCTTAAAATAGCTGTCGTAAATATTTTTCCATTTGAATTTAAGAAAAATAAGTGGGAACCAATTAATATAAATAAATTTTTCGAAAGATTGGAAAGTTTTGTTAAGTGGATTAAGAAATTTGATGTTTTTGAAATAATATTAAATAGGGATGACTTAAAAAATAATTTGAAAAACAAAAGAATAGGTATTATCTTAGGTGTCGAGGGCTTAAATTTCATAAATAAGATCGAGGATATTTATAAAATATACGAAAGCGGAATAAGGGTCTTCGGTCTAAATTGGAATATTGATTCTAAATTCTCTACCTCTTTAAAAACTATAACCAAATCTGGTTTAACAGAAGAAGGTAAAGCGTTGATAAAAATCTTGGAAAAACTACCAATTGTAATTGATTTAGCCCATTCATCAATCTATACTTCTAAAGATGTTTTTAAGTATTACAAAAAACCAATCATATTTTCTCATAATGGTATACAAAAGATTGTAAACTTTGAGCAAAATTTATCAGATGATTTGCTAGATAATTTAAACAAAAATAAAGGATTGATAGGTCTAACATGTTTACCATATTCTATAAATTTAAATGGAGAAATAAGTTTTAAAATCTGGCATCAGGCATTAAAATATGCAAAAGATAAATATAAAAATAATTTAGCTATAGGCACAGATTTTTTCGGTTTTAAGTTTAATAAAGACTACAAAGGGTTATCTAATTATTTAGATTTTTCTAAAAACCTAAAAAAATTTAAAGTGCCTAAATATATACTTTTTAATAATTCTTTTAATTTGTTTTTAAAAAGTTTATAATATCTTATTCAAACCATGATTGAAGACATCTATAAGGAGTATGAATATCCAAGAAGTTTAGATCTCTTTAGAAAATTTATAGCAGAAAAGCAAGAAAGAATAAGAAGGGATATTGAGGTTTTAATTGAACAAAAGAAAATTACAAAGGAGAGATTTGAAAAAATTAAAGAAGAAATAAGAAAGGTCTTTGGAGAGAACATAGAATATATTTCTACCACTTTACATCTTAGACCAAGGGCCATAGATTATTTAGAATTAGCTCAAAAAAGAATATCTCAAGCAATAGAACCTAATAAAGTTTTTTATTATCCTGTATATTATCAAGATTTTGAAAGTGAAAGACCAGATAGAATATACTTTGGAAGTTTTTCTTTATCTTTATGTGATATCATTCCTAATTTAAAAAAGAAATTTGAAACTTCTCTTGAATTTCATATAGAACTAATGGAATATTTAAAAAAGGAAAATTGGGAAGACGAAGTTAAAAATAACTTGGAGAATTTTCTTAGTAAAGAGTTTTCTGGTTTTAAGAAAAATTTAAGGGGTATACTTATTGAGGAAGCAAAATGTGTGGTAATTTCCATTTTAAGGGACTATAAAAAATTTTTTGAAGAAATAGGCTTAGTAGATATAGAAGAGAAAATTAACAACATCAACACAAATTTAGCAAATATTTTTTTAAACAATTTTGAAGCTCTTGCACCACTTTTAGAAACACTTGGAATAAGCAAAGAAGATTTAGAAAACATAAAAGAAAGAAAAAAGAAAGCTATAGGCGAATTTCTTTTTCTAGTATGCATTTTAGGAGAATTAACTCATATAGGAGCTGAGTATGGTAAATTTGATGATATAAGAATAAAATTGGGTTTGATGGATGAAAAAGAAAGGAAAGAGGAAGCTTCTCAAGAAAGATTTAGATTTTTTGAAGTTGAAGGAGAAGGATCTGAAAGTGATACATTAAGATTTCTTTTTGATGAGGAGGGAAGTAAACTTTTGATTCAAACAGCAAAATATATGGGACACGAAGAATCAAGATGGTCTCCTATTTCTGAAAAATTGATAAAAAGGATAAGAATTATTGATTTTTACCTAAAAGTAAAAAGTAGAGAAAAAGAGATTAGAGAAATAATAGAAAATTATCTTGAAAATTCGATTTTAAACTGGGAAGGTTTTGTTGAATTATTAGAATTAGTTAATTATTTCGCTCACTTAAAAAACGAAGAAAGGGCACAATTGGATGTAACTTTAAAAGAAATCCAAGAAAATAACGTGAACAAAAAGTTAAGAGAGTGGATTAATTATTATAATAAGAAAATTAAAGAAAAAGATACAAGTCTAAGATTTTTAATCCATGAGGATATTTTTAAAAGAAAAATTTTATGGTTTGTTTTTAAAAATTATATAGAAGGAGAGTTTATGAAAATTAAAGTAATCTCTGAAGATCTTTTTACAATATTTCTAAGTCCTTCAAATTTAGAAAAATTTGAAACTGAAAAATTATTGGAAGAAATAACAAAACCTCGTTTTTATGGTTTACAACTTCCTCTTCGATTACCAAAATTAAACAAAGAGGATCTCATCAATTTGGTTAGCTTATTTACAGGGGATGAAAAAATCCAACCTTTTCTTGATAGCGTTCTTAAAAAATAACTTTCTTACTACAACTTTTTGCTATATTAAATTAATAAATTAAATAACCTTATAAACAAGATCTCCTTCTTTTGTTTTCCCAATGACTTTTACTGCAACTTCTTGGCCTACATTAGCTTCTTGAATTTTTTTGTGTTCTATCTCCATTGATTCAATAACTTGGCGAAATCTCTCTTCTCCATTCTTTTTTCTTACAATTATTTCATCCCCTATTTTAAGATCATCTTCAAGTTCAAGTATCATTGCTGGAATATGAGGATAAAAATGTTTTACTTTCCCAACTAATTTTTCCATTTGATTAATTGTTTTTAATTCGACCCTATTTTTTACTTACCCATTTATTATCTTTTATATAAAACCTCCATAATTTATCTTTATATTCTTCGGCATAATCTATACCAATCCTTTTTGCTTTAATAATTTTAAACTTTGATTTATTATAAGCAAAATTACCTAGCTTTGTCTCATTTTCTAGCCATATTCTTTTACTTTTAGTCAAATCTTCACCCCAAAAAGAACTGTCAAGATAAAGTTCTTTGCACAAGTTGCCAGGCCCCTTAGGATTTTTTAGATTCAAAATAGGCTCTAGGCTTCTTATTAAAACACATTCTGGATAACCTTCTTTATAAGTTGTTATATTTAATTGATAATAATTTCCATAAACTAAATAAATGTAAATATGCCCTCCTCTTAAATATTCAGCTAAATTTCTTGACGTTACTTTGCATTTTCTACAATTTAAAATTCTCTTTTTAAAAATTTCGGGGTTATTAATATAGTGTTTTATTCTTTCCCAATTTTCTTTTAAGATTTTTGATTTTATTTTTAAAGGCTGTTCTTTTTTTGAATATGCATGTGAAGCTTTGTCATACGGACCAATATAAGCTTCTGTTTCAACAATTTTACCAATCAATAATTTATTTTTATATTTTCTGACAAGAAATTTCCCTAATAAATCTGTAGCAACTTTTAAAGTACTCCTTTCAAAAAAATTTCTTTTTAACCTCATTATAATATAATAAATTAAAATAAAATGTTTTTTGAATACTTAATAATTATTTTAGGATTATCTCTTTTTGAAATAATTTCTTCAATTGACAATGCGGTAATAAATGCTCATGTTCTAAAAACATTACCTGAAAGATTTAGGAAATTTTTTCTTTTATGGGGTTTACTTTTTGCTGTCTTTTTAATGAGGGGTATTTTACCTTTTTTAATTGTTTGGCTAACCAATCCAAAATTAAGTTTTGCCCAAATAATTACATTCGTCTTTTCAAATGACCCTACAATTCAAAATTATATCGAAAAATCTCAAAGCCTTTTGCTTTCAGCAGGAGGTATTTATCTTTTATTTGTTTTCTTAGGATGGCTTTTTTTAGAAGAAAAAAAATATGCTTTTTTAGTCGAAAGGTTCATCCATCGACAATCAATATGGTTTTATGCAATTGCTTCAATAGTATTTACTATTTTAATTGCTGTTTCTCTCAAAATTAATCCGAAGTTGGCTCTTACTTTTTCAATAGGTTCTACGGTATTTTTTATTACTGATGGATTTAAGAAAAATGCAGAAGAAAAAGAAAAAGAATTACTTAATCCGAACCTAAGTGCTTGGAGTAAAATTCTCTATCTCGAAGTTCTTGATGCAAGTTTTTCTATTGATGGAGTAATAGGAGCTTTTGCGTTTACTCTATCTGTCCCTCTTATTCTTATTGGTAACGGCTTAGGAGCTTTGGTAGTACGAGAATTTACAATCAAAGGAATCGATTTAGTAACAAAATTTGCTTATTTAAAAAATGGAGCAATGTATTCGATTGGTATGCTGGGTAGTTTAATGATTCTTGAAAGTTTCGGTAAGCATTATCCTTTTTGGTTAGCACCATTAAACACTTTTGCATTATTAGGACTTTTTCTTTATTTATCTTATAAGGAATTAAAAGAGGCAGAAAAATTAAAAGAGCTTCAATGAATTATTTCTTGTAATTTTTGTATATGTTTTAAAAGCATTGCACAATAACCCCATTCATTATCATACCAAGAAAAAACTTTTGCTAAATCACCATCAACAACTTTTGTCAAAGTAAGATCTATCACTGCTCCATATGGTTCACCAATAATATCACTGGAAACCACTGGATCTTCAATTACTTTTATGATATCTTTCCATCTTGGTGAATTTGCCTCTTCTTTAAATATATCGTTAATTTCTTTAACAGACGTTTCTCTTTTCATAACCATTGTAATATCAGATAAAGAAACAATAGGAACTGGTACTCTAATTGAAATTCCATCAAATTTTCCTTTCATTTCTGGAATAACTTTTATCGTAGCCTCTGCAGCTCCAGTAGTGGATGGAACTATATTTTGAGCTCCGGCTCTCCCTCTTCTAAAGTCATGTCCTTTAACTATGCTATCTAGAATTGATTGTGTATTGGTGTAAGCATGAATTGTCGTAAGAATCGCCTTTTTTATACCTATCCTTTCATTCAAAATTGCTATAACTGGATTTACTGAATTTGTTGTACAAGAAGCATTTGATGTTATTAAAGCTTGATCACCTAATGAAGAGATTTTCTCTAAATCTTCTAGTCCAGGTGTGAAATGTATTGTTATATCATCTTTTGCTGGAGCTGTTATTATAACTCTTTTTGCACCAGCCTCTAAATGCGCTTTTGCTTTTTCATATTCTGTAAAAAACCCTGTAGCTTCTATCACTAGATCTATATCTAAATCTTTCCATGGCAAATTTCTAGGATCTGTTTCTTTAAAAACTAAAATTTCTTTATTATCTACAATTAATTTCCCATTCTCTACTTTTACCTCTTTTTCATATTTCCCGTAAATAGTATCATATTTTAGTAAGTAAGCCAAATTTTCTATATCAGATAAATCATTAATAGCAACTATATCGAAATTTTCTTTGTCAAATGCTACTCTGAAAAAAATTCTTCCTATTCTTCCAAATCCATTTATTGCAATTCTCATATTTTTTTAAAAGTTAAATTTCGACCTAAAGTAAAGTTTTTATCTTTTCCTTTTCTTCGGTAACTACTGTTTTTAATTTTTCTTCTTTTTTAATTAAATCCTTGAAATTAAACAAAAATCTATTAAAAGCCCTGTAAGCCTGTTCTAAGTTAGTAGTACTATTTGAAAGCTGAGAACGTGCTTTTTCTAAATAACTAGTTATCTCATTTATGTCTTTTTCTAATTGGGCTAAGCTTTTAAGGATATCTTGAACATTTCTTGCAAATTCTTGTTTTTTTAATATCAAACTTAATTGTGAACACAATATTTCAAATGTTTTGGGAGAAGAAATTATAACAGATTTTTCTTTTGCATAATCCCAAATTTCATCATATTCTTTATTACTCAATATTTCATAAAACAATCCTTCTGCAGGTAGAAACATAATGGCATATTCTATTGTTTCTCTTATAGGAATAATATATTTACTTGAAATATTATCAATGTGGGTTTTAATCGCTTTTATTAATTCTTTTCTCAATTTTTCTTTTTCAGCTTCAGAATCTGTTTCTAACAACTTTACAAAACTACTATAAGGGAATTTAGAATCAATAGGAATAATAGTATCATTAATTTTTAAAATAAAATCTACTACAAAGCTTCCTAATCTATATTGTTTCTCATAAACATTTTTAGGAAAGTCTTTTAAAATTTCTTCTAAAGCTTTCTCTCCAAAAATCCCTCTTGATTTTGTCCCTGCTAAGACTTCTTTTAAATTCCTAAGATCTAAAGAATGATTTTCTAACACTCTTGCAACTTCTTCTATTTTTGCTGTTTTTTCCGTTGTTTTTTCTAGCTTTTCGTGAATTTCTTTTTGAATATTTTCCAATTTAGATTCTATCTCCTTTCTTAATTCTTGGGAGATAGTAACTAATTTTTCTAAGGCTAGTTGTTCTTCTTCTTTCTCTTTATACTCTTTTTCTCTAAACCTTATTTCTAACTCTTTTTTTATAAAAAAATACAAAATACCCAAAGCAGAGCTTATTATTATTAGATTTATAAAAACAACCAATAAAATTTCCATTATTTAAAATTATACTTCAGTTTTTTTAGGATTTCTTTTAAATAATTTTCTTGTTCTTTTTCATCAAGAAATTCTACTTGATTTTTGATTTTTCTTTTTAAAATAATATCATAAATAAAAATTCCAGCAGAAACAGAAACATTTAAACTTTCTACCATTCCTAGCATAGGAATATAAACTTTGTAATCTGCATTTTTTATTGCATAATCAGAAAGTCCATTTACTTCATTTCCCAAAAATAAAGCAGTTTTTTCTGGCCAATTAAATTCAAAAATGTTTTCAGCTTTTTCATTAACCACTGTTGCCACTATTTTAAAATTTTCCTTTTTTAAACTTTCTATGCATTCAATTGTAGGATTTTCATAATTATCTTTTGAAAAAATTTTATACAAAATCCATTTACTAGAACCTACAGAGGTTGAAGTTAGCTCATAAGGATCATAAAATTCTATTTTATTAAAAATGAAATACACAAAAGGAACCCCTAATGCATCGCATGTTCTTAATATTGCCCCAGCGTTAAATTTGTCTTTAACATCTTCTAAAACAACAATTAAATTTTTAATTCTCTTTTTGGCAAGATTTTTAATTTTTTCTAATTTATTTTCTGTGACCATGTTTTTCTAATTAATAATATAATAAAATAATAAAGAAAAATGAAAAATTTAGAAATTGCAAGACTTTTGAGAATGATGGCATTATATTTAGAAATGAAAGGAATTCCTTTTAAGCCTCAGGCCTATGAGAGAGCGGCTTATTCTATTGAATCTCTAGACGAAAATATTGAAGAATTTGTAAAAAAAGTCGGGAAAGAAGGATTAAAAAATCTTCCTGGTGTAGGCGAGTCTATTGCAGAGAAAATAATAGAGTTTTTAAAGACAGGACAGATTAAAGAATTAGAAGAATTAAAAAAAGAAGTGCCGGTTGATATAGAAACCCTTTCTTCTATTGAAGGAGTTGGTCCTAAAACTATATATAAGCTATATAAAGCCCTTGGGATTAGAACATTAGAAGATTTAGAAAAAGCTTGTAGAGAACATAAAATAAGAAGATTGCCTGGGTTTGGAGCTCAAAGTGAAGAAAAAATTCTAAAAGGTATAGAATTTTTTAAGCAAGGAAGCAAAAGATTTGTATTAGGATTTATAATACCGATTGTCGAAAGCTTGGTAAATTATTTAAAAGAGCATCCTGATATAAAAGAAGTAGTACCTGCTGGATCTTATAGAAGAAGAAAAGAAACGGTTGGAGATATTGATATTTTAGCTATCTCTAAAAACCCAGAAAAGGTTATGGATTATTTTGTAAGCTTTCCAGAAGTTGAGCACATTTATGCAAAAGGACCAACAAAAACAATGGTGAGATTAAAAATCGGTTTAGACGTTGATTTAAGGGTTGTGGAAAAAGAAAGTTTTGGCGCTGCTTTAGCTTATTTTACTGGTTCAAAAGATCACAATATACAAATGAGAGAGCTTGCTATTAAAAAAGGATGGAAATTAAATGAATACGGGTTATTTGATAAAAATGGCAAAAGAATAGCAGGTGAGACTGAAGAAGAAATATATGAAAAGTTAGGACTCCAGTGGATACCTCCTGAATTACGTGAAAACCAAGGAGAAATTCAGTTTGCCCTAGAAAAAAAATTACCAGAGTTAATAGAATATGGAAGCATAAAAGGAGATCTACAGATCCAAACAAACTGGACAGATGGCAGCAATTCTATTGAGGAAATGGTTGAAGAAGCTATAAAACTAGGCTTAGAATACATTTGTATCACAGATCATACAAAATCTTTAGCTGTAACTGGTGGGCTAGACGAAGAAAAACTATTAAAACAAATGAATTTTATTGATGAATTGAACAAAAAATATAAAGGAAAAATAACAATTTTGAAAGGAGCTGAAGTAAACATTCAAAAAGATGGCAGTTTAGACATTTCTGATGAAATATTAGCAAAATTAGATTTTGTAGGAGCAGCAATTCATACCCATTTTAACCTACCTAAAAATGTACAAACAGAAAGGATAATAAAAGCCATGAAAAATCCGCATGTAGACTGTATTTTTCATCCAACAGGAAGAGTTATTAATAAAAGGCCACCTTATGAAGTTGACATTGATAAAATAATTGACGAAGCTAAAAAAACTAATACCATCTTAGAAATAGATGCTTACCCAGATAGGCTTGATTTGAAAGATGAACACATAAAAAAATGTGTAGAAAAAGGCGTTAAAATGGTAATAGACTCTGATGCTCATTCTTATTTGCATTATCAATATTTAAATTTAGGAGTTGCTCAAGCAAGAAGAGGTTGGGCTACACAAAGCGACATTCTAAATACACTTCCATTAAAAGACTTCATGAAAAATTTACCTAAACGAAGGATGTGAATAAATCTATATTGATTTTATTTTTTAATTTATTAAAATAATTAGATGAACGTATTAATGATTGGGTGGGAATTGCCACCATTCAACAGTGGTGGTTTGGGTGTTGCTTGTTTTTTTATGGCTTCTCATTTAAAAAACAAAATAAACATAATCTTTACTCTTCCTAAAAAATTACCAATTAAAAATGTCCCCTTTAAAGTGCTTTTTGCTGATGAAAAAATTGAAATATTAGAAGGTTATTTAAAATATAAAGGAATAGTTGTACAAGGATTTTTAGAAGAAGTTTTAACATATGGAAAAAGGCTTTTACAAACTTTAGTCAAAAATAACATAAAGATCGATATAATCCATGCTCATGATTGGTTGGGTGGAGTAGCAGGAGTTTATTTAAAAGAAGCCCTTAAAAAACCATTAATAATTCACGTTCATGCAACCGAAATAGAAAGAACAGGAAATAGCCCCAATCCTTTAATCTACAATTTAGAAAAAGATTGTTTTGAAAAGGCAGATTTAATAATTACTGTAAGCTCTTTAACAAAAAAGATTGTAAGTGAATTTTATAACATAAACCCGGAAAAAATAATTCCTGTACCAAATGGAATTGATTTCGAAATATACCCCAATAAAGAACCCAAGTTTATTATAGAACTGAAAAAGCAAGGTTATAAAATAGTTACATTTGTAGGAAGATTAGTTTTACAAAAAGGCCCTGATTATTTTCTTAAAACTTTAAAATATGTACAAAAATTTGTTCCAAAAATCAAATATGTATTTGTAGGAAGTGGCGATATGTTAAGTTCATTAATAAAAATTGCTTATGAAGATAATGTATTAGATAAAGTTATATTTGCTGGTTTTTTAAGAGACGCAGAGCTTTGGGGAGTTTATAAATATTCTGATCTATTAGTTTCTCCTTCTGTGTTTGATCCATTTGGACTTGTTCCATTAGAGGCCGTAAAGTTTAAATTACCAGTAATAATCTCAAAAACAACTGGATGCGGAGAATACCTTTATCATTGTTTAAAGGTTGATTTTTGGGATATAAAATTGATGGCAAATTACATTGTAGGGGTTTTAAAATATCAACCATTGCGAAATGAATTGGTAAAAAACTCTTTTGGTGAATTGCCAAAGTTTGATTGGGAAGATAGAGCTAACCAGATTGTAAATATATATTCTAATCTCCTAAACAAAGTATAAAAATGCCTTCTATTTGTTTTTATTTTAAAATTCATCAACCATTTAGGTTAAAAAATTACAGTGTATTTGATATTGGTGAGGACTTTAATTATTTTGATGATGAAAGAAATAAGATGTATTTAGACAGAATTGCCCAAAAATGTTATATTCCTACATTAAACTTAATATATGAACTAATAAAAGAAACAAACTTTAGATTTAAAGCTTCTTTTGGTCTAACTGGTACATTAATAGAACAATTTAAGCTTTGGCATCCAGAAGTTTTGGATTTATTTAAGAAAGTAGCAAGTACAGGGTGTATAGAGTTTACTGGCGAAACTTATTATCATTCCCTTTCTTCATTATTTTCCATAAAGGAATTTATAGAACAAATTGAATTACATAAAAAAATAATAGAAAAAGAGTTCATGCAAATTCCTAAGGTTTTTTCTAACACAGAGCTAATATACTTTGACGAGTTAGAAAATATACTACCTGACTTGGGCTTTAATGCAATCATAACTGAGGGAGTTGATTGGATTTTGGGTTGGCGTTCTCCAAATTTTATATATGAATCACCACAAGGCAAATTGAAAATATTTTTAAGGAATTATAAGCTTTCTGATGACATAAGTTTTAGGTTTTCTTCTAGAGATTGGGATGGTTGGCCATTAACAGCTGATAAATTTGCAAGCTGGGTTGCGCAATTTAGAGGTAATGGTGAAGTTATTAATTTATTTATGGATTTTGAGACATTTGGAGAGCACCAATGGGCTGAGACTGGTATCTTTGAATTTCTTGCTAATTTACCATTTGAAATTTTGAAATATAAAGATTTAGAATTTTCCACCCTATCAGAAGCACTAAAAAAATATCCTGTAAGGGGCACTTATTCGTCCTATTATCCAATTACATGGGCTGATACTGAAAGAGATTTAACAGCTTGGTTAGGAAATGAAATGCAAAAGGATTCCGCTTATAGATTATATCAACTTGAAAATAGAATAAAATCAAAGGATGAAAATTTTTTAGATACATGGAGAAAACTTCAAACTGCGGATCATTTTTATTATATGTGCACGAAATGGTTTGCTGATGGAGATGTTCATAAATATTTCAATCCTTATGAAAATCCTTATGTTGCTTATTTGAATTTCAGAAATGTTTTAGAAGATTTAAATTTAAGATTAAAATAATTTATGAAAATAGAAGAGTTAAAAAACAGAATAGAATTTGAAATACAAAAACCTATTTCTGAAATTTCTATTATAAATTTAGTTCAAGATTTGATAAGTTATTGTTACAAAGCAAGAGCTTCAGATATACACATAGAACCCCAGGAAAATCAATTATTAATAAAAGCAAGAATTGATGGTATTATCCATGAACTTTTTACCTTTCCTAAAGAAATTCAAGATGAAATAATCTCACGAATAAAAATATTATCAGGCCTTAGAACAGATGAACACTACACACCACAAGATGGACGTTTTAAGTTTTTTGACTCCTATTCAAACTCAGAATTTGATATACGGGTTTCTATTATGCCTACATATTTTGGAGAGAATGCTGTTTTAAGATTATTAGTATCAAAAGAGACATCTTTTACCTTAGAAACTCTTGGCTTTTCTGAAAGGGATTTAAAAGAAGTTAAAAAAGCTATTAAAAAACCTTATGGTATGATACTTGTAACGGGACCTACTGGCTCTGGTAAAACTACTACTTTATATACGATATTAAAAACTTTAAATACAGGAGCTGTTTCTATAATTACATTAGAAGATCCAATTGAATATTCCATACCAGGTATCACACAAATACAAGTTAATCCTCAAGTAGGTTTAGTTTTTAGTACTGGTTTAAGAGCTATTTTAAGACAAGATCCTGATATTATCATGGTTGGTGAAATAAGAGATGAAGAAACAGCAGATATTGCTGTCAATGCTGCCTTAACTGGACATTTACTTTTGTCAACTTTACATACAAATGACGCAGCAACTGCTTTACCAAGACTCTTAGAAATGGGAGTGGAACCTTTTTTAATTGCTTCTACGGTAAATATAGTTATAGGACAAAGATTAGTACGAAAAATTTGTGAAAACTGTAAACAAGAAAGAAAATTCACAACAACAGAAATATTATCATTTTTAGAAACTATTGGATTAGATCTTACGTTAGAAAATATTAAAGAAATTAAAAAACAAAAGTTTTATATAGGAAAAGGATGTGAATTATGTAATAATACTGGATATTATGGAAGATTAGGGATATTCGAGGTATTGCCTATCACTGATAAAATAAGAACAGCTATCATGAAAAGGTCAGATAGCAATGAAATAAAGTCTATTGCTGTTTCTGAGGGTATGAAAACAATGATTCAAGACGGTTTTGATAAAGTAGTAAAAGGTCTTACAACTATAGAAGAAATTCTAAGAGTTATTCATGAATAAAAAACCTTTTTTTCTAAGAATTTCTTTAAATGAGAAAATACTATTTGTTAGAAATTTATCGATGCTGTTAAAAAGCGGTATTAGCATTGTTGAAGCCTTAGAGATTTTAAAAAATAACACAAAATCTAAAACTTTAATTTATATTCTAAACGAAACTATTTCAGATGTTCAAAGAGGGCAATTTTTATCAAATAGTTTAAATAAATTTAAAAATGTATTTGGTGAGTTTTTTGTAAATATAATTAGGGTAGGAGAGCTTACGGGGAAGCTCCCCGAAAATCTAGACAAATTAGCTGATGAGTTAGCACAAATAGGAGCTTTGAAAAGAAAAATTATTACTACCATGATTTACCCAACTTTCATAATAACAACAATGGTAGTTTTAGTAATTTTCGTTTTGTATTTTGTTTTTCCTAAAATATTACCTATCTTCGAAAATCTAGGAGTAGAATTGCCTCTTACTACTAAAATTTTTATAAAGGTTTCTTATTTTTTAATAAACAATACAACTGAGCTGATAATTTTTTTAATTATATTTATTTTATCATTTTTTATTGCCTTAAGATTTCCTAAGTCAAAATTTTATATTGATTTATTTTTATTAAATCTACCATTGCTTTCGGATGTAATTAAAAAATATATTCTTGCTGAATTTTCTAGGATATTAAGCTTATTATTAGGAAGTGGGCTTAAAATAGTAGAAAGCATAGAAATTGCTGGAAATGCTTTAACTAATAATGTATATAAAAAAATTTTAATAGATGTTTCATCAAATGTTTTATCGGGCTATCCTTTAAATGAGTCTTTAGAAAAATTTCCAAAATTATTTCCTTATAATTTTGTAAAGATGATTGAAATTGGCGAAAGAACAGGAAATCTAGAAAAAAATTTAAGATACTTATCCCAAAACTTTGAGGAGGATGTAGACACATTTTTAGAAAGATTTATAAATATATTAGAGCCTTTAATATTAGTAATTATCGCAGCAACAATTGGTTTTATGGCAATTTCTATTATACTACCAATATATGAATTATCAGAAAAAATCCAACCTTAGTTTTACGTTTTTAGAAATTTTAATAACCATTGTTTTTATAGTGCTTTTAGGGTATTTTATATACGGAGCTTTTATAAATTTTTTAAAAATGACAACATCTTTAAGGCTTACACTTCAGGCTTTAAATATTTTAGAAAGTGAATTAGAAATAATAAGAAATATGAAGTATGAAGACATTGGTATAAAAGATGGCTATCCAAGAGGTAAACTTGAAAGAAAAAAATATATAAGTTTAGGCAACTTAAACTTTGTGGTTTCTTATTATATAAGAAATATAGATGATCCTTTTGATGGCACGGTTACTTCAACTCCTCAAGATTTAGCTCCTGCTGATTATAAGCTGGTTGAACTAGAAATAGAATGCCTCAATTGTGGGGTCAAATTTAAACCTCAAAAATTAACAACCTTAGTAGCGCCTAAAAATTTGGAAGTGACTACAAACAATGGATCTTTATTTATTAAAGCGATAAACTCAAAAGGTGAACCTATACCACAGGCTAAGGTTATTGTATTAAATAAGCAAATAAATCCACCTATTTTAATTGAAGATTATACAAATAATGATGGCATTTTACCATTAATAGATATACCTACAGGAACTAATGCTTATGAAATTACAATTAATAAAGATGGATATTCAACAGAAAAAACTTATACTCCAGGTGATCCAGAAAACCCCAACCCTCTCAACCCTCATGCAACCGTAAAAGAGCAAACTTTAACCGTAGTTACATTAGCTATAGATAAGTTAAGTAATTTGAGAATAAATACAAAAGATAAATTCTGCAGACCCATAGGAAATATTAATTTAAGAGTCAGTGGAACAAAATTAATTGGTAAAAATCCTGATGTTATAAAATTTTCAACCACTACTTCTACAAATATTGATGGCACAAAATTTTTACAAAATATAGAATGGGATGAATATAATTTTTCTATCTTAAGCAATGGATACATATTAAGAGGCAGCAACCCTATTTGGCCCCTAGTTGTTCTTCCAAGTACTACTAAAGATGTTGATTTAATTTTAATACCAAAAGAAACCACCTCTTCTAATTTATTAATAGAAGTGATTGATTCAAATAGATTACCTATTAAATTTGCATCAGTTACCTTATCTAGTGGTAACTATAGTTCAACATTAATTACAAATACAGAAGAGTATTATGAAAATAACTGGTTAGAAAATTATTCTCAAAAATCAGAAAATATAGAAATTGATAGTAATGGTTATATAAAATTAAAATATTTGACAGATGGTTATCCAACTAATACACAAGAGTGGTTAATATCTAATACTATTGATTTTGGATCAAGAACTGATTTATTAAAAATAAACTGGGATGGAGATGAAGCTTCACAAACAGACATAAAATTACAAATTGCAGTAAATAATGATAACTCTACTTGGAATTTTATAGGACCAGATGGCACCTCAAATTCATATTTTGAAGAAAAAGAAATTTCCAGTCTTTCTTTATTTACAAATTTTAGGTATTTAAGATATAAAGTTTATTTACAAACTTTTGATCCTCAACAAACGCCTATTTTTAAATACATCAATTTCCAGTTTTCTTCGGATTGTTTACCGCCTGGTCAGGTTTTATTTAAAAATTTAAATATAGCTACATATCAATTAAAAGTAGAAAAGGAAGGCTATCAAACATTTTTATCAAATATAGATTTATTAGAAAGTTTTAAACAAATTATTGTAAACCTCAGCCCGCAATGAAGTTAAAAAAGTTTTTTTTAATTTTTTTTATTTTAATACTTCCGATTTTTTGCAAAGCTGAAAAAGTTTTTGAGTATTTTTCTCATTCTCCGCGAACTACTAATAAGCTAGATTTAAATTTAGTAGAAGAAATTAAGCAAGAAATAAAAATATTTGATGATAATCTAAGTAAAATTTATCTTTGGATAGATAACCCGGGTACAGCTAATGAAGTGAATATTCAACTTTTTGAAGAAGACCATTTATTATTCAGTAAGACCATCAATATTCCCCAGGTAAAAGGAGGTTATTTTGGTTATAAGTTTGGAATAGATTTAGGAAAGAATTTAAAAATAGAAAGCGGAAAAAATTATCATTTATCAATAAAAAATTTAACCAAAGATGAAATGTATATCTACTATACAAGCAAGATAGAGATTTTACAAGGAGAAGAAAAAGAAGGCATTTTACCAATCTCCTTAGGTAAATTTTTGATAAATGGAAAAGAGTATGCTTATTCTTTGAAAATAGCGCTTGCTGAATCTTTGGAACAAGATGTGCCTAAATTATTTAATCCACAAATAGAAATTGAAAGTCCTTATAAAGTTTATCTTTTATTCAATTCAAACGAACCGATAAAATATAAAGTTATCTATTGGGATGTGAATAGAAATGAAACTTATTTAATCCCTTCAAATCCTTATTTAGAAAATTGTTTTATAGAAACGAAAAAATGTAAAATAAGTATTTATACGAATCATAACACTTATTATAAATTCCAAATTTCTATAATAGATTATTGGGGCAATTTCAAAACTTATGAAGGGGAATTTGTAACCCCCTTAGATCCTACTATTTCTACTTCAACAATTTCTACTTCAACAATAAAAATTAATGATACATTACCCCCTCAAATTTCTAATTTTCAAATAAAAGAAATAACTTCCAATAATATAATAGTCTCTTTTGAAACAAATGAATTTGCACTTAGTTCTCTTAAAATTTTTTATAAAGATACAGGTGTTATAGTGATGGAAATAAGAAATAGTATGTTTAATTTATATCATGAAATAAGCGCATTGAATTTACTTTTCCCTAACTTAGAATACGAAGGAGTAGTTTATGTAGAAGACATATTTAAAAATAAAAATGAATATAAATTTAGCTTCAAAACTAAAGAAGGTAAAACTTCTCAATCTTTAGATAAATTTTTATCTCAACCTAAAATTTTAGAAATTAATGTAATAAATGAAGGAATTGAATCTAGCTTAAAAACCCCAGATATTGAAATTAATTACGACCAAAATTTAAATAAAATGAATATCAAAACAGATTCCAATAATTTAAAAATTAATTTCATTAAAAGACCAGAGGTTTCTATTTTTAGTTATTCTATCAAAGAAGGAAGTTATGATTTGGATTTAAATATTTTCTCTCCTGGGGTTTATAATTACCTAGCTTATCAAGAGCTCCGGCCTAACATAAAACAAATTCTAAAATCTGGTGAAATTGAAATAAAAAGCAAAGAAATTAAGGAAATTTCTTCGGAAAAAATAGAAACAAAAAATAATACAGAAATTAAAATAAAAGAGGGTTCTCCAAAAATAATTCAACCTTTGCCTGCTTCAGAATCTGTTTCATCTCATAAAAAAATTATTTCAATTATCGGAATAATTGTGATTTTAAGTTTGTTATTAATCTTATTTTTGATAAAAAGAAAATGAGGGCTTTTACTTTGATGGAAACATTAATAGCCATTTTTATTATTTCTGCTTTAATTGGATTAATAATTCTTTTTGTATTAAACTTGGTAAATTTTAATGTATTTTTTGTTTTAAACATAGGTGGCACAAGAGAAATTGATATTACCCTAAATAATATGATCAAGGAGCTGCGTAGTATGAATCAATCTAATACAGGAGGGTATCCTATTGAAAGCGCAGATGAAACTAGTATAATATTCTACACCGATATAGATGGAGATGGGGTTATGGAAAGACTGAGGTATTTTTTAGAAAATAATCAAGTAAAAAGAGGTATAACGAGATTTGAAAATGGAACATATGATTCAAATAAAGAAAAGATTTGGCTTATGATTAATAATGTAAATAAATTTAAGATAACCTATTATGACGCTAATTATACGGGAACAGAAGTTCCCTTAACTTTTCCTGTAGATATTTCAAAAATTAGGACAATTCGGATTGATGTTTCTTTAAAGTTTTTAAACAAACCAGAAATTAATTATTATATAATAGCAACACCAAGAAATTTAAGAGGAAAATGAAAATAAAATCACAAATTTCTTTATATGTTATTATATATAGCGGAATAGCAATTTTTCTTTTATCTGGTTTTTTAATTTGGATACAAGCTTTTATTTTAAATACGCAAAGGGAAATTATAAAAAAGAAATTATTTGCTGTTGCTGAAAGTGGAATAGAATATTATAGATGGCATTTGGCCCATGCCCCTCAAGATTTTACGGATGGCACAAATAGACCAGGTCCTTATGAACATATTTTTTATGACAGATTCGGAAATTCAATAGGTAAATTCATACTAGATATTACACCACCTCCGGTTGGTTCAACAATAGTTAAAATAAAATCATCTGGTATTTTAAATGAATTTCCTAATGTTGAAAAATCTATTTTAGTTACACTCGGTATACCTTCTTTTGCAAAATATTCAGTGGTAGTAAATGATAATATTAGGTTCGGTGAGGGAACAGAGGTATATGGAGAAATTCATTCAAATCAAGGAATAAGATTTGATGGGGTTGCTTATAATTTGGTCTCTAGTGCTCTGACAACATATGATGATCCCGATCACACCGGTCCCCAAGAATGGGCTGTTCATACCCATAAAAATCCAGTAGATCCTCTACCACCAACTCCATATCCACAAAGACCTGATGTTTTTAAAGCAGGAAGATTAGTAGGAGTTCCAAGGGTTGACTTTAATGGAATTACTTATGATTTGGCTAAAATAAAATTAGAAGCCCAAACAAATGGAGTTTATATAGGACCTTCTAATAGTTATGGGTATGAAATTATCTTAAAGCCAGATGGTACTTTTGATTTATACAAGGTTACAAGAGTATATTCTGATTGCGATAATCCTTCTTGGAGCATAAGAAATAAAACTTTTATTAGAAATTATCAAATCCCTCAAAATGGAACAATTTTCATTGAAGATCATGTATGGGTGAGTGGTCAAATAAAAAATAAAAGAGTTTTAATAGGAGCAGGAAAGTTTCCAGATATAGAATCGGAACGAAAAAATATAATAATAAATCAAAACTTAACTTATTCAAACTATAATGGAGATGATGTGATAGGTCTTATTGCTCAAAATAATGTTTTAGTAGGCTTAAAGAGCTTGGATAATTTAAAAATAGATGCAGCTTTAATTGCTCAAAATGGGTTTGTAGGTCGTTTATATTATTCTTCTTTATGTGGTTCAGAATACCTTAGAAACTCCATAACTATATATGGTATGATAGGAACGAATAAAAGATATGGCTTTGCTTGGGTTTGTGGTAACATCCATTGTTCTGGATACAAATACAGAACATTAATATATGATGCAAATTTATTGTATGGACCACCTCCTTATTTTCCATTATCTACTTCCTTTTATGAAGTTTTAAAGTGGTTAGAGTTAAAATAGTTATCCACTATTTTTGGTTTTTCTAAAAAAATACTATATTATAATTAAATATTAAATTAACTTGGTCGAAATTAAGTTTTAAAAATTAAAAATACATAATGAAAACCAAAAAGGCTTTTACCTTAATTGAGGTTTTGCTTGTTATAGGTATAATAATTTTGCTTGCAGGAGCAATAATAGTAGCTGTAAACCCTGGTCGACAATTTGCTAAAGCAAGAAACACACAAAGAAAAACAGATACAACTGCTATTTTGAATGCAATTGTTCAGAATATGGTTGATAATCAAGGAGCTTGGAAATGTGACGCTGTACCGGAATTACCATCTTCTACAACTTTAATTGCTACTCCAGGAGGAGTTGACCTAGCTTCTTGTTTGGTTCCTACTTATCTTCCAAGAATGCCTTTAGACCCACAAAGAGGAACGATTAATACAACTACAGGCGAATATAATACTCAATATAACATAAGATATGATCCAGCTTCTGGTAGATTAGAGGTTTGTGCTCCTTATGCAGAACTTGGTGAAACTATTTGTACATCTAAATAATTGAAAGGAAATATTTGTAAGCTTGAATAGGATTTTCCTTACCAAAAATTGCATTTCCTATTATTATGTAATCAATTGAATTTTTATAGTTCAAAAAAATTTTTAAGTTTTCTTCATTTATTCCCCCATCTACTAATATTTTTTTGAGGTTTTTGTATTGCTCTTTAAACTTTATTGCGTTCTCTAACCTGCTGAAGGTATTTTCTAGAAGGCTTTGACCAGATTTGCCGGGGTGAACACCTAAAATTAAAATTCCATTTACATAGCTTAAAAATTCTTTAATGAATTCTGTTTCTATATGTGGTGACCATGCTATTATTATTTCTTTTTTTAATTTTTTAGCAAATTTTAATAAAGCAAAAGGAAGATTACATCCTTCAAAATGAAGTATTAAAATTTTAATTCTTTTATTATTCCATTTTAGTATTTCTTGGGGTTTTAATTGAACCATCAAATGAACATGTAGTTTTAAGTTTTCATCTAATCTTTCCAATTCTTTTGGGTTTTGCCAAGTTTGATAGTCTGTAAAGTCTAAAGACGAGATATCTATATGAAACTCAGCTGTTAAAGCTCTTAGGGATTCTATTCTTCTCTTTGCTTCTTCAAAGTTTTCTGTATTTATTGAAGGCACTATTTTCATTTCTTTGTCAAATCATATATTAGGGGAGTTGCGATACAAATTGATGAATAAGTTCCTATTATAATCCCTAAAATTAATATCAAAATAAAAGCTTGAAGTTTTGGGATCAAAAATAACAAAGGAAACACTGCTAATATTGTAGTTAGAGATGTATTAATTGATCTTCTAAGTGTTTGTCTAATACTTTTCTCAAATAACTCTTCATTTATTTTTCCTTCTTTTTTCAAATTTTCTCTAACTCTATCGAAAACAACTATAGTATCATGAACAGAAAATCCTGCTATTACTAAAAAAGCTATAATAATTGTAGTATCAAGAACATAACCAAAAAATTTAGAGATCGTTATAAAAATGCCTAAACTACTTAAGACATCATGAGCCAATGTTAGAATTACTATTATCCCAAATAAGTAACCTGGAATTAAAGATTTCTTTTCCCAAAAAACTATTGAAATATAACTTCCTATACCAATCAAAACCAAGATTATCGCAATATAAGATTTTTTAACTAATTCTCTGCTAAGAGTTGGACTAATTATTTCTTCAGATAAAATTTCTGCATCTGGATCAATTTTTTTAATTTCTTCTAATAAAAATTTTTTATCGAAATTTTCTCCTTTTATAATAACTGTATCTTTTGTCTGTATTACGCTATCAATCTTAATATTAAGTTTACTTAAAAAATTCTCAAAATTAGGAATTCTTGTTTTTAATTCTATCATTTGACCGCCCTTTAAATCAACTCCTAAGTTTAATCCAAAAATATTTAAAGCAACTCCCATCCAAATTATTAAAATGGTTGAAATTATGTAAAAAAATATTCTTCTTTTAATCATTCTTACTTAACTGGCTTAATAATAATTCTTTTGCTAACTCTATATGAATTTGACCTTTTGTTTTTCGCATTAAAGCTCCAATAAGAAATTGCAAGGCACTTTCTTTTCCTTTTTTATAATCTTCTACAGCTTTTTTGTTTTCTTCTAAAATTTCTTCTATTATTTTTTTAATTTCTTCTTCATCAATAATTTTTATTTTCTCCAAAATTGAATCAGGATTTTCATTTTGTTCTACAACTTTGTTTAGAATATCTTTTACTATCCTTATATTTATTTCTCCTTTTTTAAGTTTAATTAAAATTTTCGCAAATTGAGAAGGCTTGAAATCTAAATCGTTTAAATTTTTTTGATATTTTTGCAAAAGCCCTAAAAGGTCATTAACCAAAATATTATATATCGTTCTTAAATCATAATCTTTTTCTTCTGCTTTAACTTCTGAACAGCTTTCTTCAAAAAAATCAGCTAGTTCTTTATTAGCAACTAAAATGTCTGCCTCTTTTAATGTTAGACCATATTCTGCTTTTAATCTTTCTCTTTTTTGCAATGGCAGTTCTGGTAAGGTTATTGAATCTATAAAACTTTGATTCAATATAAGAGGAGGTAAATCTGGTTCAGGAAAATACCTATAATCTTCTGCGGTTTCCTTTGTTCTTTGTGAAAAAGTTATTCTTTTATCTTCATCAAACCCCCTCGTTTCTTGGATTATATTTCCACCTTTTTCTATTATTTCTGTTTGTCTTTTTATCTCATATTCAATTGCATCCCTTAATGATCTTATAGAACCTAAATTTTTAACTTCAACTTTAACACCTAAGCTTTCTCCGAACCCTAAACTTATATTCGCTTCAAATCTTATTTCTCCTTTTTCTGGATTAGCATCAGAAATTTTTAAATACCTTATTACAAGTATTAGCTCTTCCACAAATTTCTTTGCCTCTTCAGAACTTCTAAGATCTGGTTCTGTAACGATTTCTAAAAGAGGAATTCCTGCTCTATTAAAATCTATTAGAGAATAATCTTTCTCGTGAATAATTTTTCCTGTATCCTCTTCTAAATGTACTCTTTTGATCCTAACTTTCTTTTTTTCTTCATTTAAATAAAACTCAAGATAGCCTTTCTCAGCTAGAGGAAGTTCATATTGAGAAATTTGATAATTTTTAGGGAGGTCCGGATAAAAATAATTTTTCCTTGCAAAATAACTTATTGTATTTATTTTACAATTCAATGCTTTAGCAAGCTTAATTGCATATTCGACAGCTTTTTTATTAACAGTTGGTAAAACTCCTGGTTGACCAGTGCATATTGGGCAGATATTAATATTTGGATGAGTCTCCTCAGGATCATTTGGGCAACTGCAAAACATTTTACTTTCTGTATTCAATTCCAAATGAATTTCTAAACCAATTTTGGGTATTAATTTTTCCATGTTAAATTTCAGATAAAACTTCCTTTTTAATTTCTTCGAAAACTTCTTTAATAGATAGGTTAGAATTTATTAACTTCCAGTTATATCTTTTAGCAAAATAAAGATACCCTTCTCTAGCTTTTTTTAGAATTTCTTTTTTTTCAAATTTACTAATTTTGCTTTTTTTCTTTTTTATTTTAAGTCTTTTCAATGCTTCCTCAATATTTACATCTAATACTAGTACAAGATCAGGGGTTATATGATTCATTGCTAAGTGATTTAAATAATAAACCAAATTTTCTTCAAAAATATTTCTTAAACTCAAATAAAATTGATAAACAAAAGTTGAAGGGAAAGATCTCTGGCATATTACTATATACCCCCTTTTTAAATAATTAGTCACTTTATCAAAATTTATTTTTCTATCAATTAAAAATAAAAAAAACTCTATTAAGGGGCTGTTAAATTTTTTAATAAGATTTATTATTTTTTTATCTGAAGGCTCTTTTAATAATACTACTTTTCTTTTCTTGCTTTTTAAAAACTTATAAAGAAGCTCAGACTGAGTAGTAATTCCACTTCCATCTATCCCATCTATTATTATTAACCTTCCTTTCATCAAAATATTATAATCTATTCTTCAACTTTTACCCCCATGCTTTTTGCTGTACCGATTACAATCTTCATTGCCTTTTCTATATCATTCGTATTCAAATCAGGTAATTTTTCTTCAGCTATTTTTCTTATATCCTCTTTTTTCAAAACACCTACAAACTTTCTACCTGCCTCTGAGCTTCCTTTTTCAATTCCTAGATATTTTTTTATTAAAGCACTTACAGGAGGTTTCTTTAAAATAAAATCAAAGGTCCTATCTTCGTAAATAGTTATTTCCACAGGAATTTTCATTCCTTTAAATTCTTTTGAGGCTTCATTAAATTTGTTGCAAAATTCACCAATATTAATTCCATATTGAGCTAGAGATGGCCCTATTGGAGGAGCTGGAGTAGCTTCTCCTGCTGGAATGATTAGTTTTACTTTTGCTTTTATATTTTTCATAATTTCTTGACTTGTAAAATATCGACTTCTACTGGTGTTTCTCGATTAAATACTGAAATCATTACTTTTAATCTTCCTTTTTCTCTATCTACCTCTATAACTTTCCCTTGCATTCCCTTAAAGACTCCTTGTGTAATTTCTACTAAATCATTTTCTTTAATATCTGTCTCAATATGGGGTTCTTCTGGTTTCATTCTTTTTAAAATTTCCTCGATTTCTTTCTGGTCAATAGGCATAGGCGTAGTTCCTGCTCCTAAAAATCCAGTAACCTTTGGGGTATTTCTAACTAAGTACCAGGTTTCATCTGTAATTATCATATCTGCAAAAACATAACCTGGGTAGATTTTCTTTTCAACTAATTCTCTCTTTCCTCCTCTTATTTCCCATACTTTTTCTTTGGGTACTAATACATTGAAGATCTTATCTCTCATATCATAAGCTTCAGCTCTTTTCATAATGGCATCAGCAACTATCTCTTCAAATCCAACAACTACATGAATTGCATACCAAGCTCTACCTAAATATAATCTTTGTTTTGCCATGTTTTTGACTTTTTTAATTTAATTTACTTTTTAATTATAAAAAATTTCAAAAATAATATCAATATTCAATTTTTCGTAATCAGGTTACGAAAATCTCTGCTTACTTTGTTATAATTTGTTTACAATATTTTATAATTTGATTTATATTTATAATGTTTTCGTATTTCGTAATCAGATTACGAAAATGGAAATTTTTCATATTTTCACACGAGGAGTAGAAGGAAGAGAGATTTTTAAAGACGAGGAGGATTATTTTAGATTTATCCATGATTTATATGAATTTAATAATGAAGAGGTTTCATCAAGTGCATCTTATAAATTTCAACAAACAAAAGATTCAACTAAAAGAACAAATAATGAAAAAAGAAAATTGATAGTAAATATACATGCTTTTTGTTTAATGAAAAATCATTATCATCTTCTTTTAACTCCTAAAACAGGAAGTTCTATATCAAAGTTTATGCATAGGTTGAATAAAGGTTATTCAAGATATTTCAATATTAAATATAATAGGAGGGGAACTTTATTTGAGAGTAGATATAAAAAGGTAAAATTAGAAAAAGAATCTCACTTTATTCACATATTATATTACATTCACCTAAATCCCCTTGATTATTACGACATAAATTGGAGGAATGGTGAACTGAAAAATTTTAAAGAAGCTATTAATTTTTTAAATAATTATCGTTGGAGTAGTCATTTAGATTATTGGGGAGATAAAAATTTTCCTTCTATTACTCAGAGAAATTTTTTCTAAAATTTTTTAAAGGCACTAAAGGATATAAAGAATCAATTATTGAGTGGCTAAAAAGCATAAACTATAAAAAAGATAAAAACTTGCGCCAGATTTTAGTAAAGCTAGAATAAATATTTCAATCCAAAAATCTTTTTCTTTTCGTAATCAGATTAAGAAAGTAAAGAATCTTCTCAGTTCTTTGGTAATCAGATTAAGAAAATTATTACGAATAAAATAAAATTTGCTCATCAGAAACGGAGGTTTTCGTAATCAGGTTACGAAAGATTAATTTTCCCGGTTTTCGTAATCTGATTACGAAATATTGATATTAATTACGAAATATTGATTATGTTTAATCTGGGTTGTGGATATTCAGTTAAAAAATGAAAAAAATTTATTGAAATTTATGAGAAAATTAAGAACAAGGGACAAAACCTCTTATCATTCGGGCAATCGACTCAAGTGGCGTAGCAGGAGAAAGCAGTGTAGAAATAATAAATGATCCTGCAGAGCTCGAAAGGTTGGCTCGAGATTTTCTGCTTAAGTATGCGTGTACATGGGACGGTCGAGTGGTCAGATTCGGTGATCGAGAAGACGGGCCAATTGCTAAGCCCGTTAAAGTTTACCTGTGGCCTGAAGTAATTCCTTATCACAGTATAGTAGAAAAAGCCTGTGAATTCTGGACAAGATATACTGGTATCCAATTCCAAGTAATAGATGTACCTACACTTCCAACTCAGATTCCATTACCTTGCATAGTAATTCTAGGAGAGCTTAACAAGTCGACCACAGCTGCGGCAATCACAAAGAAGCTATATGACTCTGCAGTTGCTCTAAAGGTTGTAGAAGGTGATATCACCCTTTACCAAGGTTGGCTGGGAGCTACCGAGGACTGGAGGAAATTAATCCTTATTCACGAACTAGGACATGTTTTACTCACCGACCAACACACAGACAACAGAAGCATAATGGATGCACCAGCCTGGCCATATTTTCACACATTCATACAGAAAGCGACTTGGATTTTATACCGCATGAACCCAGGAGATCCACTGTGAAGTTTTAATTTATACATTATACACGTCCCCTTAAAAGGGGACCTGTATTTTTATTCTTCAGTAATTTCTAAAACTAAACGAGTTTTATTAGGTGAATCCCAAATTTTAACTGGTACTGTTAGTTCAGAAGTAACGGTTGCTACTCCTGCTCCACAATCTTGCCACCCACTTCTCGTTCTGCACTTAAATTTACCTTCGCTACTATCATAATACATCATACCTTCTTGAGGATTAGAAGGTTGAGAAGAAGGAGCTAACCTTATTGCTCCAACTACCTCTAATTTAGCTTGAGGATTAGTTGTTCCTATACCTACATTATCCGAAAAGTAACTCACAGCGTTTGGATTGACAGTTACTATGTTATATTTTGAACCATAAGCTCTCACGCCAGTTCCGTTAGGACCATATGCTACTCCATATACCCCATATGCGTAAGAAGAGGTTGCCCATCCATATACTCCAATACTTAAATATTTTTGGCTATTAGCGCTACCTATAACTCCATAAGTATAAGTAGCATTTGGAGTTATTAAAGAACTTCGTAAACCTGTAATTGTAGTGGTTGCATCATTAGTAGAATAGTAAATATCTAATTTAGCTTGAGGATCAGCTGTTCCTATACCAACTTTACCTCCAAATGGTTGAAGAATGATGTTTCTATTATCTCTAGTATATATTGTTAAAGAATTATATCCATAAGAAGAATTGGAAGAAGCATACATTAAGCCTCCTATATAAGTACCAGCTGAATTGATTAATTTTATATATTCGTAATTGTTATTCGTATCTACGAAACCAAATTTTAAGTTTTGAATCTGGACATTCCAACTTGTAGATGAAGGAGAGAGATTATTTCCTGATAATCTCCAATAATTAACATATGAAGGGAAGCCTCCTGGAGCTATACATATTGGTATATTTTGTGCTTGAGCATTTAATATTGAATTGAATAATGAAAAAATAGAGATTAAAAATAATGAGACAAAAAAGGCAAAAACTATTTTATTTTTATCCATTTTTGTTTTAAAAAATTAATTAATAAAATTATAAAGCCAGATATTTTTTTGTCAATCAAAATTGTGGATAAGTAAAATGAAGGAAGTTATAGTTGAATTTCAAAAAATTGTACCAGAAGGAAAAAGCTTAGGAAAATTTAATGGAAAAGTTGTATTTGCTTATGGAATTTTGCCTTATGAAAAGGCAAGGGTAAGAATAATTAAAGAAAAGAAAAATTATTTAGAAGCTGAGCTTTGTGAAATTATAGAAAAATCTAAGGACAGAATTGATATTAAAGAAGACCATTATCTTTCTTGTTCTCCTTGGCAAGGATTTAATTATGAAAAGCAGATTGAAATAAAAGAGAATTTATTAAAAGAAATTTATTTTCAATATTTAAGAAAAGAAATTGAAATAAATGATTTTGAAAAAGCCAAAAAAATATTTGGGTATAGAACAAAAATTGAATTTTCATTTTTAAAAGAAGACAAGATTTATTTAGCATTTTACAAAAGAGGAAGCAATGTAGAAAAAATCAAGCTAGAAAATGGTTGTATTTTAGGAAGCGAAAAAATGAATTTAGCTTCATTAAAAATTGTAGAAAGATTAAATAATATAAATTTTCCTTTTAAGGATCTAAAGGGATTTATGATACGAGAAAGCAAAAGATTTAACAAGCGATTGGGAGTTTTATTTTTATTAAATAAAAATATGCCTAAAATTGATTTAGTTGAAAATTTAGATGGATTAATTTTAGTTTATTCTTTTGAGAAATCTCCTGCGTTTGTTTTTACTGAAATTTTAAATAAAATAGGCGATGAATTTTTAAAGGAAAAAATTTTAGATTTAGAAATTTATTATGGGCCTGAATCTTTCTTTCAAAATAATATTGATCTTTTTGAAAAAGTCTTAATTGATATTAAGAATAATTGCGATAAAGTAAATAAAATTGTTGAGTTATATAGTGGAGTGGGTTCTATAATTTTAAATTTAAAAGATTATTCGAAAAAAATTTATGGAGTTGAAATTGTAAAAGAAGCTTGTGATTTTGCACAAATTAATGCTGAAATGAATAATATAAAAAATTTCAAAATAATAAATTTAGCTGCAGAAAAATTAGATTTTGAATTTTTAAAAAATACAAATATTTTGGTTTTAGATCCACCAAGAACAGGTTTACACAAGAAAGTTATAAATTTGATACTAAGTTCTTTACCTCAAAAAATTATTTATCTTTCTTGTAATCCTATAACCCAAGCAAGAGACTATTCTCTTTTAAAAGAAAAATATAAGATTAAATTTTTAAAAGGATATGATTTTTATCCAAATACTCCTCATATGGAAAGTTTATTAATTTTAGAGAGAATTTAAAATTGTCTTGCATATTTATATCTTTCTTCTATCTCTGCTTCTATTTCCTCTCTTGGCTTTCCATATTTTAGCATGCTTAGTTCTAAAACTTTTTCTGCTAATTCTCTGTTTGGCTCATGGGGAGGGAATGTTCTTATATTAAATGGATCTGAAACATATCCATCAATTAAAAGCTTTAAATATAGATTGTAATTAGGAATATTAACTAAATCTACTTTTGTAAATATAGGAGCAAATTGCTTTTCTAAAAAGTCAGCATCTTCTGTACCAACTCTAAAGCATAATATTGTGCCTACATTTCCAAAAACTGCTGATGCTATTTCTTCTGGTAATTGTTTTATATATTGATGAGCTAAAACTAAAGATAACCTATATTTTCTTGCTTCTGACAAAATTGAGGCTATTCCTTTAAATGCAAAATTTTGAAACTCATCAATATATAAATAAAAATCTTTTCTTTGTTCTTCTGGAACATCCACTCTTGAAAAAGCAGCAGATAAAATTTTAGCGACTAAGATCATTCCTAATAAATATGCACTTGTTTCTCCTATTTTTCCTTTTGATAGATTAACTATTAATATTTTTTTATTATCCATTATATATCTAAAATCTAAAGAAGATTTGGGTTGAGCAATTATAGGGCGAACAAAATCATTCGTAATAAATGGATTAAGTTTTGAAGTAATCCAAGTAATCATATTTTCTAAAGAAAGTTCTCCACCAACGACAGGGGCTTGTTTTGTCCAAAATTCTACTACAGGATAATTTTTACACTTAGAAATTAACTCTTCTCTGAAACGTCTATCTACGAAAACTCTTGAAACTTCAAGCAAAGTAAAACCCCAAGAAGGGTCATCCATTATTAACAAAAGTGCATTTCTTAGGTATTGTTCAAACATAGGACCTCCTGTTAGATGAAGGTTGTAAAGTTTGTCAATTATCTCAATAAGGGTGTTTATTATGAATGTTTTCTGTTCTGGGTATCGTGGGTCATATTCTAAAATATTTAAACCTATAGGTCTTCTAATATCGCCAGGATTAAAGTAAATAACATCATCTACTCTTTCTTTCGGAACTAAACCTAAAAGTTCTTGAGCTACATCTCCATGGGGGTCTATAAAACAAATTCCGTCTCCATTTGCCATATCTTGTTCTGCCATGTTTTTTAATAGTGTTGTTTTACCTGTACCAGTTTGTCCTATAACATATATATGTCTTCTTCTATCATTTCTTTTTATTCTTACTATTTCTTTTTGGCCTTGATAAAAACTTTCACCTAAAATTATTCCTTCTCTTGGTAGATTAACGGGTGGAGGAGCTGTTCTTGCAGAAAGCCAATGAATTATTGGGGATTTTGAATAGGAGGTTGGAAAATGAATAATGGAAGCTATCTCTTCTGAATTTAAAATTAATTTTTGCCTCTTGTTAAATAATCTAAATGAAAATTCATAGATTAAATTCCTTAAAGCTCTTCCCTTGACTCTATGTATTACAAATTCGTTTACTCCAGGATTTAAATATTGATAAAATGCCGATTCTATAGTTGAAAGTATTTCTTCTGCATCGAAAACATTTGGAGCAGACATCAAAAGTCTTATATTTACTTCAAAAAATGGTTTTAACATTTTGGCTTCAATATTTTTTATTAAATGCTCATCAACAGGTCTTTTTCTTTCTTCTAATTCTTTTTCTTCTTTTTTCTCCTTTGGAGTAAATATTTCTTGTAATAAATCGCGAGAGATTGCTTCTTCAAATCTTTTTCCTTCTTTTAGTTTTTCTATAACTTTTTTAATTTTTTTAGATTCCTTTCCTCCTAATGGTTTTACTATCACTTGATATGCTAGTCCTTCTCCTTCTTTTCTTAGTTTGTTAAATGCTGCTAAAAATGCATCTAATGGATCTAGATTTCCTAATGCTATTTCTTTGTATGTCTTGATTGGCCTAAAATAATGATTTTTTAGTTTTACATAAGAACCTAAAGTCACTCCTTCTGGATTAAATATATTAAAATCTTCTTTTACAATTATTGCCTCTGAACCTGGCCAAAAGCTTCTTATTGTTTTTTGCATAGATTCTAAATATTTACGAGGAACTGCTACATAAAACATTATTTCTTCTCCATAATGAGGAGTAGCAATTTCAAAAATTATGGGCTGTTTTATTTTTGTTAGCGAGTTTATAAAATTTTCAAAATTATTTATTTCGTCTGTAACTCTAATTTGGGTTTCTGGTTTTGGCATTAAATGATATTTTGGAAGTTCAACAAGTAATAAAACGTAGCTTAGGGATAATCTTATTCTTTGAACTTCAATATATCTTTTTACAAAAATAACCAAAAAATATATAACTAAAAATCCTAAAATGCCAGTAAAAATTCCTGAAAGATAAACTACTATTGAAGAAAATGCAATTTTTTGAGGGATTAAACTTTGGAAAAATTCGCTCATTGACTCGCTTTTAATTTTTTATGCCTTATTAATAATTCATAAAAGTGTCCTGCTAAAAGATCATGAAAAGCATCTAACAAATAAGGATTATTAAACTTTCTAATAAACACTAGACCTTCTAAAAAGCCTTCTTCTAAAACGAGATTAATAGCTTGGGCTAGAATACTTGATATCTCAGCTATATTTTCTTTATGAATTTCTGCTTCTCTTTCTATTTCTGGCAATTTTGAAATTTCTTCAGTTAAATTTTTTAGATATTCTTTTATATGCTCTTTTGCTGCTTCAGGGGTTTCTTCTTTTTTTCTTAATTCTTCAAAATGAGGGTGTTTTTCGAAATGTTTTAGAAATTCCTTTTCTCCTTTTTTAAGCGGAAATTGATTTATTTCCATTATAATTAAATTATAAAAAATGATAAAAATTTTTAATACATTAACAAAAAAGAAAAATAAACTACCTGGGAAGAATTTGAAAATTTTTGTATGTGGGCCAACGGTTTATGATTATAGTCACATAGGACATGCAAGAATTTATGTAACTTTTGATGCATTTGTAAGATTTTTAAGATTTTCTGGATATAAAGTTAAATTTTTAATGAATATAACAGATGTTGATGACAAGATAATAAATAGGGCAAAAGAAGAAAATAAAAAGCCATTCGAAATAGCAAGAAGATTTGAAAAAGAATTTTTAAAAGATATAGAAAATTTGAAAATTAAAATTGATATTTTAGCAAGGGCTTCAGAGCATATAAATCTAATCATTAAACAAATAAAAACATTAATTAAAAAGGATTATGCTTATGTTACGAGTACCGGTTCAGTTTATTTTAGAACAAAAAAATTTAAAAGGTATGGGAAACTTTCAGGACAAAATATAAATGAACTAAAAAACCTAGAGCCAAGTGAAGAGAAAGAAGATCCATTAGATTTTGCATTGTGGAAAGGGCGGGAGAAGGATAAGTTTGAGCCTGTTTGGAAATCGCCTTGGGGTTATGGAAGGCCTGGTTGGCATATAGAAGATACTGCAATAACCGAAAAATATTTTGGAGTTCAATACGATATTCATGGAGGTGGAATTGATCTAATTTTCCCTCATCATGAATGCGAAATAGCCCAGCAAGAGTCAGCATCAGGAAAAGTGCCTTTTGTAAAAATTTGGATGCATGTTAATTTGCTTTATGTAAATGGAGAAAAAATGTCAAAATCTTTAGGGAATTTTATAACTATAAGAGATTTTGCTAAAAATTATCCTTATAGATTTTTAAGATTTTTTATTTTATCTCATCATTGGAGAAGTATTATTGATTACAATACAAATGTCTTAAATGATTTGTGGAATAAATACTTTAAAATAAACGAGTTCATGACAAAATGTTTAACATTTAAACATATGAAGTCTGAAGATATAAAAATACTAAGAAAAGAGATTATTAAATCTTTAGAGGATGATTTTAATACTTCGAAAGCTATAAATTTATTATTGGAATTTATAAATAAAAAAGAAAGTGAAAAAAGTTTTCCTATTGAATTTTATAAGTTATTAAAAGAAATTGACAAAATTTTTGTTTGCTTTCTTCCCTGGAAAGAATTAACAAAATCCGAAGAGGGGTTAATCAGAAAAAGAGAAAAAGCAAGAAAGGAAAAACGCTTTGAAATAGCAGACAAAATTAGGGAAGATTTAAAAAGGAAATTTATTTTTCTAGAAGATTTAACAGATAAAACCTTAGTAATTAATTTAAATTAAATTTTTATTTTTTTACTGTGTTTTCTTCTCCATTCTTCTATTTTTTTATGATTCCCAGAAAGTAATACTTTTGGAACAGTTAATTTTTCACCTTCATCTGTAATAAACACTTCTGGTCTTGTATAAACTGGAGTGCTTTTCAATATTCCATACCTTTCTTCTTCTAAAGATAAGGGGTTTTTTAGAACTCCTTTTATATGCCTCGAAACAGCATCAACTATAACCATTGCAGGAAGCTCGCCACCAGTTAGTACGTATTTACCTATTGATAAAGAAATGTCAACAAGTTTTTTAACTCTTTCATCAACACCTTCATAATGTCCACAAATAATTATTATTTGTTTTTCTTTAGCAAGTTCTCTTGCTATTTTTTGATTGAAAATTTTGCCTCTTATATCCGTCAAAATTATTTTTCTTTTATTAGTCTTATAAGCTTCTTTAATTTTTTTTAATGCATAATAAATAGGTTCTATTTTCATCACCATTCCCGGACCTCC
Source organism: Patescibacteria group bacterium (assembly GCA_030549845.1). Classification (GTDB taxonomy): domain Bacteria; phylum Patescibacteriota; class Minisyncoccia; order UBA6257; family HR35; genus CALIVE01. The sequence goes on from JAUQQN010000001.1 coordinate 208,621, forward strand.
ACCATAAGGATAATCATCAGTAGTTTTATGTTTATCTTGTGCAAAATCTCTTATATTCCATATCCTTATTTCTATTAATTTTTTTTCTTGGGCCTTTTTTAGGATAGATTGATTTAAATAAGAAAAACTTTCTGGAAATAATGATAAAATATCAAACCTTATTTTTGCCATATGCTATTTATTTTTCTTCCTTAAGTTCTTCTATTATTTTTTCTGTTGTAGTTTTAATTTTTGCAATTGGTTCTGGCTCTTCTACTTTTATATTTAATCTAGCATGATTTTTTATTCCTATAGCTTTCATTATGGTTTTTATTGCTTTTATCATCTCACCCTTTCGACCGATCAAAAGACCCATATCTTGTGGGTTTACCTTTATTTTTAATAATACCCCTAACTCATCTAAGGACCGAGTAATTTTAACATCATCTGGATTATTAACTAAATTTTTAACTATTGTTTCTAAAATTTCTATGTATATTGGTTTATCCATTTTATCATCAAGTCTTAATTGCGACCTCTACTTTATTTTAACCTCAATTTTAGAAGGATCAGCTGGAAGATAGTTTACCCAAAACGGCCTTATGGAAACTTCTGCTTTTTCTATATTCTCATATTTATTTATAATTTCTTTTACATTTGCCAGATCTTTGCCAACAATTTCTTGTTTAAATTTATTTATATCTACCCTGTTTTCAAACTCAATTTCACCACTTACTAATACAGTTGCTATTTTATTTTTTACATCAAAATTTTGGAGCTTTATTGAATTTATATTTAGACTTTTTATATTTAAATTATAATTGCTTTTTAAATTATTTTTTGCCACTAGATCTTTCAAAAACTCCTTTAAAACTGTGCTTTTTACTCCTACTAAGTTTAATTTTGCTGTTCCTGTAAGGATAACCTCATTTGCTATATTACCTACAGAAGGATATATATCTGTTACCTTTAAATCAACAATATTTAATTCCTCGGGAAAGATATAGTCTTTGTATTTCATTTTGATTTCATTTTGGACAATTTCTTTTAATTCTTTTTCTAATTTTATCTTTCCTTGAGTAATATCATCTATAGTAACTGTTTTAGCTTGAGGAGCATAAAGAATTGGTTCAATTAATTTTACCTTTATTTTATTTTCCCAATATGTACCAATTAAACCAGGGATAGTGAATTCTTCGTCAAGGTTTTCAATTTGATAAATCTCAGAGGGTTCTTCGGCAACCACTATTACTTCAGAACTACCATTAGGTTCAAGATAAACTCTTTCAACGGTTCTATAAATATAACCCTTGGAGGATTTTATTCTTGTACCTTGGATTATTGAAATTGAGTTTTCTTGATCTGTATTAATAAATTTTACTTTACCTGTTGGTTTTGCTTTAGCTGATTTTGCACCAGAGGTTGGCTGTTTTACAGTATGTGTTTTTGTTATTTCAATTTCTTCAGCTGGTAATGAAAGATTTTCTAAGTCTGGTGTTGTTATTTTTGGATTTAAAAGTATTACCTCTTCAAAGTTAATTTTATGCTTTTTTAAAATAATCTCTATTGTAGCAGAAGAAAAAGAATAATTCAAAAACCAAAAAATAGCGGAGATTCCTATGAGAATAACAAGCCCTGATATTAAAATTTTTTTTGTAGATAGTTTTTTAGAAGGCGGTTTTTCCTTTTTAATCGTTATTTTGGGTTTCGTTTTTTGAGGAGGTAATATGTCTGTTACAATTTTTGTAGCTTCTTCATATGCAAAATCTTCTAAAAATATTTCTATACCAATTTGTTTTGCAAGATAAATCAACCTTTCATCATCTGTACTAAAGTAGATTTTTTTTCTATGCTTATTAGCTTCGTGCTTTAAAATCTCCAAATTAGTTGGATGGAGTAAGCATTTTGTATTTTTAGGAATAACTAAAACAACTTCTTTGGCCTCTTGCTCCTTTATAGCATCTACTATATCTCCTAATTCTTCGGTCCCTTTAAGGTATAAATATTCTTTTTCTTCTTTCATATTTTTTTAAGAACTTTTTGAAATTTTTCTATGTTCTTCAAATAATTTGCTAAAAACATGATTAGAAATTTCTGTAAATTTCATTTCTTTTTCTTTTAATAATTCCTTTGATATATCTAGGGGCAATCCGAATGATGTAAATAACAAGAATAATTTTTCTCCTAATTCTTCTTCTGTTTCATTGCCTTTTATATATTTTTCGAACATTTTAAGGCCTCTTTTAAGCGTCCTCTCAAAACTTTTAAATTCTTTATTGATTACCTCATAAATTTTATCATAGTTTTTTAAATTGTTATAAATATTTCCAAATTTTTCAATAACAGCTTTAATCATAATGTCTATTTTGTCAGTTAAATTATATTTATTAAGTTTCAACATTAATCTTCTTAATATCCTTCTTAAAACATAACCTCTTTCTAGATTACTTGGATAGATACCATCTGAAATTAAAAATACACTTGCTCTTGTATGATCTAAAATTATTCTTAAATCCCTAACCTGAATATTTGGATTTATTTCTAAAATTCTTGTTCTCAAAGGCTCAAAAAGATCTGTCTCAAAAACAGTTGCAGTTTTTTGAATAACTTTCATCAATCTTTCAAATCCCATACCTGTATCAACTCCAGGAAATTCTAATTTCTTTAAATTTCCGCTTTTTTCTTGATAGTATTCATTAAAAACTATATTCCAAACCTCAATATTATCTATATAAATTTCTGTAGTAGGACCACACGGACCTTCTTCTCCTGTTGGACCCCAGAAATTATCTTCTCTCCCAAATTTCATTATTTTCTTTTCATCAATCCCTAATTCTTTCCAAATATTAAAGGATTCAGAATCATAAGGAATATTTTTTTCTCCTTTAAATACAGAAACAAAATCTATTTTTAATCCTAGATTATTTAAAAATTCATATGCCCAACAAATTGCTGATCTTTTAAAGTACCCAGAAACACCGAAATCTTTTGGATCATCACTCCCTACAGGCCCGAATGAAAAATTACCTAACATCTCAAAGAAGGTTAAATGCCTTTCGTCACCGACTTCTTCTATATCGGTAGTTCGAAAACATTTTTGAATAGATGTTGTTCTTTGTGTTCCAAAGTCTTTTATAGGATCTTTTTCTCTAGTAAAGTATTTTTTAAATTGTTGCATACCAGCTGTGGTTATCAAAACAGAAGGGTCATCCCCAGGAATTAAAGAAGAAGAAGCTATAACCTTATGCCCTCTTTTTTCGAAAAATGCTAAAAATTCTTTTCTTATTTCTTCTGAATTCATTTTTATTTAATTTTATCATAAATAATTCCTCCTCCAACCAAAATGTCATCATAATAAAATACCGCACTTTGACCTTTGGCAACAGATTTGATTGGATTTTCAAATTTTACTATTTTATTTTTCAAGCTTAAAATAGCATGGGTTAAGGGTTGTCTATACCTACACCTCACTAATATCTTTATCTCATCAGAAGAAATTTTTATTTTTTCAATAAACTCCTTATCTACTAGGAAGTTTAAATTTTTTACTTTAATTTCTTTTGTATATAAAATTTCTTCGTTTTCTTTTGCTACTATTAACAAATTTCTTTTTGGATCTTTAACTGCAACATAAAATGGACCATCGCCTGTTTTTATGTTTAGTCCATGCCTCTGACCTTCTGTAAAAAAATAATGCCCTGGATGATATCCTAAAACTCTATTTTTTGTATCTATTATTAATCCCTTGTTTTCTGGTAAGAATTCTTTTAAAAAATCCATTAATTTTATTTTTCCTAAAAAGCATATACCCTGACTGTCCTTTTTTTCAGCATTTGGCAAATTATTTTCTTTTGCTATTTTTCTCACTTCTTCTTTTGTATAATCCCCAAGAGGAAAAATTATATTTTTTATCAAACTTCTTTTAATACCCCATAGAAAGTATGTTTGGTCTTTGTTTAAATCTTTAGCAATTTTTATGTAATGTTTTCCATTTATTTCTATCTTTTTGGCATAATGGCCTGTTGCTATATATTTTGCTCCCAATTTTTTTATGAATTCATAAACATAGCCAAATTTTATTAATTTATTACACAAAACATCAGGGTTAGGGGTATATCCTAGAGCATAATTTTTTATCATATCTAAAGTAACAATTCTTTGATATTCTTTGCTTATATCTAATACATAAAAAGGGATGCCTAACTTTTCTGCAACCAATCTTGCATCTTCTTCATCTGCTACATCGCAATAATTAGATACCTTTAAATGAATGCCTACAACATTAAAATCAGCCCTTTTTAAAAGAAGGGCTGCTACTGAGGAATCTACTCCTCCAGACATTAAAACAAATACTTTATCTTTCATTGCCTCGGGTGGGATTCGAACCCACGACCTGGCGCTTATGAGACGCCCGCTCTAACCCCTGAGCTACCGAGGCTTATTAAAAATTATAGCAAAAAACATTATTTTCTAACAAACACCAAAGTAGCTCTTTATTTTAATCGTAATTTTTCGTAATCAGATTACGAAAATTTGAGACTTGTATTTTACGAAAATTTAAAATTTTATTATAATATTTTAAAGCGGCGGTAGTTCAGCGGTAGAACGCCTGCTTGCCATGCAGGAGGTCGCGGGTTCAAATCCCGTCCGCCGCTCAAAAAGTTGCCAATTCCCAACTTTTAATAACTTCATATCTTGCGAATGGCTTTTCTAAGTATGATTCATATAAATTGATTTTATTCAATATTATCGACCAATTAAGCTCTTTTTTGATTTCTGGCAAATTTTTAAAGTTTTTAAGTCTTGCAAGATTAATATGTAAGAGCAAATCTCTTTCTTCTTTTTGATAAGGGATTTTATTTAAATTTAAGCTTTTTTCTATTTCTTCTTTAATTATTTTTAATCTTTCATTTTTATCAAAATATAACCAAATCATTCTTTTTTTATTAGGTGGGCCATAATCTACTTTAGTTATCCTCAAATTAAAAGGCTTAAAAAGTTCTCTACGCTCTAAATACAATTTATCTATTAATTCTATAATCAAATTTAAATAATTTACATCCACATAACCTAAAAATAATAGGGTTAAATGCAAATTTTTTAATGGAATCCAGTTTACTTTAAATTTTTTCTCTATTTCTTCTTCTATATTAGCAATCTTAGGATACAGGCCTTTAGTCACGGGCAGAGCTACAAAAAGTCTTTTTTTCATCTTATTTCTTTTATAATTTCGGCAAAAATTGTATCTTCTCTCTTTTCAGGATTATAGTCTCCTATTATAGAAATAATTTTACCTTCTTCCCATATTAAACCTGCTTCTTTATATACCTGAGGGCTTACTAAGACCTCGATATCATCGGTATGATCTTCTAAATTTATAAAAAGCATGATTTCGTTATTTTTTGTTATTACTCTTTTAATAGAATTTATTACTCCCACTGTTTTGACTTTTATTGGTTCTTTATATCTTTTAATATCCGCTATTTTCATAAAATTATTCAATTTTAAAAGCCTTATCGGATGCTCTGAAATATAAACACCTAAATATTCTTTTTCCCATTTTAATTTCTCAAACTCTGAAATAGGATTCACTCTTTTCAAAAGCAATTCTTCTCCACCAGAAAATAACCGAGCTCCGGAATAGACAAAGCTTTTTTGTTTTAATGCAAACTCTACAATATAATCTAGGTTATAATATAATACCCCTCTTTCTTCTAAAGAGTCAAAAACCCCAGCTTTTATTAATGCTTCTAATGATTTGCGGTTTAAATCTTTAGACCTTACTCTTCTTACAAAATTTCCAATAGAAAGAAATGGACCGTTTTTATCTCTTTCTTCTATAATATCCTCAACTAATTTTCTTCCAACATTTTTTATAGAAGCTAAACCAAATCTTATTGTATCTTCTTTAACTATAGTGAAGGTTTCTCTACTTTCATTTATATCTGGGGGTAAGACTTTAATATTCCATCTTTTAGCTTCATCAAATAATTCTTTTATTCTCTCTACATCATTTCCTTCATGAATAAACAAGGCTGTTATAAATTCAATTGGGTAATGAGCTTTTAAATAGGCTGTTTGATAAGAAATCATAGCATAAGATATGCTATGGCTTTTATTAAAACCGTATCTTGCAAAAGGCTCATACCAGCTCCATATTTTTTCTGCTGTTTCTTGATCTATGCCATTTTTAATCATTCCTTCTATCATTTTGCTTTTTTGTTCTTCAAGCAAGGATGCTATTTTCTTGCCTATAGCTTTTCTCAAAACATCAGCTTCAGCTAAACTAAATCCTGCTAAAACTTGCGCAATTTGCATTAATTGTTCTTGGTAAATTGCTATTCCATAAGTATCTTTTAATATCGGTTCAAGCTTAGGATGGAGATATTCTATGGGTTCTTTACCAAATTTTCTTCTTATATAAGAAGGTATTAACTCAACAGGTCCTGGCCTATATAATGCTATCATAGCATTTATATCCTCAATATTGGATGGTCTTAGCTTTTTAAGGGCCTCTGTCATGCCTTTCCCTTCTACTTGGAAAACGCCTACTGTTTTTCCTTCTCTGTATATTGCATAAGCTTTTTCATCATCCAGGTTTTCATAATCTAATTTAACTTCTATATTTCTTCTTTCTTTCACTAATCTTATTGTAGTTTCAATTTCAGAAAGAGTTCTTAGACCTAATAAATCTAATTTTAATAAACCTAATTCTTCTATTGAGTACATATCATATTGGGTAATAATTTTTTTCTCTTGTGGAGCATGTTGGAGTGGAGTAAAATCCGTAAGTTTTGTAGGAGTCACCACAACACCAGAAGCATGAACTGAGGCATGCCTTACTGTTCCTTCCAGTTTTTTTGCTATATCAAAAAGCAATTTCGCTCTTTCGTCTTTTGTATACAAAGAATAAATTTCTGGTACTTCTAAAGACATTTCCAAGGTCATATCAGGAGAAATGAGTTTAGCAATTTTATCACAAAAACTATAAGGATAATTAAGGGCTCTTCCTGCGTCTCTTATAGCTGCTCTTGCGCCCATTTTACCAAAAGTAATTATTTGAGCAACCTTATCTTTTCCATATTTTTTTGCTAAATATTCTATAACCTCATCTCTTCGTATATCTGAAAAATCAACATCTATGTCTGGGAATGATATTCTTTCTGGCGTTAAGAATCGTTCAAAAAGCAATTTATATTTTATTGGGTCTACGGCTGTTATTCCTAATAAGTATGAAACTAAACTTCCTGCAGCTGATCCTCTACCAGGTCCAACTTTGATATTTTGTTTTTTCGCCCAATTTACAAAATCAGCAACTATCAAAAAATACGAAGAAAAGCCTGTTTGCTTTATAACAGAAAGTTCATAATCGAGCCTTTCTTTATAAACTTCTTTATTTTTAAAATTCATTTTTCCTAATTTTTCATAACATAATTTTTTCAAATATTCGTCAGGAGTTATACCACCTTCAATTTCATAAATGGGAGGTTTGGTTTTCCCTAATTCTATTTCAAGGTTACATTTCTCAGCTATTTCTAAGGTATTTTCTAAAGCTTCTGGTATTTCTTTAAATAATTCGAGCATTTCTTCATAGCTTGTAAGATGAAAAAAGTCTGCTTTCATTGTTAACCTATCTTCTTCTTCAATATCCTTGCCAGTCTGAATTGCTAAGAAAACATCATGAATATCTTTTTCATCTTTATAAACATAGTGCGTATCTTGGGTTGCAACCAATTTTACTCCGGTCAATTTCGCAAGCTCAATAAGCATAGGGAAGGCCTTTTTACTTTCTGGGATTCCTGGATGATTACCTATTTCTAAATAAAAATTTTCTTTCCCAAAGATATCTAAATATTCAAAAACTTTTTCTTTTGCTTTCTCTATGCCATCTTGAAGCAAAGTTCTAGTTATTTCACCGGCTAAACACCCTGATAAACATATTAAACCACTGTTATATTCCCTTAATAGATTTTTGTCTATTCTGGGCTTATAATAAAAGCCTTCGAGGTGGGCAATGGTTACTAAATTTATTAAATTTTTATAACCTTCATAATTTTTAGCAAGTAGAATTAAGTGATAACTTTTCGAATCTATTTTAGGAGTTCTATCATTTATAGTTCTAGGAGCAAGATAAGTCTCTACTCCTATTATTGGTTTTATATTTTCTTTTTTGCATTTTTTATAAAATTCTATAGCTCCATATAAATTACCATGATCTGTAATAGCTAGTGAATCTAATCCTAATTCTTTTGCTCTTTTTATTAAATCATCAATTTTTGCAAGTCCGTCTAATAAACTATAATGGGTATGCACATGAAGATGAACAAATTTCATTTCTTAAATATTATAATTAAATCAGAAATGGAAGAAAATTTATTTAAAAAGGAAATAAAAAAAATTTTAGCTATAGATGAAGTAGGCAGAGGAGCTCTGGCTGGTCCTTTTTATGTAGGAGGTATTTTAATAAATAAATTTACCTTTAAAATACTAGAAAAAATAAACGTAAAAGATTCAAAAAAGCTTACTTTTAATAAAAGATTAGAGATTTATAAAAAATTAAAAGAGGAGAAAATTCCTTTCAAAATCATAAAATTTTCCAGCAAAGAAGTTGACAATTTAAATATTGGTTTTTGCTTTAAAAAAGCAATTTATGAACTAAAAAAAATATACAAACCAGATTTAATAATTGTGGATGGCAAAAAAATTAAATTAGAAAAAATCAAAAATATAAAATTTTTTGTAAAAGGAGATGAATTCATAAAATCTATATCTGCCATTTCTATTATTTCTAAAGTTTTAAGAGATAAATATATGATTTTTTTAGATAGATTCTATCCTGAATATAAATTTAGGCAAAATAAGGGTTATGGGACTAAAGAACATATAACAACTATAAAAAAGTATGGCCCAACTAAACACCACAGGATCTCTTTTTGTAAATTTTTGTTTGAAAAATAGGTTATTTCTGTCTTTCCCGAAGAGCAGTTAGATGCTTTTCGGCCCAAATCTGCAATCTTAAAGCTTCAGTTTTTATTCTTTGAAGGATTTTAAGTAATATGTTTAATATCAAGCTTTCTAATTCTTCGACATATCTTAAAAATTTTTCAAAAGAGAAATATCTAGAAAATTTTCTTTCTAAATTAATCAATAAAATATAATCTCTTGGAGAAGGTTTGATCGTTTTTGCTTTTCTTACAAAATATAATGCAATCAATCCTAAAATTACCAAGCTAATAAGCGGTGATAGAAATATTAAAAAATAATTTTTAATCATCTACGCTTATTCTTACAAATCTTCTTACTTCTATCTTCTCCCCGAATTTATTTGCAGTAGAATGGATTAAATCTTTTATTTTTAGATTCTCATCTTTGAAATATTTTTGCTCCAAAAGACAAACTTCTTCATACCATTTCTCTAATTTTCCTTCTATTATTTTTGCTTTAACATCTTCAGGCTTATCTTTAACTTCTTCTTCGAATTCTTTTTTCTTTCTAATCAGATCTTCTTCTGGTATAGTTTCTTTACTTAAATACAAAGGTTTCATTGTTGCTACTTGCAATGCTATTTCATGAGCTAATTTTTTAAACTCTTCACTTTTAGCCACAAAATCTGTTTCTGCCCTCATTTCAACCAAAGCACCAACTCTTCCATTAAAGTGAACGTATCCTTCGATTATGCCTACGCCTGCTATTTTTTCTCCTCTTTTTTCTAATAATGCTTCCCCTTTTTTGATTAAATATTTTTTAGCTTCTTCTAAATTACCTTTTGTTACCTCTAAGGCTTCTTTACAAAGCCCAATAGGAGCCCCAGTTTCATTCCGTAAAATTTTTATTTTTTCTAATAATTCTTTATCCATTTTGTAACTTTGATTTTATTTTTTCTATTAATAAATCTATTAAAAGGTTAATGCTTGAAGGAGCTTTATCATTTGCTGGTATCACAACATTCACATCTCGGATATTATTATCTGAACCGCATATAGCTATTATAGGTATATTTTTTTTGATTGCCTCTCTTTTTGCTGTTTCATGGGGAGGATATCTTAAATCAATTATAAAAATTACATCAGGTAATTTATTTAAATCTTTTACTCCATTGTAAATTTTTTTCATCTTATCTAATTCTTTTAAAATTCTTTTTTTCTCAACTGGTGGGTAATTTTCTATTTCTCCTGATTCCTCTTTTTCTAATAAGGATTTAAAGTATTCAAGTCTTGTTTTTATAGTTTCAAAGTTAGTTAAAAATCCACCTACCCACTTATAATTCATATAAGGCATATTAAATTCTTTTGCTATTTTTTCTATTGCTTTTTCCGCAGAGGGTTTAGCTCCTAAGAATAATATTGTTTTTTCATTTTTTATTAATTCAGACATAAAGTTAGCCGCGGCATTTAAGCCTTCTATTGTTTTATTTAAATTAAAAAATTCAATATTTCCTCTTCTTTCAAACCTCAAAAGATATTTTTTCATCAAAGGATGAGTAAACCTTTTGGCTCTTCCATAATGACAACCAGCACTTTTCAATGCTTCTTCTAATTTTTTTTCTTTTATTTCTGTTTGTTCCATTTTTAAATATTTTGATAATTATAATTTATAGTTTATAATTATTCAAGATGAAAAAGGGGATTCATCCTAAATATTTTAAAGCAAAAGTAGTTTGCGCATGCGGTGCTGAATATGAAGTTTATTCTACAAAAGAAAAAATTGAAGTAGAAACGTGTAAAAACTGTGCTCCTATTTTCATTGGAACTGAAGAAAAAAAGGCTATTGTTGGACAACTTGAAAAATTCTACAAAAAGTATAAAAAATCTGCAACTTAATTAATTTTAACTAATTTTCTAAAAAAAATGGAAGATAGTAAAAAAATTAACGCTGTTTTATTTGAAATAAGAGCAGGCATCGGTGGCGAAGAAGCTGCTCTATTTGCTCGAGACTTATGGAGAATGTATTTAAAGTATTTTGAAAAGAAAGGATTCAAGGTTATTGTTTATGAAGATCATAGAAGCGATTTAGATGGAATAAAAACATTAGTAGCAGAAGTAAGAGGAGAGAATGTTTATGAGATATTAAAAAATGAAGCCGGTGTTCATAGGGTACAAAGAGTACCAATTACAGAAAAGTCTGGAAGAATTCATACCTCTACTGCTTCCGTAGCTGTACTTCCAAAATATGACTTTGTACCTATAGAAATTAAAGACTCGGATATAGAGATAGAATTTTTCAGGGCTTCCGGCCCAGGAGGACAAAATGTGAACAAAGTAGAAACAGCTGTTAGAATTTATCATAAACCCACAGGCATAGTTGTTTCATGCCAGACAGAAAGAACTCAGCAAAGAAATAAAGAAATTGCTTTACAGATCTTGAAAAATAAATTATGGCAACTTCAGCAAGAAAAGATAAACGCTCAATTAGTACAAGAAAGAAGACACCAAATAGGATCGCAAGAAAGAGCTGAAAAAATAAGGACTTATAACTTTCCACAAAATAGAGTAACCGACCATAGGCTTAATAAAAGTTGGTATAATTTAGAGGATATAATGGATGGAGATCTAGATATAATTATTAGAGCATTCAAAGAAAAAGAGGAAGTAAAAGCCTAAAGATGAAAAAAGAAGTAGGTTTATTCATAATTTATCTTTTAATAACAGGACTTTTTTTATTTTTGGTAACAGATCCAAATGTTTGGAAAGCTTTACTTAAAACATTATTAAAGCCACTTAAATAGATGATTTATCATACGATAGTTATAGGAGCATCGGCAGCTGGTATAAGTGCAAGTATTTATCTTAAAAGAAGAGGCATTAATTTCCTATTAATAAGCAAAGATATAGGTGGTGAAATGGCTCTTTCCGGTAAGGTAGATAATTATCCTGGAATACCAGAAACAACTGGTGTAGAACTTGCAAAGAAATTCAAAGAACATTTAGATAAATACGAAATTAAAGTAATCTTCGATGAAGTAAAAGAAATCAGAAAAAATGAAAATAGTTTTGAAGTAATAACAGAAAAAGATAAATATGAGGCTTATTCATTAATTGTAGCTACAGGAAGCAAACCAAAAAAATTAAACATACCAGGAGAAGAGAGTTTTTTCCATAAAGGGGTATCTTATTGTTATGTCTGTGACTTGCCATTATTCAAAGGGAAAAAAGTTGCAATCATAGGCGGGGGCAATTCAGCATTAGAAGCAGGACTTATGGCTTCTGATATATGCGAATTTGCTTATGTTATAACAAAAAATCCACAGATGAAAGGAGATGCTATTTTAATTGAAGAATTAAAAAATAAAAACAACGTAAAAATAATATATAATGCTTTAACCCAAGAAATATTTGGCGAGAATTTTGTAAGGGGCATTAAATATTTAGACATAACAAACAACAAAATAGAAGAGCTTTATGTTGATGGAGTATTTATTCACATAGGAATGAAGCCTAATACAGAATTTATCCCTGATGAATGGAATATTAAAAATTCTTTCGGAGAGATTGTTGTAAATAAATTATGTGAAACAGCAATAAATGGACTTTTCGCAGCCGGGGATGTGACAGATCTCCCTTATAAACAAATAGGAATAGCTGTAGGTCAAGGAATAATCTCTGCTCTATCCACCATCAATTATCTAAATCAATTAAAATCCAAAATTAACACCTAAAAATAAACTCCTCACTAAATAAATAATTCCGTACAGAACTATTTGTTAAGTTGGAATAAAAAATTTATGGGGTTTATATAACCATAGTTTTCAGGATTATCAGGAGTATATCCAAAGCAATTTTTATAAGATCCATTAACAAAACAAGAGGCAGGGAGTGGTGATTCAAGTACAGGTGAAGTTTTAATTTCTAAATGAAGATGGGTATCTAAGGGAGATGTTTTATTGCAACCATCATCTCCAATACGCCAATAGTTACAGCCATAACCGGTAGCTCCTACTTTACCAATAATTTCTCCTTTTTTAATAAATAAATTTTCTTTTAAATCAGGGTTTATAGATTCTAAATGAGCATACAAAGCATAGATTTTGTTAAATTTTTTGCATAAATCTTTTTCAAAATCACATAATTTATTATCAAACTCAATTATCACAGAATTTCCTAAGCCATGATCTTCTTCTCCATTTTTAATAATTTTTACAATTTTACCGTCGAAAATACTATATGCATTTAAATCTTTAGCATCTGGATTAGGTGTTAAATCTACTCCTGCATGTTGAATATAATCATGTTTTCTGTTTTCTGTATTTTTTGCATTTTCCCATTTAACCCTTATAGGATTATTAAACCTTTGCCTAATGAAAAATTGACTTAAATCAACAGGGGGGTGAAAATATTTTTTAAATTTATTTGTATTCAATTCCTTATAAGAAATAACTAAATCACCGGGTTGAGCTAATTTAAAAAATTTTTTAGCATTTTCTGTTTCCAATCTTATACAACCTCCAGAAAAATTACTTGTTACTCTTGCTCCGTTTAAATATATTGGAATTTCATGAATAAAAAAATCTTCGTACATTTGAACAGCATAATTCATATAAACAGGAAATAAAGAAGAGATATGTTTTTCTTTTTTAATGCCAATTCTAAAATAACCAGTTGGGGTTTGATACCATTTCCCTTCAGGTGCTTGATAGGCTATTGACATTATTTCCTTTAACTTACAATTCTCAAAGAAATAAATCAAATTTTTTGATAGATTTACTTCAAATACCCTTTTTTCACAAATTTTAGGAAAAATTTTATTAATGTTTTTTTCTAAAGATTCATTAAAATTCTCTCTGTTTAAAATAGTAATTTTCTTTTCAAATTTTAAAATAGCATAACTAAATGAAAATAAAAAAATGCTTAATGTGATAAGCAAAATTTTAAATTTTTTCATATTTATTCAATTATTATAGCCAAAGTTTCTACTAGTTTTGTATTATCTATGATTCTATAATTATACTTCCATCCTCCTTCTGAGCCTATAAAATACCAAAATTTATTTCCATCGTCTTTTCTATCAGTGTCCTTTAAAGAAAAGTAAAAATTTTCTTCACTCCAATTATATCTTTTGAATACAAAAAAATAAGAACCCGGAAGCAATTCAACTTCTTTATCAAACTCAAAATTTATCCATTCAACAGGATCAAAACTTTTAGGAATTGAAATCTCATCTACTTCTTTTGATTTGGATATTAATTCTCCTGTATCAGGTTTGCCTTTTCCATAATTTTGAATTTCAACATAAACTTTATCTCCTAGGCTTTCATTTATTTTGCTTATTTTTAAGCTGACTTTTTTTATTTTTACTATTTTTTCAACTTTTAATTCTTGTGCTATAGCCTTTACTGTATACGGAGAATTTTTACCCCAACTGAATTTAACATATCCTTCTGATTTATAAATATAACAATTTTCGTTAATTTTTGGAAGTGGATATATATATTTTTCTTCTTCATTTATTTTTAATATAAATGCTAATGAGTCGAATTTATTTAATTTATTTTCACAAATATTTATTTTTATAGATGCTGGCTCTGCAAATGGTTTAACTTCTGGAAGCTGAATATTTAAAACCTCATTTGTAGAAGTATCTTTTATCAAGTATTTTGCACTTAGGGAAGATCTATAAGGAGAATTAAAAGTAATGATTAAATTTTGCTCTTCAAGAGAATAATCGAATTTTGTCAAAAATTCTGGAGGAATTTCTTGTGTAGAATTTGAATTTTGTGGTTCAGGAATATCTATAATCAAAAATTCATCTTTATGTTCATCATTATAATAACCATGACCAAATTCTTTTTCTTCATTTAATACTGATTCTTTTGTGCTATTAATCCCAGCTTTTCTTATTAATATTAATTCTTTATTAAAAACAGGAATTTCCACTAAATCAACAACTTCTATCTTTGGATTAATTAACTTAATTCTGTTATTTTTTGCAATATCTTTGGATTTAGAATATGTTGTATCTGGTTCAATTGAAAAAGTTTCTTTTAAATTATTGTTCGCATTAGCAATTAAATAAAATCCAAAAGGCTTGATGGCTCCTTTTAATTTATATTTAGCTCGTGTAGAAGTTGAAAACATATATTCTTCTTTTCCTTCTTTTTCTATTATTAAATTCCAGCCATTCAAACTAATTTCAAAATCATTTGGATTATATAGCTCAATATATTCATTGGTCGATGTTCCTTCCTTTACATAAATTTCTGAAATTAAAATTTTCCCCAATTTTCCTTCTTGTTCTTCTTGAAAAGAGCAGAAGTCTTCAAAAAGAGTGGTTGGGGCAATACTAATTTGAGATTTATTTTCACTATCTAAAATATCTTCAATAATTAAGCCAAAGTAATAAGAATTAAAGTTTGTTGGGCATTTATTAGGAGAAAATTGAATTAAAGTTGTTGAACCATCAAATTTAGGCTTTGGTAAGGTTATTGAAATTCCAAAATCTTCCAATTTAAATGGCCAATCATTAGATGATGTTGAAATTAGGATTTTATAAGAATAGTTATCGGAGGCAATGTTTAATTGCGGTTCTTCATAAGAAATATTTAAAACTACCTCTTCATCAGTTTGTGTTACTTCAATTTGAAAATTTTTGATTTGAATTTTTGTTAAATCGACAAAATCTTCTCTTGGTTTTCTTAAGGTGGCATTTGAATTTTCAGGGTTAGGATTATGGAGCCAAAAATCTTCACTGTTATTATCAGAATCTTGAAGGTTTTTTCTTTGTATTGATTTATTTTTAAAATCTTTAGCTAAAAATGGTGATTTTTCAAATTGATAAATTTTTTCTTGATTATCTCCGTAACCAACCACATCAGAGATTTCTCCATTTGGCTTTCTTAAGATTATTGAATTATTTTTTGCTATTGAATAACTTTCTGCATAAGATAAGTCTCCTTTATATTTTTCTTTTGTTGAAGATGAGGTTATTAAAAAGAAAGAAAACGGCTTAATAACTCCTTCAAATTTACTTTGAGGTATTAAAATAGTTAAGCTTGGTGGATTTTGTGAACTCGGATCTTTCGCTGCATATTTTTCTAAACTCCAGCAAGTTAAATCTATTTCTTTGTCTGTTGGGTTATAAAGTTCAATGAATTCATCTTTAGTATCTTCTTCAGTTTCAAATTGAATTTCTGAAATTAAAATATTAGGATAACTTTTATTTTTGTAATCATCGCAAGGATCTTTTTTTGTTATATTTGATCCTCCCATAAATAAAGGCTGATTTTCTTCAGCTTCTTCATTTTCATTTTCATTTTCGTCTTCGTCTTCATTGTCTAAACCTTTAACATTTTCTTTATCTAATGTTTGTGTTGACGAAGAGATTTTTTCAGTCTTGACATTTGTATTAGAAAGTTGAATAATATCTTGATTTTTATTTTCCTCAATAAAGGCATTTATTCTTTCTTGATAAGTAAATTCTGATTCAGATTGTTCTTGTTGTTTTTCTTGATCAATTGTTTTATCTTCTTGATATGACTTTTCAGCTATTTGCGGAGTATAATCTGACTTTGCTACTTGGATCTCCGGATTGAATATTGATTTGATTGTATTTGCAAATGAAATAGTAGCATTAAGTATTTTTTCTCCTGTTTGCCATGTTATAGTCGAGATGTATGAAGGAATATTATCAAAGAAACTTACAAAATTTATAAGTGATGTTGTTAATCCTTTATATTCTTCATGAAGTTTTATTGCTTCTTCTTTTTCCATATCTTTCACTTCTAAAAAATAAAGATCTAAAAGAGCAACACCGTGTTTTAAAATTTCAGGAACGACAGAGTTAAACCAGTGTTGGTGGATTAGATCATTGTCAGTAGTATAAATATATTGCCGATTTTTAAAGTCATAGAATTTTAAAGCAATAGGGACATTACTATTATTAAAAGCCAAAACCTTATTATCTTCAATTTTTTGGTAATGAGTAATTTTTGGCAAACTAAACAAGTTTATTGTATCTTCAGAAAACCAATTACTTGCAGTAAATTTTGCTAAAGAAGTAAAGATTGAATTTATATCATTAAATTTATAAGGTTGTGTTTTATTTTTAATTAATTCTTCAGCAAATTTTAAATTATATTTATCAGTGATACTTTTTGCATAATCTTCATAATTAGATTTTGGATCGCCAATAAAACCGACACCTGCATGAGCATCTCCACGAGCATGTTCTGGAACACCTAAATCTTCTAAAAGATGTAGGATATAACCTAGAGTTAAAAAGGCTTCTCTTTTATTTTCAAAATATAATCTCTTTGCTTTTTGATAAACTCTATTATCAAGGTATTTTAATTGAGCTAGTTCGTTTTGAGACCAATCAATAGATTTTAATGGTTTATGAGGTAGTGTTTTTAAAAATAATTTTATTGCTATTTCACTAACTCCTCTTAATGTACTCCAATTTATTGCTGAATTATTAAAAAAGTCATAAAAATGGTTAACCCATCTTGGCGATTTATCTTCAAATATACTTCCTTGCTTTAAAAGTTCTAATTCTTCATTGGTTATTTTCCTTTCAGCAAAAGAATTATAGTACTTAACAATTTCTTCAGTTAAAGCAGGATGAGTACTATTTGCATCAAAAGCAAAAGAAAATAAAGGAAATAAAATAAATAAGAAAACCAACGTTTTCTTATTTACTTTATATACCATTTTTTATTATAAGGATTGAGTTTAAATATAACTTCATGTTTCATCGGGAATACTTGGGGTTTATCTTTAAATAACTCTTGGAATGTTTTTTTATCGTCTTGAAGATTTATAAGGAAGATTTCTTTCTCTTTATCTACTAATCCAAAAGTTATAAACATTTTTTCATTTTCTTGGAGAATTTTCGTAGGGGTTGCCTCTTTTAAATCTGTACCTAAACTTTTAACGTAATAATTCAATAATCTTTTTTCTCTTATATCTAATAAACGTTCTCTTGTCGTTTCTCTTTCATATGGCCATATATATAATAATGCTTCTTCAATATCTCCTTTTTCTAATGCATCTATATATTTATTCCAAGCTTCCTGGGGAGTTGTTGCCCCGCCTTTATCGTATTTTAGCTCCTTATAAAAAAACTTATCTTCAACAATTTTCTTTTGGAAAGTAAAAAACCATACAAGCCTGAAAATAAATCCTGAGATTAAAAAAACAATAAAAAGGGTAATAAGAAAAATTTTTCTTTTCATCAATGATTAGCAAATAAGATAAAATAAAGACCTGGATTCATTGGTTCAAAAGGATTGAGGGCATGAAAAATTGTAAGTTTTCTTTCTTGAGGGTTTTCTTTATTTAAATCTTCAAGTTTATAGGGAGATAATCCTTTGCTAATTAAAATTACCAAACTTCCAAGAAAATAACCTAAAATGAAAGCAATTATCATTATCTTAACTGTCTTTTTCATTTTTCCAAAAATTTTAAAATAGTTTTATAAATAAATCAAGAATTTGTGGATAATCAAAAATATCCAGAGATTCAAAAATAAAAACTTAATTAAATTTGCTAAAAATATTTATAATAAAAATAATGAAAATTTCTGTAATTATACCAGCTTATAATGAAGAAAAGGGTATAGCTAAAACCATTGAAAAAATCCCAAAGGAAGTATTTGAAATTATCGTTGTTGATAACAACTCAACTGATAAAACAGCTGAGGTTGCAAAAAAATTGGGAGCAAAAGTTATAAGAGAAACAAAACAAGGCTATGGTTATGCGCTTCAGAAAGGGTTTAAAGAGGCAAAAGGAGATATTATTGTTACCTTAGACGCTGATGCTCAATATCCAGGAGAAAAAATTTTAGAACTTGTGGAATATTTAGAAAAAAATAATTTAGATTTTTTAAACTGTTCTCGATTTCCTTTACAAAATAAAAATTCTTTGAGCTTTACAAGAGTTTTAGGGAATAAATTTTTAACAATATTAGCGAACTTTCTCTTTGGCTTAAAACTAAAAGATTCTCAATCCGGAATGATGGTTTTTAAAAAAGAAATTTTAAAAAAAATAAATCTTGAATCAGGTGATATGCCTTTATCACAAGAATTAAAAATAAAAACAATTTTGGCTGGATTCAATTTCGATGAAATAAATATTCCTTATTATCCACGCGCGGGCGAGTCAAAACTTTTTCCAATAAAACATGGAATAAAAAATACTTTTCATCTTCTTAATTTAAAAAATCAATATGGCTGGGGTTTGCTTTCATTTGTGCCTTTAATTTTAATTATTTTCCTCTATACTTATTTTTCTAGTTTTAATTTAAACAAACCCTTTATTAATGTAACCTCTGATGTTAATGGTGAAAATGGGCTTGCTGTTTTAAATTGGCTCAATGTTGGACCTTTAGAAATGAAATTTGGAAAATATGTTGGTGGTTATTTGACTAAAGAAAACTTCAATTTTGAAGAACTAAAAAATAATAAAGAAAATACTTTTTATACCCACCATCCTGTTTTTTATCTTTTACCAACTTATTTTCTCTATAAAATTTTTGGAATTTCTGAGCTAACTACAAGAGCTGGGGTATTTTTAATGTTTGTTATTAGTATAATGTTTTTCTATCTCGCTCTACAAAAAATTTTTAATAATTTAATTTTTCCAACTCTTATTACTTTTATTTTTATAATTCTTCCTGGAACAATTTATTATGGCACAACCTTTGAACTTGCTGTCTTTGCTCTTCCAACTGCTTTAATTACTTTTTCATTTTTTGTTTTTTATTATTTTTCTAAGAAAAATGTTTTTCTTTATTTATTGATTCTTTCAATAATTTTAGGAGGTTTAATGTCGTGGTTTTATTTCTTTATGCCAGCAAGCATTTGGTTTTATCTTTTATCTGATAAACGAAAAGATTTTATTAAGGAAAGAAAATTATTAATAATTGCTTTACCACTTGTTTCTGTTTTGGTTTTTTCTCTCAATCTTTTACATATTTACATTCTTAGAGGTTTTGATGGTTTGATTGATCTAAAAGAAGCTTTCAAATATAGATCAGCAAAATTTCCTCTTCAGTTTTGGCTCAGAGATATTTATAGTAGAATGGAGCTTAATTTTAACAAAATCTTTATTTTGCTTGCTGTTTTTGGATTTTTTACTTATTTGTTCAATTATTTCGAAAAATATAAAATTTTTCTTCCATTATTTTTAATGCCTGTTTTAAATACTTTTGTTTTCTATCAATGGAGCACTCATCCATTTGGTGTTGTTTTCTTTTTGCCAATTGTTGCTGTTTTTAGTTTTTTTGTTTTGTTATTTGTTTCAGAGAAAATAAAAAACTATGGGATTTTAATTTCAATATTAATTTTAATTTTTGGCTTTTACTTGTCTTATAAAAAACTAGATTTCTTTACAAATAAATTCTTAATTTTAGGAGAAAAAGATATTTTAGCGCTAAAAGAACTAAAAAATCAATTAAAAGATAACGAGATTTGTTTAGGCCAAAATCAAATGGGGCTTTATTACGGTGGAATTGTTATGTGGTATTTAAGAAAAAATATTTATTTTTCGCCAAATTGCTTAGAAGATGAAAGTAAATTGAAAAATTTAAGATTAGCCATAGTTTTTCATCCTCAATTAGGCCAATTTTATTTAGATGAAACTAACAAATTCTTAACCAAAGGATTCAAATTAATTGATTGTGCTGATCTTTGGTGCTTTTTACAAAAATGACCTTAAAAGAGGAAATCAAGAAATTTATTTTGTATGGTGTTGGAGGTGGTTTAGCTCTTATAATAAACTTATCATTAGCTTATCTATTCACGGAAAAATTAAAAATTTTCTATCTTGGCTCAGCAATTTTAAGTTATATTATTAGCTTAATTTTTAATTTTCTTTTTCAATCTTTTATAACTTTTAAGACAAGGCGAGAATTGTTTTTACAACGATTTCTCGAATTTTCTATCGTCCAAACAGTAGGCCTTAGTTTATATTCAATTTTGGTTTTTATCTTCACCGAAAAACTTAAAATCTACTATCTAATTTCAATAATTTTAAGTAGTGCTTTAGTTTACTTTTCTAACTTTCTTTTATCAAGATTTTATGTTTTTAAAAGTTAATCTACAATTTTTTAATTTCTTCAAAAAGTCTGGTTATAAAACTCTCTAAAGAAAATTCTTGTGCTCTTTTTTTAGCGTTTTTTCCAAATAATTTTCTTAATTTTTCATCTTCTAATAGTTTTTTAATAGCTTCATTAAGTTCTTGAGGATTTCTTGGTTTTACTACAAAACCGGTCTTACCATTAATATTTATCCAACTTGTTCCTGTTCCAAGTTCTGTGGAAATTACTGGTTTTCCAAAAGCCATTGCTTCTAAAAGAACAATCCCAAAAGTTTCTGATTTGTAAATAGAAGGCAAAACAAAAACATCACAAGCTAAATAATAAGGTCTTAGATCTTTTACCGAAGGAATTATAAAAACTTTACTTTCTAAACCATAATTCTTTATCATTATTAAAAGTTTTTCTTTTAATTTTCCTTCACCAATTATAAGAATCTTTGCCTCAAGATCTTTACTGGCTTTAATCAAATATTCGAAACCTTTGTAATAGATTAATCTACCAACAGATAAAATTAAAGGGGATCCAAATTTTTTTCTTATTTCTTCAGCTTCTTTTTTAAGACTATCATTTTCTTTAAAATATTCTAAATCTATTCCAAATGGAATGACAACACATTTTTCTTTAAATCTTTTTAAATAATTTGAATTTTCTATTAAATTTGGATTAGAAACAAAAATTTTTTTTGCTTTTTTAAGAGCATATAAATGAAATAATCTAAAGAATACTTCTAATAATTTTTGTCTCACAATATCTGAATGATACCAAATAACTAAATTTTTATCCCTGGAAAATAAAGAATAGGCAATAAATCCTAGGGGGAAAGGATAATGTAGAAATATTAAATCATAATTTTTTTCTATATTTCTATAGAAATGTAGAAAATGAAAAGAGAGTGGCATTCCTAAAAATACACCCAAACTTTTTACTCGCATTACTTTCACTCCATTAACTTCTTCAATAACAGTTTTATTTTTGTCATTACATACTAAAACATCAACTTCTAAATCATCATTTTTATTCAAGCCTTCAGCAATCTCTTGAGCTATCTTTTCAACTCCCCCAATCCAAGGATAATATAACTTATTTAACTGAAGGATTTTCATAATAAGCTAAATAATAATCGCCTTTAATTTTTTTTAATTTAAAATTATATTTTTTTAAAAATTTAGAAATGAAATTAAAATTTTCAACATTAGTCTTCCAAATTTCTATAATTATTTTAGACCTTAAGAAAAATAATGAATTTGCCATCCCTTTTAAAACTAAATCCTCAGCTCCTTCAACGTCAATTTTAATACAAGAAATATTTTCTAGTGGTATCTTAAAATTTCGAACAAAGATATCAAATGTAGTAGTATTTACATAAATTTTACCAAATTGCTTGTCGAGATTTTTTAAAGAATGAGTTACTGAATATGGAGATAAATAAAAATCTATCATTCCAATTTTATCAGAAAGTGCTAGCTGTAGAGGAATTATTTTATTGTCTAAATGGTTTAATTGAATATTATCTTTTAAAATGGAAAAGTTTGTTGGTTCTGGCTCGAAGGCATAAATTTTTTCATAAAAATCAGAAAATAAAATGGAATATTTCCCGATATGAGCGCCTGCATCTATGAAAATACCTCCTTTATTTTGAAGGAACTTATTTATCCCTTCATCAGCTAATAAAGTCATAAGGTCAATATCATCTCTAATTTTAAAAATTTTATTTTGTATTTTGATATTAATTTTTTTATATATTCTGCTAATAATATTTTTTCTTAATCGAAAATAAAAATCAGGATTTAAAAATTGGAGCGGTTTTAAAAATAATTTAGTTAGAGCGCCTAATATTATTTTTATTTTAATTAAGCCTGGGGCCTTAATTTGGAAAAGAAAAATTTGAGATCTTACAAAATGAAATAAATTCCAAAAAACTTTAGCCATTAATTAGTCTAAATAAATTTTTTTATATTTAACTATCATACTTTTAATATTATATTTTTCTTGGGTTAATTTAAATCCATTTTCGGCAATTTTTGTTTTTAAATTTTGATCTTTAAGTAATAGAAGGATTTTTTCTTTTAAATCTTCTGGATCACCAAAATTAAACAAAATTCCATTTTCTTTATCTTTAATTAACCCTCTAATTCCATGAACAGCTGAAGCAATTACTGGTTTTTTTATCGCCCAAGCTTCTAAAATAACTAAAGGCAAGCCTTCCCATCGAGTTGAAAGGACGAAAATATCTGAATCTTGCAAAATTTCTTTTACTTCTTTTTTAAAACCCAAAAATATGATTTTGTTTTTTAATTTTAATCTTTCAACTAAATTTTCTAATTTCTTCATATCTGGGCCATTGCCAACTATAAATAAAATTATATTTTCATTTCTAAGCAAATTAATTGATTTAATTAAAGTTTCGACATCTTTTTGATAATGAAGCCGGCAAATAGTTGTTATAATTATTTCATCTTGTAAATTAAAATTTCTTCTTAAAAATTCACTTTCTATGTTTTGATATTCTTGTAAATTTATCCCATTTTCTATTAAAAATAATTTATTTTTTTTAATAAGTTTTAATTTATTAGCTAAATCATAATCATCCTTACTAACACAAATTAGATAATCGACAAATAAATAATTCGTAATTATTTCCCATATCAGAAAAATTAAATTAAAAGGGAATTTTTTTCTTATAAAATGAATTCCATGAAGAGTATAAACAAATTTAAAATCTTTCCTTAGAGTTAAAAATAAAACAAGTTTTAAAAAAATACTTGCTCTAGTACCATGAACATGAATAATTGAAAATTGAAAATCAAAAATTATTTTTTTTAAACTTTTAATTATTTTTAAAAAAGATTTTTTTTTAGGGAAATAAATCTTGAAATCTTTTAATTCTTCTTCAAATTCTTTTTGGGGTTTTTGGGGTAGGAAAAATATAAAATCAAACTCATTTTTTAATCCTTTAGCAATATTAAGAGCAATTTTTTCCCCTCCTGATAATTTTTCGCTACTTAAAATAAAAAGTATACTTTTTTTCATAACTTTTTTAAAATTTCAAGGCCTTTTATATAGCTTTCTTTAAATTTAATTCTATAATAAAAAACTTTCATTCGCCATAAAAATTTTCTTTGAAACATTCTTAATAAATATTCTATTTTTCTGTAAGGTCTATAACCAGTAAAAGATAAAAGAAGAAAGAAGAAAGAAAAAAAATTAAATCCTATTTTTAATGAATTCAAAAATGCTTTTCTTCCCATGGAAAGATTATTTGACAAACAATAGAAATTCCCTAATCTGGAATACCAAATTTTGCGCATAAAAATTGTATACTTAAAATATTTATCTTTATCACTAAAATTTCTTTCTTTTAATTTTTCTTCTGTAAATTCTTCAATTAAAGAATTTATTCTTTTGACAAAATTAATTGCATTTTTATTTTCCACGTATGAGCCTTGCTTGGGATGTCTTGAATAAAGAGAAATTGGCTCTTTTCTAAGCAATGCTTGTTTATTAAAATTATCTTTCTCTTTTAAAAAATACCTATAAAGCATTCCAAACTCATCAACTCCGTTTTGTTCTGGTTTAAAATACTCTCCTTCCTTCACTACTTTTCTTCTAACAATTAAATTAACTGGCCCACCGTGTTCATAATTGATTATTTTTTTAGTATCTTCATCGAAAGCCCAGGCAATTGTATATAAAATATCAACTTCTGGATGCTCATCTAAGTATTTTACTCTTTTTTCTAAATTTTCAGGATAAAAAATATCATCTTGATCTAAAAAAGCTATATATTTACCTTTTGCTTCTTTACAAGCTATTGTTCTTGGAATTGCTGGTCCTCCAGTGTTTTCTTTTAATTCAATTAACTTAATTCTTGAATCTTTATAAACATATTTTTTAACTATTTCCACTGTTTTATCTTGAGAAGCATCATCTACAATAATCATTTCCCAGTCTTTAAATGTTTGCCATAAAACACTTTTTATCGCTCTCCCAATAAATTTTTCTCCATTATAAGTTGGAGTTATTATTGAAACTTTAGTCATTTCTATTTAAAAAATAATATCGTATATATTTCTTTAAAAAGTATCCAGATCCTTAAATAAATAATTTTCCAAAACAAAAATCTAAAAAATAGCTGTAATTTTAAAAATTTATAATATAAATTCGAGTGGTTTATAAAATATGCTTTATTAGATTGTATTTCTAAAATTTTTTCCAAGATAAAATCAACTCTGTTTTTATAAGTATGTTTTTCTAGGGCCAACTTTCTTCCATTTGCGGCAATTTTTTCTCTTTCGCTTTCATTCTTTAAATAATATTCAATTTTCTTCCTTAAGTCCTTATAGGTTCCATCATAAACTACTAAATGTTTTTTGTCCTCAAATAATTCCTCAAAGCCGTTATTTTTTATTTTATTTGTCATAAGCAAAGATCCTGAACACAAAGCTTCAAATACTCTCATGTTTATATCATTATTTACATTATAATTAACAACTATTTTTGCTTGAGAATAAATTTTACCTATATCTTTACAATCACCTGAAGAAATAAAAGAATTAGGAAAATCCCTTTTTAAATTTAATAATAATTTCTTTCTCCACCCCTTACCAGTCTGCCCTATAAAGGCTATATCATATATTTTTTCAAGATTTTGTTTACCATGCCATTCTGGATCACAAGCTAAAGGAAGCCAATAAGTATTCTTATTAACTTTTTTAAATTTCTCGACATATTCCTTTTGAGCAACAAAAATAAGATCAAAACTTTTAGCCATAACTATATCACACATAAAAGAAGTATGAGAATCAATAATCCATATAATCTTAGGATGATAATTAATATCTAAAATATAGTGACTTCCATCGTCGATAGCTAAAATAAGGTGTGGTTCAAACTCATATATTTTCCGGAAATCTTTTTTATCCGATAAAATATAAACTTCATTTTTTCTTTCTAAAACTCTTAAAATATATTGTCCTGTAGTACATAAGTGATTTTTTTTAAAAATAAGAAGTATTTTCATTTTAAAAGTTTAATATCGGTAACTTTTTCTATCATTTTATTATAATCTCTCATTCTAACCAAAAACCATTATATTATAATCATCTTGATAATTTCTCTTGACTTAAAAATCATAATTATTGACGACAAAAGAATTGTCTTTTATTCATGGATTATTAAATTAATATCTTTTCAATAATTTTTTTATACTTACTAAGAGATGAATCTATTGAGAATGTATCTAAATTAGCTTTTGCATTTTTTATAAATTTTTCTCTTATTTCTTTATTTTTTAAAATAATTAAAATCTTTTCCGACATAATTTGTGAATTGCCAACTGGCACTAAAAATCCATTATATCCATCTTTAATTATTTCTCTCGGTCCAAAATCACAATCAGTAGCGATAACTGGTAAATCACAAGCAATTGCTTCTATTAAAACAATCGGCATACCTTCATGAAAACTACTTAAAACAAAAACGTCTGAATTTTTCATATATTTATACGGATTATTTTTATGACCTAATAAAAAGACATTTGATTCCAAACATAATTCTTTGATTTCTGCCTCTATCTTTAACCTATCAGGACCTTCACCTACAATTACTAAATAAGCATCAAGATTTTTAATCACAAGAGAAAATGCTTTTAGTAAGGTTATGATATCTTTTTGGTGTAAATCTAATCTATTTACAGCTAAAATTATTGGCTTTAATTTATTTTTAAAAATTTCTTCATCAATTTCTTCATTACTTAAAAATTTAATTTTTTCTATATCTATGAAGTTATAGACAAAAGTTGCTTTTTCATTTTTTAAATTAAATAAGTTTTTTATATCTTGTGAAACACCTTCGCTAGCAGTAACTATTTTATCTACATTTTTAAAAGATATTTTGGTTAGAAATTTCACAATAAAATTTTGCTTATTAAATAAATATCTTGTATTACCTTGCTCAATAAAAATTATTTTACTTTTTGGCGAAAATATTTTACTTATATAGTAAAAATTAGCATTTGAATGAGGACCGCCTCCAAAACAAATTATTAAATCTGGATTTATTTGAAAAATTCTTATTCCGAATAAAATAAAAAGTTTAAAGTAAAAAATTAAGTTTCTTGGAAAAAAATAAGGAAAAATTTTAATGCTTTCTTCCAAACCTTTTTTAAAATCCTTAATAGATTCTTTTTTTATTTTTGTATCAATAGTTAAAAGATAAATATCATATTCTTTACTTAAAAAGTTCATTAAAGCTAAAACTATTTTCTTTCTACCACCCAAATCTCCCAACCAATTATCGCCTATAAAAAGAATCTTTTTCATTTCATAAAAATTTAAAAAGAGATGTCGAACATTCGTTTTTTAAGTTTAAGTAAAAAGCTGTAAATGTTTTTCCCTAAAAAGGAAAGTAAAAAATTTCTGTATATGAAAAAATCCATCGGATAAACTTTAATGGCTTTTAAAAAATAAATCCTTGCTTTTGAAGAATCGCCACAGACCATATATAGAGTACCAATAGTCTTCAATCTATGAGAATAACTTTGAGGGTATTTTTTAAAAAAATTTTCATGTTTTTTGATCAAGTATAAATTTTCAGAAACTTGATTTTCGTAAGGAAACTGACTAATAGATATATTTCCACCATGAATATAGTACTTTAATAAAATTGATGGCACAAAATCTACATTATAATATTGAAGTATTCGAATCCATAAATCTTGATCTGCCATCCTTCTTAAATTTTTATCTATAAGTCCTATTTTATTAAAAATTTCTCTCCTAATTAAAAGAGCACTTAAAGTAGTAGGAAGTCTTCCTTTTAAAACATTTTCAATTAAATTTTCTTTTAGAGCAGAAAATTTAAATTCTTTTTTAAAATTTGTATTTTCTTTAATTATTAAAATATCACAACCTACCATCCCAAGATTTGTACTATTTGATTTGTTAAATATATTTATTTGTTCTTCTAATTTTAGTGGCAACCATTCGTCATCAGAATCTAAAAAAGCTATAAATTCACCTCTTACGACAGATAAACCCTTGTTTAGTGCTGAGGGCCAACCTTGATTTTCTTGGTAGACATAGACTATTCTAGAATCTTTTTGTTGAAAATCTTCAACAATTTCCTTGGTATTATCAGTAGAACCATCATCTACAATAATTAGTTCAAAATCTTTATAAGTTTGATTAAGAACAGAATTTATTGCCCGTGGAAGAAGATCTGCTCTATTATAAGTTGTAATAATTACTGAAACAGTTGGGATTTTATTCATGTTGTTTAAATTCGCTAAATATATTTTATACCATTTAAAATAACTCTGACCAAGTTGCAATTGCTTTTTTTAATTTTTTGAAATAATTTATCTTTATGTTTAATTTTTCAGCAATTTCTCGATAACAAGTTTTAAAATCGCTTTTAGTCAATTTTATCTCATTTATATATTTCCACAAATATTCATTAATTTTTATCCCTTTTCTCTCTTTTTCTAAATTTTTATAAGGATCACTTGCTCGATCATGCCAAATAACCGGATAGCCTGAAGTAATTCTATAACCCAGATGATCACAAATTTTTTTTACGAAAATTCCTGCCCAAATATCATCAAATCTATCAACCCCCCAAGATTTTTCATTTTTATCTTTGCCCATTAACATAAAATACATTGCTGGGGTTAATTCTCGTTTCCAAGCTAGATTCATACCACACATTGGAAAATATTTTCCTACAGGAATAATTTGTTGAATAAAATAATTTTCAATTTTGGGGAATTTTTTAAATTTTAATTGAGTAATAGCATCGAAATCTGGAATATTGGCCCATAAACCATGATTTAAAATAATTTTATTTGAATCAATAATATCTTCCACCTGTTTATAAGGTAATCCTCTTGGCCTAATATTACCTTTTAATCTGATAGTTGAAACCCATTTTATTTCCTGATATGAATTCTTAAACAATGCATCATAATGAGATTTAATAAAATTATTCTTATTAAAGTTTTTAATATAATTCTCTAATGGGTAACAATCATCGTCTAGAGCTATTATCATATCACTTTTCATCTGATATGCTTTCCAAAAACCATAACTTTTAATTGCTGAAGTTCTTCTTGGAATAATCCAACTATCTTTCCCTAAATCTTTTTCTATATCCTCCCAACTGTAATGAAAGATTGGAAATTTTAAATTCTTATTTATTTCAAAAGATTTTATAGGATTATCTTCAATAATAATTAAATTAATTTTATATTTATCAAAAACTTCTTCCCATTCACCAATAAATCTTCTTATAGAATTTTCTCTTATTGTTGGTACAACCACTGAAATTTTCATCTTTAAAATTATTATTTAAGCTTATAAAAATAATAAACCTATACCATAATTAAACTTATCAAAAATTATCTCGTTAATTCTGTAGCGATTTTTAAGTACTGACCAAAATTTAGGCACTTCAATATCTTTCCTTAAAGGGTCTTTATTTATAATATCATGAAAAGCAATAATTCCTCCTTTTCTAACTAAAGGACTATACATTTCGAAATCTTTTTTAACTCCTTCATAAGTATGATCACCATCAATAAAAAGAAAATCTAATTGATTACCGCTTAAAATATTTTTAACTTCTTCTAGGGTTTCTTGGTTATGAGAGTCTTTTCTTAAAAGAAGAAGATTTATTCTATTAATAGGCCGCTTCGTAGCTTTAATCAAAAAAATTTTCAAACCATAATTTTTAAGAACAAAAATTGATTTTTTAATTAATCTTAACATCTTGAGGTTTACGTAAATATTCTTAAACCAATAACTCCAATTTTTTCTTTCATTATTAAATTTTATCATAGAAAAATATTGGAGTTTAGCCTTTAAAATAAATAAAAATCTATTCCTATTTTAAGGATTTCCCATCTATCCATTGAACAATACTATTGTAATATTCTTAATAATATTGGAGTACTAACGCAAAAATATTTTCTATATTTCTATAGAAAAATAGAATTAGGTATATCATTTTTTTATTTTTTCAATTCCTTAAGAAAAACAAAGGGTTAACTTATAGCCGAAAATTAATTAAGAATTTAAGTCTGAATTCAGGAGAATATTTCTTTAAATATTTTTTTATTTTTGTTATCAATCTTATTTTTAATTAAAGACAAAACTACCATATATACTTTAATATAAGAATGGTTAATTTAAAAATCTAATTCTCTTTTGTTAATTTATTAAAAAGCTAAAAATTTATTCTAAGTTTTCTTTGAACCATTCAACTGTAATTTTTAAGCCTTCATCTAAAGATACTTTTGGTATCCAACCTAATTCTTTTTTGGCCTTAGAATAATCTAAGCAACTTCTTCTTTGTTCTCCAGGTTTTCTAGGTCCATGAATTTTTTTACAATTTGAACCAGTTAATTGTTTTAACTTTAGAAAAATTGTATTAATTGTTGTTTCTTTACCAGTCCCAATATTATAAACTCCGATCTTATTCTTCTTTATTGCTAAAATAAAAGCATTAACAACATCATCAACATAAACAAAATCTCTAGTTTGTTTTCCATTACCATTAATTATTGGTTGGTCACCTCGAAGCATTTTATCACAAAAAATAGCAATAACGCCAGCTTCCCCTTTTGAGTTTTGTCTTGGCCCATAAACATTAGCTAACCTTAAAGCAATGTAAGGGATTTTAAAAACTTGAAAATAATAATTTAAATATTTTTCTACAGTCAATTTCTCAATTCCATAAGGGGAAAGAGGAAATTCAGGATAGCTTTCTGGAGTAGGAATAATTTTAACATCTCCATAAATAGCTCCACCAGTTGAAGCAAAAACAATTTTTGTGATTTTATTGTAATTTTTATAATGATATAATTTAGCGAAACTTTCAATAATATTTAATGAACCTAAAATATTTATTTCAGCGCTTTTAATAGGATTTTCAACTGATTTTCTAACATCAATTTGGGCTGCAAGATGATAAATTATGTCTGGTTTTTCTTTCTTAAATATTTCAAAAATTTTAGATGAGCAAATATCAATTTTATAAAATCTTGCTTTTTTATTTAAATTTTCTTTTTTACCTGACGAAAGGTTATCTATAATAATTACTTTGTGCTTTTCCTTAATTAGTCTATCAACTAAATGCGAACCTATAAATCCTGCTCCACCTGTGACTAAAATTCTCATTTTTGTAAAAGTTTAATCCACTTATTTTTAAATTTTAATGCTTTTTTAAAAGAAAGTTCAATACCTGTTTTTAAATCTATTTTTGGCTCATAGCCTAAAATATTTTTAATTTTTGATAAATCTGGTTTTCGAAATTCAATATCAGTAAATATATCTCCTCTTTCTTTTGTTGGCAAGTAAATGACATCAATATCTTCATGTAAAATTTTTAATTTTTTAGCAATTTTAATCATTAAATCTTTTAGCTCATTAATAGAATAGATTTCTTTGTCATTACCAATATTAAAAGTTTCTTTGCATTTATTTTTTATTAAATACTTTACCCCTAAAATAAATCCTTTAACTGTATCATCAATATAACAAAAAGCTCGTTTTTGATTCCCGTGTCCAAAAATTGTGATAGGTTTTTTAAAAATAATTGAATATAAAAAACTTGCAAAAACACGCGATGGTTTTTTTAAATCTACACCGAACCCATATGTATTAAATATTCTAAAAATAATAAAGGGTAAATTTGAAAGTCGTATAACATTTTCTTCTAAACATTTAACATGGGCATAATTCCACCTATTAGAAAATTCAAATACAAAAAAATCATCTTCTTTAAAACTTTTCTTCTTAAATATCCCTAACAAACCGTAAACATCAGAGCTTGATGAAAAAATTATAGGTTTATTATATTTCTGAGCAATCTTGGTTAAAATTAAGGTATTTTTCAAATTCTGAATAACTTTTTTAAAATTTTTTATTGTTATATCAACTCCAACTATGCTTGCAAGATGAATAATTAAATCTACATTTTTGACTATATTTTCTAAAATATCCTTATTTATTTCTGAACGATATATTTTAATATTTGAATTCTTTTCCAATAATAAACCAGTTCCAGAAGAAAAATCATCTAGAATAAAAACAAAATTATTTTGAGATAATGCATTTGATAGATAACTTCCTATAAATCCTGCCCCTCCGGTTATAAGAATTTTCATATTGATAAATTTTAACTTAAAATTTTTAAAATGAGTTTGCAAAATAGAGATTATTATAAAGAAAAATTAAAAGATATAGAAAGAGAGGAATCAAAAAGGAGCATTTTTGTTATTGGAGTAGTCCTTTTAATAATTTTAGCCTTACTTTTAAGTTTGATAATATTTTAGATAAAAATCAAATATTTCTATTAATTTCTATTGAATGTTCATTTAGTAATTGAATAATTCGTTTTATTAAGGAATCTTCATTTGGGAAATCTAAGTATTGAATTTCATCTTTATAAAATGTGCTTAATGCTAATATATGGTAAACAAGACATTGAGAATAAATATTAGGGAATTTTTCCCTTAAGTTATTAAATTCTTTACTAAATTTCTCAGTTAATTCAGGGCTTTTTTCTAAAATTCCATAAATTTTTGTTTTAAAATTCATTAATTCTTCAACAAACCTTTCGTATAACTCATCTTCTTTAAGCTTTTGAATTTTCTTTTTTTCATTTCCTATTATTTGTTCATTATCTTTTAAATTAAACTCTAAAATAACTAACAAAAGATTTCTTATATCTTCTTCGCTAATAAGGTTTTCCTTGATCAATCTCTTTACAACACTTTTTATTCCTTCCTTATTTGATGAGTTTATTAGTTTTTTGTTTTCTGGATGTTTTTTCATTGCCTTAATTATAGCAAAATATAACAAAAATTACCATAGTGTATTAATAAAATTTTGTTAAGTTTTAAAATTAACTCTTCTTTGTACTATTTTATTTTCTAAATTTCTATAGAAAAATAGAAATTAAATTTTGGACAGTAAATGTTTGACATTTTTTATTTTATTGGTTCTTAAAAAGTCCTTTATAAAATTCTTCAACTTGGGATAAAACTCTTAAACCTAGCTTTGTTATTTTATAATTAACAATTAAGCCCTCTCTTTTTCTAGAGATCAATTGGGCCTTAACTAATCTTTCTAAATGAGGAATTACTGTTTTATAATTTTTCTCCAAAAAATCAGCTATACTTCCTGTATCTCTTTCACCTGAATTTTTAAGATAAATTAAAATTTTTAATCTAGTTTTATTCCCTAATGCTTTAAATAATGATTCCAATCTTTGCAAGTCCATATTGCATTAAAATTTTATTTTATTATAACAAATCATTTTTATTTTTCTATATTTCTATAGAAAATTAGAAAATTAATTTTAAAAATAGTTTAGTAAATTAAATGTATTTAATGATTAAATTGAGGAATAAATTTCTTTTAGGGCTTTGATTCCCTTAAAGAACATTTTTTCATCAAAGTTTTCATTAGGTGCATGGACATTGTCGTCAGGTAAAGTAAAACCAGTTAAAATTATTGGTTTTTTATATATTCTTTGTAAAACCTCAGCAGCTGGTATAGATCCACCAGCACGATTAAAAACAACCTTATTTCTAAAAACTCTCTCTAGAGCATTTTTTGTTTTAACAATAAATTCATTATTCAATGGAGTATAAAATGGAGCTGCTGAACCTAAAAGTTTTAATTCCCATTTTACTCCTTTTGGTATATTTTTTTTAATAAAATTCTTTACTAGTTTGATTATTTTCTCTGGTTTTTGATATTCAATTAATCTAAAAGAAAATTTGACGGCTGCTTCTTTAGGAATAATTGTTTTTACTCCTTCCTGAGTGTAGCCAGATATTATTCCGTTTATATCCATTGAAGGATAAATTTTTGGTGAAAGTGAAGGTTCTTTTTTATCCAATGGATGGATTAAGTAAAGCTTAGTTTCTTTTAAGATTTCTTTTTCTTTAATACTTGCCAATCTTAGTAGCTCTTTTTCTTTTTTATCAATTTTTCTAACATCTTCATAAAATCTAGGGATTAATATCTTTCCTGTTTTTAAATCTTTCATTTTTGAAAATAAATCTGCTAAAAATTGAACTGGATTTAAAGCTAAATTTCCATAGCTCCCTGAATGTAAATCATATTCTCCAACCTTTATTTTTAATTCAAAATAAACAATACCTCTTAAAGC
Source organism: Patescibacteria group bacterium (assembly GCA_030549845.1). GTDB lineage: Bacteria > Patescibacteriota > Minisyncoccia > UBA6257 > HR35 > CALIVE01. The sequence continues at coordinate 242,809 of JAUQQN010000001.1, forward strand.
ATAATAAATTGTTGGTACATTCTTTTTAATCATCCCAACATCCGTTAAATAAAAAACATCAACCTTTGATAAAACATTTTTTGCTTTTTTAACATATTCTTCAAAATGAGAACTTGCTGATTCTTCTTCACCTTCAACCAGAAAAACAATATTATTTTTTAATTTATTTTCTTTAATCAATTCTTCAATTGCAAAAATATTTTGAACAATATGTCCTTTATTATCAGCAATTCCTCGACCATAAATTTTTCCATCTTTCAAAGTTAATTTAAATGGTGGTGTTTTCCATTCATTAATTGGTTCTTCTGGTTGAACATCATAATGGCCATATATCCCGATTGTTTTTTTACCACCAATAAATCTATGAGCTAAAACCAAGGGTGGAGAGCTTTTTTCTTGAATTAATTTAACTTTAAAACCAAGAGATGAAAATTTATTTTTCAAAAATTCTGCAGCTTTTAAAATATCATTAAACCTTTCTTTTTGTGTTGAAACAGAGGGGATTGAAATAAAATCAGTTAAAAAGTTTAAAATTTCATTTTTCATAGAAAAATTATACTATTTTTACTTAGCAATTTGTACAACAAATTCTTTTAAGACTAAATAAAACTTATTTAAATCTTCTTTATCTATCCATTCTTTATCTGAATGATGACCTCCACCTTTAGGTCTAATTAGAATAACAGGTATATTTTTTTCTTTAAAAAATCTAGCATCACTTGAACCATGCGAAAAGGCATAGCCTGTTTCGATTTTGAATTTCTCTTTCGCTATTTTTGAAAATAATTTTAAATAATAATTATTTCTTTCAACTTCATAAGGAGACCCTTCTACTAAATTTTCTATTTTTATTTTTCTAAATTTTTTTAACAAATTTTTAATTCTCTTAAGGATTTTATTTCTCTGCTTAAGATCAATATACCTTATATCAATAAAAGCTTCTGCATAATTTGAAACTTGATTTGTTGCTTCTCCTCCTATAATTTTTCCTATGTTTAATGTATTATGCCAATGGATTTTGTTTTTGCATGGTTCTTTAGGAAAAATTTTTGCAAGATTATTCAAAAATCTTAAAAGGTTTTCAATTGCTCCTTCTCCTTCCCAAGGTCTTGAACCATGTGCTGATTTGCCGTAGCTTTTAACTTTTAAATGCCAAACACCCTTGGCTTTGATTTCGAAATTCCAATTTTGACCTCCATCTGGCAGAAAACAGATTTTACAAGAATAACCTTTATCTAAGATGGCTTTAGTTCCTTTAAACCCACCAATTTCTTCATCAGTTGTTATCATTATTCCTAAATCATATTTTTTTAAATCTTGATTTAGTTCTTTTAGAAGCTGTAAATAACAAGCAATAGCAAATTTCATATCATATACTCCTCTCCCCAAAATTTTCTTTTTTTCAATTTTTAATTTAAAAAGTTCTTCTGGTCCTGGTACTACATCAAGATGGGCAGATAATAATAATTTCGGCTTTTTTGTTTTGTGAGCAGTAATAAATAAAGATGGGTAATTATCAAAATTAAATTCTTTTATAAATACAGGTAATTTGTTAATTTCTTCTTTTATCCAATTAATTGCTTTCTTATTCTCTTCTTTGTTTTGGGGAATTGTTTTAAAAGAAATTAATTTTTGTAAAATTTCTAACATGATTAAGTTATGTTTTTTCTCTATTATAGACCCTTCACGACAAAAGTTGGATTCTTTGTCTTTATAAAAAATTTTAACCAAAAATAAGGGGCGTGGAGTTCTTAACACGCCCCCGACTTTCTTGGATTTAGTGGGTCTTCCTCTTCTCTACAAAAACACGCATCACCTCCTTTATTATTTCTTGTATCCCGTATAGAGAGGTGGAGTCAAATACCCGAATTTCGATTGTTCCTAGACTCCACCTCGGCCGGCACCACCACCATACACATCCTTCACTCACTAAATCACCAGGCTGGGAGGGACTCTTTAGATCCACCTCCCAGCCGTTTTCTTTTTTTCTGATAAGGCGTGGGATAGAGCGGAAATGATTCACTACATCCTCCCATGTCTGAAACCGAGACCATTGTCCTGGCTGGGCTGGTGCCCTCCTAGGATCACACCAGCCCCACCAACATCTCGCTCTGTTCTTGCTGGCATACTCCGTAAAGTTAATGTTGAAATGATTTAACAACGTCAGCCCTTCCCACGACTGTAATAAACCGGGGAAAGAAATATGGACGTGAACAGAAGAAACTAGGGCCATCCGCAGAACTCCCCACCACCTCCTACCCACCTCTTTCTCAAGGGCCCTCCAAAGAATCCTATAGCGATCCTTTGGGGCCCAGAATTTCCGAATTTCATGCAGCTTCAAATTAATTAAGTTGGCATCAACTGGTACGAAGTGGATATCCACCTCGCCCAGCCTTTTTCTGGTCTCTTTTAAGACCAGAAAGTACTTCTCACTAAGTTCCTCCCAACTGGAGGAAGGATATATAGCCCACTCAATCTGGTGCCTGCCGGCATCAGTTTTGATGATGCCGGCTCCAGCAACCTCTAGACCCTCGCCTACAGCTTCCCATACGTCCACGGGCTCGCCATTTTTATAGACGAACCCCTCCACTTCAATCCCTACAGTTAACTCTTTCGGCCACTTCATTTTAACTCACCTCCGTTTAGGGTTCTTTTTAAAATTAAAAGGGCCGGGTTGGCCCCGGCTGAAGTGATATAAAATTTTTATTTTTAAACTAAATCACCTCAGCCGGAGCACCTCGGCCCAAAATAACAAACAAAACAACTGAATTTCTTTTTGTAAGCATTGTTTGTAAATAATACTATAATCAACAAATTTATTTTTGTCAAGGGTTTATGAAATATTTTTAACAAATTTAAATAAGTGTAAGTGATTTTAAATAATTTTCTTCTATTTTATCCCAATTTACAACATTCCACCAAGCTTGAATATATTCATTTCTTCGATTTTGATATTTCAAATAATATGCATGTTCCCAGACATCTAAACCCATAATCGGCAAATCTCCATTCATTAAAGGATTATCTTGATTTGAAAGTGAATAAACTTTTAATTTTTTATCTGGAGTTAAAACAAACCAGGCCCAACCTGAACCAAAATGTTTTAAGGCTGTTTCGGAAAATAAATTTTTAAAATTTTCAAATGAACCAAATGCTTCATTAATTGCTTTCAAAATTTCTCCTTGTGGCTGACTCCCTCCTGGTTTCATAATCTCCCAAAAAAGAGTGTGATTGGCGTGACCGCCGCCATTATTTCTTACGGTTGTTCTTATTTCTTCTGGCAACTGATTTAAATTCTTTAAAATTTCTTCTAATTCTAAATTATGAAATTCTGGGTATTTTTCTAAGGCTGAATTTAGATTATTAACATAACCTTGATGATGCTTAGTGTGATGAATTTCCATTGTCATTTTATCAATATAAGGCTCCAAGGCATCATAGGGATATGTAAGTGGCGGTAACTCATACGGATATTTCATTTTTAAAAAAATAAATTAATTTTAATCGAATTTTTCAGAGTAGTATTTTAACTCATCAAACATACTTAACAAAAATTCTCTATAAGTTTCCTTTTCTTTCTCAAAATTCTGAACATTAGAAAAATAAACAGCATTTCTTAAGGGAATCATCGAAAGTTCAATACATACTAATCTTAATTGTTCAACCATTCTTGCGCCACCTAATTGACCAATAGAAACTCCACAAATACCAACTGGTTTATGAGCATATTCTTCATAAAAATTATCAAGCAAAAGTTTTAATTCCCCTGGAAAAGAATGATTATATTCTGGAGAAACTATAATGAAACCATTTGCTCTTTTAAAAATATCTGAAAGTTTTTTTCTTTTTACTTCATCCATTTCACCAGTAAAAGGAGAATCTAACCAATCTCGGGGTTTAATTAACTCAACTTCAAAACCATAATTTTTGCTTCTTCAAAAACAAATTCAGCAATTTTTTCTGAATTAGCTCCTCTTCTTCCTGTGCCAAGTATGATTGGAATGTACATAAAAATATTATAAATGAAATTTTTTTGAGTTGAGGAACTAAAAATTAATTCTTACCATAAAATTCTATTTCTAAAAATACATTCTAGATTCTAAGGTCAATGATTCCCAAGTAGAGGAAATTGTAAAAGTAAAATTTTAGACTTAAGTTTTATTTTTCTTGAATTCTTAAGAAAATAAGAAAAGTAAATAAGAATTAGGGATTTTATTTGTCTTTCAATTTTAGGCCTAGAATAAAAATTGGCGGAGGGGGTGGGATTCGAACCCACACGGGCTTTAAACCCAATGGCTTTCGAGGCCATCCCATTTCCATTCTGGCACCCCTCCTTATTTAATAATTTTATCACTTAGAAAGGAATTTGTAAATCTCATAAAATAAACTAGCTAAAAAACTTTTTATTTTTATCCAAATTTCAATTATATTTATCCCAAAAATGTTTTCGATTGTTTGTGGTATTTGAGAAAGGTCTATACCTAACGTATCTTTTAAAAATAAATTAAATTTTATCCAACCAAGTTTTAATGTATTTAAAAAAATATCTATATTAAAGTAAGGTTTTAACCAATTCCAAAAATTTTGTGGTAGAGCTGCAAATATCAATAAAACTATGATGACTAAAGCAATTAATCTAACTAATCTGAATATCATTTAATTTATCTATTGCTTTATTTATTAATTCTAGGCTTTTTTCTTTCCCATAAATTAACATAATATCTATCGGAGGAGGAGATGCTTCTAAGCCTGTTAAGGCTACTCTTAATGGCCAATATGTTAAACCCTTGTCTTCGCTTAAGGTATCTAAAACCTGCTTGATAAATTCATAATTAAATTTATCCTCAGGAATATTCTTTATATTTTCTCTAACATTTATTAAAGAACTTTTTATTTGATCAAAAGTATAATCTTTCCATATTAATAGCTCTTTTGGATAATCAAATTTTTCATATAAAAACTTCATGGTTTCGAAAATTTCTTTTATAGTATTTGCTCTTTCTTTCCCAAGTTCTATTATTTTATAAGTAATTTCTTTTGGGTATTTATTTAAGTAATCTCTTAAATATTTTAGATACTCATCAGCTAAAATGATTTTTTCAATTTCTTGTGAGGTTTTTTTCCTCAAATAAAATTTATTTAACCAAATTAATTTTTTTGAATTAAATACTGCCGATCTTTTTTCAACGTCTTCCAAGTTAAATTCTTTGATAACCTCTTCTATACTTATAATTTCTTTCTCTCTTTTAGGATGCCAACCTAATAATACCAAAAAATTTAAGATTGCTTCTGGTAAAAAACCTTCAGCTCTATATTCTTTTATACTCTTAGCCCCGTGTCTTTTCGAAAGCTTACCTCCTGCTTCACCTAAAATCAGTGGAATATGAGCATAAATAGGTGGTTTCCAATTCATGGCTTTATAAATTAATATTTGTTTAGGGGTATTTGGTATATGTTCAGCGCCTCTTATTACATGGGTGATTCCTTGATAATAATCATCTACAGGGGTAGCTAAATGAAATAATGGTTCATTTTCTGATTTTGCAATTACAAAATCGCCTATTAATCTTAAATCATATTTAATTTCACCTCGCAATAAATCTTTAAATGTTAAAACTTGTTCTGGCACCTTTAGTCTTATTACATAAGGCACATTTCTTGAAAGTTTCTCATTTATTTCTTCTTTTGTTAGCTTGGAGCATGTTCCATCGTATCTTGGTGGTTCGCCTTTTGTGATTTGCTCAAGTCTTTTGTTCTCTAGTTCTTCTTTTGAACAAAAACACCTATACGCCTTTCCTTTATTTAATAATTCTTCAATAACTCTTTTATAAATTTCTATTCTCTCTGACTGAAATATAGGACCTTCGTCATAATTTATACCTAACCATTGTAGGCTTTCGATTATATCATCAACAAATTCTTTTTTTGACCTCTCTCTGTCTGTATCTTCTATTCTTAAAATGAAAACTCCTTTTTGGTTTTTAGCAAAAAGAAAATTAAACAGAGCAGTTCTTGCAGATCCCAAATGTAGATATCCTGTAGGAGAAGGAGCAAATCTTGTTCTTACAACCATTAATTAAATTATAAATAAACTTCTTTATAACTTGGTAAGCTTATCAAAACTTTAGTTCCTTTGCCTTCTTCTGAAGTAATAGAAATTGTACCTTTATGGATATTTATTAGGTTTTTAGCTAAATATAAACCTATACCTGTACCAGTAGGTTTTATTTCTTTTGCAGACAAAGAGCGATAAAATTTTTCAAACATTTTAAGTAAATCTTTTTCTGAAATCCCAATTCCTGTATCCTCTATTGAAATTTTAACCTCGGATTTCTCTTTATCTTTTTCTACTTTTATGTTAATCTCCCCTCCGATTTTATTGTAATCAACTGCATTTTCTATTATAGGGTATAGAGCAAAGAATAAGATTTTTTTATCAAAGGGAAATCTTTTTACTTCTTCTTCTATCTCAATATTAACTTTTAATTTTTTTTCATTTATTTCAAAATTTAAAAGCGATAAACAGGAAAGTATTAATTCTTCAATATCATTTTCTTCTATTGATAATTCTATTTTCTTTTCTTCAACTCTACTTGTTAGTAAAATAGATTCAACTAAAGCTATGGATTTTGAAATAAGATTTAAAAAATTCTTTATTGACTCTTTTTCTTCTTCTGGTATATTTTCAGACTTTGCTAATGACTCTAAAAACCACCTAATTTGATTCAATGGTGTTCTTAAATGATGGCTAATTAAACTAACAAATTCATTTTTATTTTTTATTTCTTTAAATAAGATAGACTTATCGATAATTATTTTTGAATTATATTCTTCTTTATCAAAGCGCAATTTTGTTGTAATTAGGTCAAATACTATCTCATCTTTGTAATTTACTTCTACAATGTCTTTATTGTCTTCCCTAGCTTGAATTTTAGTTGCGATTAATGATGGAAAAAATACCAAAGAAAGTTTGGTGTAAATAGGATTTTTGGTAACCCAGGTATCTAATTGAAGACTTAAAAGGGCGTCTTTTTTTAGTCCTGTAAATTCTTCAAAAGCTTTATTTACATAAATTATTTTCATCTCGTTATCATATAAGCATATAGGGGTGTTTATAGCTTCGAGAATATTTACAAATTTTTCAAAAGACTTTTCTCTTTTTATAAATAGAAATCTAGAAAAATACAAAATACCGATTATTCCCAAAAATATTAAAACAATATTAGCAAAAATAACTATTTTTACGTGATTAAACTCCTGCAAAAATAATCCTATTAAATTGAAAACAAGATAAATACCAAAAATAGCAATTAAAAATTGTCTTAAACTCATTGCTTTAAATCAGCTAAGTTTTTGCCTAATGAATACTTTACTTTTAAAGGTACAGCTAATTGGACAGGTTTTTCCATTAATTCAATTAATTTATCTAACACTTTTTCAATTATATCATCTTTTATTTCAAAAATTATTTCATCATGAATTTGCAAAACCATTTTTATTTCTTCTTTCAGATTATTTTTTTCAATATAATCAAAAATATTTGCCATTGCTAATTTTATAATCTCAGAAGCTGTACCTTGAATAGGAGTGTTTATTGCTATTCTAAATGCTTTGTTTTGTTCTGAGTAAGATCTTGAATATATCTCGGGAATAAATCTTTTTCTTCCTAAGATAGTTTCTGTATAACCATATGCTTTTGCTTTTTCTATAAAATCGTCGACCATCTTTTTTACTCCTGGAAAATTTTTAAAATATTTTTCAATCAAATTCTTGCATTCACTTAGGGGTAATTGTATCCTTTCTTGAAGACCTTTTGGTGTAATGCCATATAATATTCCAAAATTTATGATTTTAGCTAACCTTCTAGTTTTTTCATTTTCTTCTTTAAAAAGAAGCTTAGCAGTAATGCTATGGACATCTAAATTTTGATTAAAAATAGCAACGAGATTTTCGTCATTAGAAAAATGCGCAGCTATTCTTAATTCTATTTGAGAGTAATCTAGGGCAAGAAATGAAAAACCAGGTGAGGATACAAAACAATATCTTAGTTTTTTAGCAAGCTCTCCTTCTATAGGTATGTTTTGCAAATTTGGCTCTTCAGAAGAAATTCTTCCTGTAGCAGATCCAGTTATTTCAAAATTTGTGTTTATTTTATTATTTTTATCTATGTATTTTTCTAGTCCAGAAATAAATGTTGTCAAGATTTTGTTATATTCTCTATAAGTCAGAATTTTTTCAATAATAGGATGAGTTCCTATAAGTTTTAAAAGCTCGCTTTCTTGTGTAGATATTTCTCCTTTTGGTGTTTTCTTTAAACCCTTTGGACTTATTTTTAATTTATCAAAAAGAATATACCTTAATTCAATAGGTGAATTTATATTAAATGGAGTTTTTGCTAATTCAAAAATTTCTTTTTTTATTTTATCTAATTCATTTTTTAAATATAATTTAAACTCATTAAGTCTTGCTAGGTCTACTGAGATTCCATTTAGTTCCATAATAGCTAAAATTATGCTTATTTTTTGATCCAACAATAAAACTTTAATTAAATTTAATTCATCAATTTTTTTCAAAAGGTCTTCATAAATATTTTCATAATTTTCTAAAACAAAATTTTTTATATCTTTTTCATCAAAAAGAGTTTTAGGAGAATAAAAATTTGCTAGTTTTTCTAAGGTAATCTTATTCAAGTTTGAAGTTAACCATAGGGCTATTTTGATATCAAAAAATTTCTCATAAGGTAAAACTTCTTTCAAAATTAAATAGCTCTTTTTAAAAAATTGTTTCAAATCAAATATTACTAATTTTTCTGCTTCTAATATTTTTCTTAAGTTTTCTTCATTATAATCCAGTTCATAAAATTTATCGGAAATTTTAGTATAAAAATTTTTCTCAAAAGGAAGTAGAAATATAATGTTATTTATTTCAGAAATTTTTGTCTGGTAATTTATTGGTCTTTGGGGAAAAAGTGTTAGAGGAGGTTGTTTATTTGTTTTTTTAATTAACCTTTCAATTATTGATTTAAAACCGAGCTCTTGCAAAAAAGGTAGTAACTTTTCTATGTCAGGAAATCTGTACTCTTTTAAGTTTACATTTATGTCTAGATTTCTTATAATCTTTGCTAATTCTTTGTTGAGGAGTAATTTTTCTTTGTTCTCTAAAATTAGTTTTCTAAAAGCAGGATCTACAGCTCCTTTTTCAGCTTTTTCAATGATTTCTTCTATTGAACCATATTTTTGGATTAAATGTGCCGCTGTTTTTTCTCCTATTCCTTTTATACCGATTATATTGTCAGAAGGATCACCAACTAAAGCTTTAAGATCGGGTAAAAGTTCAGGTTTTATACCAAACCTTTCTATTACCTTTTTTTCATCATAAATATCAACTTCTCTAATTCCTTTTTTAAGGAAATAAATTATTGTATTTTTATCAACTAATTGAAGAGTGTCTAAATCTCCTGAAACAATTATGTTTTGGTTTTCATTATCAACTAAACTTCCTATAACATCATCTGCTTCATAGTTTGTTTTTTCAACAATAGGAATATCGAAGCAATTTAAAAGTTTTTTAATTAAGGGAATTTGTATTTTTAAATCATCTGGTGTTTTTGGTCTTGTAGCTTTATATTCTTTTGCTTTCAAATGCCTAAATGTAGGGACAGGGCTATCAAAGCAAGCTATTATATAATTAGGTTTTTCTTCATCAATAAGCCTTAAAATAATATTTGCCATACCATAAACTGCATTTACGGGAATATTTTTAGGAGATTTCAAATAAGGCAAAGCGTGGTAAACTCTATGAATCAGAGAATTTGTATCTAAAAGAATTTTCTTTTTCATTTTTCTTCAATGTTTACTTCCCTAAATTTTCCTATCTTTTTGATTGAAATTTTTATGTATTTAATTTTGTTTTTTAAAAGATAGCTCTCTAATTTTTCTCCCCACTCTATTAAAAAAATATTAAATTTTCTTTTTAACTGTTTTTTTAAGTTTAACCTTAAAATATCTTTTGCTGAAATTCTGTAAAGATCAATATGGTTTAAAAAATAATTTGCTTTATTTAATTTAAGTGGATAAATTTGCCATAAAATGAATGATGGGCTTTTTAGGCTTTCTTTTATTCCTAAATTTTTAGCAATTTCTTTTATAAAAGTAGTCTTACCAGCCCCTAAGTGTCCACAGAATATTACAATTAATCTTTTTTTCTTTTTTAAGTCTTTTTTTATTTTATTTGCAAGAGTTTTTAAAAATTTTTTAGACTCCTTTAATGATTTAAAGATCATCAAAAAATTTTACCAAATTTAAGATGCCCTCCTTAAGGAGGGCATCTTTTTATTCGACTTCTTCTCCTGCTTCTTCTAAATCTTCAAACTCTTCTTCGAACTCTTCTTCTTCTGGTTCTTCTTCAAACTCATATTCTTCTGTTTCAAATTCTTCTTCATCCCACTCTTCTTCATCCCATTCCTCTTCAGCACCTAATTCTTCCTCTTCTAACTCTTCTTCATCCTGAAGCATTACTAATTTCCTTATCATTAGATTCCAATTTTTAATGCGACCTCATTTGATATTACTGTAAACCTCATGAATATCTTGGTGCTCTAATAATTCTTCAATTAAATCATTAATTTTATTTAAAACTTCTTTGTTATTTTCAATATTAACATAAGTTTTAGGAATTAATTGAATTTCTGTGGATAAAACGTTAATATTTTTATTTTCCAAAATTTCCTTTAATTTATAAAGGTTATTAATAGATGTGTACAAAATTATTTTATCGTCTTTTTCGTCAAAATCTTCTAAGTAATCTTGCAATTCGACTAAAATTTCATCTGACAACAAATTTTTATCTATTTCAATAACTCCCTTTTCTTCAAACATCCATAAAACCGAACCAGGTTCTGCTAACTTACTTTCGTATTTATTCAAAATATGTTTTATTTCGCTTATTGTCCGATTCTTATTATCGGTTAAACCTTTTGCAATTAGTCCAACTCCAAATGGCGTATAAATTTCTAGCAAAATTTCTTCTAATTTAACATCTTCTAATTGACCCTGAGCTTTTTTGATATTTCTTTCAATTGTTTCTTGGGACACACCAAAGTCTTTAGCTCTTTCAATTGCATTTCTAAGTTTTGGATTATTTTGAGGATCAGGATTTTCCTTTGCAGCAATTAATATAGCATTAATCAATTTTGCAATTAACTGGCTTCTCTTTTTATCAACTATGGCTTTTTTATGTTTTACTTGAGCCCAATGAGAATGACCAGCCATTTTACTAAAGTAGTTATGATAATTAAAAAAGTACAGTTTTCTGCACCTCAGCAAGTATGCTTATTAGTACCCCTTACCTTAACCGGTTACCCGGCTTCCAGCTGGGGCCTATCAACCTGGTGGTCTTCCAGGAAGCTAAGAGGCCTTATCTAGGGATGGGCTTCGCGCTTAGATGCTTTCAGCGCTTATCCCGTGGCAGCTTAGCTACCGGGCTATGCCCTTGGCAGGACAACCCGTAGACCATTGGCTGCCTCAGTCCGGTCCTCTCGTACTAGGACCAACTCCCCGCAAGCCTCCAACCGGTGACCGCAGATATGGTCCGAGCTGTCTCACGACGCTCTGAACCCAGCTCACGTACCCTTTTAAGGGGCGAACAGCCCCACTCTTGGGACCTTCTTCAGCCCCGAGCTAGGGCGAGCCGACATCGAGGTGCCGAGCGTGGCCGTCGATGTGGACTCTCGGGCCACACCAGCCTGTTATCCCCGGGGTAACTTTTATCCGGTGTCTCCGGCCTTCTTACGAAGAGCCGTCGGGTCACTAAACCCGGCTTTCGCCTCTGCGCGGCCTGTCAGCCTTGCAGTCAGGCTGGCTTATGCTTTTGCACGTCCATCCTGGTTTCCATCCAGGACAAGCCAACCTTTGGGCCCCTCCAATACACTTTCGGAGGGCTCTGCCCCAGAGAAACTGCCCATCACCTACTGTCTGGACTAGTTTAGCTAGCCCATTAGTTTAACGTACTTGAATGGCGGGTGTTCCATTGGCGGCTCCACCCTCCCCGGAGAGAGGGCTTCATAGCCTCCCCGCTACGCTGTGCACCCAAGCACGTTAAACAATAGGTGACTGCAGTAAAGCTCCCGGGGTCTTTCCGTCCCGCGGCCACCACCCCGCGTCTTCACGGGGATCGCAGTTTCACCGAGCACCTCCCCAAGACAGTCCCCCAGTCGTTACGCCTTTCATGCGCTCCGGAACTTACCCGGAAAGGAATTGCGCTACCTTTGGACCCTCAGGGTTAGGGCCGACATTGACCGGGGCTTAGAGCCACGAGCAACCATTTACTTTGAGTAAATGGTTACCCTGACTCTTTAACCTTCCGGCATCGGTCAGGCGTCGCCCCCTATACATCCTCTTACGAGTTGAGCAGGGAGCTGTGTTTTTGGTAAACAGTCGCCAGGGGAACTTTCGCTGCGGCCGTGCTATGCACACGGCAGGGCTTCTTGCGAACGTACGCCCGCTTATTTGCCGAGTTCCTTGGGGAGGCCTCACTCGTTCGCCTTAGGCTACTCGCCTCGCCCACCTGTGTCGGTTTTCCGGTACGGGCTCCTGTAGCTTAACCCTAGAGGCTTTTCTTGGGAGGCTCTTCGCCTCTCTCGGTGAAAGTTTAACTTTCACCTCGCCTCTATCCCCGAAGCTTGGAATTTAATCCAGTGGTCGGGATTTGCCTCAACCACGCTTCTTAGGATAGAGGAGGCCATAACCATTAAGACCCAGAGGCTTATTTCCTCCGTCACCCCATCAGAAGCTACAGGAGGGGCCGGAATATTAACCGGCTGTCCATCGGCTGCGCCTTTCGGCATGACCTTAGGTCCCGCCTAACCCGTGGCTGATTTCCATTGCCACGGAAGCCTTGGGCTTACGGCGATCGCCGTTCTCAGGCGATTTGCGGTTACTCCTGCTGGCATTCTCTCTTCTCTACGCTCCAGAACTCCTCGCGGAAAGTTCCTTCATCGCGTAGAGAATGCTCCCCTACCTCCAGGATAAATATTTATCCTGGATCACGGCTTCGGCAGCAGGCTTAGCCCCTTAAATTTTCCGCGCCCTTCAGCTCACTTAGTGAGCTGTTACGCACTCTTTAAAGGATGGCTGCTTCTAAGCCAACCTCCTAAGTGTCTTAGCTGAAGGACCGCGTTCTCCACTTAGCCTGCATTTTGGGGCCTTAGCCGGTGATCTGGGTTGTTCCCCTCTTGTCCATGGAGCTTATCCCCCATGGGCTAACTAGAGGAAACCTCTATGGGCATTCGGAGGTTAACTGGCTGGCTGGGTTGCCCCTTCACCAACCAATTAGTGCTCTACCTCCCATAGAGTGTTCCCCTCCGCTAGCCTGAAAGCTATTTCGGGGAGAACCAGCTATTCCCGAGCGCGATTAGCTTTTCACTCCTTACCGCAGCTCATCCCACGGTATTGCCCGACCGACGGGTTCGGGCCTCCCTCCAGCTTTCGCTGGAGTTCACCCTGGCCACGGTAAGATCGCTCGGCTTCGGGTCTTAGGCCTCCTACTGAAACGCCTCTTTTCAACTCGGTTTCCCTTTGGCTCCGGCCTTAACCGGCCTTAACCGAGCAGGAGACCTAAACTCGCCAGCTCATTCTTCAATAGGCACGAGGTCACTCGAGTTTAAATACTCGAGCTCCCTCTCTTTGTGGGCTAAGGGTTTCAGGCTCTATTTCACCGGGCTCACCGCCCTGCTTTTCACCGTTCCCTCACGGTACTTGTTCACTATCGGGCACATGGAGTATTTAGCCTTGGCGGGTAATTCCGCCAGCTTCCCCCAACGACACCTGCCGTCGGGGTACTCAGGGTAAATCCAGTGGAGAGAGGTTCTTTTCGCCTACGGGGCTTTCACCCTCTGTGGCAGCCCATTCCAGGGTCTTTCGGCTAAGAACCTCTTTTGTAACTCCACACAACGGACTTACCCTACAACCCCCAAAGCATAATGCTTTGGGTTTGGGCTCTTCCCCTTTCGCTCGCCGCTACTCAGGGAATCCCTATTGGTCTCTTTTCCTCCGGGTACTGAGATGTTTCACTTCCCCGGGTACGCGCTCTCAGGATTTCTCCTGAGAGCAACCTCGGTTCACCGAGGTTAGGTTTCCCCATTCGGAAATCCTGGGATCAACGGATGCTAGGCTCCTCCCCCAGGCTTATCGCAGCCTAGCCGCGTCCTTCATCGCCTCCATGTGCCAAGGCATCCACCCTTAGCCCTTAAACTTGCTGAGGTACAGAAAACTGTACTTTTCATCAATTACTTTCTTTGTAAATTTAATATAAGGGTGCTATATCCACTTTTATTTCTCTAGCTTCTTTGGCTATATTTAGAATAAAAATAAAAGAAAAAATTCAATAACCCTCAAATCTTATCTTTCTTACTAAAATTAATTATATATTAAATGTTGATAAATTTCAAGCAATTATTCAAAAAATCTCTCTTTTATTTTATGTAAAGCTTCTTTAGCAAATTCCTGGCCACCTAATCCAAAAGCTAAACCAAAAGAAATTGCGAATGCCAAAACTACTCCAGCTATTATTAAGCCTATGATTTCCCTGGCTATGTTAAGTTGATACAATGCACTTGCTATACCAAAAATTAGAACCACATAGAAAATAAATTCAGAAGCTGTTTTAGCTCCCCTTAGCTCTAATCCTTTAAACCAAACATAAGAAACTTTTCTTAAAAAGTCACCTAAAAAGAATGCAATTATTACAATTACACCACTTACTATTGCATTTGGTAAATAGTTAACTATTTTCACTAAAAAGTCACTTATTTGTCTCCAACCTAAAATGTCAAAAGCTGGCATCCAAAAAAGTGCCCAGACAACCCAAAATGTTAAAGTACCTAAAAATTCTTCAGTCTTCAATGCAACATTTGTTTTTTCTAACCACTTTTCAAACCCAATATTTCTTAAAAGATCATTGATTTTTAATCTCTCAACTAACCATCTTATAGCAAACTCAAAGACCTTTGCAACTAAAAACCCTATTATTACTATTACTAAGGCTACAACAAATAAAGCTAGGAAATTAAAAATCTTTGCTACATAATTTGCGGTATAAAAACCTAAGAGCTCTAATGGAGTTTGGAATGCATAAGGTCCACTTGATGGCATATTTTATTTATTTAACTTTAATCCGATTAGCCATTTCGGCAATCGGATTTTGATTTTTAAGGTTAATTGTTAATTATTAATTATTAAAAATTTTAACATACAACTTAAAAAATATTTTTGATATTGTGGATAAGTTATATTTGCTACTTGACTTTGAGGGTTAAAGGGATTATAATTATAGATTAAATGAGTAAAATTTGTTTGGGAAATAAAAATTATAAAAAATTGTTTATTACAGCAGCCCCGGTTAAGGCTAGAGGGGGCCTATTTGGGGTTTAGTTTAATTATCAAAAATCTAAAACTCCAAATAGGCCCCTAAATAAGGGGCCTTTTTAAATTAAGTTAAGCGAAATTAAAATGCAAATTTTAGAAAGACTGGAAAAACTTAATATAGAGAAAATAGATCAAGAAAGGTTAAAAAATTTCTTTTCTAATTTAACCTCTGAAGAGATAGAGGTAATTTTAGATTTAGTTAAAAATTTAGATTTTTACAAAATACGAATAGAAAATTTAGATATAGATGATGAAGAATTAAAGAAAAACCTGATTGTAAACTTGGCATTTAGAAATGAAGCAAAATCAATCTCAAAAGAATTAATCGAAGTTGAGAGAAATCTTTTAAAAACAATTAATACGTTGCCTTCGGAAATAAAAAGAAAAATTTCTATAGCTTATATTTTAAAAGGATTGCACATTTTGAATTTAAACAAAAATCAAGAAATATTCAAGTACAAAAAGATAATTTTGAAGTATTTCCATGATCTTGGTGGATTTAAAACAGGACTTTGGGGAATAAAAATTGATTACGATTTATTTGAAAATATAATAGAAAATATCAATGAAGATCTGATCAGAAAATTAGAAGCAAAAAATAGGGTATTAAACAAAGAAGAATTTATAATGCTTAGAAATCTATTTTAAAAATAAAACCAAAACTCCTCCTAAAAGTAATGACAAAACTAACCCTATAAAAAGAATCTTAGCATTTATATTTATCAAGCTGCTTTTTAAAGAAGTCGTTGGGAAATTTATGACTTCTTCTTTGCTTTTGTTTGTATTTTGAAGGACTTGCCTATTATAAAATAAGAAATCTTCCTTTTCTTTATTATCTTCCAATAAGAAAATATTAGGCTTTCCTGGAGTAGGAATGGTCCAATCCCATCTACCATTTTCATCTCTTGCAAAACTGCGGTTTTCTTTTGCTTTTCCTTCATATTTTATATAAAAAATTTCTTTCCCATTTTCATCCAATAAAGAAATCTCTTCTCCTTTATTTCTTATGCTAAAATTAAATTCTTTTTTTGAAAGCACTTTGTATTCCTTAGGAGCTATTACTCCAGATAATTTTATTTTTTTACTTCCAACTTTTAAAGTAACTTTTTCTAGATTAATAAAATCATCGCTTGGATTAAAAATTTCTATAAATTCTTCTTCGTCTTTTCCTTCGAGATCTGGTAAAAATTCATTTATTATTAAGTAAATTGGTTTTTCTTTTATTTCTTGATTTCCTTTATTTACATCTTCGTTTAAAACTTCTTTTTTATTTAATTCAACTTCTTTTATTTCATTCTCTTTTAAGTATTGCGGGTTATTTTCAGTTTGTTTTTTATCTTCTTTGGTTCTCGACTCATTTAAATTAAGTCCTTGAACTTCAGGCTCTGGATAAATTCCAGGAGTTCCTTTTTCTATCCTCCCTTCTTTTATATTTCCATTTTCATTTATTAAAGAAAAACCATTACCATTTCCACCCATTGAAGAGTTATAGTAAAATTCTGCTAGTACATTTTTATTTTCATCCAAAATTTTTATTGTACCTTCTTTGTTATTTAAAGATATAGCTGTCTCAAATATTTTTATGCTTGGATCCAAATTGTATTCTGATTTAAAAATATTTTTGTCTTTAACAAATAAAAAAATTTCTCCTTTTCTTATAATGGTATTTTCTCCTTTTAAGATTCTGTAATTTTTACCATCAAATATTCTCCATCCTCTTTTCCCTGTTTTAATTTCTATATCTGAATCTAAGTTTATAACCTCTATCCATTCTTTATTCTTATCACTTCCTTTTGGATTGTACATAACTTCTGTAATAGAGATTTTAGCTAAAGATACTAAGGGAAAAATAAAAACACAATAAATAATAAATAATCTCTTCATTGTTTTTTAAATTATAAACAACTTTATTAAATAAATACCTTATTTGGAGTATATAGGTTTGAGTTTCTTTTTGATCTTTTTATCTGAAATCTCTCTAATAAAGTATAATTTTGCTCTTCTTGTTTTAGTTTTTCCTAATATTTCAATTTTTTTAATCACAGGAGAGTGGTACAGATAAGTCTTTTCCAAATATTGACCAGCTGCTTTACCTCTTACTGTAAAGGTTTTATTCAATCTATTTCTATTTTTAACAGAAATTATAATACCTTCAAATGGAGAAACTATTTCCTTATCTCCTTCTTTAAAAATTTGCCAAACTTTTACAATCATTCCTGGTTCAATTTCTGGTAAATCTTTTCTTTTGAATTTTTCTTCTATTTTTTTTATAACATCCATTGTGCCCCGGGAGGGATTCGAACCCCCGACCTCCTGCTTAAAAGGCAGTTGCTCTACCAGCTGAGCTACCGGGGCGTTGGACCGGGTGGGAATCGAACCCACAACCTCCGGTGTGCAAAACCGGTGTTCTGCCATTGAACTACCGGCCCATTTATTAATATTTCATTATCAATTTAGATTATATCAAAATTTACATACTTAGTTAAGACCTCAGGAATTTTTATATGGCCATCTTTTGTTTGAAAATTTTCCATGATTGCTATTAATGTTCTTCCTATGGCAAAAGCAGTGCCATTCAAAATATGCACGTATTCAATTTTATTTTTTCTTTTAACCCTAATATTTAATCTTCGTGCTTGAAAATCTGTAGTATTTGAACAAGAATGTGTTTCTCTGTATCTATTTTCACTTGGAATCCAAGCTTCAATATCAAACTTTTCTGCAGCAGGAGGGCCTAAGTCGCCTGTACAAATATGAATAACTCTATAAGGTATCTTAAGTTTTTTCATTAAATACTCTTCTACACTTAGTAAAAATTTATGTTCTTCTACTGATTTTTCAGGTAAAGTAAAGGATACCATCTCTAGTTTATCAAACTGATGTACTCTTAAAATTCCTCTTACATCTTTTCCATAACTACCAGCTTCTCTTCTAAAACATGTAGAAAACCCTATAAATCTAATAGGCAGCTCTTTTTCTTCTAAAATTTCATCCTTAAAATATGGTACAATAGAATGCTCTGCTGTTCCTACTAAGACCAAATTGTCTTCTGGAATTTTAAAAACTTCAATATCTCCATCATCTATATATCCTAAGCCCCACATTATTTCTGGTTTAATCATTACAGGAGGGACTATAGGAATAAATGTTTTTAGCTCTATATTTAACTTATTTTCTTCTATTATGTTTTTAATGGTTTCCGGGTTTGTTAATTCATCAAAAACGAATTTTACAATAGCAAATTCCAAAATTGCTAGCTTATTTTTAAGATAACCAAATCTTGACCCTGATATTTTACTAGCTCTTTTTACATCTATAAGATCTAACTCTTCAGCTAAAGTCAAATAATCTTTCAATGAAAAATCAAATTTTGGTTTTTCGCCCTCTTCTTTTATAACAACATTATCTTCTTCGCTTTCTCCTATTGGCACCCAATCAAAAGGAGGATTTGGTATTTTCCTAGAAATTTCAAAAATTTCTTTTTCTAATTTTTCTATCTCTTCATCTAAAAACTTAATTTCTTTTTTCAGCTCTCTTAATTTAATTTTTTCTTTATCAGTCAAATTTTTAGTTGATTTAATTTTTAATTGATGTTTTAAATCGTCTCTTTTTCTTATCAACTTATTTTGCTTTTTTTTCTTTTCTATCAACTCGTCAATATTAACTTCAATATTTTTCTTTTTACAGGCTTCTTTAAAATATTTGGGGTTTTTTAAAAGCTCTTTTAAATCTATCATTTTTATAATTATAAGATGCAAAAGACAAAACTTCAAAAATTTTCTTTTAAAAATATACTTCTTATAACATTCTTATTGATCTTAATTTCTTTCTTTACTTTCTTAATATTCAGTCTTGATTTTGAAATAATAGAAAATAGCAAAATAATTGCCAAAGAGAATTTAATTTTATTTCTTCTAACTAAAAATATAGTAGCCAAAAATTTATTTGAACAAGAAGCTGACTTAATTAAGATAAATTATAAATTTGATTTTAGAAATTTCAAAATCTATGTAGAAAAAATCAAAGAAGAGCCTGTTGCTTTAATATGTTATAAAGATGATTGTTATTTTTTAGGAAAGCATTCTTACATATATAAAAAAAGAAATAGTTCCTATAAAAATCTTCTTCCAATAAAAAGTTACTATCCTATATATGAAAACTCTTATTTAAAACCGGAGTTAACTAATGCTTTGGTTTTTTTATTTGAATATTCAAACTTAAAATTACTGATTTTAAAAGAAATTAAAATACTTTCAAATTTTGATTTACTTGTCAAAACTAAAGATTTTTCTTTCCTCTTAGATCCTCATAAAAATGTAAAAAATCAATTAAATAAACTTTCTTTCTTTATAGAAAACTACAAAGACACAAATTATTCCTTAATAGATTTAAGAATAAACCACAAAATTTTCTTTAAGTAATATACTTGTTTTTATTTAGGAAGGCAATTTTTGTGATATACAGGCCTTTTAAGATTTCCATTTTCATCTCTATATGGTTCAAAGGGTAATTCTTCTATTTCCCCTCCACATTTTGCACATAACCATTTTTCTCCGGATTTAGGCCTATACATCCGCCGTCCTCCTTTTTTTGGCCTCATAAACTCCCAAATTTTTTAATAACCGACGAAAACCAATTATACCACTAATTTTTAAAAATCCAAATCCTAAAATATGCAAAGGAGGGTTAGAAGTTAAATTAATTTTTCTCTTAAAAAAACTATAATTTTATCTACTAGATCAGGGAAGATCTCAAACAAATCTGTACCGTGCGCATCTGAATCTAAGGTTATCAAAGTAGAAGAGGGGGTTACATTTTTAAATAAATCTAAAGAGCTTGCGCTTTGGAGATCTTTAATACCAGTAATAACCAAAATTTTGGAATCCATCTCTTTTTTTAAAAAATCTTCTATTTTAATACCTCTATAGTTCAGCCCAGGTGAAATTAAAACTACTGCTTTTATTTCTGAATTTAAAGAAAGAAATTGAAGTGCTATATTAGCTCCTATGCTTGCTCCTATTAAAAATTGATTTTCGATGGGGAATCCTCTTTTTTTTAAATATTCACTAGCTGCTTTTACATCATAGATATATTCTTGGTGTTCTTTATCTGTAAAATTCTTATAATTTAAAACTCCCTTTACGGAATTTATACTTTCTCCATGGCCTCTGAAATCTATAGCTAAAACAGAGTAACCTGCATCCTGTAATCTTTTTGCCAATTCACTATAGCTTTCTTTTATTGCTGGCATCATATGAAGTAAAATTCCAGCATATTTACTTTCTTTTGCTTGATAAAAATGACCTATTATTTTTACTCCGTCTTCTGTTTGAAATTCTACTTTCTCGAAATTATTTACTTTTTTTAAAGCCTCCTCTTTAGTTGTTTTCTCTTCTTTAATTTTTGCTTCTTTTAGTGAGGTTGATAAATATTTATTAAAAAAAATCAATATCACACCTAAAATCACTACTACAGAAATTATTAAAAGAACCAAAATATTTATTCTAACCATAAATTTGCGGGGGCGACGGGATTTGAACCCGCGACCTCAGCCTTGACAGGGCTGCGCGCTAACCAGGCTGCGCCACGCCCCCATTTTGTTTTTCAAGTTTTTTGTATTACTTATTAATTATAAACGAAATTTCATTGTATCTTTTAATAACATCAAATTTTGATATAATATTTATTAAGAAATAATTCAAACTAAATTAGCAATTTGATGAAGCTTAACAAAAATATAAACTACATACCGCGGGGTGGTGGAGTAGTACCACGCGGGTCTCATAAGCCCGAGGCGCCGGTGCAATTCCGGCCCCCGCAACACACAAAATCATTTACTTTTATAGAAGTTTTATCTTCAATTTTCATTTTAGGAATTTTAATTAGTGTTTTAATAATTGTTTTAAAGCCATCGACTATATTTGCTTATTTAAGAGATAAAAAAAGATTACATGATTTAAATTTGTTGGAATTTTCCATTAAATCAGCTTATTTGGAAAACCCTGAATTATTTTTATCTCTTGCTACTAATACTATTTATATTTCCTTACCCGACGAATCACCATTCTGCAGTAAATGGCTATCTAAATTACCGCCTTTACCTTCTGGGTGGTATTATAAATGTTCAAATGATCCTACAAATATAACCTCTGGTTGGTTGCCTTTAAATTTGAGTAAAATAGGGCTTTTTAGCTTAAAAAAGCTACCGATAGACCCAATTAATAATGAAAATTTTTATTATAGTTTTGTAATTTCTAATAATGGCTTTGAGATTACATCGAGGCTTGAGAAGGAAATAGGATCGGATTCCATAGCTGGAAATGATGATGGAGATAATTTATATTTTTATGAAGTGGGGACAGACAAAAAAGCCATGCCCCAAATGGCCCAAAGGGATCCTTATTTAGTACTTTATTGGAGTTTTGATGAAGGTAGCGGTTTTTATGCATACGACTATTCAGGAAATCAACAAACAGGGGTCCTTCGCAATTTTAGAGAAGTAATTTCTGATATGGAATCATTAAGTAATTGGTATGAACCAAATTATTATATTACTTTAGATTCTATAAATAAAATAAGTGGAAATTTTTCATTAAAATTAGATTTAGAAAATAACCAACCCCTGCCAAATACTACTTATACAATTTCTTATATTCCGCCTTCTCCTATCGATTTTTCTAATGCATACGATGTAGCTTATTACCTAAATTACAACACTTCTACCAATTATATATCTTCTGCTCGGTTAATTATTTATGATCAAAACAATAATTATAGATATTGGAATATAGGAGTTAATAGGTATTGGCGTTTGTACTCATATTCTTTGTCTTATTATTCAGGACAAACCCCAATTCCTCCAAATCTTTCTTCTATTGCAAAAATAGAATTTCAATTCAAAACAGGAAGTAGTGTTGGTCCTTTTTATATTAATTTAGATTTATTAGCTTTTACCAAAGATACAAGTCCTAGATGGGTTGATGGTCGCGTTGGAAAAGCTATTGAATTTGACGGGATTGATGACTACGTTTATTTTTACACAACTTCATCTATATTTATGCAATTCAACAATTCTAACACATCAATGACTAGCTGTTTTTGGTTAAAAAGGTATAGAACATTAATATGGGAAATACCCCTAAGAAGAGACCCTAATGAATTTTGGTGGGTTTCTATTTCTAGTAGTAATAACTGGATATATTTTTATACGGCTGGTAGTACTGCAATTAGAACTGATCTTCCTAATGTATTAGATAGAATAAATATATGGTACCATTTATGTGTTGTTTATGATGTAAACCAATCTGATGGTTATAGATCTAAAATTTATTTAAATGGCCAATTAGTAGCAAGAGGTAATCCAGTACGTGCTTCTGGGGGTACTTATTCTAGTTTTTCTATAGGCGCAAGGACTGATGGAGCGCTTGCGTTTAAAGGAGTTATAGATGAAGTAAAAATTTACAATAAAGCGTTAACTTCCGATGAAATTTTGCACCTATATCAAAGTTATTAATCTTGAAACTTTGCTAATTTTAGGAAGTTTTTAAAAATCATAGCAGTTAAAATTGGGCCTGTTCCATTTGGAGTAGGTGTGATTAAGAAAGCTTTATTTTTGAGTTTATCAAAATCTATATCTCCATAAATTTTTCCACTTTCGATTTTATATCCAAAATCTATAAGAATAGCATTTTTTTTACATTCATTTACAAAATTAGGAATACCTTCCCCGCTTACAATAATGTCTGAGATTTTAAAAAACTTTTCCTTGTTTTTAGTGGTTTTTCTTACAATAATAACAGTCGATCCTTCTGTTGCAAAATAGTGAACTAAGGGCTTCCCGATTAGTTTAGAATATCCTACAACAGAAACAATTTTGTTTTTAAAATCTAAAGAAAATTTTGCTTTTAAAAAATCAACGGTTTCTACAGCCGGTGGTCTTATGATGTATGAATCTGTAAAAAATTTACCTAAGTTTTTAGAAGATAGGCAGTCTACATCTTTTTCAGGTGGTATTGAATTTAAAAAATATTGGGTTTTAAATTTGCTTGGCAAAGGAAGTTGTACTATAGCTCCATGAACTAAATCTGATTTTACTATTTGATTGATATATTTTCTCAAATTTTTCCTACTTATACTTTCATCAACTTCGTAAATTCTAAAATCTATTTCTAGTTCTTTAGCAAATTTTTCTTTTATTTTTAAAAATTTAACTTTTTCTTCTGATTTACCGATTAAGAATCCTACCAATCTCAATTTTCCTAATTTATCTCTTTCTTTTCTTAAATCTTCTATGATTTCTTTTGCTAGTTCTTTTCCATTGATTATTATAGCCATTTTTTATAGGGCAATGGAAACTTACATAAAAACCTAATTACCTCTTCTTTAATCTTTTTTGGATCTTTTTGGTCGATTAATAATTCTTTTATAAACTTAGCTATTTTTAACATTTCTTTTTCTTTCATTCCTCTTGATGTAACTGCAGGCGTACCTAATCTTAAACCAGTTGGGTTAAAGGGAGAAGTATCTCCTGGTAATGTGTTTCTATTAGCTAAAATATTTGCAGACTCTAAAATTTCTTCTGCTATTTTACCATTTAGCCCTAAAGGCTTAAGATCTATCACCATTAAATGATTGTCTGTTCCATTTGTCCATAAAGTAAATCCTAAATTCATTAATTCTTTAGATAATACTTTAGCATTTTTTAAGATTTGTTGTTGATATTTTATAAACTTACTTGTCAATGCTTCTTCAAACATTACACCTATTCCAGCAATTATATTATTGTGTGGTCCTCCTTGTAATCCTGGAAATACTGATTTGTTTATCTTTTCTTCTAAATGTTTTCTCATAAAAATAAGCGCTCCCCTAGGACCTCTTAATGTTTTATGAGTTGTAGTTGTGACTACATCTGAATAAGAAAATGGTGTTGGATGAAGGTTTGCTAAAATTAAACCAGCTATGTGAGAAATATCTGCTAAATGATAAGCCCCTACTTTCTTTGCAATTTGACCAAATTTTTTAAAATCTATCTTTCTTGGATAAGATGTTAAGCCTGAAACAATCAATTTGGGTTTAAATTTTTTTGCCAATTTGTAAATTTCATCATAATCTAAAAGACCTGTCTTAGGATTAACAGAATATTGTCTAACTTTGAATAACTTTCCACTATAATTAACAAAATGTCCATGAGTTAAGTGACCGCCACTTGTTAAACTAAATCCTAAAAGTTTATCACCAGGACTCATTAATGCTAAATAAACAGCTAGGTTTGCAGGTGAACCTGAATAAGGTTGAATATTCACAGACCAGTTTTTTTGATTTAACCTAAAGGCCTTTAATGCCAAATTTTGAACATACATTTCTATTTTGTCGTAGATCTCATTTCCAGGGTAATACCTTTTACCAGGATAACCTTCTGAGTACTTATTAGTTAAAGGGCTACCAATCGCATCTAGAACTTTTTGAGATACATAATTTTCAGAAGGAATGAGATTTATAGAATTTTGTTGCCTTACTACTTCTTTTTTTATTAATTTATCGATTTTTTTCATATCTTATCCACAATTTATCCACTAAAACAGATAAAATAGGTTATAATTAATTATATCAAAATGACGTCGAAAAAAGTTTTATTTGCTTGTTTTACAATATTTTTGATATTTACTAGTTTTGTCCTGTCACCAACTAAAGCAGACATTGAACCTTTGTATTTTGATGAAACTGTATTCGAAAATTTAAAATTTAAATTAAGCAATTCAACAAAGAAAATTTTTATTGTTACAGTTACAGGCTATTCTTCGAGTTATGACGAAACTGACGAAACGCCATATATAACTGCAAGCGGTGATTTTGTAAATGATGGGATAGCAGCATCTAATTTTTTGCCTTTTGGAACAAAAATTAAAATACCATCATTATTTGGAGATAAAGTTTTTATTGTAAAAGATAGGATGAATAAAAGATATTATTTTAGAATAGATATTTGGTTCCCAACAAAAGAAGAGGCTTTGAATTTTGGTATTCATTATAACGTACCTATAGAAATAGTTGATTAAGTTAAAGTACCTGCAACTCTTTCTACTTCTTCTATTGTTGTTATTTGTTTTAATGCTTTTATAAGTCCTGCTTGTTTTAGGTTTATAAACCCATCTTTAATAGCTTGTTCTAGAATTGCGAATTCAGATGGTTTTTCATATATAATTTTTGCCATATTTTCTGTAATCTTCAAAAGCTCAAATATAGCAACCCTTCCTTTGTAACCTAAATAAAGACATTTTTCACAACCTTTAGCTTTAACTAATTTTATATTCTCTAAATCTAGATTTTCTAAAACCTCTTTAGGGACAGTTTTTATAGTGTTTACTATAATATCTTTTAATTTATCATCTGGTTCAAATTCCTCCTTACAATAATTACATGCCCTTCTTAATAATCTTTGAGCTATTACTAACCTTAACGCAGGTGGTATTAAGGTTTTTTCCACCCCTAAATCGATAAGTCTTGGAATTGCTCCTAATGAATCATTTGTATGTAAAGTTGATAAAACTAAATGACCTGTTAACGAAGCATGAATTGCGATTTCTGCTGTTTCTTTATCCCTTATTTCTCCTACGAGAATTACGTCTGGGTCTTGCCTTAAAATTGATCTTAACCCATTTGCAAATGTATAATTTTCAGCTTCATTAACTTGGGTTTGCGTAATTCCTTCTAATTTATATTCTATTGGATCTTCTATTGTGATGATCTTTATTTCTGGTCTTTTAATTTTATTTAATATTGCATATAAAGTAGTGGTTTTTCCTGACCCAGTTGGCCCGGTATTTAAAATTAAACCATTTGGTTGCCTTATATAATATTCAATTATTTTTTTATCATAATCTTCCAAACCCAAGCTTTCCAAGGGCAACATTATTTTTTCTATATCTAAAATTCTCATAACAATGGTTTCATCATAACTACTTGGAATAGTGCTTACTCTGATTTCTATGTTTTTTTTACCTAAATAAATGGAGAATCTTCCATCTTGTGGTTTTTCTGTAATATTTAAATAAAGCCCAGCAAATAATTTGATTCTATTTTTTAAGAGGCCATATATTGATTTATTAAAATTTGCAATTTCATACAAAATTCCGTCAATTCTTAATTTAACAACTATATTTTTCTCTGTTGGTTCTAAATGAATATCAGAAGCATCAAATTTAATAGCTCCACCAACTAAATAATCTAAAATATCAAGTGGGTTTTCTTTTTCGAGTTCTCTTAAAATTTTCTTTAAATCTTCTTTAACCTGAAGAGAATTTAAAATATTATTTAATTTTTCTTGATCAATTTCTAGAATTTCTGTATATTTAACTTTTTTGGTTTTAATATACTTATACTCTTGCCAGGCTTTTTCTAGGCTTCTTTTAGAAACCACTCCTATTTCAACTATAAAATCTTGTTTCTTAAGTTCGTCTAAGAATTTTTTCAGCTCTTTATCTAATGGATTGAGCGCTCCGATTATTAATTTTTTCCCATATTTTTCAATGCCTACTATATTTAACTTTTTTGCTATATCTTCTGGAATTATTTTTAATGCATCTGGATCAACTGGATGAAATTTTAGGTTAAAATATTTTAATTGAAGCATGGAAGCTAATCTTTGTGCTAAGCTTTCTTCTTCCTCTTCTTGTAATTTATTTAAAAATTCTTGTAATTCATCACTCATTTCAAAAATAATTATAATTCTTAACAATGAAAATAGGCAAATATAAGTTTATAATCTTAATTGAGCTTTTTTTGTGGTTTCTTTTTATAATTCTCTTACTCTCTTTAAGTGCTTTTTTACTTTTTGCTGCTTTTACAATCAAAAATTTACCCAATCCTGAGATATTAGCAAAAACCACAACAAGTGGTAGCCTTCAAATATACGATAGAACAGGTACTATATTACTTTATGAAGTAGGTTTAAGAAAATATTGGGCAAATTATGAAGACTTTGGAAAAAATATAATTTATGCAACATTGGCCGCTGAAGATGATTCTTTTTTTGAACATAAAGGAATAAGTATAAAAGGAATTTTGAGATCAATTTGGCTTAATTTAAAGACGAGAAGTTTAACTTATGGTGGATCAACTATTACTCAACAACTTGCTAGAAATTTATTTTTGACTCAAGAAAAAACTTTATTAAGAAAAATTCAAGAGATTGTTTTAGCAATAGAATTAGAAAGAAGGTTTTCTAAAGAAGATATTTTGACATATTATTTAAATTCAATATATTATGGAGCAGGGAATATAGGCATAAAAGCTGCTGCTGATTTTTATTTTAATAAAAATATAAAAGACTTAACATTAGCAGAAGCAGCTACCTTAGCAGCAATTCCAAAGTCACCAAAATATTATGAACCAACAAATGAAAATAATCTAAAAAGATTAAAAGAAAGAAGGGATTTAATTTTAAAAAGATTATTAGATTTGAAATGGATAAGCGATGATGAGTATACTCAAGCTGTAAACAGTGAATTAAAAATCACCAAAAAGAAATATACAAAAATTGCTGCCCCTCATTTTGTTATTGAAGTTAAAAAAATATTAGAAAATATGTTTCCTAATAAAAATCTAGAAAATTCTGGTTTTAAGGTAATTACAACTTTGAATTATAACTATCAAAAAATTGCTGAAGAAGTTGTTAAAGAAGGAGCATTAAAAAATGAGGAAAAAAGTGGTGCTAGAAATGCTGCTCTTTTAATGATGGACACAAAAACTGGGGAAATATTAGCTATGGTAGGATCTAGAGATTTTTTTGATGAGTCTATTCAAGGACAAGTTAATATGACTACTGCACCTCGGCAACCTGGATCTGCATTCAAGCCAATATCATATGTTACATTATTTCAGTTAGGTTATCCGATAGAGACAATAGTTTTTGATGTGCCTACAAATTTTGGTACTCCAGAAAATCCTTATTTCCCTAAAAATTTTGATGAAAGATTTAGGGGACCTGTAGATTTAAAAACAGCATTAGCACAATCTATTAATGTACCTGCTGTTAAAGTATTTTACTTAGCTGGGCCAGAAAGAGTAATAGAAAATGCAAAAAAGTTTGGGATTACAACCTTAAAAGACCCTCAGTATTATGGGCTTTCTTTAGCTTTAGGTAGCGCTGAAGTAAAAATGATAGATTTAGTAAAAGCTTATAGTGTATTTGCAAATGATGGAGAACTTGTAAGTCAAAGTTTAATTTTGAAAATTTATGACCATAACAATAATTTAATTTATGAATATAAACCTGAAAGAAAAAGAGTAATAGATAGTCAGCCAGTTAGAATGTTAAATTTTATATTAAAAGATTACGAAGCTAGGAGAGGTTTACTTGTTGCTTCTTTACCATTGACCAAAATCGATGATTATGAAATTGCTATAAAAACAGGAACTAGTGAATATTATAGAGATGCTTGGACAATTGGCTATACTCCTAATTTTGTTGTAGCAGTGTGGGCAGGGAACACTGATGGAAAACCTACAAAAAAAGGAGCAAGTATTGTGGCTACCCTTCCTATATGGCATAATTTTGTAAAACAAATTATCAAAGATTATCCAAAAACAAAATTTTTAGAACCATTACCAGTAAGAGTAAATAAACCTATGTTAAATGGTAAGTGGTATGATGAAATTTACGGGGTTCATGAAATTTTACATTATGTGGATAGAAACAATCCTTTAGGTCCTATTCCTTCTAACCCCTATAAAGATCCTCAATATATAAAGTGGGAATCTGCTCTCCAAATTTGGCTTAATCAACAAGGATTTTTACTGAATACCCTTCAAAAAAAACTTTAACCATACTTTCAAGTTTTTTTATCTCTTCAAAATTTGGTCTTTTGTCTATCCTTAAGTAGATATTTTTGTTTTTATGATCAACCTTGATATAAATCTTGTAGTGAGGTGGTATTTCTTTTTTTAAATTTTCTACCAATTCTAAAAGTTTTGATTTTCTAATTTCAATACGCTCCATTAAATTGGCATTAATATATAAATAAAATCTTCTTCTAGGGGTGATTTCAAAAGAATAGGTTTTATTCCATATTCTGATGGTAAATTAATACCAACAAAAACTTTCTCACTATCTATATTTTTAATACCTTCATACAAAAAATCAATATTAAAAGACATTTCTACTTTTTCTTCGTTATCTAATTTTTCCAAATCTATTCCTATAGTATTTTTTGTTTCACCAAGTAAATCATTTTTTGAATAAAATTCTATTGTTTTTTCCTTGGTATTAATAGTTACCTTTAGTTCTTTTGATTGATCTGTGTATACTTTATTCAATTTCAAAGCCTTTAAACTTTCATCTCTGTTTATATAGAAGATAATATTGAAATCTTTGGGGATAACTTGTTGATAATCTGGATAATCTATAGTTAATAATTTTGTTAATAAAACCTGATCATCTAAATCAAAGGTAATTTGAGCTTTCTCTATATAAATTCTTAATTTTAATGGTTTCTTCTTTATTTTTAAATACTCAGTAATTATTCTTTCTGGAATCAAGATTTTTTCTTCTTGGATATTAGTAATAACTAAATCTTTTTTAAATTTAACCTCAGATAATCTTATAGTATCAGTAGTTACAAGCTTGACATAATTATTATCAATCACCATATAAACCCCAGCAAATTCTGGTTTTATTATATTTGCAGTTTTTATATTCCCATAAATTTTTTCTAAATAACCTTCAAAAAGTCTATTTTCTATTTCTAAATAAATATCCTCATTGTAATCAGGTATTAATGGATACTCTTCTTCTGAAACACCTGGTAGATTTGAAATACTTGATTTACTTTTAATCAATAAATTATTTTCTGTGCTTTCTAAAGTTATATCTTCTTCAAAAAAATTTTGAAGAACTTCATAAAATTGTTTTGCTGGTATTAAAACCACTCCTTCTTCAATTATTTTTTTAGGTAAAACAGAGGCTTTATATGAAATTTCTAAATCAGTTGCAAATATATTTAATTTTTCTCCTTTTGCTTCTAATTTAAAAAAATTCAAAACACTTAAATCAGTCTTTTTTGGACAAATTCTATTAACTACTGTTATTTTATCTAGTAATGATGTTTTTGATATATTTACTTTCATAATAATAATAAAGTTTAAAATTGTGGATTTAATTACAAATTAATTAAAAATTATACAATTTTTCATAAAAACTTTTTGTGGATGAAATGTTAATTAATTATTCATTTAAAATCCTGTTCTTTAAAACTTCTATTTCTTGAAATAAATCGAAGCTTTCTTGAATTTCTTTTTCAATTTTTTCGCAAGAATATAAAACTGTTGTATGGTCTCTTTTGTTTAATAATTCACCTATTGAATTATAAGATAATTTCCCTATTTCTCTTAATAAATACATTGCAACTTGTCTTGGTTTAATGAGTTCCTTTTTCCTTATTTTTTTAGTTAAATCTTCTTCTTTTATATTGTAAAATTCAGCTACTATTTTGAGAATTTTTTTAGGTGAAATAGTTTTTATATTATGCCTTTGATATTCTTTAATAAGAGTTTCAATTTTTTCTGGTGTAGCATCCTTTAAAGACCTTAATTTAAAAGCGGTATAATTTAAAGCTCCTTCTAGCTCTCTTATATTTTTTGTAATTTTTTGAGCAATTATTTCTAAAATATAATCCGGTAAATAATAAGCCCTTTCTTGGTTTTTAAGTCTTAAAATAGCAAATCTTGTTTCAAAATCAGGAGGTGTAATATCTATTACTAAACCACCTTCAAATCTAGATTGTAGTCTTTCTTCAATATCAGGTATCATTTTAGGAGGTCTATCTGATGAAAAAACTATTTGTTTTCTTGCATTATATAACTCATTAAATGTATGAAAAAGCTCTTCTTGTGATTTGGTTTTACCTGAAAGAAAATGGACATCATCTAAAATTAGAACATCAACTTCTCTAAACTTCTGCCTAAATTCTTCTATATTTTGGTTTTTTAATGTATTTATAAGCTCATTAGTAAATTGTTCTGTTGTAGCATACCTCACTTTTTTAGTTGTGCTGTATTTTTTGACAATTTCATTCCCAATTGCTTGTAAAAGATGTGTTTTACCTAAACCAACTCCACCCCAAATAAAAAGAGGATTAAATTTTTCACCCAAATTATTTACTACACCTTGCGCAGCTGCAAACGCTAACTCATTATTACTTCCTACTACAAAATTTTCAAAAGTATATTTTGGATTAAGGTTAGTAGAAGGGCTTACCTCAAAAATTGTTATTTTTTGACTAAAAAGATATTTTCTAATTCTTGTCTTTTTAACTTCATTGCTGCTTATTATGTATTCTATTGATTTAAGTTCTTTAAAAACTTCTTTAGCTGTTTTTAATAAAATTACATGGAATTTATTTTCTAACCAATTTTTCACTAGTTTATTAGGAACTTCTAGTTGTAATATTCCGTTTAAAATCTGAAGAGGTACAACATTACTAAACCAAGTTTTAATTGTTGGTTTTGATACTCTTTCTTCTAAAATTGTTATAATTTTTTGCCAACCAGTATTTAAATCAAGTTTATCTTCCATATTTTAAAAATTATATTATAATAAATTTACTGGGAATGAATACGGTTAAAAAGAAAAAAAAGAAAACAGGATTTTTAGCAAGGTCAAGTTATAAAGCAGGGAGAAAAATTTTGCAGAGAAGAAGGAGAAAAGGTAGGAAAAGATTAGCTTAATGCTTCCGAAAAAATATAAATTAAAGAAAATAGACTTTGAAAATATTTTTAAAGTGGCGAAAAAATTTAATAATGAATATTTTGTGGTTTTAAAAGTAAATAAATTAGAAAAAAAATTTGGAGTATTTCCAAGTTTAAAAGAATTTAAAAAGGCGGTAGAGAGAAATAAAATCAAAAGGAGGATATTTGAAATTATAAGATTAAATTTTGATAAAATACCTTTAGGGTGGTTTTTAATTTTTCCAAAAAAGAATTGTTTAAAATTAAACTTTGAAGAATTAAAGAAAAAATTGTTAGAAATAATTATTAACATAAAATCCACAAATTATTCACAATGAAAGAAATTTTTTACGGAATTTTCGTTCATCCGCTTGTAGTTATTCTTTTAACTATTTATTTGTTTTTGAATGATTTTGGAATCACGATAATTTTAATGAGTCTTTTGTTAAAAATATTTTTAAGTCCACTTTCTTTTTTACAATATTTGGAAGAGAAGAAACTAAAAAAAATACGGGAAAGAGTTAATAAGGAAACTATAAATATAAAAGATTTTATAAAAAAAGTTGAAATTATGAATAAAATTTACGAAGAAGAAAAATTCAGTCCATTTAAAAATATTTTGATTAACTTTTCTTTAATTCCATTTTACTTAGGAGCAATTCTAGCAATTTATGAATTAGTTAAAACAATCCCAAACGCTTTATTTTTGAATTATGTAAATTTACTAAAACCGAATATTTATCTGGCTTTTATCACAACATTTTTTAATTTTTATTATGCTTATAACCAACCAGGAGAAAATAGGAAAATTATGTTTTTTATTTTTGGAGTGCTTTCAGTAATACTTTTTACTTTACCATCCTTTTTAATTTTATATATATTAACTTCGATTATTTTGAGTTTTTTAGAGAGAAAGATTTTCGATTGGTACTACGTAAAGTTTATTATCAAATCTGTTTAAAAATATTACACCTAAAGGAGTTATAACAGGTTGTAAAATATCAAATTTTCCATCTAAATCAAAATACTTAAGTTCGTTTTTAATTGGATCAAAAATTACTAATCTATCATTAAAGTTTTCTTTGTAATAATACCACCTTGTTAAATCAGTGATAGACTGATTTAAGGGAACGCCACAAACAAGCTTTGTTTTAAATGTACATTTTTCTTTTAATGTTCCAAAATTGAATTCTTTAAGTTTAATCCCTTTTGAGTTAATTAAATAACTTTTCCATTCTTTTTCTAATAAAGAAACAAAAATCAAGTCTTTTTTGTTAGATAATGCACTTAAATTAATGCCATTTTCTAATAAAATTGTTTTTTCTCCTCTTTTGTTAATAAGAATTAATGGTGAAGAATATGTATATTTTAA
Organism: Patescibacteria group bacterium; assembly: GCA_030549845.1. Taxonomy (GTDB): domain Bacteria; phylum Patescibacteriota; class Minisyncoccia; order UBA6257; family HR35; genus CALIVE01. The sequence goes on from JAUQQN010000001.1 coordinate 276,325, forward strand.
GTTTTCATAAACTAAGATACCATTCTCAATTACATCAAACTCAGGGTTTAAAATATAAATATCTACAAAAGGTTCTAGAGATTTTTTAAAGGTTGCTAAATAAGAAAATTCATTTGTTAATACATAGATATATAAATCATCTCCATACCAAAATGTTTTTTTAGTGCTTCTTGGAAGTTTTTCTATTCTATCTTTTGTGGTATCTAATAAATAATAATCTTCATCTTTTTTAAAAATAATTTTCGTTTTTGAATTAGAAAAAGAGATATTTTTAATACCCTCTTTTTTATAAAATTCTTTATAAGTTTTATCTTCTATATTTATTTCTTTAATAGTTTTTGACTCTGGATCATAAGCATATATATAAGGATAATCTATTTCAGGATATAATAAAATTTTTTCATAAAGAATATTAGGTTTTTTTACTTCTTTTTGTTCAATTCCTCCAACCGAAGGAGAAGGCTCTTCGATACTTTCTTCTATAGTTTTTTCTTCTGTTATTTTAATTTCCTCAGGTTGTTTTGGTTTCAATTCTTTATAAAAGTAAAAAATAAAGCTTATGAATAAGATCAAAACTAAAACGAAGAAAATTTTTTTAACTGTACCTATCATTTTTTTCTTTTTATAAAATAAATTATAAGAACAAAAACCAAAATAGCCCCAATTGTTGCTAAAGTTATCAAAAAAATATTAGAGAAAATTTTAGAAGGCAAGGGAATTTCTTTTTCAGTAGTTTTTGTTACCACTTTAAATTGTGTGGTTATAGGAACTAACTCCTTTATTGGTTGAGAAAATGGATAATTTGGGTTTTTTGCTGTTTTACAATCTAAGGGACATAAATTTTCTTCTCCTGGTTCACATATATTATTTTCATTACAAATTGTTAACCCTGATAAATCTAAATTTTCTTTTTGGTTATTTTTTGCATTGATTAGTTCTATTTTACTTAAATTTAAATAATTAGGAATTGTAATAAAATCAAAATAAGGTTCATTACTGGGAGAAAAATAAATTATATCAATAATCTGATTTTTAGTGTTATAAATTAAAAGCAAATAATCTTTGCCATTTCTATTTACAGTTTCATTACTGTTATTTGAATATTCTGCTCCTTTAAAATAATTGAATTTTATTTCATTATTTTCTTTAATAAAATAGATAGTTAAAAATTTAGGAAATTCTGTTTCTCCCGTTTCGCTTTCTTCAAGTTCTTCAGGTAAAATTGTTAATATTTTTTTCATAGATTTATTTTAAATTACTTAAGGTTAACTTTACCAATTTTACAGACTGTTATATAAGAAGGTTTTATTGATGTGGCATTATTTAAATCTCCTTTACCGAAACCAGCAAATAGATCCAACCAAGCATCAGCTCCATTTTTTAACCCACCACCTGTATCAGTAACTATCAAAATTTTACTGAAATTAGGATTACAAGAAATTTGAGTCCCATCTTTTTTATTGCACGCTAAAACCTTTAGGATATCAAAAGCATTAAAAACCATATCATTTCTATTATGAGCTACAGTTATAAGAGGAATTAATGGGCCATAACTTCCATAAATTTTCCCAGTAAATGACTTTCCAACACTATCTGCTGTAGTTATAGCTTTGTTTTCATCTAAAACATCTTTGTTCTTAATTGATTCTTTTTGGGATGACATTGCTGCAGGACAATTATGAGGAGGATTTCCTGTGACTTTAATCCAAGTCCATTTCCAACCATATCTACATTTATCTAATTCTTCCCCTGATTTTTTAGATTCATTTAAAATTTGTATCCCATCCAAGGCATTTAATACTTTCTTTGTTCCAGCAGATCCAAATAACCCTGTTCCTTGCAGGGTGACATCAGAAGAAAACTTATGCCAATTATATGTATCTTCATAAAAAGGAATATAATAAGTTGTTAATCTAACCAAATAATTTTTAGATTTACATTCTCTTTGTTGTAATTGATTTATTTCTTCTTGCGGAATTCCTGTAACAGATATGGTGTAATCTAAATAATTTATAGTAGTAGTGGTAACAGCAACATTTATTGATGGAAGTTGAATGTTAATTATTTTAAACATTATTAATCTTGCATTAAATATTTCTGGGTTTATCCAATAAAGCAAAACACCAGAAGAAAAAATAACAATTAAGCCTATAATAGAATTTCTCATCTGTCTTTTGCCTTCCATTTTTATATCAGGCACAACACTTAATAAGTTCTTAAAAGCTCCTATAAAAAACATAATAAAAGCAATAACAACAGCTAAAGCTACTATTAAGTTATAAATAGCTTGAATACATCCTTGTATAGTAACACAACTTGAAGCAATAAACTGTTGTATATCTGGTATCATTTTTCTATTTTTATTTGGTCTGAGCTAAATTCAATTGGATTATCTATATTTGTAACAATAACCTTTACTTCGCTTCCATTTTCGAGCCCTTCGGGATCAAATAAAAGGCTGTAATAAAATTTATTAAAAACATTCCAAGCAATTGATAAGTTATCTGAAGAAAAATTAAATGTCAAAGGAAAAAGTTTTTCATTTTTTTCGATTCTTCCAAAAGGCAAAACTACATTAAGTTCTTCTAAGTACCTTACAATAGAAACAGCAGGCAAATTTTTTTGTTTAAAAACAAAACTATATTTCTTGTCAAAACTTAAATCATTTGAATAAATTCTTACTTTTCCTGAAAGAAGTTTATTTTTTGATTCGAAGTGCAAAAGTGGTTTATGGGTCTCATACGTTGCTTGGCTTCCTTCAAAAAATAATACCCATTCATAATTTAATAAATCAGGCTTATATTTAGAAAAATCTGCTTCAATTCCTATTAAATACTTATCTCCATTTTTCTGAAACGAAAAATAAGCAAAATCTTTTTGAGAAAAAACAAGGCTATAAGAAAAAAGCGAGAAAATAAAAATTATGAGTAAAATTTTAATAAATTGTGAATTAATTTTCATAAAATTATTATAAAATATCAAATGGTTTCTCCAATTACTTCTTCTTGTTGCTTTTTTACTTCTTTCTTTAATGACCTTAATCTTTTCACTCTCCAAAGCCTTCCTCTAGAAACTAGCATTGTTAATGTTTTTATTGGAGCAATTTCTATTAAGCTTCCTATTATTGGAATAAAACCAAAGAATTCTATCGCAACTAAGAAAACATAAACACCTCCTTCAATTTGAGAAAGGTATCCATTTTTAGTATAATAAAATATCAAATATAAAAACAGTAAGGCTCCAGGTATCTCAAAAATCAAAGGAATGATTCCTAAAATACTTAAAGCTCCTGCACTTGCTAACCCTATTATACTAAATATAAATTCAAAAATATCTGCTGTTATTAATAAAATAAAGCTTAGATACCAAATCCAGCTTATATAATGAGGTTCTTCCTCTTCTTCAGTTGTCTCTTCAAATTTTTTTAATCTTCCTGATTTTTGTAAATAATCTTCTTTTTTCTCTTCGGTGTAATCTAATTTTTTAATTTCAGAATTTGTTTCAAACACTGCCTTCATTGATTTTTCAAAGCTTCTTTTATTGCCATTAATTGCTCTAGGGAAGCTTTAATTATTTGATCTTCAGCATAAGATGCTAAAACATACAAAGGAATTCTTTTAAGACCAGCAATTAAAATTCCTCTTCCTCTTTCAGCTTGTATTAAAAATCTTTTTTCGCCTTCAGATAAGGCAAATACTTGGCCTACTGTATCAATTGTTGTTGGTGATTGTTTCATTAAAAATGTAAGTGCAGAGTTTGTAATTATAGGCTTACCATAAGGAGAGCTCAAAAAATCATCTATATCTTGAGTTATTGTGGTTATTCCTAAAAGATATTTCCTACCTCTTTTTATTGCATTAAGCAAAAAATTAGCACCTGATTCATTTTTCATTATCCACCATGCTTCATCTATTATTAAAATTCTTTTCTTTCTTTCTCTTCTTATTTTATTCATTAAATCATTCAAAACAATATACATACCAATAGGTCTTAACTCTTCTACTAAATCTTTAAACCCAAAAACAACTATTCTCTTTTTAAGATCAACATTTGTTGGTTGATTAATAAAACCACTAAAACTACCCTGAGTAAATGGATATAATTTTTCAGCTATAGACTTACCTCCTTCTATACTTAAAAGAACTTTTTCTAAGTCATTTAATGTAGGGAAAACTTCTATTTTTCCAAAATCTGTATCAGGTAAAATATTAAAGGAAGCATACGTTTGGCTTATTGCTCTATCTAATATAGTAAGTTCTTCTGCGTTAAATTTCTCACCTGCTATAACTTCTAAAAGTCCAATTATATCACTAACTTTTTCTTTGTATACATCTTCAGGATTTTCTCCCTCAAGTAAAGGAGGTAAATCAAGAGGGTTAATTTTGTGCTCTGATCTTAAAGAAATTGGTATAAAAGATCCTCCATAAACTTCAGCTATTGATTGATATTCATTTTCTGGGTCTAACACAATGACATCTTGCCCCATCATTAGATTTCTCATAATTTCAATTTTTGCAGTATAACTTTTACCTGATCCTGATCTTGCTAAAATTACCATATGAGCATTCTCAAAAGCAAATCTATCGAGAAGAACCAGGGAGTTGTCTTGCAAATTAATACCCATCAAAATTCCTTTTTCCATAGACAATTCTGATGAGATAAATGGGAAAAATGAACTTGCGGCAGATGAGTTCATTACATATTCTATTTGAAGTCTATTAGAATTAAGAGGTAGTGTTGAAAAGAAAGCATCTTCTTGTTCAAATATAATTGGTTTTGCAACAATTAAATTACTTTCTAAAATTTTTATAATTCTTTTTTCTTTTAATAATAATTCATCTTTATCTTCAGAAAATATAGTAAGATATAAAGCAACATTAAATATCTTTTCTCTTCCTTGTACTATAGCATCCCTTAATTCCTCTATATCATTGTAGGCTGTTTCAAGTTGTGGGTCTCTAGGCAAGCCTTTTTCTTCAATTTCTATTAATTGACTTTCTACTCTTAAAAGCTGTTTTTGTAATTGCTTAAGAATAACTCCAGGATCTCTAGGAACAAAATAAATCGAAAGATTAAAAGGCTCTTCTAATGCTAAAAGATTTTCTAACCAACCAGCAAACAAAAATCTTGGATAAGTAATTATAGCTATAACCTTTCCATAAACTTCTCCTATTTGAAAATCAGATACCCCAAATAAAGCTCCTGGAGGGGCTATTATATTTTTTATTTTCTCAAAACCTTTTGCCTCCTCGATTTTAACGATAGGAATCCCTTTATTTGTTTGTTGGAAAAATGGTAATTTGAATGCCATTATTCCTCTAATGACTCTATTAATTCTTCAAACAATTTTATTGGAGCAAGCCCCCATCTTAAGCTAGGATTGTACATCTCATACAAAAGCTGCAAAAGTTCATAATTATTTAATCTTATTGGTTGAAGTCCAATAGCAGAAAGTTTTTCTGTTATATAAATAACCCTAGTCTCTAATTGCTCTAATTTTGTATAAAATTCCTCTTCTTTAATTTTTGTTTTTTTACCAAATTTTTTTATTTCAATTACTTCTCCCTCATATGGTACAACAATATAAAATATTTTTTTCATTATTTTGTGGGTTTCTACATAGCTTTGTATAAATTTAATGTATTCTTCTAGTTGTAATTTAATCAATGGTTCATCTTCTACTTCAAGTCTTTCTTTTAAGTAATTTAAATAACCCTCTATATACGCATACCTTGAAACAACTAATATTTGTAAATTAAAATCTAGCCCATCTAGAAATTCTTTAAAAGCACCAACTACTGCTTCCTTTTCTTGTTCTGAAAGTAATGTAAAATTAATTCCCGGAACAGCTAAAATAGCTCTTAAACTTCCATCTTCTAATATAAGAGTGTCATTTTTTATATCTTTTACTTGTATTAAAGATGCAGTTGTTTTTACCATCTTCTTTTAGGAAATTTTGGAATAGGGAAATTAATATAAGGATTAAAAGGATTATAACCTCTTTCTATAGCTTTTTTTACATATACAGCTAAAGATTTATTTACTTCTTTTTCTTCTTTTGGTTTTTCATAACTTACAAGAGGGAGCTCTTTTTGTGTTTCAGTTTCTGTTATTTCTTCTAATTCAATATATTTTTCTAAGAGAGGAGATTTTATATATTGAGTAGTAATTTTAACTTCTTCTTTCCATATATATTTTTTAGGAGATAATAGAATCATGATAAGTTTTGGAAGAAAGGCATAAATATATTTATTATTTATTTTCAACCAACCTATAATAAAAGCTGCTAAAACAATAATTCCAGAAAGAAATACTGCAATAAAGCCACCAAATAATTTAAATGTAGCAAAGGATAACAAAAATGCCCCAAAACTTATAAAAAGCTGAGGAAATGTAAAAGAAATCATTCCTAAACGTAATTTATCTTCTATTGTTATATATTGTGGTACACTAAATCTCATTAAAATAATTATAAATTAGAAAGATCTAAAACTTCTCCCTCTTTTTTTTCTTCTTTTGGTTTTTTGATTACCACAATTTTAGAAGATATATCCTCAGTTGGCTTAGGAGGCTCCCAAGAAATCGTTTGTTTTATATCAATTGTAGATTTAGGAACTTCTGTCTTTATTTGTTGGAGTTTAGATAAATCTATGGGAGTAGTTGGCTTAGGAACCTCGATTGCTTCTTTTGTTTTTACTACTTTTTGTAAATTTAGAATTTTTTGTGGTGGAACTTCTTTGGCTTTCTGTATTAGATCAATCACTTCTTTTGGCACTTCTTTTTTGATTTTTTGAGTCTTTTCTTTCTCTTCTTTCCATAATGGTTCTACAAGTGGCAGGAATCTTGCTTTTATATGATATTCTAATTGTTTAGCTTTTTCTGTATCATAATTTAATCTATTTCTAATAATTTCCGTTAAGCTTTCTTTTTCTAAATCAAATCTTTTTATTGCTAAATCTTGCAATAAATAAATAAATTCAACCTCATATTCATCACTAATTTCAAATTTCTTTTTATATTCTTCAAAAAAAGAATAAAAATCATCAGAATATAAAAATTCTTTTACTCTATCTGGTGCTTCTGTATATGCATCTATAAATGATTTCATTTTTAAATATTATAAAAATAAATTTTATGTAGAACTTGCACCACCACCCCCTCCAGTAGATTGGGCTGATTCAGATTTTTCTTTTTCTCTCGCCTCTTCTAGTGCCCGAATTCTTTCCTCAATTTCTTCTCTTTCTCTTCTAGCTTCTGCCCTATAAGGTCTTTCAAAAATCCCAGCAATCTTTTCAAGCAGAGGAGTTAATTCTTCGGGATTTGAAAGTTGGACACCTTGTTTTTGTATTAATTGTTGTAATTGTACGATTTCTTGTTGTAGGTCATGTATTTCTTCAAGTCTTTGCTGTAATTCGGTTTTTCTTTGGTTCAAGTTAATTTTTTCATCTTCACTTGCTCCTTGTATTTCCCCATCTATGGCTTGTATTTCTTGGTTTAATGAATTAATTTCTCTACCTAGTTCTACTTCAATACCTTTTAATATCTGCTGTAGGTCTATTTTCCCAATAAGTTTTTGAGGATCTTTTGCCCAATCTTTTACTGTCTTATGTGATATTTCTCCTTGAGAATAAGAACCCATTAGTTGTCTTCTAATCTCTTCTTCTAATTTTGGTTGAAGCGTATCTGGTATTTTTTGGCCTCCAATCACTAACCTCTGAGCTATTTGTGGTCCTAGCTCTCTTATACTTCTTGCAGCTGGAGAAGCTCTAATAATTCCTTGAAGTCGTTGTGGACCTATATTTCTTTCGACATCTTGATAAATACCTAAATCATGTAAATACTTTAAATTCTTTGGATTCCAGAATATATCATTTAAATCTCTACCAGAAGTAAACATAAAATAATTGGATAATAATGTTTTAACTTCAGCCTCATCTGCTCCAGCTTTTCTAAGTAAAGTTCCTATTGTTTCTAATCCAACCTCGCGATGACTAATAATTTCTGGAAGGGTTGATAATACCTCAGCTCGTTTTTCTCTTCCTTCAGTAATTTTTGTTAAAATACATCTTAATTTCTTACCACATAATGCTTTACGAGTACTTAAATCTAATTTATCCCAATCCAAAATACTAGCAATTTTAAATAGTTCATCTGCACTTAGTTTTGAATTCATTACTTTAGCTAATTCTTCTTTGAATGGTCCTCTATATCTTTCAAATATTCCAGCAATCTCTTCAGGGCTTTTACCTTCCATGTGGTCACTGAAAATAGCTTCAGCTTCTTTTTTAACTTTTTCCTTTGTTGGTTTTTCTAATTTTTCACCTACTCCTTTGGTCCATAACCCTAAACTTCTAATGAATCCAACCCTACTTTTTTCTAAAGCTTTTCCTATAGTAGAAATTCCTCCTCCTATTTTTGATATAGCTGGTCTTACTGTCCACATTCCTACTCCTGCTGCAGCAGCACCAGCCAATCTCCAACCTTTCAATGCCAATCCATAAGTATAATTTGCAAAAACACCTCCTAAACTTAAAGAAACTTTCATTACAATATAGAAATAAAGAACAAGGAAAACAAATTTAGTAGAGACAGCAAAGAAAATACTTAAAGTAGTTTTTTCACTTTCTTCTAGTCCTGCTATAGGTTCTGCTTCTAATGAAGGTTTCATTAAATTTTGTAATTTCTCTTCATTAAATGCACCAGTTATGCCTTCTGTTTTTGTTGTTGCAACTAAAGCTACTCCTATTAAAATTAAGACAATTAAAATCAAAACATTGACTGTCCAATTTAGAAACCATTGCCACCAAGTATTCCAATATTTTTCATATCCAGGTGTTGCATATGCTATAGCAGCTAAAGGAAGTAAGCCTGCTAAAAATCCAATAATAAAGTATCTTCCAATAAATATTCCCACAAAAGACCACAAAGTAAGAGAAAATATAAGAGAAAGAACTATACCTACTAAATTAGCTACTATATTTAATGCTCTTCTTAAAGCTGCTGCTTGATCTGGAGTTAGATCAGTTTGATATTTAGTAGCATTTTCAATCATTCCTTTTAATTGTTCTGTTATAAAACCTGGAGGTACAGCATTAAATATTGCATAAATCAATGTACCTAATTTTGAAGAGTTATAATTTTCAGTCATTAAATTTGCAGAAAGCAAAATACTTCTTTGTATAAAATTGATTGTTCCAAAAAATACTTTTGCTAAAAGAAACGAAAAGTTTATTAAAAATGCTATAAGTATTACACCGAATAAAATCCTTCTCGCCTGGTCTTCTTTATTTAAGATCCAATTAATTCCTGAATATAATGCTAAAAATACTAAAATTACATAAGATAGATTTTTGAAGAATTCCCATAAAAATGATGCAAGCCCTCCTTCTTCAAATGGATTTAAAACGCTGAATATGTCTATAATAATTCTTGCTAGTCTTGCGAAGATATTAAAAAGAAAAATCACTCCGGTTAAAACAATATAAGATACATAATCTATTATTCCAAAAACAAGCGCAGGAATTTTAGCCCAGAAATAATATCCTAATAAGCCTAATCCCAAAGCTCCAAGTAAACTTAGCCCTATAACTACCCAAACCACTGCTTTATTTTTTAATTTTTGATTTTTCATTTAATATAAATTTTTTTTGGCTTAAATATATTAATTATCTCAAAAATGTTTGCTAAAAATCCTACTCCTATATTGAAAATTCTTTTTATTAAAGAGACCCTTTGAGTTTTTTCAGGTAAAGATTGTGATGTAGATTCTTCAGCAGGTAATTCCTCTTCCTGTTGTTGAATTAATTTATTATTTATTTCCTCTTCAATTTTATCAATTAAAGAATTATATTCTTCGCATAGATTATTAATTTCTTCAATTTTTTCATTTATTCGATCCAAGTTTTGTTCAATATTAGTTTGTATGCTTTGAATTTCTTCTGGCTTAAATTGACTTAGATAATCTTCCCAAATTTTATCTGTTTCTTTTTGCATTTCTTGTATTAATTGATCTTTTTGTTGCTGTAAATTATTTAATTCTTGTAATTTAGTCCAAAAATCTTGATTTTGTTGTGTAGAGTTTCTATATAATTCTATTACTTCTTTAAAGGCCTTGCTTGTTTTTAAAATAAGCTCTAAAGACTCATCCATTCTTAAATATATAGCTTCTCCTTTTTCAGCACTCCATTTATTTGGTACCTTAGAAATGGCAAATTCCCACTCTAAAATATTAGTTCTTTTTGCATATTCCATGGTATTTGAAGCATAATTCTCCAAAGCATTGAAGTAATCATAAAGTTTATTTAAGTCATTTTGGATTGCTTCAGGAGTTGTAGAGGGTGGATTTGTTATTAAATTTGTTAAGAAATTATAAGATGCCATAACTAGGTTTTCTTGTTGAATACCACTTTTTGATGCTGGTGAATTGTATAAAGAATAAAATATATGTATAAGATCATGAACAATAAAGTATATTTTATACTCAGGTTGTTGATAACCATATTTCCAATCTGTGCCATCATGAAAGTCTGTATCTAGCTGGCTATAATGGAATCTTCTTCTGAAAAATTCATAATCTTTATCCTTCATACAATTTGTAATGTGGGTAGGATAAAAATCATTAAAGAATGATAATTTTTCTCTTTTTCCTAAAGAAGGAGCACAATCTGTGTATTTTGTGCCTTCACCTACTCGATATATCTTTGTACCAGTGGCTACTGCAATGTAATCTCTTGGGAAATAATTATCATCTAAATCCAAAGGCGGTCGTTCTAGATCAATATACCTTTCAAAAAATATTGCTATTTTATTTGAATATAAATTACTAGCTCCGTATAAGCTTTGAGATATTTTTGAATTTATTTCTCTAATAAGATTATCAATTTGAGATTTAATTGAATTTATTTGTTCATCCAATTTATTTATTTTTTCGGTATAACTAGCAGTTATAGAATCAATTTGATTTAAAATATTTTGGTTTATTAATTTTTCTAATGTAGTTGTGTTTGAAGATATTGAATTGGAAATCTCATTTAGTTCATTTTCTAAATTTTTGAAGTTATAAACTATTTCATTTAATCTTTCTATACTTTCTGTAGTTTGCTCTTCTTTTAATTTTTGAATTATATTATCAATTTCATTTTTTGACCTTTCGGAAGTAGAAGTATAATCTTGAATATTATTCATAAGTTGATTTATAGCCTTCACTATATTAATTACTCTTGAATTTAAACCAATAAGATTTCCTTTTTCTATTTCAGTAATTTTTCTTAATTGTGATTCCATAGCAGATTTACATACTTGTTGCGATCCTGGAATTGATACAACCTGAAATTCATTGCATACTACATTTACTCTTTCAGGTCGATAGGCATTTTTAATATCAGCCATATAAGAAGAGTTACTTGAAGACCTAGCCTCCAAGCTTGCAAAACCTTTATCAATTATCTTAAACAATTTACTAGAAAGCCAACTTCTTATAAAAGCTACTAAAACATTTGTTGCTCGCTCTTGTGATTTAAATATTTCTAAGGGGGATGTTAATATTTGCTCTTTTAACTTTTCATAATCTGCTGGGGATGATAGGGTTGGCCCAGGTATTAAACAATTAGGATCTTCACCAGGAATATCTTTTTGAGCCTCTATCTTTTGTTTAATTTCTTGTAATTTTTTATCCAACTTATCAATTTGAGTTTTATCTCCTTTTAGCATAGCATCTTCTAATTGTCTTGAAACTTCTTCATATTCTACATCTGCCCAAGTTTTTAAACATTGAGTTTTTGGTTTAAAGGTTAAACCACCGGGTTGTTGAATTTGAGTTTGAAATTGTTCATGTTCTTTATTTAAAGCTTCAATCAATGCTGCTGCATATCTATCTTGTATAAGCAAACAATTTGAAATTTTAGCAGCGTCTAAAATAGGTTTATTATAGTCAAAAAATATAGTTTGAATAGCACTAAATTCGGAATCAGGATAAATTTGTGCTAGTAATTTTTTGAAATTAAGTTTATTTTTTATAGTTCCAAAAATATTAGCTAGCATTTTAAAACTAGGCTTTTCTATCTTAGCTACATAAGTTTCTGGTTTTTTTAAGCTATAAAGATTTTCTTCTTGTAAAGAAGCAGGTTGAATAAGTTCTAAATTTTTATATACTTGCTGCTCCTCGTATTTCTCGCATATTCTTTTAGAGGCAATATTAAATTCTTGATATTTATAGAAAGCATTCAAAAACCCCATTAATTTAATTGAATTTTCTGCATTTCTTGCAACCTCATAACTCAAATCTTTTGTTGAATATAAAAGATTAATTAAACAACCTTTTAATTCTTCTGGGATACAGGGCTGCTCTTTATATTTATTAAATATTCTATTAAATACTCTTTGATGTTCTAAAAAAATCTTAAAATTTCTATAAGCTTCTATATCTTTTATATAATTTTTCAAAATTCTTCCATATATGAATTCATTAAGTTTATTAATTAATTGAAATTTAAAATATTGAAGGGCATCCTGTAAAGCAAGATGAATAGAAGTTTTAATACTTGCTAAAACATTTTTAGTTGCTTCTTTTATAGAACTTGCTATAGCTTTATTTGTTTCTGGAGCTCCTACTGGAACTTTTCCAATTAGTGAACCTAAAATAGATTCTACTGCTTCAATTATTAAACTGGATAAGAAATCTCTAATCAAGCTTTCAAAAAACCCAGGGCCTTTTGGAAGATTCCCGGCAAAAGCGTCTAATTCTGTTATATAATCAGTTGTTGATGTTGAAAATTCTTCGGTTTCTTCAATTTCAATAGGTTTTAAATTGCATTGTAATTTATAAGAAGATAAATCAATTTTTTCAGGGAAATCATCTGATTGAGAAAATATAAATCTTACTGGCAAGGCATTGAATAAAATAACAAAGATTATAAAAATTGATAAAAATTTTTTCATAATTTTTCTAAAATTTTTTCTTGTAAATTTGCTAAATCGTTAAGAATTAATAATAACGAAGTTCCTTTTTCTGAATCTTCTGTATTAGAAAGTTCAACCAGAGCCTCTCCTAACATCCCTAGTATTATTACTTCTAATTTGTGAAATTCATAATAACTTTTAGGTACCTCTATTTTAGAAATATTATTTGCCACACTTAAAATATATTGTCCATTGGCCCTTAAATTGTTTTTATCATTAAAATCTAAATTAACATATTTTAAATTTTCTATTTCTTTTTTAAGTTCCTCAGCATATACTCTTTCATCCTTTAGGTTGTTTATTTTTATATTTTTTACATAATTGTCTATTTTTTTAATTAATTTTGCCTCAAGTTCAATTCTTTTTCCTCCTGTACTTATCATCTCTGCTTTTAAATAATCCAAGGCTGCTTTTTCTAAATATAAATCCTTACCTTCTAATACTTGTAATAAATCTTTAAACTCAGGATATTTGTTAAGTTCAGATTTGTAAAAATTAACGTCCTTTTTATAATTTGTTTTCTTGCTTTGGGTTTTAGAACCTGATATTAAAGAAATAAACCCTAAAATAAAAATTATGAATAGAAAGAATAAGATGATAAGCAATAATAATTTTTTGTTTTTTAAAATTTTCATAGTTGAGCCAGTAGCGGGATTCGAACCCGCAACCTACCGCTTACGAAGCGGTCGCTCTACCATTGAGCTATACTGGCTTATTAAATAAATTTTAAAACAACTATTCTTCAAAATTTTCAGGCAAAATAATAACACTTTCTCCTGGTTCAGCTAGATTAAGCTTTTCTTTTAATTCTTTTTTAAAATTTTCTGGATCACTTAAATATTCTAATCTGCTTTTAAGTTTATTATTTTCGTTTAACTTTCTTTCTAAATAATTTTTGTAAATATAAATTTCATCTTTTAAGGGTTTATTAAATCTCATTTCTTTTACTATTAAAAAACCTAAATAAATTATTATTAGAATTTCTAAAATAAGCAGAAATTTATAAAGATTTTTAAACATTTTCGTATACTTTTATTTTCACCTTTTTACCCAAAGATACTGTAATTAATAAGATTTTAAACTCATCTATTTTATTTTTATTTACTAAATAGTTAATCAGATTATGAAATTTTTTAGTTTTTTTGTTGGTATAATGCCAAGAAGGGTCGTAATTTTTATTTGTTTTTAAAGTTTTAACTTCTATAAAATAATAAATATTATTCTTTTTAGCTATGATATCAATTTCTCCATACCTTTTAAACCACAAATTTTTTTCTAAAACCTCATACCCTTTTCTTTTTAAGAATTCAGCTGCAATTTTTTCTCCTAAATAACCCACTTTGTTCATCTAAAAAATCTTCTATACATTAATTCCCATTTAGGAACAGCCTCTTCATATTCATCAAGGAATTCTCTTAAAGTTTTTCTTAATTCTTCCATATCAATAAGAAATTCTTCAATAGGTATGATAGCGCCTATGGTAAAAATATGCTTAGGTACAAAATACAAATAGTATTTATCTTCTATTTTAAAAATTTCAAACCCGATAATTTCATCCCAAGTATATTTTTTATTATTTATAGAAATCCCTTCTTGATTCAATACTATTTTTAATTCTTTTGTTTCATAAAATATAGGGTGAAAAAAAAAGAAAAGGGCTATGAAAGAAATTACTAAAAAAAGAAAATCTTTTGCGATTATAGAATATAAAATCGATGCACCTACTACAACCCCCCAAAATAAATGCCATAAAATATCGCCATAAGGATGTTCGTCATGAGAAGTAGTAACCCATGAAAATGAAAAAGAGGGTATTCTATCTTCTTTTGCCATTATCAATTAATTTTTTATAATAATTAAATTATAAAATGAGTTACCCGTTTAAAAAAATAGAAAAAAAGTGGCAAAAGATTTGGAAAAAAAATAAATACAAAAACTGGAAAGCTAAGGATTTTAAGGGTAAAAAAATTTATATTTTAGATATGTTTCCTTACCCTTCAGGTGAGGGATTGCATGTCGGCCATGTAGAAGGGTATACTGCAACAGACATTTTAGCAAGATATTATCGTATGAAAGGATATAATGTTCTCCATCCTATGGGGTGGGATGCTTTTGGTTTACCTGCTGAGAATTATGCATTAAAGATGAAAAAAAATCCAATGACATTTGTTCCTAAAAATATCAAAAGATATAAAAATCAAATGGAAATGATAGGGTTAAGCTATGATTGGGATAGAGAAATAAATACAACTGATCCAAATTATTATAAATGGACCCAATGGATGTTCTTGAAAATGTATGAAAAAGGTTTAGTTTATCAAAAAACTGCGCCTATTAATTTTTGCCCTTCATGCAAAACAGGATTGGCAAATGAAGAAGTTATTGGAGGTAGGTGTGAAAGGTGCGGAAGTATTACAGAAGTGAAATACCTTAATCAATGGCATATTAAAATAACAGCTTATGCAGATAGGTTATTAGAAGATTTGGATGAACTTGATTGGCCTGAAAATGTCAAAGAAATGCAAAGAAATTGGATAGGAAAAAGTGAGGGTTATGAAGTAACATTCAAAATTGCAGGAGAAGAAAAAGAAATTATTATTTTTACCACAAGATTGGATACAATTTTCGGTGCAACATTTGTAGTATTAGCTCCTGAACATCCTTTAAGTGCAAAAATTCCTGAAGAAGAATACGTTTCTAATGTGGAAAGCTATATAGAAAATTCACTTAAAAGGCCCGAAAGAGAAAGGAAAATAGAAGAAGAAATGTCAGGAGTTTTTACTGGTAGGTATGCTATCCATCCTATAACTGGCGAAAGAATACCTATATGGGTAAGCGACTATGTTCTTTATTATTATGGCACTGGAGCTATAATGGGAGTTCCTGCACATGACTCAAGAGATTATAGGTTTGCTAAAAAATTTGGATTAAAAATAATATCTGTGGTTTCACCAAATAAAAACGAAGAACCCCAAAATCTTCCATTTGAAGATTACGGATATTTAATAAACTCATTTGATTATAATGGTTTAGATTCAAAAACGGCGATAGAAGAAATAGGTAAATATTTAGAAGAAAAAGGATTAGCTAAAAAAGCTGTTTATTATAAATTAAGAGATTGGGTATTTTCAAGGCAAAGATATTGGGGAGAACCAATTCCTTTAATAAAGTGTCCAAAATGCGGCATAGTTCCTGTCCCAGAAAAAGATTTGCCCCTTAAGTTACCTAAGGTCAAAAGCTATGAACCAACAGGTACGGGAGAGTCCCCATTAAAGAATATTACAAAATGGGTGAAAACCAAATGTCCAAAATGTAAAAGTGATGCTGAAAGAGAAACTCATACAATGCCACAATGGGCCGGATCCTGTTGGTATTATCTAAGATATATAGATCCTAAGAATAATAAAAAATTTGCTGGTTTTCAAAAATTAAAATATTGGTTGCCAGTGGATATATATGTAGGCGGAGTAGAGCATGCTGTTTTGCATTTACTTTATGCTAGATTCTGGCATAAATTCTTATACGATTTAAACCTTGTTCCTACCAAAGAACCGTTTATGAAACTAGTAAATCAAGGAATTATTTTAGGGCCAGATCATGAGAAAATGTCAAAATCAAGAGGTAATGTTATAAATCCAGACGAAGTTATCGAAAAATATGGAGCAGATACTTTGAGGATGTATGAAATGTTTATGGGTCCATTAGAAGCTGTTAAGCCTTGGGATACAAAAGGAATCATAGGAATTTTTAGATTTTTAAATAAAGTTTGGGAATATAATAAAAAGGTTAGAAAAAGTAAGAAGAAAAAAGAAGACACTAAAATAAATATAGAACTTAACAAAACAATTAAAAAAGTTACTGAAGATATAGAAGCCATGAAATTTAATACAGCGATAAGTTCTATGATGGAATTTTTAAACTATGTGTGGGACAAAGAAGTAACCAAAACTACTTGGCTTAATTTTATAAAAATTTTATTTCCTTTTGCACCACACATAACTCAAGAAATTTGGTCTCAATACAAAAAAGGATTTTTAGATAAAGAAGCTTGGCCCAAATATGATGAAAAATTACTAAAGGAAAAAGAAAAACTAATAATAATTCAAATAAATGGCAAAAAAAGAGATGAAATGAGCGTTGATGTAAGTGCTTCATTAGAGGAAATTCAAAAAGAAGCGCTAGAAAGAACAAAAGTTAAGAAATTTTTAGAGAATAAAAAAGTCCATAAAATAATATTTGTCCAAGATAAAATTTTAAATATAGTTACAGATTAAAATCCAGAAGCACTACCATAGCCAGTAATAGTACCCACAGTTGGTATAGGTATAGGATGGGGAAATGCAGGTTTTAAGCATACGCCTCCTGGGATCCACCAACCAAGCATTTTAGTTCCAGGAACAGGGGGATAAATAAACATCATATACCTATTAGAACCTGCAGGTACAAAATATGGCCCAGGTGGTATAGAAATAGAACCAACTGGTGGTTGTACTTTTATCATAACTCCTCCATTTAAGCAAGGAAAAGGAGAGATCCAAACTACTCTAGGGGTACCAAAAGGAAGTCCTACTGCATAAGTTTTTGTGCTTATTAATAAAAATAACAATAAGAGAAGAAACAAAAGTTTTTTCATTGCGGCTGGGAGGATTCGAACCTCCGACCTGGTGTTTATAAGACACCCGCTCTACCACTGAGCTACAGCCGCTTATTATATAATTTTACTACTTATTCTAGAGGAATTTTCTTAACTCCTTCTGATCTAATCTTAGGAATTCTTATCATTAATATTCCATCTTTTAAGGAAGCTTTAATATTTTCTGTATCAACATCTCTTGGAAGAATTATTGTCTTTGAAAAAGGACCCCAATAACATTCTCTATAAAGATAATCTGTAATTCTTGGATTTTCAGGAGGCAACCTTTTACCTCTTATTATTAACATATCACCGTGAACCAAAATCTCTATATCATTCATAGTAACCCCAGAAATAGGTGATACTATAACTAGTTCATCATCTTTTAAATAAACATCTACAGCTAATTGTCCTTCTTCTTCGCTTAAGTTTAATGGATGCTCATGTTCCCACTCTGTCATCTTTTATCTTTAATATTTTAAATTGAATTAAAACTAAAAGAAAAACAGCCCATAAAATTGGAAAAATATAAATTCTTATATCATCTTTAATTATAAAAATATTATAAATAAAATGCAAAAGGGTTGAAGAAATAAATGCTACAATAAAAGGTAAAATCCTTCTAATTTTGATTGAAATACCATACCCAAAGCCAATTATTAATGAAGCTAATAAATGTAAAAAATTTGCCCCCAAAAATCTCAAAATAGAGATAATTATTACTAAAAATATAGAAACAACAAACTGATAGTTTAATTCAAGAAAACTCTTACATAAATAAGCAAATGTTTCTAAAAAACTAAAACCTATAGCAGAAAATCCCATATATATCATAGCATCTACAGGTTCGTCAAAATATTTTGTTGGAAATATAAAAAGAAAAATTAAAAAAAACTTTAAAAATTCTTCTATAAATGCGCTTAAGAAAAAATATAAATAACTATCAGAACTACCTAATGCAAGATAAGTCCAATACTCGCCATAATAACTTATAATAGTCGCTAAAAATCCCAAGAGAATCGAAAAAATTATTAAATATCTAGGTTCAGGATGAGGGTCCTCATTTAATATAAATTCTAAATAAATCCAAATAGGTACTAATGTTGTAAAGAAAAGAATAAATATATTTGGATATCTAAGACAAGTAATTAAATCTGTTGTGGCCACGTTTGAAGCATTAATAAATCCTTATTTCCTATCTCTTGCCATAAATATTCTGTAAGAAAAGGCATAAAAGGATGAAGCATTTTTAATGAATTAATAATAATCATTCTTAAGACTTCTCTATTATTTTTAGTTTGCCCCTTACAAGATTCGATATAAACATCGCAAAATTGATTCCAGAAAAATTTATAAAATCTTTTAAGAGCATCAGAAAACCTCAAATTCTCAATGTTTTTAGTCACGTATTTTAACGTAGAATTAAAAGCTTTTATGATCTTTCTATCTTCTGCTGAGAACCCATTCTTTTTTTCCATCTCAGGATACCTTATTAAATAAAATCTAACAGCATTATAAACTTTATTTGCAAATTTCATTCCATTTTCTACATTTACTTCGTCAAATTTTAGATCTTGCAAAAAAGTTGTTTGCCATGTAAGACCAAATCTTAAAGCATCAGCTCCGTATTTTTCAATTAAATCCAAAGGATCTATACCTGTTCCTAAACTTTTTGACATCCTTTTTCCCTCCTTTGTCAAAACTGTAGGATGTACATAAACTAATTTGAATGGGGGTTTTTTCATAAAAAATATTCCTGAAAATATCATTCTACCGATCCATAAATTAATAATATCTCTTGCGGTAAAAACTACATTCGCAGGATACCATTCTTTTTCTTTTTGTGTATATAAAATAGCAAAAGGCCATAAGGCAGAAGAAAACCATGTATCAAAAACCTCTTCTGTTCTATACCAATTGCTCTTTTTACATATCTTGCATTTTTTGTTTGGTTTTTTTCTAGAAACCTCATAACTATCTTCACAATTTTTGCAATACCAAACAGGTAAAGTTTGTCCCCACCATATTTTTCTTGATATACACCAATCCCTTATATTTTTTAGCCAATCAAAATAAATTTTTTTAAATCTTTGAGGGAATATATAAACTTCTCTTGATTTAACCGCATCCTTTGCAATCTTAGCAAGAATATCCATTTTTAAAAACCATTCTTTAGATGGAATTACTTGAAGTTCTGTATGACATCTATAGCAATAAGGAACATTATGAAGTATTTTTTCTTCTTTGACAAGATAACCCTTTTCTTTAAGAATTTTTAAAATTTTTTCTCTTGCAGAAAGATAATCCAAACCTTCAAAGCCTTTTATATTTACAATTTTTGCGTTTTCATCTATAACTTTTACTATTTCTAAACCATGTCTTTTCCCTATTTCATAATCTATTATGCTATGAGCTGGGGTAACTTTTACAACGCCAGTGCCAAATTTAGGATCTACTCTTTGATCTGTAATTACCAATAGCTCTCTATTAATAATTGGTAAAATAGCTATATGACCCCAATATTTTTGATACCTTTCATCTGAAGGATTTACTGCTAAAGCTACATCACCTAACATAGTCTCAGGTCTAGTTGTAGCTACAGTTAAAAATTCATCTAAGTCTTTTAGGGGGTATTTTATGTAGTAAAGAGACCCTTCTTTGGTTTCATATTCAATTTCTAAGTCTGATAAACTTGTTTGACATCTTGGGCAATAATTTATAGCCCTATAATCTCTATAAATCCACCCTTTTTTGTAATACTCTATAAAAGCCTTTTCAACCCAATCAACATATTTTTTATCCATCGTAAATCTTGTTCTTGTCCAGTCAGGAGATATGCCTAATTTCTTAAATTGCTGCAAAATAATCCCACCATATTTTTCTTTCCATTCCCAAACTCTTTTTAAAAATTTTTCTCTACCTAAATCAAACCTTGTTAAGCCTTCTTTTTTTAATTCTTTTTCAACTACATTTTGCGTAGCTATTCCAGCGTGATCTAAGCCAGGTATCCAAATTATTTTAAAACCGCGCATTCTTTTATATCTTAATAAAATATCAAGTAAGATATTTTGAAGAGAATGGCCCATATGTAAAGACCCGGTTACATTAGGAGGAGCCATTAAAGCAATGAATTTTTCACCTCCTTTTTGTTTTTCAACCTTAAGATAAGGCAACCATTTTTTATAAATTTTTTCTTCTATTTCTTGAGGGTTATATCTTGATCCAAGCATGGTTTGTTATTTAAATTATTAAAAAGAAATTGGGCGGGAGAGGACTCGAACCTCTGACCTTCTCGTTGTAAGCGAGACGCTCTGCCACTGAGCTACCCGCCCTATTTAATTTTATAATTATAAACCGAGTTTATCTCTTATTTTTTTCATTGCATTAAGGCAAATTTCAGCAAGTTCTTCAACTTTTATCCCTAATAACTCTTCACATTTTTTGATAATTTCTCTATTAACTCCTCGCGCAAAGGAAGGTTCTTTAAATTTGCTCATTATTCTTTCAACAGTTACTTCATCTAAAGATTTATTAGGCATAACCAGTGCTACAGCTACAATAAAACCAGTCATTTCTTCACAAGAATATAATGCTTTTTCTAAAAGAGTCTTAGGTTCAAATCCATGAATATGATTATGGATTTTTACAGCGTTTACAATTTCTTCTGGGAAACCTTCTTTTTGCAAAATTTCTGCACCAAGAAGAGAATGTTTTTCTGGGGTTTCTTTTGTCAATTCCCAATCTATATCATGAACTAAACCTGCAATTTTCCAAAGCTCTTCATTCTCGCCAAACTTTTTTGCGAGTTCTCCCATCAATGCTTCAACTGCAAAAAGATGTTTTTTCAGGTTTTCATTCTTTATGTATTTTTCCAAAAGTTTAAGTGCTTTATTTCTTAATTCTTCCATTTCTGAATTTATTCAATTAAAATGAAATTATAAAAAATTTTTGTTTTTTATTAAAATAATTCTAATAATAATGAAAAATATAATTTCAAAACTTTTATTGGTTTCTTTATTGTTTTTGGTATGTAACCATTTTGCCTTTGCCCAAAATTTTTATCTTGAAAATTTAAAATTTAAAACTGCTTATAAAATTTCTATTCTAATTCCTAATCCTGTTCAAAAAATTTCTTTATTAAATAGCTTAGCAACAACTTCTTTGCAAACCTATAAAAAATTGAAAAATACAAGACAGAAAAATATTTTTTTAAATAACTATTTAGAAGTCTTAAAAGAATTAGATAAAACTTGGGATAATTTTTCATTTAATTATTCAGAATATCCAAAACTATATGAAAATTCCATTAAGTTATATGTAAGTCATCTAAAGGAAAATAATGAAACAATAAAAAATTTGAAAATTCAAGAATATCTAATAAAAATAATAATAAAGGTAGCATCTAAACTTGACAGCAAAGAAAGCTTAAATTTATTAAACAATATTATCACTAAATATAAAGGAACGGATCTAAATATTTTACAGAACTATTTAAAAGAAACAAAAAATTTAAATAACAAATATTATGTTGAATTGATAAAAATTTTAAATGAACTTAAAACTTTAATAGATGAATTTGAAAAAGGAGAAAGAATTATAGTTAGTAATTATGACAAGATGGAAGAAAAGCTGTTAGAAATGCAAAAAGAAGCAAATTTAGCTATGGAAAATATTAAAAAAATGAAATTAAAGGAATTTGAAGAAAATATTTTAAAATTAAAAGAAGCTGTAGATTTTATTAAGAAAAATTCCAAAAAAATAAAATGAAAAAAGTATTATTTATAATAGCAAAACAAGGATTTAGAGATGAGGAATATTTTATACCTAAATCTATACTAGAAGAAAAATTTGAAGTTAAAACAGCAAGTAATTCTAAGGAGAAAAGTATAGCCTTAGGATTTTTAGGAGGAGAAGCCGAGGTTGATATAAATTACGAAGATATTAACGTTGATGATTTTGATGCAATAATTTTTGTGGGAGGGCAAGGTGCTTTAAAAAATTTAGATAACGAAATAAGTTATAAAATTGCACAAGAAGCAATGAATAAAAATAAAATTTTATGCGCTATATGCATAGCTCCTGTTATTTTGGCTAAAGCTGGAGTTTTAAAAGACAAAAAAGCAACTGTATGGCATTCAAATTTTGATAAAGCTCCTATAAAAATATTAGAAGAAAATGGTGCTATTTTTGTAGATGAAGATGTAGTAGAGGATGGAAATATAATAACTGCAAATGGTCCTAATGCAGCAGAAGAATTTGGGAAAAAGATTCTTAAAAAGCTAGAGTCGTAATTAACCTTCATAAAAAATAAACATGTATGATAACCATATTTATAATTTAATGTCTCAATTAGTAGAAGAACACAGAAGTTTATGGAGACTTAAAAAGTACTATGTTAAAGACGCTAAAAATTGTAAAAAATGTAAAGAGTTATGGCAACAACTATTGAAAGAAAAATCTCAACATATAAAAAGAATCTCTGAAATACTAAAAGCTCATAATCTTTAAGTATGAAAAAAAAAGAAAAAAGAAATATTAAAAAATTAAAAGAAAAAGCATTAAAAATTATTCAAAAACTGGATAAATTATTTCCTGAATCTAAAATAGCATTAAATTTTTCTAACCCATGGGAACTTTATGTCGCAGTTGTTTTATCTGCAAGAAACCGAGATGATGTTGTAAATAAAGTTACTGAAAAATTATTTAAAAAATATAAAAATTTAGATGATTATGTAAACGCAAGCTTTGAAGAATTCTCAAAAGATATAAGTAAATTAGGTTTATATAAACAAAAAGCAAAATATATCTTAGAAACAGCAAAAATCATTAAAGAAAAATACGGAGGTAGATTGCCAGATAAAATGGAGGAACTTTTAAAATTACCAGGTATTGGAAGAAAAACTGCTAATATTATTTTATGGAATGCTTATAAAAAAGCTGAAGGCATAGCTGTTGATACACATGTAAGAAGACTATCTCATTTATTTGGACTAACAAATAAATCAAATCCAGACCAGATAGAAAAGGATTTAATGGAGGTAATTCCTAAAAAAAGATGGGGAGATATCCCCTATAAATTTATAGATTATGGAAGAAAATATTGCACAGCAAGGTGCAAACATAAAAATTGCCCTCTTAAAAATTTTATAGTTAAAAGATACAAAGAAAGGAAATGAAAACTATAAAAATTTGGACAGATGGAGGTGTTATCAATAATCCTGGAGAGGGAGCTATAGGTGTAGTTATAGATTTTGGTGATAGAGTTAATCATTATAAAGCAAAACTCAAAGAAGTAACTAATAATGAAGCAGAATATTTAGCAGTAATCTATGCGTTAAAAAAATTAAAGGAAATTTTTGGTAAAAAGAAATTAAAAGATTATATGGTAATATTACACTTGGATAGTGAATTAGTGGGTAATCAACTCATAGGAAAATATAAAATAAAAGAAGAAAATTTGCAAAAATTATTTTTAAAATTTTGGAATCTGAAAGTAGATATTCCAAACATCGAAGTAAAAATTATTCCAAGAGAAGAAAATAAAATTGCAGATAAACTAGTTAAAAGCCTTTTGTTTAAAAACACGCTTTTTTAAAAAAATTATGGTATAATTTATAAGTCCCTTGTGGCTGTATAGCTGGGTTGGAACCACCCCTTTCCATTCCGAACAGGCAGGTGAAACGGCCCAGCGCCGATGGTAGTGCCCTTGAGGCGCGAGAGTAGGTGCTGCAAGGGACTTATTATTTCAACAGAATTTTAAAAAATGGAAAATCAGTTATATGAAATCAGTTTTTGGGTTAAATTAAATGCAGATGTAGAAAAAGAAATTGAAAAGATTATAAATTTGATTCAAAAAAATAATGGTGAAATTATATATAAAGATGCACCAAAAAAGAAGGAGATGGCTTATCCTATTAAAAAAGAAAAAACTGGCTTTTTCTCTTATATTGTTTTTAAGCTAGAAAAAGACAAGATTGAAAATATTAAAAAAGAATTATTATTCTATAAAAATATATTAAGATTTTTAATAGTTAAAAGGAAAGTTTTATTACAAAAAGAAAAAGTTTAATCATTATGAATCTAAATAAAGTACTTTTAATTGGAAGACTAGTACAAGATGTTGATTTTAAAATAGCTCCTTCTGGAACACCTATAGCAATTATTAATCTGGCAACTAATAGACTATATAAAGATAAAAGTGGTGCAAATAAAACAGAAACAGAATTCCATAGAGTAGTAGCATGGGGTAAGCTTGCAGAGTTGTGCAGAGATTATTTAACTAAAGGAAGATTAATTTTTGTAGAAGGAAGAATCCACTATAGAACATGGTTAAGCGCAGATGGAACTAAAAAGGTGACTACAGAAATAATAGCTGAAAATATAATTTTTGGCCCAAGGCCATCCTTAGAGATTGTAGAATCCGAGGAAATACCGGAAGAACTAAAAGAATTTGAAGAACCTCCTCCAGACATATGGGAAATTCAATTTTAATTTATAATTAGCATATGGCAAAGAAAAAAGAAGAAAATACAAAATCCGATTTAGATAGCTTAATAAAAGAACTCCAAAAAGAATTTGGCGAAGGCTCTGTAATGAAATTAGAAGAAGTTCCTAAAGTTGACGTTGAAGTAATATCTACAGGTTCTCCTTCTTTAGACCTTGCTTTAGGAGTAGGAGGACTTCCCAGAGGAAGAATTGTAGAAATTTTTGGTCCTGAAGCAAGTGGTAAGACAACTGTTGCTTTAGAAACAATAGCAGAAGCTCAAAAAAAGGGCGGTAATGTTGCA
Organism: Patescibacteria group bacterium; assembly: GCA_030549845.1. GTDB lineage: Bacteria > Patescibacteriota > Minisyncoccia > UBA6257 > HR35 > CALIVE01. The sequence continues at coordinate 301,702 of JAUQQN010000001.1, forward strand.
TTTGTAGACGTAGAGCATGCATTAGATCCAGAATATGCAAAAAAAATTGGAGTAGATATAAATAAAATAATAATTTCTCAACCAGATTCAGGAGAAGATGCCTTAAACTTAGTAGAAAGACTTGTAAAGTCGGGATTGTTTGATGTTATAGTAATAGACTCAGTAGCAGCTTTAGCTCCAAAAGCAGAATTAGAAGGTGAAATAGGAGAGCACTATATAGGATTACAAGCTAGACTGCTTTCTCAAGCACTGAGAAAACTAACAGCGATAATTTCCAAAACAAAGACAATTGTTATATTCTTAAATCAAACAAGGGCTCAAATAGGTGCTATGATAGGGGCTCAAGAAACAACACCTGGGGGAAAAGCATTGAAATTTTATGCATCAGTAAGAATTGAACTTAAAAAAATTGGGCAAATTAAAAAAGGTGATGAGATCATAGGAGTAAAAGTAAAGGCAAGAGTAGTTAAAAATAAAGTTGCTCCACCTTTTAAATCAGCAGAATTTGAGATTTATTATGGAGAAGGGATTTCTTATGAAGCAGATCTATTAAATCTAGGAGAAAAATATGGTATCATTAAAAAAACAGGCACTAGCTTGTTTTATGGAGACTTAAAATTAGGAAATAGTTTTCAATCCGCAAGAGAATTTTTGAAACAAAACCCCAAAATATCAAAAGAAATTTTTGAAAATATAAAAAAACAAGTTGTTCATTAATCTAATGACTATATTTTTTGAAGTCACTATTTAGCCTATCTTTATATTCTTACTCTGCTATAATAATCCTAATAAAAATGATGTATTCAACAAAAAAATCTGCAAAATATTCTAAATCTCTCTCCTTTACCCTAATAGAACTCATAATAGTTCTAGCAATAATAGCTTCATTAGTAG
>JAUQQN010000009.1 GCA_030549845.1 Patescibacteria group bacterium
TAAGGTCTGCTATTCTTCTTGTATCTCTTAGATTTTCAAATATTTTTTGAGGTTTTATTATAGCTATTAATACTCCTACTAATGAAGCTATTATTGCTAGAACTATTATGAGTTCTATTAGGGTAAAAGAAGAGTTAGAAAGTTTTTTTATCATGTCAAGATTTAATTTTAACATGAGAATAAAAACATTTCTATGAAATAAAATCAGAAGAATATTATTTATTAAGAACTTTTTATCGCTCTTGTAAATTCATATACAAAATCTTCCTCTTTTAAAATAAATTTTTTATATTTTCTATCGAGATCTGAAAGTGTTTGTAAAATTTTTTTAATCTCCTCTTCTGAAATTTTTTTACTATATTCTCTCAGCTTCCATTGATAAGCAGGTTTTATATCTAAAGTATTTAAAAGCTTTGTTTGATAAGGCTTGATCTTTTTTATTAATAATATTCTAAGCAAAGTTTTGTAAAGAAACCCTATTATCGATTCAATTTTAGTTCCTATAACTATTTCCCTTTTCAATCTCATAATAAAATTTTCATATTTTCTATCCAAAAGAGCATCTACCAATTCAAAAATTTGACTATCAGTCGGCCATCTTATAAGATTTAGTATTTCTTCTTTGGTAAATGTTCCGTTAGGTTTGTAATATTTTAATTTTTTTAAATCATTTAAGAGAATTGTAGGGTGATGTAAAAAAACTTCTGATAATGCAGAAAGGATTTTTGTTGGTATATGAATATTATGTTGTTCTGTATATTTTATTAAAAAGCCCAAAAAGTCTTCGGGTTTTTTAAAAGATAGGCTTGGTATTTCTTCAACTCTATGAGGAATTTTAAGATCTTTTAATTTTTTTAGAAAAACCTCAGTTTTTTGCTTAAAAATAAAAACAACGTTTTTATTTTTGATAAAATTTAAAAAATCTATATCTAAATCAATTTTATCTCCATCTTTCAAAACAATACAAATATCTTCTGTTGAGAATAATCTTTGATTTAAGTACTGAGTTAGTTTTTGCTTTAATTCCTTATCTTTCAAAGAAAAAACAACCTTATTTTTAAAATTTAAATCCTCTAATTTTTCTTCAATCAAATAATCTTCTTCGCCAATAAAAATATAAATCATATCTTGCAACAATTATAAACTTAAGGTTTTTATTTTACAAGTTCTTTCAATTCTTTTGCTGGAGTAAATCTTGGAACTCTTTTAGCAGGTACAGTAATTTTTTCTCCAGTTTTTGGATTAATTGCACTCCTTGCCTTTCTTTCCCTTACTTTAAAAGTACCAAGTCCTGGAATTTTTACCTTGTTTCCTTGTTTAATGTATTGACCGATTAGTTCTGTGAAATAATTTAACATTTCTACGACTGTTTTTTTCGGAATATCAAATTTCTCTGCAATTTTTTGAGCTATTTGATCTCTTTTAATTGTTTGTTGGGCCATATTAATTTAAAATTTAATCTCGACCTATATAAATTTTAAAATATTTTTAAAGAAAAAGGCGCAATAATGTGGATAAATTATTTTGCATATTCAATGGCTTTATTTTCTCTTATAACCACTACTTTTATTTCCCCTGGGAACCTTATAGATTCTTCGATTTTTTGGGCTAATTCTTTAGCTAATTTGAATATCTCTAAATCTGAAATGGCTTCAGGCTTTACAAATACCCATAATTCCCTTCCTCCACTAATTGCATAAGCCTTTTCTACTTCTCCATAGCTATAAGCTAATTTTTCTAATGCCTCTACTCTTTGAAGATATGCTTCTGTTACTTCTGATCTGGCACCTGGTCTTTTAGATGATATTGCATCTGCTGCTAATACTAAAAACGCTTCAGGTACCGCAAAAGGATAAGTTTCATGGTGGGATCTCATCGCTAATATTACTTTTTCTTCTATATTGTATCTTTCCAAAATTTTTATACCTATTTCTAAATGAGAACCTTCTATCTCATGAGTAACAGATTTTCCTATATCATGTAAAAATCCTGCTTTTTTAGCTAAATCTGCATCTAAATTTAACTCTTCAGCTAGCATTCGTGCAAAAGTAGCTACTTCTATAGAGTGTTGAAGTAGATTTTGTCCATAGCTGTATCTGAATTTTAATCTTCCCATTAAATGCAAAATCTCAGATGGCAAATCGAAAATTTTCAATTCTAATGCTGCTTGTTCTCCTGCTGTCTTGACTTCTTTTTCAATTTCTTCTTTTGCCCATATCAAAGCTTCTTCTATAGATGCAGGATGTATTCTTCCGTCTTTTATTAATCTCTCAAGTGCTAATTTTGCAACTTCTCTTCTTACAGGGTCAAAGGAGGATATAGTTACTATTTCGGGGGTTTCATCGATTATCAATTGAACTCCTGCTAATTTTTCAAAATATCTTATATTTCTCCCTTCTTTACCTATAATCCTCCCTTTCATTTCCTCATTTGGTAGATTAACAGTAGTAATATTTATTTCACTTGCAACTGATCTACTATATTTAGGCATTACTTCTAGTATAATTTCTTGAGCTTTTTTCTCTATTTCTTCCCTTTGGTTGTTCATAAGCTTAGATATTCTTTGAACCAATATTTTTTCATTTTCTTTTTCTATATTTTCAAACAAAATTTTTAGAGCCTCTTCTTTTGATAAATTTGCTATTTCTTCAAGTTTTTTTTCGTATTCTGCTTTCAATTTTTCTAGATGCTCTTCTTGAACCTTAAGAATTTCTTCTTTTTCCTTATATTTTTTCCTTTCCTCTTCTAAAGATTTTTCTAAATTCTCTAAAATCTCTTCTCTTCTTGCAATCCTTTCTTCTCTTACGTTCAAGTCTTCTAAAATTTTTAATCGTTCATTTTTAGCACTCTCAACTATTTCTAAAGCTCGCTGCTCTGCTTCTAAAATAATCTCTTTTTCTTTTTGTTTTAGCTCTTCAATTCTAGCTTTTAGTTTTTGCTCTAGGGAAGTTGCCTTTTTTTGAATGAATATATATCGAATTAGTATTCCTACTATTATTCCCAAAATAAAACTCAATAATAAAGGAATAAGAGATTGGGTTATGTTCATAGTAATCATGGTGTAATTTTAAAACCCAAATTTCGGCCTTCATCTTATAATTATTATAAATGAAAAAAGTTCTCTTAATAATATTGACTGGATTTGGGGAAGGAAGAGAAGATTATACAAATCCCATATATTTAGCTAAGAAGAATTTTTTTAATTTTATAAAAAACCACTATCCGGTGCTCTTATTACAAGCTTCAGGAATTGTTGTAGGCTTACCGTGGAAAGAACCTGGAAACAGTGAAGCAGGTCATTTAGCGATAGGAACAGGAAAAATTTATTATAAAAATTATCCACGAATAAATTTATCTATAAAAGATGGGAGCTTTTTTGAAAATCCTGTTTTGAAATCTCTATTAGAGCATACAAGGAAAAATAAAAGTAGAGCGCATTTAATAGGCCTACTATCAAAAAGCATTATACATTCAGCTTTTGAACACTTAATAGCGTTGTTAAATTTTTTTAAAAATAACAATTTCAAAGATGTTTTCCTTCATTTATTCTTAGATGGTAAGGATAGCCCACCCCAATCTGGTTTAGAGCTTTTAGAAAATTTAGAAAATGAAATAAATAAAATAGGCATAGGAGAAATAGCTACTTTATGTGGTAGAAATTATGGAATGGATGAAAGTAGAGATTGGAAAATAAGAACTCAAACAGCTTTTTTTCTTATATCTGAAGGAATTGGCAGGAAGGTTTCAGATTATAAAGAGTACTTAAAAAATATTTATGAAAAAGAACCCAATTTTTCGGATGCCAATCTAGAACCATTATTAATAAATAAAAATGGGATTTTAAAAGATAATGATGCTATATTTTTCTTTAATTTTAGAGAAGATGGGATGTATCAAATTGCAAAATCTTTCTTAGATCCTAATTTTGGCGAGTTTGAAAGACCGATAAAGTCTAATTTATTTATTGCTTCGATGACAAAATATTTAGAAGAAATAGATTATCCTGTAGCTTTTCCTCCTGTTAAGATAAAAAATTGTCTATCAAGAATCATATCAGAAAAAGGATATAAGCATTTAAAAATAATCGAGCAAAATAAGGCAGATAATCTCACATATTATTTAAATGGATATATTAAAGAGCCACACCCAGGTGAATTTTGGAAAATTTTACCAGACTATAAGGGCAATTATAAAGAAAATCCGCTTTTGCAGTCTGAGTTAATAACAGATTTAACAATTGAAGCAATTAAAGAAAACATTTATCACTTAATTATTTCTGAATATTCTGCTCCAGATATTATTGGCCATAGTGGAGATATTAGTTTGGCCACGAAATTAATTGAGGGATTAGATAGTTTACTTTTAAAAATTTACAAGTTTTTAGAAAATCAGAATGATTGGTATTTAATAATTACAAGCGATCATGGAAATATTGAGTGTATGATAAATCCATTTACAGGAGAAGTGGATACAAAACATAATTTAAATCCTGTTCCTTGTTATATAATTAACAAAGATTTATATGTAGAAAATAAAACTATCACGGTCATTAGAGAAGAAAAGAAAATAAGAGGCACATTAATAGATATTCCTGTTACAATTTTAAATTTAATGGGAATACCCAAACCTGAAGATTTTGAGGGCGAAAATTTATTAAACAAAATTTTCAAATGAATAAAGAAAATTATCTTTTAATTACCTGTTTGATAATTTTGATAATAAGCGTCGTTTTAACTTTTACAAATTTTATAAGATTTAAATTTGGCCTTGAAATAGAAGGAGGGACTATTCTTTATTATGATGCTGATATTTCTAAGGTTGCCAAAGAAGAAATTGAAAGTACTTTAAGTGCTGTAAAAGATTTAATTGAAAGAAGAATAAATTATTTAGGAATAGCTGAAATTAATGTTTCTTATTCAAAAAATGGAAGAATAATTGTTGAAATACCAAATATAAAAGATCCAGAATTAGCTAAAAAAACAATAGGAGAAACACCTATTTTAGAATTTAAAGTACCATTAGAAGTTGGGACATCTACAGTTTTCGTACCATCACCTTTAACAGGAAAATACTTAAAAACAGCGAATGTAGAAATACATCCTCAAACAGGTTTACCTATAGTCAGTCTAGAATTTGATAATGAAGGCACAAAAATTTTTGCTGAGCTTACAAAAAAATATATAGGAAAACCAATAGCAATATATTTAGATAATAATTTAATTTCATCACCTATAGTAAGAGAAGAAATAAGTAGTGGTAAGGCTATAATTGAAGGAAATTTTTCTTTAGAAGAAGCTAGAGATCTAGCAAGTAAGTTAAAACAAGGAGCCCTTCCTGTAGCTTTAAAATTAGTAGGAAGTAGCGTCGTAAATCCTAAATTGGGACATGAAAGCCTAAAGAAGGTGACAATTGGAGGTATATATGGATTTCTTCTTATATTGATTTTTATGTTAGTTTTTTACAGAATTCATGGAATAATAGCAAATATAGCTTTAATTTTTTATCTATTTTTTAATTTACTTTTGTATAAATTATTAGGGGTAGCTTTATCGCTTTCTGGAATTGTGGGATTTATTCTTTCAATAGGAATGGCAGTTGATGCGAATATTTTAATAGCTGAGAGGATTAAGGAGGAAAAAACAAGGATGAAAATAAGAGACGCAATATTGGAAGGATTTAACAGAGCTTGGCCTTCCATAAGAGATTCAAATATATCTACAATTATTTCTTGTATCTTAATGTATATAATTGCTACATCTTTTGTTAAAGGATTTGCAATAACTTTAGGTCTTGGTGTTTTAATTAGCATGCTTACTGCTGTATTTTTAACAAAAATCTTAACCCTAAAAATATTGAAGTAATTCCTAACTAAAACTTTTTAATGTAGAATCCTATCCTTTAAAAATTTTTGATTTCTTGACTTTGGATTAAATTTAAATAAAATTTTATTTATTATGCCTAAGATTATCACTTATGAAGTATATAAAAAATTAAAAGAAGAATTGGAAAGGCTAAAAACTGTTGAAAGGAAATTAATAGCTGAAAAAATAAAAATTGCTAAGGAATTTGGTGATTTAAGTGAAAATTCTGAATATCAAACTGCCTTAGAAGAACAAAAAAGATTAGAAAAAAGAATTTTAGAATTAGAAAACTTATTAAAAAGCGCAAAGATTATAAAGAAAACCGATAAAAAAGGGAAAAATGAAGTAAGTATAGGAAGTGAAGTTGTTTTAATTGATTTAGGCAATAAAAAAACATTAAATTTTAAAATAGTAGGGTTTGGTGAAGCAAATCCTTTAGAAAACAAAATTTCCCCAGAATCTCCACTTGGAAAAGTGCTTTTAGGTAAAAAAGTAGGAGAGATTATAGAAGTAGACTTAGGAAATACAAAGAAAAAATTAAAAATTAAGAAAATTTTATAAAGTTTTTTTAGCTTCTTCTATGAGCTTTAAAAAGTCATCTTCATTTATTATTTTTATTTTTGGATACTTTTTGGCTTTTTCTAATTTACTCCCTGGATTTTTGCCTACTACTAGATAATCAACCCTTGAAGAAACGGAATCGACAGCTATTCCTCCTAATTCTTCTACAATTTTTTGAGCTTCAGATCTTGTAAATTTATTAAGTTCTCCTGTAAAGCAAAAAACTTTTCCTTTTAATATAGTAGAAATTATTCGTGGTTTTTCTTCTATTATTTCTACTCCGTTTTCTGTTAATTTTTGCAGAAATATCTTATTATTTTCATTATGAAACCAATCATAAATTGACTTAGATATAACCTCACCAAACCCCGGAATAACAGAGTATTGATTTGCTTTAAATTTTTGAGCAATATTCCACAAATCTATAGGTTTTTTGATTTCTCCAAATTTTTTAAAGAATTCGCCTAACAATTTTGCATTCTCTTCGCCTACATGCTCAATCCCTAAACTATATATAAATCTTGGAAGTGTCATTTTCTTTCTGTTTTCTATACTTTTTAAAATATTCCTCTCAGATACTATATCAAAACCCGGAAGTTTTCTTAAGCTACCAACCTTAAGAGCAAACAAATCTGCAGCATCTTGGATTAAGTTATAATCCAAAAGCTTATCTATTATTTTAGGCCCTAAACCAACTATATCAAAAGCAGGCTTAGAAACAAAATGATATATTTTTTCTCTTTGTAAAGCATAGCAATTTTTATTTGAACACTTATAATAAGCGCCTTCTTTTACTACATCACTATTACAAATAGGGCATTTTTGGGGGAAAACAAAATCCTTCTCTTTGCCTGTTCTTAATTCTTTAATTACCCCAATAATTTGAGGGATTACGTCTCCTGCCCTTGCTACTATCACAGTATCTCCTATTTTTAATCCTAATCTTTTTATTTCATCTTCATTATGTAAAGACGCTCTTGAAACTATGACTCCGCCAACTTCAACAGGTTTTAAAACAGCTACAGGAGTTAAAATTCCGGTTCTTCCTACTTGCAAAATAATATCTTCTACAATTGTTGTAGCTTGCTTTGGAGAAAACTTAAATGCTATTGCTCCTCTTGGTGCTTTGCCTACAACCCCGAGCTTTTCAAAAATTTCATTTTCGTTGACTTGAACAACTATCCCATCTATTTCAAAACTTAACTCATCTCTATGCTTTTCCCAATAATTTCGAAATTCTTCCACTTCTTTTAAGTTTTTGCATTTTTTTGTATATGGATTTGTTTTAAACCCCAAACACCTTAATATTTCATGTTCTTCTTCATGAGTTTTTTGTCCTAAATTTGTCACTAAATCATAAATGAAAGAATCTAGTTTTCTTTGAGCTGTTATTTTTGGATCTAGTTGTCTTAATGAACCTGAAGCCGCGTTTCGAGGATTTGCAAAAGGCGTTTCCCCATTTGTAATCCTTTCTTCATTAAGTTTTTCAAAGTCTTTTTTATGCATAAATACTTCACCCCTCACTTCTATTTTGGGAGGATACCCATTTTTAAATTTTTCAATAATTTCTTCACTTAAACCAGCTTCTTTCATATTTTGAATAATTCTTTTTGGGTTTAAAAGCTTTAATGGAATAGCTTCTATAGTTTTAATATTATTAGTAACATCTTCTCCCAGATACCCATCTCCTCTTGTTGCTCCAACTTTTAAAATGCCATCTTCATAAATTAGTTTAATTGCTAAACCATCTATTTTTAATTCACAAAAATATTCAAATTTTAGATTTTCTGGTAATAACTTCCTATTTCTTTCATCCCAATTTTTAAGATCTTCTAAAGAAAATGCATCGTTAAAAGAAAGCATAGGAATTTCATGTCTTACTTTTTTGAATTCTTTAAGAGGAGCACCTCCTATTCTTTGCGTAGGTGAATCAGGAGTTATAAATTCAGGAAATTTTTGTTCTAACTCGAAAAGTTCACGTTTAAGAGCGTCTTCTACTTCAATAGGCACCAGTTCTTTATTTAAAACATGCCTTGAATATCTATATTCATTTATAAGTTCCTTCAACTGCTCTATTCTTTTTTTAGCTTCTTCTTTGGTGATTTCTTCCATTTCTGCAAAAATTTTATTTTATAAAAAGTTTATTGGATAGGTAAAATTATAGGAAAAATTATAAATAAAACTCTGCTATTGTTTCCCCTAAATCCTTCTGAATCTATTCTAAGGTATTCTTTACCACTTTTTGAAGAAGTTGATACATTAAGGTTAATAACCATGTTTCCTATTTGCAAGTCTTTTGTATAACCTACTTTGTAACGTCTATATATGCTTCTTTTATGCTCTCCATGACTATGTGATCCCCCGCTTGATGGATCATATAAATCTGTATTTTCATCTAGAGATTGGTTTAATAACTCTAATTCCAAACCTGCTTCAGCACTTGCTATCGCTTGATAAGTATCTGTTGTTTCTTTCATAGCTCTTAAGTTGCTTAAGACAGGCAAAAGCAAAACAAAAATCACTACACTTGATAAAATCACAGCAAAAACGATTACTAATAAAACTTGAGCTCTTTTTATGGACATGGTGATGAAGGAAAAATACTATTAATTGGCGCTACAGAAATTTGAAAGTTTAGGGGCACATAAAAATTTTGCATATTTGCCTCAGCTCGAATTGCTAAAGTTATAAGCTTAATTGACCTTTGACTGTAATCTGCATTTGGATCATCAGATAAATTTCCTGTTGTATATATTTCAAAACTATTTATTTTTATTAAATCAGGATCAGTCAAATTTGAAGGTTTTCCATTTAATTTATAAATTAACGAGCTGCCATTATAAGAAATAGCTACCTCTCCGCAGTCGTATACTCTTTTAAACGTTATTTCATTTGTTGAAGTGGTGAAATTTACTCCATATTTCATTTCTCTCCAAATTTTTTCTAAGCCAAGCCTAAAATTTCCTAATGTTGCTTGCAATCTTTGGTTTATTAATTGTTGCCTTACTAAATTTATATAGGAAACAGAAAAAATACCTATTCCAATTATAAAAACTAAAAGAGAAACCATAACCTCGATTACGGTAAAACCCTTCTTCTTTAAAACCATTCTGTTAAAATAGTTGTTAATTCAATTTTTTGGTTATAAAATTGAACTGTGCTTGTAACTATTACATAATCTTGCCCTGCAATAGATGATGTAGATATACTTATAACTCTTTCAAAAATTGTAGAAGTTGGCGTTGAATTATGTGTATAAAAACCATTACCATCTATATATAAAGGGCAAAGCTCTGTTGTTGGGTTTAAGATTAAATTATGGTCAACGCAATATTTACCTGGTGGAAGTATATCTAAGAGAGACATACCTGAATTTTTTATTCTTTCAATATTTCTTTTAGCTATTACAAGTTCTAAACCTTCCTGGGCCAAAAAATTTCCTATTGCCCTTTCTTTCACTGTTTTTAAAGCATTTAAATAGCTATTTACTAAAACAATTAAAGAAATAAAAGCAATCAAAAAAATAGAGATTGCAATTAGAAGCTCAAAAATTGATTGACTTTTATTTAACAATAACTTGGCCTGCTTTTGTAATTGTGATTGTTGCATTTTTATCTACATATTTTAAAGAAATATTAAACACCTCATCAAAATCTATTTTGTTTCCATCTTTATAAATTAAAACCTCTCCATAAGGATGAACAAACATTATAGAGGTCGAGGAAAAATTAGAAAACGAAGAAGTTCCTACTTTTATTTCATCAATTTTTAATTCATATTCTGTAATCAAAGGATTATTTTTATCAGTTGTGAATTCATTATTTTTATTTACAAATAGAGAGGGTTCTTTGTTTGAAAAATTAAATTCTTCTGGATTTGAAGATAAAATTTGAAAACAATCAATGCTTCCACTTACAGATGAGGTTGCATAAGCTATCATTGTATATCTTTTAGAATTTGAAGAAATTTTTATCCCTACCCCACAAACTGATGATGTAGTATTATTTATAGCAATTTCAAATTTTTTAAAACTTAAATCTTGTGCTCTTTTTAAGTCTTCTCCTAATAATAATTTTGATGTCTCAAAGTCTTGGTATTTTTTATTTAAATTTAAAAGATAAAAACTTGTACCCAATATTACTGAAGTAATTACTAAAATGACAGTAGATTCAAATAAAGTAAATGCTTTCTTTTTCATTAACTTAATTTTAACATAAGATTAAAAACAAGTTTGTAGATATAATCTCCATAAAATAAAGCCACAAATAAACCAAGAAATAAAAAAGGTATAAAAGGTACTTCTTTGAAAAATCTTTTCTTAAAAAAAATATTATATATCCCCAAAATAGAACCAATTAAACTTGCTAATAAAAATATTGATATCAAATCACCTAATTTTAAAAATAAACCAAGCAAAAAAGCAATTTTTACATCACCTAGCCCCAAGCCTTTTCCAAGGCTAACTAAAAATATAATTAAAAACAATAAAGAAAAAAGGAAAGCATTAAATAATTGATCTAAGATTAAATAAAATTTTGATACCTGAGATTTTGAAGGCAAGGTTATTAAGTAGTTAACTCCACCAAATAAATTAATTTCTGGAAACTTTAGAAAAAGAAAAATAATAACAAAAATAATCCAAACAAAAATTCCAAAATAATAAATTTCTTCTGAAATATAAAATGTATCTAGATCATACAATGCCAAAATAAAAACTAAAGAATATAAAAACAACAAATAAATAAAAAGAATAAAATTCTCTATTGAATAAAAGTACAAAAGCCAACTTTTTTTAGCAATGCCATAAGTAAATAACCCTGTTATCAGTTCTGTAAT
>JAUQQN010000010.1 GCA_030549845.1 Patescibacteria group bacterium
CTACTAATGAAGCTATTATTGCTAGAACTATTATGAGTTCTATTAGGGTAAAGGAGAGAGATTTAGAATATTTTGCAGATTTTTTTGTTGAATACATCATTTTTATTAGGATTATTATAGCAGAGTATGATATGAAAATATATAAGCATTTGTAAAAAATCTTATAAATTATCTGGTTGGATATTGTAATAGTTGATCAGAAAATCTATAATTTTTTTAGCCAAAGGGACAGTAGTAACCATTGCTAATCCTTGATCAGGCTTATCTATTCTTACTAAAATTGTAAATTTCGGATTTTTGCTTGGAAAATATGCAACATAAGTATTAATAACATCATTAGAATATCCTGGTTGATTTTCAAAGGGTATATAGGCCGAACCAGTTTTACCGCTTATAGAATATCCTTCTGTTTTTGCATACTTACCACTTCCTCTTTCCGTAACTCCATTTAATAAACTATTTAAAATTTGGTAAGACTTTTCTCTTCCTATTTCTGTTATAACGATACTTTTATTTTTAATAATGTTTCCATCTGGGTTGATTATTTTATCTACAATAAGTATGTTTTTCATTAATCCCTTATTAGCAAAAGTATTAAATATCATCAAAAGATGAGCTGGAGAAATTGCTATACCATGACCAAAACTAGCCGTAAAGAAATTCACATCCCTTAAATCGCGTGAGCTTTTTTCTAAATTTCTTAAATTACCCTCATTTAAATTTGGCAAGTCTACATAAGGCTTTTCATTCAATTTCAACCTTTTTAAATAATTTAAAAATTTATAATGACCTATTTTATTTTCTACATAAATTGCACCTGTATTTAGAGACTGTTCTAGTGCTTCTCTTAAAGTTATATATCCCCTTCCTTTTTTATCAAAATTATATATGTCCCAACCATTAACATTTACCACACCAGCATCATAATATTTCTCTTCGGGATCGAATGAATTAGTTTCTAAGCCTATAAAATATGTAATGGCTTTCATAACAGATCCAGGCTCGTAGTTTTGTGTAAATTTTGTTTGATATACTCTATAATCCTTAACTTTATAGTATTCATTTAGATCATAAGCTGGTCTTTCTGCTAAGGCTATTATTCTTCCATTAATATCTGAAACAGCAATAATTCCACCTTCAGCATTCGTAATTTTAATTCCTTCTTCTAAAATTTTCTCTGCTTGCTTTTGGACAAAATAATCAATACTTAAAATTAAATCTGATCCTGGAGTGTCTGCTTGTATTTTTTTTATACCATAATAAATACCTGGCTCCCCTTTTAGCACGTCATTATAAAATTTTTCTATTCCATACTTTCCTTCCAAAATATTTGACTCATCCAAACTAGCAAAACCTAAGACAGGGCTTAAAAAATTATTTTCTGGGTAAAATCTCAAATATTTCTCTTCAAAAAACAAAGAATCTAATTTTAGGGACGAAAGTTTTTCTTTAATTAATTCATCTATTTCTTTAGCAATCAAAAAGACATTTCTTTTTTGAAATAAGTTATCATCAAAAGAAATACCCAAAATTTTACTTATCTCCTGAATCTCTTTTTTAAAGTCTCTAGCTTTACTTGGATTATAATAAACATCATATACTTTTTTTGTTCCTGCTATTAAATAAAGATTACCAAATTTATCTTGCACATAAATATTTCCTCTTTTTGGTATTATGGTTTTAGTTATTTCAAATTTACTATCAATTTTTTCTTTAGAATAGGCGTATTGATTAATCTGCAAATTAAAAAGAAAAAAAATAGGCAAAACCCAAGGAAGAAAATTTATTATCAATATGAAATAAAAATTAATATCTGTTCCTCTTCTCATTTATAGCCCCCAAGATAGTTGTTTCTTTGTTTTTAAGGATTATTTTTCTTTCTGGTGTTGCTAAAATTGATGTGGAATTATTTTCAAAATTTTTTAAAGCTATGGAATATAAATCATATAAAGAAGAAGTCATTAATTTATTTTCATTATCTATTTTCTCCACCTGGTCCCTAAGTTTCAACACCGCAACAGCATATTTTTGGGACCAGGTTCTTTCTTTTATTAACACAGCAAGTTCAACAAATACTATCAACAAAAGTATTAATGGCCAATAAAAAGGCGGCTTCTGGTTAAATTTTCTATTTTTCTTCTTACCCATTTTTTTGAATAACTCTTAATTTTGCTGATCTTGATCTAGGATTTTCTAATATTTCATTTCGTGACGGCCTTACAACATTTTTAGTAATCATCTTTGCTCCTTTTCTTTTTAATTCTTTAAAAACTTTTTTAACAACTTTATCTTCCAATCCCTGAAAAGTAATAATTGCAATTCTTCCATTTTTATCTAAAACATCAAAAGCTTGCTTTAGACCTTCTTCTAAATTTTCAAGTTCGTTATTTATAAAAGTCCTTAAAGCCATAAAAGTTTTGGTAGCTGGATGTATTTTGTTTTTTCTTTTACAAACGTTCATAATAATTTCTGCCAACTCTTTGCTTGTTTCTATTTTTTTAAATCTTCTTTTGTCCAATATTGCATCCACTATTTCTTTTGCCCTTTTTTCTTCGCCGTAATTTTTCAAAATTTCTATTAATCTTTCTTTTGAATAATAATTAACTACTTCAAATGCTGTTATTTTAATTTCCTTGGGGTTTATTCTCATATCTAAAAACTCATCTTTATTAAAACTAAAACCTCTTTTCGAATTCTCTAAATGCCAACTTGATATTCCTAGATCAAAAATCACTCCTTTTATTTTTGTAAAATTCAATTCCTTAACAATCTTTTTTATTTTTGTAAAATTTGCATTTTTTAATATTATGTTTTTTTCTTGCATTAAATTTTTTTTGTTAAGTTCGACTAAAAATGGATCCCATTCAAATGCTAAAATTTTTCCCTTAGGTTTTATATACTTTAATAACTCTTTTGAATGACCACCAAACCCGTAAGTTGCGTCTATAAAATTTTGATTTCTTTGTGGGTTTAAAAATTTAATTACTTCTTTTACGAGTACTGGTTTATGCATTAAATACCTAAATCGCTTAATCTTTCAGCAATTTCTTGTGAACTTTCCTCTGTTTGTTTTTTATAATTCTCCCAATTTTTCTCATCCCATATTTCTATTCTTGTGTACATCCCTACAATTACAATCCTTTTTTCTAAGTTTGCATAAATCCTTAATGGTTCTGGAATTAATATTCTTCCCTGCCCATCCAGCTCTATTTCATAAGCTCCTGAAAGTATTAATCTTGAAAAAGCCCTTGCATTTGCTTGGCTTAGGGGTAATTCTGTTAATTTCTTAACCACTTTCTCCCACTCTAATTTTGTAAAACCAAAAATACATTGATCTATCCCTCTTGTAAGTATTATTCCTTCACTAAATTTATTTCTAAATTTAGAAGGCAAAGATAGCCTTCCTTTATTATCTAAGTTATGTTTGTATTCTCCTATTAACATTTATTCACTTTTTCCACTATTTTATCCACAATTTACCACTTTAATTAACTTTCATTCCATTTTATACCACTTTTTCAAATAAAAAAATAAAAAGGCCTTTTGATATCGCTCAAAAGACCTATTAAAATTTATTGAATATTATTCTTTCCACAATTTTTCCACAAAAGCAAACAGCCCCGCTTGGGGCTGTTTGCTAAAATTATTTCTTCTTTTTAGCTGCCTTCTTGGCTCCTTTCTTGGCCATTGATTTTTTCGCCGCCTTTTTCTTGGCCATAGGTTTTTAATTATGGCCGGCCGACCAATAAATCCGACCTTTTATTTTCTCCAACGTTAGTGTTCAGTCTTTTCAATATATTCACAAATATATTTCACTTTTTAATATTATACATCATTTAAAATAAAATTCAACTAAAATTGTGGATAACTTCAAACAATTTGAATTTCTTCTTCAGGAACAAAATTAAACCTTTCGAAAATTTTTTCTTTTACTAAATTAATAAGCTCTAAAACATCAATAGCTTTTGCATAACCCAAGTTTATAATAAAATTTGCATGCTTTTCAGAAATTTTTGCTCCACCTATTTGTTTCCCTTTTAAACCTAAAAGTTCTATTAAAAATGCAATTGGAATTTTATCTCCCTTTATTTTATTTTTCTCTCTTGCTAAATTTACAACTTCTTCAGATACTTGTTGAACATTTAAATTTTTAAAAATACTTCCTGCATTTGGATATTCTAATGGGTGGTGATTTTTTCTGTATTCTATTTTTTCTTTCATAACTTTTAAAAGATAATTTTTATCTTGATTTGGTTTCAAAATTAATTCAACTTCAAAAATTAGCCAATCGGGGTTTTTCTTAAAAAAGGAATCTCTATATTCAAAATTTATTTCTTCTTTTTTGAAAACTTTAAATTCTTTACTTTTCAAATTAATTGCCTTGATTGAATTTACAAAGTCTTTTATTTCATAACCAAAGCATCCTGCGTTACCTCTAATAGCTCCTCCAACGCTTCCGGGTAGCCCTCCTGCCCATTCTAAGCCCATATATCCTAAATTACAACTTTCATAAACTAATTTTGGCATTTGAACACCTGCTCCTACTATTACTCTTCCATCTTCAAAAAAATGAACATAATCAAATTCGGGTTTTATAACTATTCCATCTATTCCTTCATCTTTTATTAAAAGATTAGTACCTCCTCCTAATATAAAAAAGTTTATTTTATTTTTCTCAATAAAGCTACAAATTTCTTCTAATTCTTTTAAATTGTGAATGACAGAAAAAAATTTTGCTGGTCCACCTATTTTAAAACTGGTATAGGGCTTAAGTAAAATATCTTTAGCTATTAACATTTAGAAGTCCAAATTATTGAAATTTTTTGAAAATTCTTTTAATAAATTAACCCCAAATCCTGTTGAGCCTTTATTTAAATAATCATTTCCATCAGATACCATTCTCGGAGCTATATCTATATGAACAAAATCTACGGGCTTTGCAAATTCCCACAAAAAAATTGCTCCATGAATTGCTCCTCCATATTTACTCTTTCCAATATTTAAAACATCAGCAAAGTTTGCTTCGATATCCTTTTTATAATCTTCAAGCAAAGGAAGCGGCCATAAGTGATCACCAGTTTTTTCTCCTAATTCTAAAAATACTTCTTGTAATTTTTTATTATTAGTAAATATAGCTGAAAATCTTGTGCCTAATGCTATCATTGATGCTCCTGTTAATGTAGAAAGTTCAACTATTAATTTTGGTTTGAAAAATTTTTTACTATAATCAATTGCATCTGCTAAAATTATTCTTCCTTCTGCATCAGTGCTTCCTATTTCTATAGTTTTTCCAGAAATTGTTCGTACTATATCACCAGGTCTATAAGCCTCACTTCCTGGCATATTTTCTGCAAGAGGAATTATTGTTTTTAAATTAACATTTATCCCTAATCTTTTTATTAATATAGTTGAGGCAAAAACACTTGCAGCTCCAGACATGTCTAAATGCATATCTATCATATGCTCCGAAGGTTTTATTTGTAAACCTCCTGTATCAAAGGTAATCCCCTTACCTATAAAATGAAGTTCTTTGCCTTTATTGGGTATTTCTAAAATCACAAGATATGGAGGTTCTTTTGCGCCTTTTGATACTTTTAATAATCCTCCTGCTTTTATTTTTTCTAAATCTTTTTTTTCTAAAATTTTTATTTTTATATCATAATTTTTAACTGTCCTTTTTATAATATCAACCATTAACGAGGGAGTAAGGTCTCCTCCAGGTAAATTTGATAAAAATCTGGCTCTATTAATTTCTTCACCTATTGTTATTCCTTCCCTAACACCTTTCTTTACTTCATCTATATACTTTGTTGGCGAGTGAATAGTTATTTTTTTAATCTCAAACCAACCTTCTTTTGGTGGATTTTTATAATATCTTGAAAAATCAAAGTTTGCAAGCAAAAAATTCATTACCATTAACGAAGAAGTGTAATCAATTTTAAGATCATCATTTAAAAAATCATTAATGTAAATAGAAAATTCCGAGACTTTGTTATCTTTAAGAAATTTAAAAATTTTTCTAAATGTATAAATAAGGCCTCTTAAGTTATTTTCTTGTTTTTTAATCAGCAAAAAATCACCAAAGTCATTAAAACTTAAATAGCTATCATAGTATTTAATTTTAGGCAAAATTTTATTTATTAAGTTCTTCAAATTTTTATCTAAATAATTCCAAGAGGTAGTTTTTTCTATTTCTTCTATTTTTTTAAAAGGAATAACAACTAAACTTTTGGTTTTCCCTTCTTTTTCAACTTCAAATTTTATTTTGTTCTTGAAAAAATCTTCCATTAAGGTAGATAAGGCAAAAGTGCCATTTGTCTTGCTCTTTTTATAGCCTGTGCAAGCTTTCTTTGATGTTTTGAACAAAGTCCTGTTTTTTTCCTATTTTTAATTTTCATTCCAGCACTCAAAAATCTTTTCAATATATCAACCTCTTTATAATCTATCTCTTTTGCATTTTGTGAGCAAAAATAACATGTCATTTTTAATTAATTATAATAATAATTTTTAAAAATTTCAATTCTTCTTAATACCAGTTCCCGGTTAAGCTCAATTTAATTTATTTAATTTTTGTTAATTTTTGTACATTGGACTTATAATTTAATTATAGCTTCAAATCTTATTATCTCAAAATGAAAAATAAATCTGTAACAATCGTAGAAATATTTGTAACTCTTAGCTTAATAACATTACTAAGCCTTCTATTATTAAAAAATTCTTTATTATCTTTTAATTTTAATAATAAATTAAGGGATTATAAAAGAATAAATGATTTAAATAATTTAAGCATAATTTTAAAACATCTTTCATTGATATCCCCTGGTTTTTATGAGCTTTCATATGCTTCTTCCAACACAGTTTATGTTTCTCTAGAAGATGCTTCTCCTAATTGCTTAAGTTATTTATCAGTTTTACCTCCTTTACCTGCAGGATGGAAGTATAGATGTTCACAAAATCCAGAAAAAATTGATGGATCAGGATGGATACCTATTCCGTTTAATCAATTTACAATTTTAAATATGTCTAGATTACCAATAGATCCAATTAATAAACCACCATATTATTATGCTTTTGTAGTGGGTAGCAGTTATAAGTTAACAGCCTTGTTAGAAAAAGAAAGGGAGTTAGCTATTAATGATGGTGGTATAGATTTATTTACTTATGAAGTAGGAACTAATCTTAGATTACCAACTTTTAATTCAGGATTAAGGTTATTATTAACTTTTAATGAAGGTACTGGTACAGTTGCTTATGACTCTTCTGGATGGGAAGATCATATTCAGTTAAATAATCCTAATAGTTGGAGTATTGATCAGGGTTCAGGGAGAAAAGGTTTATCTTTTAGTCCTAATACTTACGGAACTTCATCGCAACTTCTTTTTTCTAGTGCTACTAATGAATTCTTTTTAGGAATGTGGATAAAGTTTAATTCAATATTAGGTGGAGCAAAAGGGGATATATTTATTACAAAACAATCTAATACAGAAGGATTCTCTTTCTATCTACAATCAAAGAAAATTGCTATAACTATGCGCTCTGGACAAAATGAACAATCAAAAACATTTTTTGAACCATCATTGAATGAGTGGGTTTTTCTTGCAATTAATTTTAAAAAACCTAATGGAAAAATTTATGAATATAAATTAACTTCTAATGGAACCATTAGTTTAAATAAATCGGACAGTTTTAGTTTCAATGATTCTCTTCTATCAAGTACTTCTACTAAAATTTTAAACAATATAGAAAAAGCTAGTGGGTTAATTGACGGCATTTGTGTATTTAATAGAGCTCTGTCTGATGAAGAAATAGAAACTATCATAAAATATAGGCAATTCTAATGCAATTCTATCTCTTCTATTGTTTGTTCTGTAGAATAAAATGCAGTTGATTCAGGATCAAAATACAAAGTTACAACACCTAGTGGACCATTCCTTTGTTTTGCAATAATTATGTCTGCTTGATTGGATGGAGCAATTTGCCCTGCTTCTTTTGGTCTATGAATAAACAAAACAACATCAGCATCTTGCTCTAATGATCCACTTTCTCTCAAATCTGAGAGTTTAGGAATTTGGGAAATTCTCTGCTCGGGTGCTCTCGAAAGTTGAGATATAGCAAGTATAGGTACATTAAGCTCTCTAGCAAGTTCTTTAAGGCTTCTTGATATTTCAGTAATTTCTTGCACTCTACTATCATATGATTTATAGCTTTTAATCAATTGTAAATAATCTATAATGATTAACCCTAAATCTCCTATTTGGTGCTTCAATTTTCTTGACATAGTTCTTATTTGTAATGTATTTAAGTTAGGAGTATCATCAATATAGATTGGAGCTTGGTTTAGTTTATCTAAAGCTTCTGATATTAATGCTAATTCATTCATTTCTCCTTCATACATTAGTTTTCCTGTTCTCAATCTCCATAAACTCACTCCAGCTTCACCTGCAATTAATCTATCTATAACTTGGTCTTTAGACATTTCTAAACTAAATATTGCAACGGGTATATTTTCATTTATAGCAATGTGTCTTGCAAAAGTTAGAGCAAGAGCTGTTTTCCCTAAAGAAGGCCGTGAAGCTAAAATTATTAAATCAGATTTTTGAAATCCTCCTAAATATTCATCTAACAAAGGAAAGCCTGTTGAGATTCCTCTTAATTTTCTTTCTTGTGAATGGAGTTCTTCTATTCTTTGATAAGCTTCTTCTAAATAT
The DNA here is from genome assembly GCA_030549845.1 of Patescibacteria group bacterium. GTDB lineage: Bacteria > Patescibacteriota > Minisyncoccia > UBA6257 > HR35 > CALIVE01. The sequence continues at coordinate 8,709 of JAUQQN010000010.1, forward strand.
GTTGAAATGTGGGCAATTTCTCGTGGATAAATTTTTTCTGCAACTTTAAAAATTCTTGCCTCTACTTCGTCTATTAATTCTTCTGGATTTTTTTCTTCATCATAAGCTAATTTCTGCATTTCAAAGGCTGTTTGGATCATATCTCTTCTAGCTTTTTTATCTTTTACAATTTTTGCATAATTTACTATATTCATAACTGCAGGAACAGAGTTTATAAGTTCAAATATATAACTAGGACCACCAATATTTTCTAATTCTCCCATTTCTCTTAATCTATTTGTTACAGTTAAAAGATCAATTGCTTCTCTTTTTTCAAAAAGATACATTATTGCAGAATAAATTATTTGATGAGCGGGTTTATAAAAATCATTAGGAGAAATCATATCAGCTACTTTGTAAATTGCATCAGGGTCTACCAAAATACAACCTAATAAAGCTTTTTCTGCTTCTATATTATGAGGCAAAGTTTTGTTGATTTCTTCTTTCATATTAAATTTATTTTATTAGAAAAAATAAAAAGTCAATACTGCTAAAAAGTTGAAAAGTTGTGAATAAAAATTACTAGCTACCAAAAAATGAAAAAATCTTTACCAAAATTTATCATAAAATCTATAAATGACTAGCTTGGATAATCCCTTAATTAAAATATACAAAGTTCTTTGCAAAACCAGAATCAATGTCTAAAATCTCAAATTTTTAGTTTAAAATTCAATTTTCTATATTTCTATAGAAAATTAGAAATTATAAAAATTAAAATAATGTGTGGTAATTCTTCTTACAACAAATAAAAATTTATTTAATACTTCTTACCCAATATCCCTATAAACAAATTTTAAAAGTTATTTAGGTTATAAAATTTATTTAGCTATTCATTAGATTGAGAAGTTTGATTTGTTTCACTATTATTTTGCAATTCACTTATATCATTGGTTAAATTATTGCTATCATTAACATTTGTTTGGCTGTTAGTATTTTCACTATTTTGTCCTTCATTATTATTTATTCCTGAAGTATTTGTTTGTGTAGAAGTATTGTTTTCAGTATTAGAAATACTTGTACTTGTCATTGAATTTTCATTTGAATTAGAAATTGAAATTACATTATCATTAAATACCTCCTCACATTTTCCTTTAAGACTTTTCACTGTTCCATTTTCTACAAATACACAATATGGTTCTCTTGTTGCTTTATCATAAATTGTAATTCCTGTAGGTTCTTCTTCACTACCAATTATTATTACTTTCTTCACTATTAATTTATCTGTAATTAATTCACTAACATAATTTGCAATTTGAGAAATTATTTGAGTTGTCCCACTTGCTAAATTACTAATTTTATTTGCTAAACTTTTGACTGAAGAACCTATAAATGATATGAATTTATAGAGGTTGATAGATTTTCCATTATCAGCTAAGATTTCTTGAGGAGCTTCTTCTGCTATTA
>JAUQQN010000003.1:0-17030 GCA_030549845.1 Patescibacteria group bacterium
AAAGCTTGATGCTCCTAAATTATATGTATTATCAGAATAAGGAATAATATCTGAGTTTATATATCCTACAAAATTAATAGGAGTTGAGGTTGAAGCTCCTAAAGTTGTAGAACCATATACATGTAATAAAGAAGTAGGTGTTGTAGTTCCTATTCCTATATTGCCATCATCTCTTACATATAATAATGGCTTATTAAGTGAGTTTATTACTTTTAAAGAAAAAGTAGTATCACTGGAGCCAGCTCCCTTAATGAAAAGCTTAGTATTTGTATCTCTAAGAGGAACACCCCCAATCGAAACAGAACCATAATTATAGCCTGATAACCGCATTACTTCCACTTGAGGGCCATTATATCTCCATAACATGAATCTCATACTAACATATCTTGGCCCATAATCTTCTGCTATAAACTGAATGCTTGCATCTGGAATTGTGGATCCATCACTAAATCTTCCTAAAAAATCTATTCCTGGTGGGTTAGCATTAGTATTGTGTAAAGACTTTAAAACTAAAGCTGTTCTTTGAACATTTCCTTCAACGGGCATCAGTAGTTCCAAGCTTGGCGTTGAAGTGTTTGAGCTTTTTATTGTAGTTGGAATGAGAAACCAAGATTTTCCACTACTTGATATTTTATTAATATAGGCAGTAGTAACCGTAGGAACAGTACCAGCAGTGGCTCCAGTTGAGGTAGTATAAGTATAAGAGGTAGCAGTTGTTGTAAAGTAATGATTTTGAGCATTAGAAGTGGTACCAGCATATAATCTATATTTAGCTGCGCCAATTACCGGTGACCAAGAGATAATAATAGCTTCACCTGCAGCTATGGTTATCGATACTTCTTGAGAACCAATTGTTGTACCTCCAGCTTCATCCTCTGCTACTACTTTAAAGTAATATGTACCAGACGGCAATGTCCCTCCAGTAGTTGTGGCAACAGTTACATTGGTAGGAGGTGGCATTTCAATAGCAAAATTCGAACCAGCAGAAATTGTTAATTTCTCTTGGGGTGCTATTGTTCCTATACCCACGTTACTGTTTAAATATAAACCTGACCCCCCCGCTTGAATCTCAAAGAATCTGCTTGTTTGTAGTTTAAAATGAGAACCTCCAATGTCATGTCTTCCTAATTCTAGTGTACCAGCATAACTCCTGGATTCTAAATACAATCTTGGACTTTGACCAGAAAAGGATCCACTAATCCCTCCCCACCCTCCTAAAAAAGCTCTATGATTACTATCTCCATAATAGAACCCGCCCGTAAATCCACCAACTGTTGATAGAGGAATATAAATTGTGCCAAATATTTCAGAAGAAGCAGGGGTAACGGTTAATTTTGCATTAGGATTAGTCATTCCGATGCCTACTCTTCCACTTTGGTCAATTGTAAGTACTGCTGTTGAGGGGAAGGTGGAAGTGGTAATTTTAAATTTGTTTGAATCTGAAATATCTACTCCTATTGTATATTGAGTAGAAGGAGTAATTCCTGTTCTAAATTGAATTTGAGGAGAATATGTTGTTGAAGTTGCAGAAGTTATTGTAAGAATTGGTGATATATTTGTTGAATAGAGTTCTAATAAAGAAGTGGGTGTTGTTGTTCCTATTCCTAATCTTTTATTATTATTATCCCAATAAAGATTAGAATTATCTTGAGAGATTAAACCATTATTTCCTGCAAATAATATAGAACCAGGAGTTAAGGAAGATAAGGCTAAGTTAGCAAATGTTGGTGAAGAGGTAGTTGAGATATCTTGTGGGGTAGATAGTATAATATTTGAACCTACAGAGGATATATTTATTTGATTTGGTGTTCCTTGTAAAGTTAAAGCTCCTGTTAAAGAATTTAAGGATAATACTCCTGTATTAGATATTGTTGCTGTAGATGTTCCTGTTATTGATATTCCTGGGCCTGGTATAAGTAATGAAGTAATATCTTTATATTCTAAGCTTGTTCCTGTATTATTAACTCCTAATATTTGATTAGCTAAACCTAATGTATTAAGTCCTGTACCTCCTGAAGTTATAGAAAGAGGTGTTAAAAGTACAAGAGAATTAGCTGTTATACCTCCTGTAGCTAATATATTTCCTTGTACTGTAAGTTTTTCTGAAGGTGTTGTTGTTCCTATAGCTACTGAGTCTGTAATTGTTTGTAATCTAACTACATTTCCATCATCTGTCCAACCTCCTGCTGTAGATAATGTTACATCTGCCCATTGAAGATTGCCATTACCTATATATTGTAGGAATTGATTAGGATTAGGAGGATTTGAAGGCCAAATATAAGATATTCCATTAAAAGTTGTAGTATTTGTTACTATTAATTCTCCTAATATTTTTACTGTTCCTGTATTAAAAGAAAGAAGATTATTATTAAGTTCTACTATTGTTGTAGTAGATATATATGTAGGTAAAGGAGGAGATACTGTACAATTAGGATCACCTGGAGAGCAAGAAGGATCTAAGGTTTCTCCTGGTCTATAAGGAGAAATAGGGGGTGAGGAATATACTAAGGAGTAGATAAAGAGGAAGATAGTTAAAAATAAGAAGAAAATTCCTATATTTTTGTTAATTTTTACTTTTACATTATTAGGCATTATTTAAATTAATTATATAACGGTGAATTGGGGGGGCCTAATAAAGTGGTGGATAAGTTTTTTGGAAGGGTGCCCCTGGCAGGACTCGAACCTGCAACCTTCTCCTTAGGACGGAGACGCTCTTCCTATTAAGCTACAGGGGCTACTTAATAATTATATCATTCTTGAAAGCTGTTTAACATTCTTTTGTTAAATATTCACATTCTTTTGTTAAAGAATCTGAGCGGTAATGACATCTAAAAAATTAATATGTAAACATAATTAAATTTTCTGATTCCTTCAAACTTTAATTTTTTAATTTTTCTTCCAAATTTAAAAAAAATTCTTTTTCTTTTAATTTTTCATTTACAATGCTATAGCATTCTAAATGTACAATCATAAAAGGTTAAAGTTGTGGTAAATAAAATTTAGAAAGGTATGATAAATAAGATTTTTTGTTAGTGCCTGGGGAGGGATTCGAACCCTCACGGCCGTAAAGGCCAGGGGATTTTGAGTCCCCTGCGTCTGCCAATTCCGCCACCCAGGCTTTCAATTAAAATTATATCAAATTACCTAATAATAGCTCCAAATTTGTCTTGTAATCTTTTAATAATTTGACTCATCAGTATATCAACTTCTTCATCTTTCAAAGTTCTGTCACTTCTTCGAAATATAAGATGATAGGCTAAGCTTTTTTCATTTTCTTTAAGTGGAGGACCTTGATAGATATCAAATAACTCGATATCTTCTAGAAGGTCTTTTGCAACTTCGTAAATCTCATTTTCTATCTGATCTGATTGAATATATTCAGCGACAATAAGAGAAAGGTCTCTTATTATTGCAGGATAAGTTGGTATTTCTTTAAATAGCTTTTCTTTTTCAAAATAATTTATAAGTTTTGTTAAATTAATTTCAGCTACAAAAACAGGTTGTTTGATTTCGTATTTTTTCATAATATCTTCACTTAAGTATCCCCAAAAACCTATAAAGTCTTCTTCCTCAGTATGAATTGCACTTAAAAGTTTGAAAGAGTTTGTATTTTGAGTAAATGGTTTATAGTGAAATTTTTTAAGACCCAATATTTCAGCTAGATAATTTAATATTCCTTTTCCTAAAGCTAATAAATTTTGAAGGTTTTCCCGAGTTATAGCAATACCTAAATGTATATCTTCCATTATTTTATTTTTTTGAATTACAGCAACATCTCCTATTTCAAAAATTTCTATTTCTTTTGTCCTCAACCAATTGTAATAATTCAAGTTTTTAGAAATTGCTTTAACTAAATTTATAAACACAAAAGGTCGATAGTATTTAAATAAATTACTAACAGGGTTTAAAATCTCTATTATTTCTCCTCTTTGTCTAATAATCTCTTCAAAACTTACAAGATCTTCGTCATCTATAAAACTATAAGTTATAACTTCATCTAAGCCAGCAGAGGTTAAATTTTTTCTTAAAAAGTCTTCAAATTTTAAAACTTTGTTTTCTTTTCCTATTTTAAAAACAGAAGGAAAACTTTCTTTTACTTTTTTATATCCAATAAATCTTGCAATTTCTTCTATTAGATCAACATCCGTTTTAAGATCTAATCTTTCAATAGGTGGAGTTATATAAACATAATCTTTTGATTTCTTCATAATCTTTGCGCCCAATCTTTTGAGTAAATTTGTTATCTCTTTGTCGCTTATTTTTTCTCCAACATAGTTATTTAATTTTTCAAACTTCAAAAGAATATTATCGGGTTTTTGGATTTTATTAAGTTGAAAGATTCCTTTTGCTGGTTTTCCTTTGCAATATTTTTGTATCAGATATGTTAAGTATTCTAGAGATTTTAATGAGTTAATTTCGGATACTTTTCTTTCAAATCTATAACTAGCTTCTGTTTGCAAATTAAGAGCTCTAGATGTTTTGTAAATTGTAGATGGATCAAAAATTGCTGCTTCTATCAATATATTTTTTGTATTTAAATCAACTTCTGCAGACTTTGCTCCTTGGATTCCAGCCAATGCTAAGATTTTTTTCTTATCTGTAATTAATATACAACCTTTTGGAAGAGTATAATAAACATCTTTTAATGAGTGAAATACTTCTTTTTCTTTTGATTCTCTAACTATAATTTCTTTTTCAACTTTATCTAAATCAAAGACATGAAGAGGTGCACCATATTTTATCATTACATAATTACTTAAATCAACTATTAAATTTATTGAATTTAAGCCATAGCTTTCTACAAATTCCTTAAGCCAATTTGGAGATTCTGAATTTTTTACATCTAATATAACTCTTGCAAAATAATTTAAGCATAAATGAGTTCTTGATGATATTTTTATAAAGTTTTCAATTTTTTTAGATATTTCTTTGATTTTAAACTTTTCATCCTTTATTTTATATCCTGTAATCAAAGATATTTCTTTTGCTAATCCATAAATATTACCTGCATCAGAAAACCTATTTGGCAAAATATCAACATCTAAATATCCATCTTCATATAAAGTTTCAAAAGATTTCTCAGTTAATTCTTGTGCAACTTTTTTCCAATCTATTTTTTTATTGAAAAATTCTTGTAAGTCTTTTGTTCTAAACCTCATTTTTAAAATTGTTTAATAAATCTTAAATCTCCTGAGTTAAATAATCTAACATCATTTATATTATGCCTTAACATAATTATTCTTTCAATTCCTAAACCAAATGCATAACCAAAGTATTTATTTGTATCAATTCCTGCTTCTTTCAAAACAAACGGGTGTATCATTCCTGCTCCTGCTATTTCTAGATACCCAGAATTTTTACAGACATTACATCCTTTTCCTTTACATAGTACGCATTCCAAATCAATTTCTACGCTTGGTTCAGTGAAGGGAAAATATGAAGTTCTAAAAATCACTTCAAGTTCTGTGCCGAAAAATTCCTTGAAAAAAATCTTTAAAACTCCTTTTAATTCTCTTAAATCAGCATGTTCACCAACGGCTAAACCTTCTAATTGATGAAATTGTATTTCATGTCTTTGATCAGTGGCTTCATGACGAAAGACTTTTCCTGGAATTACAACTCTTATAGGTAGAGGCTTATTTTTTAGTACTTCAACTTGGTGGGCTGATGTGTGGGTTCGTAAAAGATATTTATTATTTTTATCTTCAAATTTTAACCAAAGTGTATCCCATAAATCCCTTGAAGGATGGTTAGGTGGAATGTTCAAAGAATCAAAGTTTTCATATTCTGTAACCAGTTCTCTACCTCTTTCTATATCAAAACCTAATTTCATAAATATTTCTTTTATTTCTTTTATCGCTTGATTTAAGATGTGAATATGCCCTTTTCTTATTTTTTCTCCAGGATGATGAATGTCAAACTTAATTTCTTTTTTGCTGGTGATTATTCTTTCTTTTGCAACCTCATAAAGTTTTTCTATTTCATTTTTTACATAATTAAAATACTCTCCTAATTCTCTTCTTTCTTTTTCTTCTAATTTCACAATTTTATCTAAAATTTCTTTTAATAATCCTTTCCTTCCTAAAAATCGAATTCTAAAATTTTCTAAACTATTTTCAGAATTAATTTCTTCAATAATTTTACGAGCTTCGTTCAAAATATTATCTAATTCCTCTTTCATTTTATTTATTTCTTTTTTCTATCCTAATTTGTGAATCATAATATGAAATTCTATGTATACCGCCTATATAGATACCTGAAGAATCTACAGTTATTGCACTAGGGTAATCTTCTTGATCAGATGGATTTTCAATTTTATCCCATATTATATTTAAATTATCTTTCTGAATTTTTAATATTCTCCATTTCCTATCTCCGCCTTCAACTATAGAAGTTATAGTGTAAATATATTTATCAAAGACCCTAATTTTTCCTGATATATTATTTAAACTGCCTAATAAAGACAGGTTACTACTATTTCTTTTTTCTAATCTTTCACTTGTCATTACATAAATATTCCCACTATTATCTAAATCTAAGCTTACGAAGGGTTTGTTTGAGGTAGCATAGCTTATTAAGTTATTTAAATTATTTATATCTCTTTTTTCTAATCTTCCATATATTGACCCACAAGAAGGGTTATTCCAATTGAAATTCCCTACATAGCCTCCTATATATAAATAACTATCTTTCACAACAATTTGTGGGTATATATCATAGTCAAAACAAAGACATGTATAACCCGAAGAGCAAGCAGCATAAGGAGTATGTGGATTTATTTGAATAGTTTGGACAGCTGTTAAATCACTTTTATTTAATTTAGTTATAACCCAATAATAATCTGACGTACCGCCTGCAGATGTATAAACTGTCCTTCTATTCCAGCCGGCTAGATATATATAATTACTATCTTGAGCCATTGACCATACAGTTTCCATTGAAGAAATATTTACAGCGCTAACTAAGCTTCCATTTATTTTATCTCTCTTTTCAAGTCTACCTGTAACTCCTGACCTCCCCTGCCTGCCCCCAATATAAATATAATCTCTATCTTCGATGACCCCTCCAAATACGCTATCAAAATCATAGGTATTATAATAAGGGTTTGGATCTGAAGTAGTAGACCATATTATCTCGCCATTTAGTTTTTTTCTTTTTTGAATTACCCATCGCCAATTATCATTTTCGTTTACTTTATTATCACCTACTAAGTAAATATAATCATTATCTAAAGCGAGACCTTCGATATCATCCCATAGATTACCCCAATTTTCAGAAAAAGCCCACATTATTTCTCCTGAAGGTAAAAGTGCTAATTCAAAATCCATCGGAGCTAAGTTTTTATTATTACCAAATTCCAAAAGCCAATGTGCAGTTCCATTATCTTTTCCTGAAATACTATCTATTCCTTTATTTTTTTCAGATTCTAAATTAGCTATTAATTCAAATTCTTTACCAGAAGTAGAAACAAAAAAAGCATAAAAATAATTTATATCATTAATAGGATCAGTTGGTAGATTGTTTATTCTGAGAATAGGATTTTGAGAAAAATTAACTGGGATCCATCCTTCGCCATTTATATTTGAAGGGTCAGGAGAACAATAATACTGATATCCTTGAGGAGGATCTGGTAAATCTGGGTAATCTACTTGACAATTAGTTGTTGCTGATTTAGAAGGTAATGATAAATATATGTAATTTGATCGTCCTAATGAAATCCTAGGGTCTTCAAGTAAAAAACTTTTCAAAATATTTTCAAGTTTAGAAAGGTTATTTACTCTTAAAAGGTCTCTTGATTCTTTTGAAAGCTTATCTTTTCTTAATAATTGTGTACTCAATCCTAATAAAGTTGTTACTAATATTAGAAAAATAACTACTTCTAAATAAGTGAACCCTCTTAAAATCTTCATCTTTTTAAAAAATTTTACCAAAAAACATTAAAGTTCTAAAGCTTCTTTTAATGTTTCTGGGTCAATAAATTCTATTTCACCTCCTGTTGGTATTCCTTTTTTGAGCCCTCTTATTTTAACATTGAATTTTTCAACAATTTTTATAACCTCTTTTTTTAATGGCTCTGCTTCTTTTGTAAATGGTAAAGCTAATATAACTTCTTTTATGTTTTTATCTTCCTCGAATCTTTTCTTTAATTTAATTAAATTTTCTTTCACATATTCTTTTTCTTCAAATGGAAGCAATAAACCACCAATTACATAATAAACTCCGCGATATTTCTTTAAATTTTCAATTGTTATTAAATCTGTTTCTCTTGCTACAATACATAAAGTGCTTTTATTTCTTTTAGGATCTTTACAAATTTCACAAATTTCATCATTAATTATCGGGAAATTACAATATTTGCAAAAGTTTAAATTTTCTATTAAAGCTTTTAGAGATTCTAGAAATGTTTCTTTAAATTTCTTATCTTGCTTAACAAACCAAAAAAATAATCTCCAAGCTTGTCTTGGTCCTATTTCTGGAAAATTATCAAAAAATTGGATTATTTTTTTAAATAAAGGTGGAAGCATATTTAATTATATTTTTAAGAAAAATTGTTATAAAAATTGAAAGGCTAAAAATCACTGCTAATAAAACAAGAAGGCTTCCTAGGTCTTTTATTGCCTTTATTTTAGGATGATATTCTTCTGTTATAAGATTGCAAATTTCTTCTATTGAAGTATTTAAAGCCTCTGAAAAAAATATTAAAATTACTGCTAAAATAACCAAAACTAATTCTATTGGCTGAAATCTAAAAATAATACTTAAAATTATTATCAAACCTCCTATAAGAATATTCAATCTAAAATGAAAATGCGTTCGATAAATATATAAAAATCCTTCATAAGCTTTTTTAAAGCTTTGAAAAATTGAATTATTTTTCATTTAATTAAATTATTATAAGTGAGCTAAAGGAATTTTCAAATTTTTAATTCTTAACTTTGTTAATTTAGTGCTTATTTTAAAACTTGTAATTTTTTAGCTTTATTTTTTTAATTATTCAAAACATGGATAACAAATCTTATCTAAATCACATAGTGGAAGTATTAATAGCCATAATTTTACTTTCCCTTGTTATAATCCTCCCCTCTCCCTCTTTCTCCCAAACATCATATAAAGCAAAAATAGCTAATTATCCTATAACTATAGAACTTAAAAAAGAAGATAATAACAAGATTATAGGAAGATATAAGTATGATAAGGTAGGAAAATGGCTAAAACTTGAAGGAAAAATTCCTACTTCTTCTAATAGAGTAATAATCAATGAATATGATGAAAATGATAAAAATACAGGATATTTTATAGGAATATTATCTAAGGATAAAACAAGCATTAAACTATTAAGTTGGATAGATAAAATAAATAAGAATAGAAGATTAAAAGTATATTCTCCTTTAATTAGGTTGTTAGAAGAAAAATCTTCTAAGATTAGAAAATATAAGTTAGGGGATTATGATCGGATTTATAATATTTATCTTTCTATCTCTGAGAAGTATTCTAATATTGGGGTAAAATATGGAAGAAAAGATAATAAATATTATATCCAAATAAATGATAAAACTTATGGGCCTTATGATTATGTTCAAGAATTAACTTTCTCCCCTGATAGCTCTAAGTATGGATTTATGTATAAAAAAGAGAATGAATATTATATTAATGAATATTATATTCAAATCAATGATAAAACTTATGGGCCCTATGATGATGCTTGGTGGTTAACTTTCTCTCCTGATAGCTCTAAGTATGGATTTATGTATAAAAAAGAGAATGAATATTATATTAATGAATATTATATTCAAATCAATGATAAAACTTATGGACCTTATGATAATGCTTGGTTGTTAATTTTCTCTCCTGATAGTTCTAAGTATATGTTTGTGTATAAAAAAGATAATAAAGCTTACATTCAAATCAATGATAAAACTTATGGGCCCTATGATAATGCTTGGTGGTTAACTTTCTCTCCTGATAGTTCTAAGTATGGATTTGTGTATGAAAAAGATAACAAATATTATATTCAAATCAATGATAAAACTTATGGGCCCCATGATAATGCTTGGGAGTTAACTTTCTCTCCTGATAGTTCTAAGTATGGATTTGTGTATGAAAAAGATAATAAAGCTTACATTCAAATCAATGATAAAACTTATGGACCTTATGATAATGCTTGTTGGTTAACTTTCTCCCCTGATAGCTCTAAGTATGGATTTTGGTATAAAAAAGATGATAAATATTACATTCAATTAAATGATAAAACTTATGGACCTTATGATGATGCTTGGTGGTTAACTTTCTCTCCTGATAGCTCTAAGTATGGATTTATGTATAAAAAAGATGATAAATATTACATTCAATTAAATGATAAAACTTATGGGCCTTATGATTATGCTTGGTGGTTAACTTTCTCTCCTGATAGTTCTAAGTATGGATTTATGTATAAAAAAGGTAATAAAGAATATATTCAAATAAATGACAAAACCTATGGGCCTTATGATAAAGAAGCAACTTTTACTTTTACAAAAGACAATAGAACATTTATAGGATATGTTAAGGGTAAAGATTTAATTATTGAAGAAATAGAATAAAGTTGATTTTTAGATTAATTGTGCTAAAATAATAATTAATAAGATTTAGAGGTTTAAATTAGCCCGGGTGGCGGAATTGGTAGACGCGTTGGGCTTAAAACCCAATGGCCTACATAGGCTGTGAGGGTTCGAATCCCTCCCCGGGCAAATACCAGGGGTGGCGGAGTGGACAAACGCACCTGGCTGTAAACCAGGCGCCCTCGTGGCTGCGCAGGTTCGAATCCTGCCCCCTGGAAATGAACAAAGAAATCCTATGCTAAAATAGTTTTGAAGATGGCAAAAGAAATGATAAATAAGATTAAAAAACTAAGAAAAAACTAGAAGTATGATAAAATTATTTTAGATTCATAAGCCCCCATAGCTCAATTGGAAGAGCGGGTGGCTTCGGACCACCAGGTTGCAGGTTCGAGTCCTGCTGGGGGCTTTTTTAAATGAAAATAATAATAGTTGAATCTCCTAAAAAGGCTAAAACTATAAAAAAATTTTTAAAAAACAGAAGGATTTTGGTTATTTCTTCAAAAGGACATATTGTAGATTTACCCAAAAATAAATTTGGAATATATATAGAGGAAGGCGGAAAGTTAAAGGTTGAATATGTACTATTAAAATCTTTTTTCTTAAACTACTTAAAAAAATTGAAAAACAATATAAATGAATTTATTTTAGCCACAGATCCTGACAGAGAAGGTGAATTTATTGCATGGAGTATTGTAGAGTTTTTAAAGTTAAAAAATTACTCAAGAATTAGATTTTATGAAATATCAAAAAATGCGATATTGAATGCTTTGCAAAATAAAGAATCCATTAATTTAAATTTAGTAAAAGCCCAAAAAGCTAGAAGGTTTTTAGATAGAATTATAGGTTATACATTATCACCAATTTTATGGAAAGAAAAAATAGGTGAATCTGCAGGTAGAGTACAATCTTCGGCGTTAAGAATTATAGTTGAAAAAGAAGAAGAGATAAAAAAATTTAAGGAAGAGAAATTTTATAAACTAGAAGTTGATTTTGGTAGTTTTAAGGCTTATTATGTCGAAAATAAAAATGACAAATTTAAAGATAAGGATTATTTAGAGAAAATTAAAAAAGGGATAAAGGGAAAAGAATTTATTTTAAATAAAATTGAAATAAAACAACAACCAATTAAAAAGCCCACTCCATTAGATACAGCGCTGCTTCAAAGGGTTAGTTACTTAAAATATAAATTTTCGGCTCCTTTAACTATGAAAATTGCTCAATCATTATATGAAAAGGGTTTTATTACCTATCATAGAACAGATTCTTTTAATTTATCTAAAGAATTTCTAGAAAAAATCAAAGGCATTCTTGGAGAATATTATGAAAGACCCTATATTAAAAAATCTGAATTTTCACAAGAGGCTCATGAAGCTATTAGGCCAGTATATATTAAAAGAGATGTAAATTTAAAAGATATTGAAAAGAAATTGTACGAGTTGATCTTTGATTTTACCTTAGCAAGTTGTAGTAAAGATGGTTTATTAGAAAAAATTGTTTTTATATTGAATCCTTTATCAAGCAAAAATCTTTTATTCAAAGCAGAAGGAGAAAAATTAATATTCGATGGATTTTTAAAATTTTATCCTTTTAAGATTTCTTTTAAAGAATTGCCTAATTTAGAAAGGGGTACTATATTAAAAGCTAAAAATATAAAAATCTTAGAAGTCAGAACCAAGCCTCCTTCAAGATATTCTGAAGCTACACTAATAAAGAAATTAAAGGAATTAGGAATAGGTAGGCCTTCTACTTATGCTGAAATTATCAAAACTTTACTAAAACGGAAATATATAATCAAAGAAAAAGGTTATTTAAAACCAACTGAGAAAGGAGTAAGGGTAATAGAATTTTTAAAAAGTCACTTTAAAGATATAATTGACTTAAATTTTACTGCAAAAATGGAAAAAAATTTAGATGAAATTGCAAAAGGGCTAAGAGATTATGAGAAATTTGTAATAGACTTTTGGAAATTTTTAAAAAGTTTATTATAATTAAATCATTATGGTAAGAGTAAAAAGAGGAAAAATAAAAACAAAGAAAAGAAAAAAGTTGTTAAGATTAGCTAAGGGTTATAAATGGGGTAGAAAAAGTAAAGAGAAGTTTGCTAAAGAAGCTATTTTGCATGCATTTAAACATGCCTATGAAGGAAGAAAAAAGAAAAAAAGAGATTTTAGAAGATTATGGCAAATTAGGTTGAATGCATTTTTGAGAGAAAGAGGATTAAAGTATTCTACTTTTATAAAAAAACTAAAAGATAATAACATAAAGTTAAATAGAAAAATTTTAGCTGAGCTTTCTATGAATTATCCTACAATTATGGAAGAAATCGTAAATTCTGTAAAATAGGTTGTAATATTTTGAAAATATTTGAAAAGTTATTTAGTTGATATGGTAATGATAAACAGTTAGGGCAGTTTCCATTTTCATCTATTTTCATAATAAAACCTCCTTTGCTAAAGTTATATCCTGCGATTATTAAATCTTTATCTATTGCATTTATTATTTTGTTAAGAAAACTAGAGGGATATAGTTTATAAGTAGACAATTTTGCAGAAGATATAGATAATATTCCTTGATTATTATATTTACCTACTCCATAGAAACTGTTTTTATAATTAGCAAAAGATCTTATTTCTAAATTACAAAAACTTTCACAAATAGGTATAAAGTTATACATTTCATTATTTAAAATTTCAAAGCTATCTGGTTTTATTTTTATTACTCTATAATATAAATTATTATTTTCTTTAAATTTCACTAAAATATAATAACTATTTTCTATCTCTGAAGGTAGAATAGAAAGAGCTTCAGCATTTGATATCGTTAAACAATTTAATACATCACCACTATCATCAATTTTCCCTACCCATCCTTCAGCTAAGGTTTGTCCGACTAGAAGATAAAAAACATTCGATCCTTCTTGAAAGATTTTAATATCATTAAGTTTCTGGGGCGAATAACAGATACTGGATGAGGTTGAAACTCGATAATTAAAAATTTGGCCTGTTGAAGAACTGATTTTAAAAACATAAGCTGAACTTGTGGTCTCTCCTACTCCGATGTAATTACCATCACTTGTTCTTTCTAAAGATTTAATCGAAGAATAATTTTCTAAAGTAGATGTGGAAATCCATTTTATTGATCCTGTAGAAGAAATTTTTACTGCTAAGGCGGTATTTTCATAAAAACCCCCAAAAATATAATGATCAACATATTTATCTCCATTTTCATCTACTGGTAATACAGAAATAAATATACTTGTTGTTACATTCTGTAGGTTAATAGTAGAAGATAAAAGAACATTACCAAATACATCAATTTTTGCCCACCATGGAAGTGTAGTTGTAGAATTAATCTTTTTGCCTCCTGCTACGATATAATATTTTTCAAATTTTTCATCAGAGATTTTAACATCATAAGGATAAGTATCTAAACCAAAAAACCGTATCCAAGGTTCTGTATTAAAAGGACAACCATAGGCTTCCATTTCACAAACATGAGCATTTGATCCCCAACCTACAGCCCATGCATTTGTTATATCATTAATAGAAGTAGTTGTGAAATCATAACATTCTCTATATGGGCTTTCAATCCCTGATGTCCATGTGGCATTTTTATAATATTTAATATATGGAGCATTCCCTTGTGCGCTAAAGGATGAATATACTTTTAGATAAGAAAGAAAGTAAGGCCTACTGAATTTATGTGCTACATAATAAGTAAGAATTGATAATGAAGTGGAAGTGGACCCATCATGAACAGCTGTAGTATCAGTAGGGATAACTTCATTATTATTATCGAACAAAAGCCATTGGCCTTCAGTAATTTTTATAGGATTCAAACAAGAAAAACTAGCACCATTTGGGTAACTAGGAAATTTTAGTATCGGAGCTTGCTTACAGGTTGTAGTAGTTATTTCACCATATAATCTATTTCCAACTATTAAACATTTATTGGTCCCAGCCTCATAAATTTCATTATCACTTCCTCCATCTTTTGAAGTTTTATCTTGTTTTCCTCCATATTTGTTTTCTGAATATTCTAAGTTTGCATTTAATTCAAATTCCTTTGTGCCTCTTGAAAATGCATAAGTATAAAAAAATCCTGAAGAGTAAGAGTTGATTGGATCAATAGGTAAATAAGTTATTGGCGATGTTTTTAGCTCAGTAAAATTTATGGGGATCCAACCTAAGCCATTTATTTCTCTTAACAAAGTAGATGAAGAATTCTGAATAATATTCCAAGTTTTACCATTAGCATCTGTAATTGTTGTTGAAGGAATGGGTTCTTTATCATAAGGAATAGATACAAAAATTGAAGGAAATGCTTCGTCATAACCTGTAGAATTGTAATTACCATCTAAATCAGCATAAGGGTTTGTTAAAAGATAAGCATTAATTGCAAGCTCAAGATTTTTAAGATCATTTACCCTTTGAAAGTCTCTATTTCTTTTAAAAAGCTCTATAGGATTAAGAAAATAAAAAAGAATACCCAGAACTGATATTATAGCGGTTAATACTATTAAAATTTCAATTAAAGTAAAACCGCTTTTCATTTATAAGCCCTTATCCTACCTTCTAAAAATATACTATCATCATAAAGATTAAGATGAAGAATTCTTGCGTACACATCGAAATCTTTAATGTTAGCTTGGAACCATTCTGCACTTTCTACTTGAGCAGAGCCTGGGATACCTAATCCGATATATGATCTAGCATCATCTAAATCAAAAGGTATATACTGTAAGGCAGTTAAATAGATTTTTGAACAAGTTTTAGCTACTTGTATAGTAGTTGTACCTATAGAACTAATTTGGATCATCGAGTTTATTTGATTATCGCAATATATCTTTATCATTCCAGCTTGCACTAAGTTTCTTACAATTAACTTAAGATGGTTAACATAAGTTGGGCTACCAAAATCTAGTTTCCAGACCAAATATTCAGTATAATTAGCTACTGAATTATAGCCTGTTATTCTAGAAATCCAAGTACGTAATATATATCCTGTATAATCAATTTCATTTTCTCGAGTTGTGATAGCGATAGCATCACTTAATGGACCTTCTCCTATCTCATTTACCGCAGAAACTTTATAATAATAAGTCGTACTTGTAGATAGATTTTGATCAACATAAGTATTTGTTAAAGGTTGTGCTACCAAGGTATAATCAACCCCATTTGTGCTTCTAAAAAGTTTATAATAAAGAATTGGATAACCTCCGGTACAGAGAGGATTTTCAGGATAAGTTATGCAATTCCAATTTAATCGAACAAAGTTACTCCCATAATCTGAAACCATTATTGAAAATTGGCCTGGTTTTGTCCCTGCTTTTTTGCACACTTCATTACTGTATCCACTTTCTCCATTTGCATTTTTAGCTGTTACAACATAACAATAAGTCCTTCCGATATTTACATTTGTATCTTGAAAAGAAAGTTGAGAAGATGAAACTATTGCATAAGGTGTATTTGAATAGCTTTGTCCTAATTCTTTTCTATAAATTCTATATTCTGTTATTGAAGAACCACCATTATCTGCAGGTGGGATCCAAGAAAGATTTAATACTCTATCACCTACTGTAATATTTAAGCTCTGTGGGGGTGATGGAAGCCCATAAGGAGTACCAGAAGCTATATTACTATAAGATCCTTCACCAACGCTATTTACTCCAGAAACAGCATAGTAATATGCTCTGCCAGGAGTTAGATTCTGGTGGATATAGGTTCGAATTGATGAAGAAGTTGTCGCTATTCTATAGTATTGATTATTAATAACTTGATATACATTGTAATAGAGAATAGGTAGCGAACTTGAAGCTTGAGTCCAGGATAAAGTGTTTTGTCTATTTCCAGGAGTTACTGTAAGAGACGGAGCTCCAGGAACACCAGGAGCTATGCATGCTTCGTTAGACGGTAAACTTTCACCTATAGAATTTACAGCTGTAACCTTATAACAATATTTATCATCTGGAGAACCTAAATTATCATAAAAATAAAAGTTTGTTGTGGTACCTGCAAGATTATAACTTCCTGAATCTGTAATTTTTCTGTAGATGTTATAATAAAGAATTGTACTTCCACCATTGGATGATGGTTCTTCCCAAGTTAAGTATCTTATAGGTATGGGATTATATGTAACAGTTAAATTTCTAGGAGGGGATGGCACTGTTGTTGTATTTATTGTACATGAAATTAACTCTATTTGATTAATTGTATTTTTAATATCATTCGATAACAAGTTAAGATTACGAATAGATAATGCAGATAAATCAAGATTTAAAAGGGTGTTTTTATCAATTTCTGTTGTAACTATTTGATTCCTTACGTTTTGAACTATAATGGAAGTGGTAGGATAGTTATTGGATTGGAATTTGAGATCAGGTTTATAAGGGATTCCATAAGTTGCTGGATCTAATTTTATTAAAACAATATC
>JAUQQN010000003.1:17130-44437 GCA_030549845.1 Patescibacteria group bacterium
AAATATATCAGAGTTTCCATCTATCCTTGTCTCGCCCGTAATTATAAACCCATCAGGAAGCTCAACTGCAGATCTTATAAAATCTTCCTTTGAAGTACCTATTGATTTTGCCCATTCTATATTTCCGATGGAATCAATTTTAATAATTATTCCATTAGCTGGGTCGCTAGAATCATTTGTAAAGGATTCTGTTTTACCTACTATTAAATACCCTCCATCTGAAGTAAGATAAATATAAGCAGGCCAATCATCTTTAGATCCGCCTAATGTTTTAAGCCAAGAAAGACAATACCCTAAGGTTGTGTAGTTTTTTTGTCCTTCGCCTAAGATATTAGATGCAGAAATACTGTATTGATATAAAGTACCTGGGTTGATGGAGGTATCAGAATAACTAAAAGTAGAAGATGATAAAGTAGCTATTTTACCTACATCTGTTCTATATAAGTTATATTGAAGAATTGGAAAACCACCGTTAGAAAGAGGTTCCTTCCACTTCAAATCTATTCTGTCCTTAAATGCTTGACCCACAAAGTCCTGAGGAGCACTAGGAACTGTTCCTGGGGTTGAAGAAGTTATATTAGATGGATCTGACTCTTCGCAACTAGTTCCTTTTGCAGTTACATAATAATAATACTTTTGACCATTAATTAAATTTGTGTGAGTAAAAGTTACTGTTGGATGAACAGTTGTAGCTACTTTTGAATAATTAGAATTATTTGTTGAGCTGTATACAAAATAGTAATCTCCGTTACCTAAAGAAGGGGATCCAGACCAATTTAAGGTTATTTTCCTATCAGAAGGAGTAGCTTGTAAGTTAGAAGGAGGGCTACATTTGCTTAAACCGATTCTAGCTGATACCCTGTTGCTTTCATCGCTTTCTCCGAAAGAATTTTGAGCTTTTACATAATAAGTATAAGTATAGGTAGAGGTTACATTGGTATCAGTATATGTTAAAGTAGAAGGGCTAGTAGATGCTATTAAATTAAAATTAGTACCATCGGTTGATCTATAGATATTGTATCTTATTAGTGAAGCACATGAAGCATCTGAAGGTGCTTGCCAATTTAATATTATGCTATTTAAAGTAGATGAGGCTGATAATTTTTGTGGTGGACTTGATGTTCCAAAAGGAGTAGTGGAAGCTATATTGCTTGGAGCACTTTTACCATTTTCATTTATTGCTTCAACATAGTAATTATATGTATTACATATATTCAAATTTGTGTGAGTAAAAGTATTTGTAGAAATTAAATTAGTTGTCAATTGTTTCCAATTATTTTCATTGCTTAATTTCCAATAAACATTGTATCCTTGAATAGGACTTCCTCCATCATCAGTAACATTCCAACTTAAAGTTATTTGCTTATTACCTGGTGTAGCAGAAAGAGATGGTGGAGTTGGAGTTGTTGAAGGTATACCACAAGCAGGACTAGATAACGGACCTTCTCCTGCTATATTTACTGCACTTACAGCATAACAATATCTTGTCCCATTAGCTAAATCTGAATCTAGATAAGTAGTTGAAGAAGTGGAAGCAAGAAAATCGGATTGAGTAGGGGTAGCATTTACTTTTCTGTAAATCTTATAGAAAGAAATAGAAGCACCACCTAAATCATTGGGCTCATTCCATAAAAGTTGTAGTTTTTGCGAGCCTGCTTTTTCTACTTTAAGATCTTGGGGAGCTGTAGGTGGTCCTATTACAGCTATATTTATTTTTACTACTGTATATTGTCTATAAGGATCATTACTTTTTATTATATATTTACAATAAAAGATATCTTTTGCAGTTAAATTTGTGGCATCAACTGTAATTGCAACTGTACTAGAAGCTCCTGGAGGAATTATAGGAGAGGGTTGAGTAGCTATTACAAAATTCTTACAGCTTGAAGTCGATTCTTCTAAATAAAACTTAATTTCTTCTATATTTAAATTTGAAGAGCCTCTATTGTATATGACAAATGACTTCGTACTTGATGCACCTTTTATAGTTTGGATACTTAGTTCTCTAGGGTTGACAGATATTCTAGGGTTTTCTAATATATTGCAAGTAACTTCTATTTTTGCAGGATTATTTTCAACATCATTATTCCAAAGTTCTAGGGTAGTAGTAACTGTAGATGAAGTATAAACACCAACACCATTACATGTTACAGCCAAAGTATCAAAACCTGAAGGAAGTATGCGAAGGTATTTTTTGTCAACATAAATTTTACCAGTTTTATTAATATCGATGATATTATAAATAACTAGCGTGCTGCTTCCTGTATTAGTTATGGCAATTTTTGAAGAAGAGGAATTATTTGTCAAAGTATTTATAGTAAGATTAGTATTACTCAGATTTATTTTGGGCTTTAGACCGGTCACTCTTTCTGATCCATAAATTTCTGAAGGTAATAATGTCAAAATGCTTCCTGTTTCAAATATGTTTTGATCATCGCCTCCATCGGTAGAAACTTTGTCTTCAACTCCTTCTTTTTTAAATTTATTACACTCTAAATTAGCATTAAGTTCAAAGCCCTTTGTTTTTCTATGAAATACATACGAATAAAACATACGCTGAGAAAAAGAGTTTATTGGATCTACAGGTAATTCATGGATTGGAAGGTTTCTAAATGTCGTTAAATTTATTGGTAACCAACCTGAGCCATCTAATTTTCTCATATTGTCTTTATTTACACCTTTTATGAGCCAATTTTTACCATTTATTACCGTAGCAGAAGGGTAGCTTTCTATATCTCTAGGTACTGAAATATAAACAGTCGAACTTGCTTCATCTACTCCTGTAAAATCAAAAAATGGTCCATCTAAATCTGCAATCGCGGGATTTTCATTTATATAATGAGTAGTTATAGAATTTAGAGTAGTTAAATCTTTTATTCTTTGAGAATCTCTTGAGCACCTAAAAAGTTCTGCTGGTTTGATTAATGTAATTAAAAGTCCTCCTATTATTGCAATTGCACCTAGTACTGTAAGGATTTCTATTAAAGTAAAGCCTTTAATGTTATTCATTATTTTATTTTTTGTAAACAATATTATAATAATTATAAGAACCAAAATAAACAAAAATAAGGAGTTGGTGGATAAGCTCCCATCGTCTAAGGGCTAGGACACTGCCTTCTCAGGGCAGAAATGCGGGTTCGAATCCCGCTGGGAGCAATCAAGATTTTTACAATTTTTCATACTTTTCCTTACATTTTGGACAACCTCCAGTATATTCTCCTATCCCGAATAAATGTTGTCTCATTTTATTAAATTCTTCAGGTGTAATATCTGCGGGAACTTCACCTGCACTCTCATACCCCTTTAAAATTTCCAAAGCAGTATCTGTTAGGTGACTTTCTCCATTTTCTTCCTTCCAATACTCTGTCTTTTTATAAATTTCTTTTTTCCCATTTGAGCTATTTTCTATCTTTCTTTTTGACATATCTGGATTAAATTTTCTAAAATCCATTTTTTGTAAAATCTTAAACCTGATATTAATTTGCTCAATTATCTTATATAATTAATTATCTATCCAAAATGAGAAATTTTATAACAACATCAATCCCTTATGTCAATGATAGTCCTCACATTGGGCATCTTTATGAATTTATTTTAGCAGATATTTTTGCAAGATATAAAAGATTATTGGAAGAAGATGTATTTTTTCAATCAGGCACTGATGAAAACGGTATGAAAATGGTCAAATCAGCAGAAGAAAAAGGTAGAAATGTTAAGGAGTTTGTTGATGAAAAATTTAAAGAGTTCTATGAGCTGAAGGAAAAATTTAATTTAAGCTTCGATAAATTTATAAGAACAACCTCAAAAGAGCATAAAGAAGGAGTGTATAAATTCTGGAATCTTTGTAAAGAAGATATTTATGTAGGTGAATATAAGGGATATTATTGCATAAGTTGTGAAAGCTATTATGAACCAACAGAGGTTCCTGATTTAATTTGCCCTATACACAAAAAGAAATTAGAAAAATTTGAAGAAAAAAATTATTTCTTTAAACTAACAAAATACTTAAACAAAGTTAAAGAATTAATAGAAAAAGACAAAATCAAAATCTATCCAGAAGAAAAGAAAATAGAAATTTTAAATATTTTGCGAGAAGGTAAACTAAAAGACTTAAGCATTTCAAGAGACATCAAAAGAAGCAAAGGATGGGGAATTCCTGTGCCTAAAGATAATTCTCAAGTAATATATGTTTGGTTTGATGCTCTTTTAAATTATCTCACTGGATTAGGATTTGGTAGTAAAGATGAAAGTTTGTTTAAAAAATTTTGGGAAAGAGGATTAGTTTATCATTTCATAGGCAAAGACATAGTAAAATTTCACGCAATTTATTGGCCAGCAATGCTTCTTTCAGCAAAAATAAAAGTTCCAGAAAATATAATTGTTCATTATCATATTACGATTGAAGGCGAAAAAATGTCTAAAACTTTAGGAAATGTAGTTTCTCCTGATGATTTTTTAGCAAATTATCATTATGAAGCTGTGAGGTTTTATTTAGCTCATCAGCCTTTATTTAGTGATTGGGACTTTTCTTGGCAGAATTTTGATTCTTTTTATCAAGGAGTTTTAAAAAAAGATTTAGCAAATCTGATTTTGAGAATATTTGGAATTTTAAAAAATATTGATTTAGATGAAATCGATTTTGATAAAACAAAAGAAGATTTAGAATTTCAAAGATATTTCAAAAAATTTAAAAACTATATGGAAAGTTTTGAATTCAATTTAGCTTATCAAAATTATTTAGATTTAATAAGAAAATTAAACCAATTTATTGATCATAAAAAAATATGGGAAAGTAAACAAGAAGAGCACATTAAAGTTATCACTAAAGGATTATTAGAAATCTTAAAAGCTTATGAACCCATTTTGCCAGAGACAATAAATTTAATTAAGAATAAAATTGAAATTAAAGACAGTAAATTTATCAACAAAAAAATTACCTTCCCTCCTTTTTACAAATAAATTTGAGGTTAGTAGGCTAAATATAGTTAGTGCTTTTTATTATTGTATATTCTCTCAAAATTTAAATAGTATTATATTTCTCTAAGATTAAGTTCAGCAAAAAATTTCCAAATATCTCCTGCACCCATTATGATACAGATATCTCCTTTTTTGAGATTTGCTTCTAAAAATTTTTTAATCTCATTAAAATCTTTAATATAAAATTTATTTTGTGGTTTTTTAATTGCTTTTAATAAAATTTCAGAATTAACCTTTTTCTTTATTGACTCTTTTTCCCTACCTGCAACCGAATAAATATCAGTCAAAATAAGAACATCGGCTAAATCGAAAGCTGTTTTAAATTTATCAAAAAGAAGCAGTGTTCGATAATATTGATGAGGTTGAAAAACTAAATACAATTTACCAGATTTATTTAAAATCTCACGAGCAGCTTGTAGTGTTGCCTTGATTTCTGTAGGGTGATGGCCATAATCATCAAAAATTTTGGCACCATTTAAATATCCCTTAAATTCCAATCTTCTCCAGATTCCTTTAAATTCATAAAGAGCCTTGAAAATTTTTTTGTCGTCTAAATTAAATATTTTTCCTACTTTATATGCTGCTAAAGAATTACTAACATTATGAATTCCTGGGATTGATAATTTGAGCTTTTTGGGTTTTTCTTTTAAGGAATAAAAAATTTTTTTAACATTTTTAATTTTCAGGTTTTTAGCAAGAACATAAGCAGTTTTATTATCTCTATTTACTATTAAAAATTTCCCAAGATTTGAAAAACTTCCTTTATATTTTTTCTTCTTGTTTAATCTATGGATAAATTTTTCAAAAGCTCTTAGGATATTTTTAAGATTTTTATAGTAATCCAAATGTTCCTCTTCGATATTAGTGATGATTAGAATATCAGGATAATGATTTAAAAACCCTCCTTTGTATTCATCAGCTTCAATTATTAAAATTTCACCCTTACCATAACGAAAATTACTCGGTTTCCCGTCTGGCCCGAAGCCGTTTACTTTGCTCCCAATGATTACTAAAGGATCTAGATTAGCTTCAATTAGAAGGTTAGCAATCATCGCAGTTGTTGTGCTTTTACCATGCATTCCGCTAACAGCAATAGTAAAATATTTTTTCGTAAGTTCACCTAAGGCCTTGGGGTAAGAATAAGTTTTAATATTTAATTTTTTAGCCTTTAAGAGCTCAGGGTTATCTTTAGTAATAGCATTTGTATAAATTACTAAATCAACATTATTTTTTAAATTGTCAGCTTTATGACCTAAGTAAAATTTAATTTTTGAAAGTTCTTCATCAGAAAAAACATTGGGGTAACTTAAATCACTTCCGGAAATTTCATGACCTTCATAAAGATAATATTTAGCTAAAGCACTAATTCCTATTCCTCCTATTCCTATGAAATGAATTTTCATTTTTAAACCAATGAAGTTAAAATTTAATAAAATGGGGTGGAGATTTCGAAAAAGACTTTTTTATATTTCATTTATCATCTTAATTATCTTAATTATCTTTGGGCCTAAGTTATATAAAATTATATTTTATCCTTCTTGCTATAACAATAGACAGGACCCAAATGAAGAGGGCATTGATTGTGGCGGACCTTGTATTCCTTGTTCTGTAAAAGAATTAAAAGACATAATTATTCAAACACCTGAACCCACAATTTTGGTATACCCAGATGAGACTATGGATTTGATAGGCATAATTAAAAACCCAAACGAAAATTATGGTTTAAAGTACATTGAATATAAGTTTATATTATACGGAGGAAACAGAGAAAAATTTGAAAAAGAGGGGAAAACCTATATATTGCCTTTAGAAAGTAAATACATTATAGAAAGCGGACTCCAAGTTCCTCAATTTGAAATTATCAAAAAGGAATTTAAGGTATTTTATAAAAAAGAAGATTGGCAAAAATTAGAAACAGAATTGCCGAAAATTACTTTATTGAATTATGAAATAAAAGACAAAGAATTTGATGCTGAGATAATCAACGAAAATTTAATAGACTACCCTTCTGTTGGTTTAATTTTTATTTTTAAAGATGAATATGAAGAGATTCTAGGGACTTTCAAAACAATTGCTTATGATCTTAAGGCTGGGGAAAGAAGAAAAATTTCTTATTATAATTTGCCACCGCTTTTAGGGAAACCTTATAAAGTAATTTTGTATCCAGAGGTGAACATTTTTGAATTATGAAATTAAATTATAAAATTTTGCTAATTTTAACTTTATTAATGCTAATCTCTCTTAATACACTTTTTTCTATAGGAAAAATTGAATATTTTTATAGAAATTTATTGTTTTGGATTATTTCTTTTTTAATAATCTTTTCTTCACTAATATTAAAATATGATGCTTTACTTAAAACAAACTTGTTTTATTTATTTTACATCTTAAGCTTATTAGCTTTAATTTCAACGTTTCTTGTACCATCAAGAGAAAGAATATGGATTCAAATAGGTTCTTTTAATTTTCAACCCAGTGAGTTTGCAAGAATTATTTTCATCATAACATTGGCTATATTTATTAGCAAGTATTACCACCTTTTAAATAACAATTTTTATCTTTTTTTAAGTTTTTTAGTGATATTGCCTTTTCTTTTTATTATATTTTTGCAGCCTGATTTAGGTATGTTCTTAATTTATTTTTTAACCTGGCTTATAAGTGTATCATTTTTTCTTTCTCCCTCAAAGATTTTTAAATTAGGATTTTTGATAATAGTTTTTATTTCATTAATTTGGTTTTTTGGATTAAAAGATTACCAAAAAGAGAGGATTTTAAATTTCATAAATCCTTATAGAGATCCCTTAAAAAGTGGTTATAACTTGATTCAATTAAGAATCACTTTGGGCTCAGCAGGACTTTTAGGAAAAGGACCCGGGCAAAATACTCAAGCAAGACTAGGATTTTTACCCTCTTCTCATACAGATTTTATTCTAGCAAGTTTTATTGAAGAAAGAGGAGTTGTTGGTTTAGCTCTTTATATTTTTTTAATATTATTTTTGCTTTCAGTTTTATATAAAGAAAATAAGTTTATAAAAGACCCGCTTGCAATTGTGTTTACAAATATACTAATCATCCATTTAACTATTAGGTTCTTGATTACTGTAGGAATAAATTTATCAATATTTCCAATAATTGGATTAGCTGTTCCATTTTTAAGTTATGGAGGATCACATCTCATTTCTGATGCTATTTTAATTGCTATATGGCATTCTCTAAGATACAAAGAAATAGTTTAAAATTTAATAAGTTATGAGAAAAAATATTTTTTATTTAAATGGTCGATTTGTACCTGAAGATAAGGCATTAATATCAGTTTATGATTTAGGTCTTTTACGTGGTTATGCTGTTTTTGATTTTTTAAGAACTTATAATTTTAAACCTTTCTATCTAAAAGAGCATTTAAAAAGATTATTAAATTCAGCAAAAATTATCGGGCTTAAACATAATTACACTATAGATAATCTTGAAAAAATTGTTATTAAAACACTAAGTAAAAATAAACATTTAAAAGAAGCCGGGATCAGAATAATATTAACAGGAGGTTATTCAAAGGATTTTATTACTCCTTCTAAGCCAAATTTGATTGTTATGATAACTCCAATAAAATCTTTACCCAAAAGTTTATATAGATATGGAGCTAGCTTAATAACTAAAATTTATGAAAGAATTGATCCAGGGGCAAAAACAATAATCTACACTGATGCTGTAAGATTTTTAGAAGAAGCAAAAGGAAAGGGGGCTATAGAAGTTTTATTAATAAGCAAAGATAATGAGGTTTTAGAATGCACAACTTCAAACTTCTTTATCGCAAAAGAAAATGCAGTGATTACACCAACCACCGATAAAATTTTAGAAGGAATTACAAGAAAAGTCGTTATTGATTTATGCAAAAAAAATAATATTAAGATTATTGAAAGAAAGATTTATTACGAGGAATTAAAAGAAGCAACTGAAGCTTTTATAACAGCATCAAATAAGGAAATTTTACCGATTGTTAAAATAGATAAAATAAAAATAGGCGATGGAAAGGTTGGGCAGCTTACTAAATTTTTGATTAAAAAATTTCAAGAACTTACAAAAACATGGTCGTAATTAAATTTAAAAGATTTGATGCCTAAAGTCTTAAAAATTTTCCTTGCTATAATTTTGGTTATTTTTGTCTCATTTTTGGTTTCTTTATATTTTAAAAAACCGCAAAAACCAGAAATTGTGGAGTTAAAAAAAGAATCTTCTGAAACTTCTTCTCCTTTATTTAAAAGATATACTATAGAATTTATAAAGCCTCCTACTACTTCTAAGCCCCTCTTAACTTATGAAGAAAAACCTACAAATACTCAAGAAGCAACTATAGCTACCACAACATTTTCAGAGGCCGAAGAAATTTCTTTTTCGGAAATAGTTATAACCGCAAAAGAATTTGAATTTGTACCTAATGAAATAAGAATTAAATCTGGAAATCCTGTTTTAATAATATTAAAAAATGAAGGGAAAATACCCTTTGATTTAAAAATTGTAGGAGATAATTGGAGTGTTAAAACAGAACTTACTCCTCCAGATGGAGAATCTAAACTTGAAATAAAATTCCCAGAACCAGGAGAATATGAATTTTTCTCTACCACTCCTATTGCTGTAGAAAAAAATATGAAAGGCAAAATTATAGTTGAACCTTGATTATTGAGCCAGGGACGGGATTCGAACCCGCGACCCCCGCATTACCAGAGCGGTGCTCTACCACTGAGCTACCCTGGCTGTTATTTATTATTTTTAAATATTATACACAAATAGCAAAAATATTAAAAATGAGCATACGGAATGAGTGCCTTGTCTCCCACTAGCTCAAAAGATAGGTTTATAGGAATCCCCCCATCATTTTCTAATGCTTGGACTAATCTCTCTAATCTTTCGAAAAAACCAGCTAAGTCTTCTTCTGTAATTAATCTTATGTCTTCTAACATCCCTGTTAATCCCATTGCTTCTAACTCTTGTTTTAATTTTTCTCTGTTATTCAGTAGATTTTTAAGTTGTTCAACTAGTGGTATTATTATTTCTTTATTTTTTCTAATTTCGCTTATTTTCTTTTGGATCTTTGTAGCTTCTTCGCTTAAATTAACAATGTATCTATTGGTATACAAGATGTTTGATATAGCCCACATATAAAGAATATTTGGCAGACTACTTACTCTACTTAAAATTATTTCATCTTCTAAACAAGTATTTCCATTATCAATTAAAAATACCCTTTGAATCTTATCATCTTCTAATTGAATTATTATATCTTCTTCACGCCGTCTTGTGCTGGCTAAAAGGTATTCTAAAATGCTTATTTTATAAAATATTTCTGGATTTTCTAAAAGCCAATTTACAAAATTATTCAAAAAATTACTCTTTTGAATTTTCATTAATTTCCCTAATGTAAACCCGGCAATAAATGCCTGAAGGGATCCTCTAGTTTGAGTATATTCTATACCATTAACAACAATTGGTGGGTCAAAATTGATTTCTCTATAAACAGTAGGAGGAATTATATTAAAACCAAGTTGTTTGTCAACTATTGAAGCAAAAATTTCTCTAGGATAATATGCAACATTTTCCCAAGGTGTACCTATTTTTGCATTTCCTGGTATTGCTTTTATTTCAAAAGAAAGGGTTTTTTCGTGTGGTAAAAATTCTTGAATAAATTCTGACCTCAACCCCCAACCTTCTCCTTCGTAAAACTTATAAATTCCTAAAATTTTATCGTTTTTGTTTTCTGGATCTACTATTTCTACCAAAATAGCGGATATTAAATTTTGGTGGGGTTCTATTTCAAAAAAATCCTCTAATGGCCCCAATATCTCTATTTTTCCTTCCTTTAAAATCTTCTCTACATCCTCCGGAGACATGCAGGATATAATAGGTTTTTTATCTTTATCAAAGCCAGATACTACGGGGAGTGAATCAGTTTTTGATTCTTTACTCTGAGGTCCTTCTTTATATCGCATTGTTAATTGATTATCCTTTTATAATTCCAATTGGCACTAATTTGACGATTTTTTTAGCAATACCAATATTATGAACCACTTCTACTACTTCTGAAACATCCTTATAAGCTTCAGGTGCCTCCTCAGCTAAACCTGACATACTTCCTGCAGCAACTGTAATTCCTCTAGCTTCTAATTCTTTTTTAAGTTCTGAACCTCTAATTTTTCTTTTTGCCTCAGCTCTTGACATTGTTCTGCCTGCGCCGTGAGGAGAGGACCCAAAAGAAATCTCCATAGATAAAGGCTCGCCAATTAAAACATAACTTGCTGTACCCATTGATCCAGGAATTAATGTTGGCTGGCCTATCTCTCTGTATTTTTCTGGAAGTTCTGGATTCCCAGCTGGAAAAGATCTTGTTGCTCCCTTTCTATGAACTAAAAGTTTCTTCTCATCATAAGCTTCTTCTTTGACAATATTATGAGCAACATCATAAATCTGTTTTAAGTTAATTTCTTTTCCAAAAACTTTTTTAAAAGCTTTTCTTACCTCATAGGCAATGAGCTGCCTATTAGCAAATGCAAAATTAGCTGAAGCTTTCATTGCTGAAAAATAATTTTTACCTAATTCACTATCGAATAGAAAATAAGCAAGTTCTTTATCTACTAAATCAATTTTTTGTTTTTCAAGATACCTTAAGGCTTCTCTTATATAATCAGTTGCTACCTGATGACCCAAACCTCTGCTTCCACAATGAATTAAAATAGTTATTTTATTCTTTTCCAATCCTAATAGTTTAGCTAGTGTATCATCAAAAACTTCTGCCACCCTTTGAATTTCAACAAAGTGATTCCCTGCTCCAATTGTTCCTAATTGATCTCTACCTCTTTCTTTTGCATGATTAGAAACATCTACTGGATCTGCATTTTCTAAACTGCCATAGCTTTCAGTTGCTTCTAGATCTTCTTTTTCTGCATAACCAATATTGTATAACCATTTTGCTCCTTCAGATAAAACTTTGTTCATCTCATCATTATTTAATTTCCAAAAACCTCCTCGTCCAACACCAGAAGGTACTTCTTTAAAAATTTGTTCTGTCAACTTTGGTATTTTATCCTTGATCTCTTCGTAAAAAAACGGAGAAACCAAAAGCCGAACACCACAGTTAATATCATATCCACAAATTCCTGGCGAGATTATACCCTCTTCTTTTATAAAACCAGCCACTCCTCCTACAGGAGATCCGTATCCTTCATGAATATCCGGCATAGCTAATGCATATTTATAAATTCCAGGAAGAGTAGTCAGATTTACTAATTGCCATAGGCTTCTATCTTTGAATAATTCATCCAACATTTTTTCAGAAGCAAAAATTCTTGCTGGCACTTTCATGTCTTCTCGAAAGCTTTTAGGGATTTCCCAAATATAATCGCTGATTTTTATTAAGTCTTCCTTTTGAGGTATCTTCATTTTTAATATGAAAAGCAAATTATTTTGGCTTCGTTTTTTGTTACTTCCAAAATAGAATTGGTAATTAAATATAATTCTTCTTTTTTATCTTCATTAATAATTTCAATTTTTCCAGCATTTACAACAGTTATTAGGGGATGATGATCTTTTAAAATCGTTATCTCTCCTAATGGTGTTTTACAAATTAATTTCTCAATATTCTTTTCAATAATGCTTCCATCCAAATTTATTAATTTAAATTTAAATTTCTTCATCCTATTGTGCCTTTCATATAAAATTCATCTTCAGGTATTTCATCATATTCTCCATTTACTAACTTCTCAAATTCTTCTATAGTTTTTTCTAATTCAACATAAACTCCTGGACGACCAGTATAAGGTTCAGCTACAAAAAATGGTTGAGACAAATATTTTTGAATTTTTCGTGCTCTATAAACAATTAATTTATCCTCTTCGCTTAATTCTTCAATTCCTAAGATGGCTATTATATCTCTTAAGTCGTAATATCTTTGTATAATTCTTTTTACTTCACTTGCTACTTTATAATGCCTTTCGCCAACTATTCTTGGATCTAGAACAATAGATGTTGAAGCTAGAACATCTACTGCGGGATAAATTCCTAGCTCAGCTATTTCTCTTGAAAGAACTATTGTACCATCAAGATGAGCAAAAGTTGTCGCTGGTGCAGGATCAGTGATATCATCAGCAGGAACATAAATTGCCTGAAAGGAAGTAATTGATCCCTTCTCCGTAGAAGTTATTCTTTCTTGTAAATATCCCATTTCGGTTGCTAAAGTTGGCTGATAACCTACTGCTGATGGTGATCTACCTAATAATGTTGAAACTTCTGCGCCTGCTTGTACAAATCTAAAAATATTATCGATGAATAAAAGTACATCTTTTCCTTCTACATCTCTAAAGTATTCAGCTAATGTTAATCCTGCTAATGCTGTTCTTAATCTTGCTCCAGGAACTTCATTCATTTGACCAAAAACCATGGCTACATTTTTTATAACACCTGATTCTTGCATTTCTAAAACAAGTTCATTTCCTTCTCGAGTTCTTTCTCCTACACCTGCAAAAATTGAAATACCTTTATGTTTGTACGCAATGTTATGAATAAGTTCCATTAATAAAACTGTCTTTCCAACTCCTGCACCTCCAAAAAGCCCTATTTTACCTCCTTTAATTATTGGAGTTAATAAATCTATTACTTTGATACCAGTCTCTAATAACTCAATATTAGGATTTTGCTGCGATAAACTAGGCGGATTTCTAAATATTTCCCAATATTCTACCTTTCCTTTTTCTTGTCTAAAATCAGCGATTATTTCTCCAACAACATTAAAAACTCTACCTAGGGTTCCTTCTCCAACAGGAATCTTTATTTTAGAAAAAGTTCTTCTAACTTTCATACCCCTTGCTAAGCCATCAGTTGGCATTAAGCTTATACATCTTACTCTACCTGGTGATAAATGTTGTTCAACCTCAAGAATAATCTTTTTATCAATTACCTCTAAAGATTCATAAATTTCAGGTTCATTACCTTCTTCAAATTCAACATCCACAACTGTACCTATTATTTGAAAAATTTTTCCTTCTATATTTACCATTGTTAAAATTTTAACAAATTATTTCATATTTTATTAGATTATAATTTAAATGAAATGATAGAAATTCGATCGGAAAAAATTTTTGAAATTTACGGATTCCCAATAACTAATACGCTTCTTACTTCGTGGTTAACTTTTGTTTTGCTTTCATTAATTATATTTATTTTAAAAAAATCTCTTAAAAATAGGCCTTTTAAACTTCAAGCTCTTGCTGAGATATTGTTGGAAAATACCTATAATTTTTTGCATTCAATCTTTGGAGAAAATTTTAACTTAAAGATTTTTTCTTTTATTTTGACATTTTTTCTTTTTATATTATTTTCGAATTGGCTTGGGATCCTTCCCATAGTAGGAAGTATTTATATACAAGAAGGTGAACAAAAAGTTCCGATTTTTCGGTCAACATACTCTGATTTAAATATGACATTAGCATTAGCTTTAATTTCTGTAATAGGAACCAATCTATTAGGAATTTTAAATTTTGGAATAAAATTTATCAAAAGGTATACAAATCCAATAGGAATACTTGAATTATTCGGTGAATTTGCTAAAATATTATCTTTTAGTTTTAGGTTATTTGGAAATATAT
This sequence comes from Patescibacteria group bacterium, assembly GCA_030549845.1. Taxonomy (GTDB): domain Bacteria; phylum Patescibacteriota; class Minisyncoccia; order UBA6257; family HR35; genus CALIVE01. Next base: position 31,737 of record JAUQQN010000003.1, read on the forward strand.
TTGCTGGCGAGGTACTTTTAACAATAATTGCTGGTTTGTTTGTACTTTTTGCCCCTATTCCCTTTTTGGGTTTAGAGTTGTTTGTAGGATTGATTCAAGCATTAATTTTTGCAGTATTAACTACAATATTTTTAAAGGTCGCCTTAAGTGAACATTAAAAAATGGATCCGGTAATTATAAAAAACATAGTTGCGGGTTTAACAGTAGCAATTGGGGTAATATTCCCAGCAATTGCAATAGGTAAAATTGGTACAGAAGCTATGAAAGCAATTGGTAGAAATCCAGAGGCAGCTTCTAAGGTTCAAACTGCGATGATTTTATCAATTGCCTTTGCTGAAGCAATTGCAATTTATGTGTTAGTAATAGCATTGATAGTAAAATTCTCCTAAATTTTAATAATGGAAGAGCTTTTTCATACATTTGGGATAGATTGGCGGCTTCTTATTGCTCAAATTATCAATTTTTTTCTATTATTTTTCTTAGTTTATAAATTTTTATCTAAACCTTTGTATGAAATAATTGAAAAAAGAAGAAAAGAAATTGAAGAAGGATATAAGAATAAAGAAGAGGCTGAGAAATTGATAAAAGAAATTTACCGACTAAGAGAAGAAATTTTGAAAAAGGCTGAAATAGAAAAGGAAGAGATGCTGCGATCTGCATACCAGGAAAGAGAAAGCTTAATTAAAAATTTCTTAGAAGAAGTTGATAAACTAAGAAAGGAATTTAACGAAAAATTTGAGAAAGAAAAAGAAATAATGAAAAAAAACTTCTATTTGGAAATGGAAAAAGAAATACCTAAAATATTAGAAAAGTTTGCTCAAAAAGTTTTTCATGATTCTAAATTAAATAAAGAATTCATTAAAAGAATCTTAAATGAATGAAGGAAAAATTTACAGTGAATTAATTTATAAACTATTTAAAGAAGGGAAGGTAAATTTTATAGATTTGGTTATAAAAAAAATAAAAAATGAAGGTAAAAGTCATATATTGAGAGATATTTTAAGTTATGTTTTAGAAAAATACTACGAAGAAAAGAATTTACTTAGAGGAAAAATAAAACTAGCATTTAAAGAAGATTTAGAAGAAGTAATAAATTTATTAGAAAAAAAATTGAAAAAGCGGGTAGAAGTTGAAAAAATAGAAATAGATAAAAGTTTAATTTTAGGTGGGATTTTTTTGAGTAAAAACTTGAAAGTTGATTTTTCTTTAAAAAAGATATTAAAAACATTTATATCATAAATGGATGATTTAAGATTTTTAATCGAAAAATTAGAAAGAGAGATTGAAAAAATTGAAGTAAAGAGTGAAGTTGAAGAAATAGGCAGGGTCTTAAAAGTAGGTGATGGTATTGCATGGATTGATGGCCTCGAAAAAACCCAAGTTTCTGAAGTTCTAATGATAGAAGAAAAAAAGATTTTACTCCTAGCACTTAATTTAGAAGAGGGGCTTATAGGAGCTGCTGTTTTAAATGATTTTGAGCGAATAAAAGAAGGGGATATTGTAAAAAGAACTTATCAAGTAATCCAAATACCAGTAGGAGAAAATTTAATAGGAAGAGTAATAGATCCCCTAGGAAGGCCTTTAGATAATCTAGGGGAAATTTTTACAAATGAATTTTATCCACTTGAAAGACCTGCTCCAAATGTAATCGAAAGAGAACCAGTAAATACACCACTTCATACAGGAATAAAAATTATTGATGCATTAATACCAATTGGTAGAGGGCAAAGAGAATTGATTTTAGGAGATAGACAAACAGGAAAGACTTCAATTGCTCTGGATCTTATATTAAACCAAAAACAGGATCCTCTTGAAACTCCAATCTGTATTTACGTAGCAATTGGGCAGCGAGCTTCAAAACTACGAAGGATTTATGAGGTTTTAAAAAAAGAAGGTGCTATGGATTATACAATTATTGTAGCGACTTCACCATCTGATCTGCCTATTTTGCTTTATTTAGCACCTTATGCAGGTTGTTCGATAGGAGAATATTTTAGAGATAAAGGACAAGATGCTGTTGTTATTTACGATGATTTAACAAAACATGCTTGGGCATGGAGAGAAATTAGTTTGCTTTTAAAAAGGCCTGCAGGTAGAGAGGCTTATCCAGGTGATATTTTTTATAATCATTCAAGGTTATTAGAAAGAGCAGCAAAATTAAAAAACGGAGGGAGCCTAACTGCTATTCCAATTTGTGAAACACAATTAGGAGACATTACTGCTTACATTCCTACAAATTTAATCTCTATAACTGATGGGCAAATTTATTTAGAAACAGAACTTTTTAATGCTGGTTTTAGACCTGCTATAAACATTGGGCTTTCTGTATCAAGAGTAGGTTCTAAAGCTCAAACGAAAATAATCAAAAAAATAGCTGGTAGACTAAAGTTAGACTTAGCTCAATATAGAGAACTTGAAGCATTTGCAAAAGTAGCTACAGAATTAGCAGAAGAAAGTCAAAAAAAGTTAATTAGAGGGAGGGTGATAATGGAGCTTTTAAAACAAGCAAATTTTGAACCTTTATCTTTTGAAAAAATGGCTGTTTTGCTTTATGCAGCTGTAAATGGTTATTTAGATGAAATACCTTTGGAAAAAATTAAAGAAATTGAAAAAAAATTATTAGAAAAATTAGAAATTGATGGAAAAGAGATATTAGAAAAAATAAAGAAAGAGAAAGATTTAAATGAAGAAATTGAAAATCAATTAAAGGAATTTTTGATAAAAGAAATCAAATGAAGTTTCTTTCTTTAAGAAAATTAAGATTGAGATTAAAATTTTTAGAAAATTTTCAGAAAATAACAAAGTCAGTAGGCCTTATTTCTGCAACAAGATACAGAAAGGCGTATCAAAAAATTTCACAAATTTTAGCAAGTTCCTATTATCTTATAACTTTGTTTAAGGAGATCTTAAAAAGAAATCCTTCATTAAATAAGAAAATCAAAGAAAAGTTTAAATTTTATAAAACTAATAAAGTTTTGGTAGTTACTATTGCTTCTGACAGAGGGCTTGCTGGTGCTTTTGATATAAGTATATTTGAAAAAACTAAAAATCTATTAAAAAAATTAAAAGAAGCTAATAAAGAAGTATTACTCGGCGTAATCGGCAAAAAAGCTGAAAATTATTTCAAAAAACGATTAAGCTTATTATTTTCTTTCAGTAAATTTGAGGGACTATTCCCTGACCAATTTGCAAAAGAAATTATTTCTTATCTTAGATTTTTAATTGAAGAACAAAAAATAGAAGAAATCATCTTCATAGTACCAAACTTAACTTCTGCAGGTTACTTTGTTGAAGAAATAAAAATATTCCCATTTAATCTAGAAACATTAGAGGATATTATTGAAAAAATTCTTCCTAGAATAAAAGAATGGCAAAAATTAAAAGAAGAAAAAATTTTTAAATATGAATTTGAATATATATTAGAACCATCCCCAGATAAAGTTTTAGAAGTAATTTTAGAAAATGTTTTTTATGCATTAATTTATGTTATCATTTTAGAAGCGCAAGCTAGCTTAGAGCTTGCAAGAACAATTACAATGCAGAGAGCAGAAAAGAATTCAGAAGAACTAATTAACAAAACAAGAATTGACTACAATAAATTAAGGCAAAATAAAATTACTCAAGAAATCTTAGACACAATAAGGATTTAAAGAAAATTTAATTTTAATTTTGTAAGATTTATGGAGCATATAAAGGAGGGGGGATTTTAATTTCCTCAAAGATAGATTTTTCTTTGAAAAATATGTTATAAATTAAAAAAGCTGATAAAATGATTATTAAAAGCAGAATAATTAAAAATATTTTCATTTTCTTTAAAATTATATTTCAAAATGCTTATTTCTTATGATGTAAGAGGAATTTATCCAGATGAAATTAATGAAAGTACTGTTAAGTTTTTTGCTAAGAAATTTTACAATTTCCTAAAAAGGAAGAAGATACACCCACAAATATTTTTAGCAATTGATCAACGAAACTCTTCAATAAACTTAGCAAGTGCTTTTTGTGATTCTTATATAAGTTATGGAAAAGGTAGTATTGAATATTTGGGTATTTTGCCTGTTCCTATTTTTTATTATTATTGTTTAAAAAATCAAAAAGCAGGAGTTATGGTAACTGCTTCTCATCTTCCATCTAGATTTAATGGGCTTAAATTTTTTCTTCCTAATGGAGAAAGTTGGATTTATAAAGGTAAGATTCCATCAAAAATAAAAAGTAAAAGAGCATCCAAAGTTAGATATAAAAATGTTGTCTTTGAAAATATTTATGAAGAATACATTTTTGATATTAAGAAATTTTACAAATTAAAAGATAACCACTATTTAAATGCAAACGAAAAAGATACTTTTGTGAATTATTTTTTGTTTAAGTCCCTAGAAAAAATTGAGAAAAAAATAAAAATTAAAACGAACAGCAACTTAAAGGTAATGTCTGATTTTGATGGGGATAGACTCTGGGTAATTTATAAAAATGAAACTATTCTGCCAGAGCAAATTCTTTACGCAATTTTAAAATTAGGTTATTATAAAAAAATCGGCGTTCCATTAAATATAAGTAAAAAAATTTTAGAAACCTTTAAAGGTTTAAATTTTGTTTTTATCCCAACGGGACATAGTAATTTTAAAAAAGCATTTAAAAAATATAAATTGGATTTTGCATTTGAACCAACTTTTCACTATTATTTTTTTAAAGAAATTAAAACAGAAAGTCCTTTAATAGGTTTTTTGAGATTTCTTGAGTATATAGAAAGATTCGGGTTTGAAGAAATCTTAAAAAATAAATTTTATGTTAAAAGATTTGAGGTTAAAAATAGATTGGATATTGAAAGAATATCTGATCTTCTTAAAAAGGATGGGTTTAGAGTAAAAAAATTTGACGGATTTAATTTTACTAAGTATAATAATAAAGATTATTTTGTTGTGCATATAAGAAAATCAAAAACAGAAAAAAATGTTTTTAGGTTATTTTTAGAAGCTTCTTCTGAAAGCGGTTTAAGATTTTTACAAAAGTTGATTATAAAAATTATTAAAAATGGAAATAATTGATATCCAAAAACTTATAAAATTGTATCCTTGGGTGTTTTTATCATTAGTCTTAGCTTTTATTTTTTTGTACTCTCTGTTTACTATTTATTATCCAATTTATATTCCTGAACCGGGGGTTTCTTTTTATATTCCACCCAAAAGCAACTTAAAAACAATTGCGGATACATTAGAAAAACAAAAAATAATTCGTTCAGCTTTTTATTTTAGAGCTTATCTAGTTATTACAAATAGACATTTAAACATAAAAGCAGGTTATTATAATTTTTATGGGTATTTAAATATTCCTAGAGTTTCAGAAATTTTGGAAAAAGGAGGTAAAGGTATTGTTGTTACCATACCAGAAGGATTAACTTTGGTTGAAATTAATGACATTCTAAACTCTAAGGGAATAAAAATTGACTTAAAAAAATACAAATTAGGAGATTTTTCAGAAATAGAGCTTTTAAAATACTTCTCTAAAGATCTACCATTAGAGGGATTTTTAGCACCTGATACTTATGAATTTTTCCAAGAAGAAAATGAAAAGGAAGTTGTTTATAAATTTTTGAAAAATTTTGAAAGAAAATTCCTGCCTGAATTTTTAAAATTCCCAGAAAAAAATTTTTATGAAAGATTAATAATTGCTTCTATTTTAGAAAGAGAGGCTAAATTTTTTGAGGATATGAAAATTATAGCAGGAATTTTAGATAATAGATTAAAAACAAAAAAGAAATTAGAAGTGGATGCTACTGTTGCTTATATAAAATGTAAAAAGTATCCGTGCGATTGGCAAGTTACTTCTAAAGAGATAAAAACGATTGACAATCCTTATAATACTTATAAAAACTATGGCCTTCCTCCAACTCCTATTTCAAATCCTGGTTTAAATGCAATAAAGGCTAGCTTGGAACCTATTACGACAGATTATTTATATTATTTAACAGATAAAAGTGGTAAGGCTATTTTTTCTAAAACTATTAAAGAACATCAAGCAAACATAAAGAAATACCTTAAGGATTAATTTTTAATTCCCTTCTCTTTCTTTCTTTTCTTCATAATCTCGCCATTTTTGAGCAATTTCTGGATAGTCTTCGTCTAGTTTATTTAAAATTAAATCTCTCAAAGAATTTGAATCTACTTGTTCAACATCAGCTATTGAATCTAAAACAAATTTTAAAACTTCTTCAGCAATCAGCAAGCTTTGGTTTTCGTCATAACCTGCTTCTTTTGCTGCACTAAATACAGAGTTTTTGATTTTTTCTGGATCAAAATCTTCGATATTTCCAGATTTTTTGATAACCTTTTTTCCTTTGTCCATAAAGTTATTGATATTAATTACGACCTTTATTTAAATTATAATAATTTAGTAAAATAATAATTTAGCAAGGGCGTATAGCTCAGGGGCAGAGCGTCTCGTTCACAGCGAGAAGGTCGGAGGTTCGAATCCTCCTACGCCCAAGTATTGTCATATTTTAGAAGTAAAATTTTAATAATTTTATTAAATTGCTTCCCTCTATCAAATTCATTTTTAAATTTTTCAAATGAAGCTGCGCCTGGGGAAAAAATAATAACAGATTTACCTTTTATTAATTCGAGAGCTTTTTTAAAGCATTCTTTTAAGCTTTCAAATATATTAGTAGTGGGATAATTAATTCTACCTAATTCTTTGATCAATTTTTGAGTAGCACTACCATTAAGTAAAATTAAGTTTGTGGGAAGAATATTTTGTTTTATTATTTTACTAAGTTCTGAAAAATCTAAGTTTTTATCTGTTCCTCCACAAATCAATATAATATTTGTTTTTCTTCCAAAAAAGTTTTTAAATCTTAAAATTGCTGAAATTGTTGCATCAGGAGTTGTTCCTGCTGAATCATTAACAATAATTAAATTTTTCTTTTTAAAAACAATCTGCTGACGGAATGGTGGTAAAGATAGATTAAATATATTCTTTTTAATTCTTTTTAAGAATCTTTGGGGATTAAAATTATGAAAATTTTTAAGATAAATATAAGTTGCTAAAATCGAAAACATTAAATTATAAAGATTGTGCTCTCCATAAATTTTTATGAAATTCTTTACATTAAATAATTTGATCAATCTCTCATCTCTGATATACAAAAAATTTCCTTTACAGAAAATTCCTTTATTTTTTAGATTTTTTTTACTTACAAAATACACCTTACTTCGAGGCTTTGATTTTAAGAAAAACTTCCACCACTTGTTATCTTTATTTAAAATGAGAAAGTCATCTTCTTTTTGATTTAAAAATATATTTGCCTTTATTTTTGCATATTCTTCAAGATTTTCATATCTATTTAGGTGATCAGTCAAAATATTAGTAATGATTGCAATATTTGGAGCTTTTAAGGATGTAGTATAAAATTCCAGTTGGAAAGAAGAGATTTCTAAAACTGAAATTGTATTATTTTTTGTTTTGTCTAAAATTTTTAATAAACTTTTCTCTGGTTGATTCCCGCCAATTAAAATTTTTCTTTTTATTTCTTTTTCAAATAACTTTAAAATTTCATATATCCACGTAGTAGTTGTAGTTTTACCCCTTGTTCCTGTTATTGCTATTATATCACCTTCAGCATACTTAAAAAACATATAACAATCATTAACTACTTCTTTATTCTTTTCTCTTGCATACAAAATAAATTTATTTTTATAACTTACACCTGGGTTTACTACAACTATATCTACAGAATCAATATCCTTTTCCCTATGTTTTCCTAGAATATATTTGGCTTTAATATTTTTTAACCTTTTCAAAGATTTCTCTAAATCTTTTTTTGATTTTAAATCAGTAATTATTAATTTTGCTCCCTTTTTATAAAACCATTTTGCTGTAGATACTCCACCCCCTAAACTTCCTAATCCAAATATCAAAACCTTTTTATTTTTAAACTCCATTTATTAATTTTAAAAGATAGATAATTCATTTTAATACACAATTCTGCTTTAAAATATTTACATGAAATTATACATCGGAACTTCTGGATGGCAATATTATCATTGGAAAGCAAAATTTTATCCTATAGATTTGGTTTCAAAAGATTTTCTTAAATTTTATTCTAAACATTTTAACACAGTAGAAATAAACACAAGTTTTTACCATTTAACCAAAAAAAGTACATTTGAAAAATGGAGAAATGAAATAAATAAAGATTTTATTTTTGCCGTCAAGTTATATAGACTTTTCACCCATATCAGGAAACTTAAACTTAAAAAAGAAGACAAAGAAATTTTGAAAACTTTTTTAGAAAACTCTTCTTCATTAAAAGAAAGCTTAGGTCCAATTTTAATTCAATTACCACCTAGTTTTAGGGACTTTCTTGCTTTAAAAAAGTTTATAAAAGAATTTAAAAAAATTGCTTTTAGTGTTTTTAAAAAATTACCACCTATAGCGGTTGAGGTTAGAAACCAAAATTTATTAAAGCAAGAAACTTATCAATTTTTTAAAAAAGAAAAGGTAATTTTTGTTATTTCTGATTCACCAAGGTGGCCAACAGATATTATTAAAACGACTGATGAAGTTTATATCAGATTCCATGGAAAACCAAAATTATTTGCCTCAAAATATTCAATAGATGAATTGAAAAAATGGGCTCAGATTATCAAAAAATTGAAACCGAAAGTTCTTTATGCTTATTTTAACAATGATTTTGAAGGTTATGCAGTCGAAAATGCTTCAGAATTCAAAAAATTATTAGAAAAATAACTAATTTTTGAAGAACTTTATATTATTTACTAAATTATTTCAACAATCTGCCAACCTACACACATATGACATACATTATTCTTAATTAATGTTTCAAAAGTAATCATTTTCGTAATCTGATTACGAAAATTGCCCCACAATCTGCTACTGGATATTTTAACTATTTAATTATCTCAATAACTTTATTTACTACAGCTGGAGATTGTATTGTATGAATTTTCTTTGTCTTATTTATTGAAAGAAGTGTATTTTTGCCAATAATTTTATCATCATAAAGCCAGTAAATATCTAGATCTAAAAAAGTATTTTTATTCCAAAAATATCTTATTTGCTTATCGGGAAATATAAATATCATTCCCTCATAATCAACTGGTTTTTTGACAAACATGAGACCCTTCTCCCATTCGGAAGGTTCATCGGCAATCAAAAGTTTATAAATTTTTCCTTTGATTTCAAAAAGAATTAATCTTTCACTTATTTTTTCTATTTGTAAATTATTGTTTAAATAAAGCCAGCGAAAGTATATATTTTTAATTTTTTTATCTTCTATTTCAACTTCTACGAGGCCACCTTTCATTGTTTTCAAAGAAAAGTTTTGATCAAAAATAAAGTTTCCTAAAGAATAAAAAATATATTTATCTTTATACTTTTCAATTTTTTGAACTATATGTGGATGATGACCTATGATTAAATCTGCTCCTAAATCAACAGCTTTATGAGCAAAATAAATCTGATTTTTAGATGGCTCATATTTATATTCTTCACCCCAATGAAAAATTACTATTAATATATCTACCTTTCTTTTTGTATCGTTTACTATTTTTTCAAAAATTTTTTCATCTAAATATGCTATGCCTGGTTTTTCATTTTTTGCTTTTACATGTTTCAAAAACTCTGTAAAACTTAAAATCCCTATTTTTGTTCCATCTTTTTCCAAAATTAACGGTAAATAAGCTTCATTAAAATTTTCTCCGGCACCTATATACAAAATGTTATTTTCTTTTAAATTTTTTAAAGTATCTAGAAAAGCTTCTTTTCCATAATCCCATATGTGATTATTAGCTAAGTTTACTATTTTGATATTAGCTTTTATTAAAGATTTTAAGGCCTTAGGCTCCATTCTAAAGGAATATATACTACCAACTTTTTCTCCTTTATTAGAAACAGGTCCCTCCAAATTTACAATCACATAATCAAAAGAACTTAAGTAATTTGTAACATATTCAAATAATTTAAAGTACTCTCCTTTAAAATTTTTATAAACTTTAGTTTTTACATATCTATCTAGCATTAAATCTCCTCCAAACAAAATTTTAACTTCCCTACTCTTACTATATGTTGAACTACAACATAAAAAGATAGCAAATATAAGAGTGAAAGTAAAAGATATTATTAAAAATTTTCTAAGTTTCATTATTAAAAATCTAAATTTAAAATAATTATATAATGGAGCTGAGCGAATTTCTAAAAAAATATAAAAGGCCTGAGCCTAAAAGAAGTTTTGACCAGTTTTATGCAACAGAAGAAACAATTAAAAAAAGGATTGAGTTGATATCTGATTATTCTAATCTTTATGCAGTAGACTCAATAATTTTTTTAGGAGACGACGATTTAACTTCTGTATTTTTAGGATTAAATTCAATTTTTAAAAAAATCTTGGTTTTAGATATTGATGAGGAAATATTAAATTTAATTGAAACTATTAGTAAAGAAAATAATTTAAACATCAAAACGTTGAAATATGATTTAAGAAATCCACTGAATATCATTTATGAGGAAATTAAAAAATTTTGTTCTCCTAACTTTATATTTTTTGATCCTCCATATACCCCTAATGGAGCTAGAATATGGCTCATAAGAGCTTTAGAAATTTTATTAGGGAAAGGCAGAAATAAAAAAAGGAAATCTTTAGAATTCTTGAAAAATAAATTTATTTTTATGTGCTATGGCTATACTGATAAAAGCCCAGAAAGAGGAATGAAGGTTCAAAAAATTATTGATAGTTTAGGCTTAATAATTCAAGAGAAATTTCGGAAGTTTAACAAATATACTGGAGCCGAAACAATTAATAATGAAAGTGATTTATATGTATTACAACCAACACCATTTGTAAATCTAACCGAAATAGATAAATTAAGAAATCAGCATTTTAAAGATAAAATTTACACATGGGAGAATTAATTATTGAAACAAACTACAAAACTAGATCCCAAATATTAGATTTTTAAATTCTTATTAAATTCTTATATAATATATTAATAATAATGGCGAAAGCTTTTCAAATTTTTTTATATTACCTTTGCTATCCTTTAATGAAATTATTATTCAAAATTGAAATTATACCAATTGGAGAAAATTACGAATTATCTTCTGAAAAATCTTTAATAATAGCTTCTAATCATACCAATTTTTTAGATCCAATTATAGGAGGATGGGCTCTTACAAGATATTTTAAGAAACTAGGATTTTCATTTAATGATATATTACCGATAAGGTATATAGCGGCTGCTGAGTATTTTGATTTTTTAAAATCTCCTCCCTTCTTTCCTGTTTCGTTAATAGTAGCTTCATTTGTAAGACTAAATGGTAGCATCCCTGTGTTAAGAGGCTCAAAAGAAAATTTAGAAAAAAAATTAAAAGTTGCTGTAGATATTTTAAATAAAAATGGAAAAATTTTTATTTTCCCAGAAGGCAAGATAAGCCCAGATGGAAAATTACATCAAGGAAAGAGAGGTATAGGTTATCTTCATAAAACTACGAAAGCACCAATTTTACCTATTGCAATAGTTAATCTATATCAATTTGGAAAACTCCAAAATTTCATTGCATTATTAACAGGTAGAAAGAGAGTGAAAATTTATATTGGAGAACCTATTTATAATATTTATAATTTGGAAATAGAAGATATAGTATTAGTTACCATGGAAAAAATAAAAAAATTAATTGAAATAGATGAAGTACTGCAAGAAACAAAAAGTTTAAATATTGATTTTGAAAAACATGCAATATTTACAAAAGTAATAAGAGCATTATTTTTATTGCCCTTTTTGAATAATATACCAGATCAATTTTTAAAATTTATTTTACAGAAAACAACAAAAGATTCAGGTCCTGTTTTAAGCAAACCAGGTACAACTCATGCCATAGAAGTTTTATATACATTCCCTCAAAGAAAAATCGAGGTTTTCCGAAACGGAATTTTACATGGCATTTTCACTTATTTTTGGCATATTTATTTATCTCAACCCAAAGCTATCAGAAATAGACTAAAACTTGTTGAAAAATTAATTACAAATGAAATTGAAAATATTTTAAATCATAAGAATGAAATAAAAATTTTATCGATTGGAGGTGGTTCTTGTAGAGGCGTTATTCAAGCTATTAATTATTTAGCAATCAAAAATAAACTAAAAGAAAAGCGTATTTTGATTTTTAATTTGGACAAACATCCAGGAGTTTTTGAGCTTTCCAAAAAACTTATAAATGAAAATAATCTTACAAATTTAGTTAATTTTACGGGTATCATCGGGAGTGCTAAAAAAATAGAAGAATTAGGTATTAATAATTCATTTGATATAATAGAAATAGTGGGTTTATTGGATTATTTTTCTGATGAAGAGTGTATAAAATTATTAAGTTTTTGCTACAAAAATCTTCTAAATAAAAATGGCTTATTAATTTGGGGTAATATAAGGCCAAATAGTGAGATGAAATTTTTAAAAAAAATAAATTGGCCTCATATGTATTATAGAAATTTGGGTTACCTAATAAAAATTATACATTCATCAGATATCCCGATTTCAAATACAAAAATTTATGAAGAGCCCTTAAAAGTACATTGGATAATTACACACAAAAAGGTTACAGTATGAATTTATTAAAAATATTTGCTTTATCAGGATTAGCAAATTTTATTCTAAGTATCGGCTTTGGTCTTTTAGTATATTTCAAAAATCCAT
>JAUQQN010000004.1:0-6659 GCA_030549845.1 Patescibacteria group bacterium
AGAAAAACTTGAACAATTAAATAGGATTAAATCTGAGTTTTTATCTTTTGCTTCACATCAAGTTAAGGCACCAATGGCTGTTGTTAAGGGCTATGCAGAATTAATTGCCGAATCAATGGAAAATGTTCCTGAACAAGCTAGGGATTTTGCTAAGAAAATTAAAAATTCTGTTGATAACCTTTTAGAATTGGTGGAAGAATTTATGGATTATCGAAAAATTGAAGAAGGAAAAATGGAGTTACATTTTGAGGAAGTTGAAATTGTAAATTTAATTAAAGAAATTATTAACAACTTCCAGTTAATAGCAAACGAAAAAGGACTAGAACTTACTTTTGAAACTAATTTAGAACAATTAATTATCAAAGCTGACAAAATTAGAATTTCTCAGGTAATTCAAAATTTAATAGACAATGCAATAAAATATACTCTTAAAGGATGGGTAAGGGTAAGTCTTTCTAAAGAAAATAATAAAGTTTTAATAACTGTTGCTGATTCAGGTATAGGAATGTCGAAAGAACTTCAATCGAAGCTTTTTGGTGAATTTGTTAGAGATCCTAGTATTAAAAGAGAAATTAGAGGGACGGGTTTGGGGCTTTATATAGCAAAATATATAGTAGAAGCCCATAAAGGGAAAATTTGGGCAGAATCTGAAGGAGAAGGAAAAGGAAGTAGATTTTACGTAGAGTTACCTATTTCTTAAGATTTAAAACTTATATAAAACTTGACAAAGACGTTTTATAATTATTTAATGAATGGTGAAGAAAACAAGAAATTAATTTTTTTGATAGATGATGACATAAATTTTTGTAATCTTTTTACCTTACTTTTGGAGAAAGAGAAAATTAATGTAAAATGTTTTTTTGAACTAGAAGATGCTTTAAAAGCATTAGAAGATGAAATACCTAATTTAATTTTATTGGATATAGCAATGCCAAAAATAAATGGATTTAATGGTTTAATAGAAATAAAGAAATTATTAAAAGACAAAACGATACCAATACTTTTTGTCACAAATTTAGATTACACAGATAATGGACAGAGGGTTGATGAAGCTTTAGCGAGGTCATTTGGTGCTGATGGCCTAATCCACAAAACTGAAAGCTTAGAAGAAATTTTAAAAAAAATTAAATCTTTTTTATAATTTAACATAAAAATGGACCTAGGCAAAAAAATTTTATTAGTTGATGATGATCCTAATTTTAGAGAGATATGGAAAAACAAATTAGCTTATGAAGGTTTTGAGGTGATTGAAGCGCAAAATGGAGAGGAAGCTCTAAAAATTTTAGAAAGCACCAAACCTGATTTAATCTTATTAGATATTTTAATGCCAAACATAAATGGGGTGGAGGTATTTTTAAAAATAAAAGAAAACCCTGAACTGCAAAATATAAAGGTAATTTTTATAACTTCTATGGATGAAGATAGTGAAGATTTTGAGTTAATTAGTCAGTACCATAAAAAATTAGCAGAAGAAATAGGTGCAATTGATTATTTAACAAAAGCTGCAGATCTTGATGAATTAATAAACAAAGTAAAAAGCGTTTTAAGTGCTAGCTAATAATTTTCCTTTATAAATTTATCAACCCCTTCAGCTATTCCTTGAGCTACATTTTTATAACCTAGGATTAAAATTAATAAATCTTTTTGATTTTGCATATTTCCCATTTCCAAAATCACAGCTGGGGTTTTGGGATGAATTGCATGTTTATATTTTGACCAATTAAAAGCATAATAATGAGTCATATTTGAAGTAAATTCATCTATAAACTGTAAATTTGTATATTTTGAATAAGATTCTATAATTGAATCTTTTAATTTAAATGCTTTACCCGAATAATCAATAAACGGAGTTGAAATCATAAAACCACTAACTTTTTTATCTGTAGAATTTGCATGAATTGCAATAAAAGCATCAGCATAATATTCTGGAGGAACAACTGCGGGTAAAAGCTCAACTTTATAACCTTTAGATTCTAAGATATTTTTTACTTCACTACCTATAAGGTAATTTATATCTACTTCTTTTAAGCTGCTTATGACAGCTCCTGTTTTAGATATTCGTTTTAGCTCTATTGGTGGATTTTCTTTTATCCAATGTCCTATTTGAATTCCTATTTTTATTGGACCTTCTGGTCTTTCCCAATTATCAAAATTAGGAAATCTAAAGTAGAGAGCTTCTTTTGAAAATTCTGGAAATGGTTGAATATATATTTCACTAAGTTTTAAAATTAATTCATCAATGTTAAATACATTTGCTGATGACAAAAGTGCTAATAAAGTTAGAATATTTATTAGAAAGGTTGGATTATTTATCATTTTTAAAAATAAATTATAATCATTAAATAACATGGAGTCAATAAAAATTTTTATAGGTTGTGATCATAGAGGATTTGAACTAAAAAACAAACTTTTAGAAAAATTTAAAAAACACAATTATCATGTAATAGATTTAGGAGCTTTTAGTTATAATCCAGATGATGATTACCCAGATATAGCATATAAATTGGCTTTAGAAGTAGCTAAAAATGAAAACAGTAAAGGTATCTTACTTTGTGGCTCAGGTGTAGGAGTTTGCATAACCGCAAATAAAGTAAAAGGTATTAGGGCTTGTTTAGGATTAAGCCCAGAAATAATTCAAAAAGCAAGAGAAGATGATGACATAAATGTATTATGCCTTCCTGCTGATTTTATTGACGAGAATCAAGCTTTTTATTTAATTGAAATATTTTTAAATACTATGTTTAAAAAAGAAGAAAAGCATATAAGAAGGCTAGAAAAAATTAAAAAAATAGAAGAGGCTTAATTTTCTTCTAGTTCTTTTCTCAACTCTTCCAATAGTTTTTTAGCTTTTGGTGAAAGTCTTTTGATAGGTTTAATCTTTATTTTCAAAATCAAGTCTCCTCCTTTTAATCCTTTGCCTAATATTTTTATGTATTCACCAGAGAATCCTTCTGGTATTTTTAATGGGATCTTTTCACCCAGAAAGTCTAAGATAAATTCTTTCCCTAAGATAAGATCAATTAAATTTAATTCTATTTCTCCTATAATATCCCTTCCTCTTATTTTGAATCTTGGGTGCGGTTTTATTCTTATTCTTACAATAAGATCACCACTTTTTTTAGTAACTGGGTCTTGATCTCCTAATAATGGAATTTTAATTAATTCATAAGGATCAAAATGTGGAGGTAAATCAATATTTACCACCTCTTCTTTTATTACATATCCTCTACCTTGACAATTTTTGCAAATAATTTCTGGTATTTGACCTTTACCATTACAGTTTTTACAAGTTTTTGTTGTTTCAAAAATAAACCCAGTAAAGAAACCTGATCTTGAAATAACTTTTCCCCTTCCATCACATACAGGGCATTTTATTAATTTACCACTTTCACTCCCTGTTCCTTTACAAATATTGCATATGGTTTTTCTTTTATAATTTATAATTTTTCTAGCTCCTCGAACAATTTCACTTAAATCAACTTCTAAATCCAAGATGATATCTCTTTTTTCCTCGGGTGCAAAAGAAAAGAATTCTTCTATCAAATCACTTAAAAGATCATCAAAAGTTTGGTTTCTGAAAAATGAATGTAAATCCTCAAAACCAAAAGGAAACTCAAACGAAAAACCTTCTTTCATCATTTTCCTTTTTTTATCATATTCTGCTCTTAATTTTTTATCTGAAAGCACTCTATAAGCTTCTAGAATTTTTTTGAACTTTTCAGGATCTCCGCCCATATCTGGATGATATTTTTTTGCAAGCTCCCTAAATTTCTTCTTTATCTCTTCTTCAGAAGCATTTTCTGGAACTCCTAAAATTTGATAATAATCTTCCATTTTTATATACTGATTACTTCTTTATCAATTTTCTCAAATTTAATTTCAACTAATTTTAAATATTTGATTAAACTAAAAATAAGAAATGCAATTATTAAACCAAAATAGCCTAATATAATCAAAATATATCTCAAAACTAAAATAATAATTAATCCTATTATTATTTTAACACCCATGAATGTAGAAGGGGTTTGTCTTAGGTTTTCTATTCTATTTACAATATAATCACTTATAGCCTCTTTAAAGGTTGAATCTTTCTTTAGATTTAAATTGAAATTCTTATTGAGCTCAGCAATGGCAATTTCTATCATTTGTTCTTTTGTTTTTTCGTCAATATTTTGCGGTAAATTTTTAGTTAAAATATCTGATACTTTGGTATTTGGTGTTATCCCTAAATTTAAAACTTCAAAAAAATAATTTAATGAACTAATGAAATTAATAATTTTATCTTTGGATAAACTTTGCACATCATAACCTACTATAAGCCATAAAAAAAATGAAAATATTAAAATATAAATGTAAAAATCCCAGCTTGTTAAAAATAACTTACTGAAATCTAATTTAATTAAGCTTTCATAAATCCTTTTAATTTTCCACCATAAAATTAGATTAAAAAAAATAAAAATTAATGCAATATAAAGAATCAGGTTTAAATTTTCATATTGAAATTTTAAAACATAAAAAAGAAATCCGAATAATAAAATAACTGGGAAAATTATTAATCCGATATTTTCTAAAAAAGAATTAACTAAACAAGAGATTGTTCTTAATGCTAAAAATAAAACTAAAAAGACTAAAAAGAAAATTAAATAATAAAAATTTTTATTTATAAGGAATATTGATAAAGCCCAAAATGAAAGCACAAAAAATCCTAAAACCAAAAGAAAAAGAATAGTAGATTTGATATAAGGTATTCGAATCTTTAAATACTCTTGTGTGGTAATTACCATAGAAATTTAAATTATAACATAACTACATACTTGGCTGTTCTGTTTCTGTTCCTTTATAAAATTGGAGACCTATTTGGGATAAAAGATGAGAAAGTTCTTTTATCTTTTCTTCAATCAAATCCGCATTATCAGTATTTTTAATCTCAGTTAATTCTTTAATTTTATTTTGTATGTTATTAACTAAATCCTGGGAGATTTTATCTTTATATTCTTGTAACAATTTATTTGCCTGATATATCAAATTATCTGCTTGATTTCTTGTTTCTGCTAATCTTTTCTTTCTTAAATCTTCCTGAGCATACATTTCAGCTTCTTTTTTCATTCTTTCTATTTCTTCCTTAGAAAGATTAGTAGAACTTGTTATTTTTACACTTTGGGTTTTCCCAGTTGCTTTATCTTTGGCTGTAACTGTTAAAATACCATTTACATCTATATCAAAAGTAACTTCAATTTGAGGAACTCCTCTAGGGGCCGGAGGAATACCATCAAGAATAAACCGAGCTAATGTTTTATTATCACTAGCCATCGGCCTTTCCCCTTGAACAACGTGAATTTCTACAGCACTTTGGTTATCTTCTGCTGTTGTGAAAATTTCTGTTTTTGAAAAAGGTATAGGAGTATTTTTAGGTATCATTGGATGTGCAATTCCACCTAATGTTTCTATTGCTAAAGTCAGTGGAGTAACATCTAAAAGCAAAATTTCTCTTACATCTCCTTGTAGTATACCTGCTTGAATTGCTGCACCTATTGCTACTACTTCGTCTGGATTTATATCTTTTCGTGGTTCTTTCCCAAAATAATCTCTTACCATTTGCTGAATTAATGGCATTCTTGTTTGACCACCAACTAAAAGAATTTCATCAATGTCTTTGGGTGTTAAACCAATTTCTTTTAAGGTTTTATCAACTATTTCAATGGATCTTTCCACAAGGTCTCTTGTTAATTCTTCTAATTTAGATCGTGTTAATTTAAAGTATAAATGCTTTGGCTCATCTTTAACTGAAGCTATAAAAGGTAGGTTGATTTCAGTTTCGTATAATGTGGAGAGCTCTTGCTTGGCTTTTTCTGCTGCTTCTTTTAACCTTTGCAAAGCTAATGGATCCTTGCTTAAATCAATATTTTCTTGCTTTTTGAATTCTTCAACTAAATAATCTATTATTCTTTGATCGAAATCATCACCACCTAAATATGAATCACCTCCAATTCCTTTTGTTTCAATTACATTATCTCCTATTTCTAAAATAGAAACATCAAAAGTTCCACCTCCAAAGTCATAAACTAAAATTTTCTGATTAACATTTTTATCTAATCCATAAGCTAACGCAGCTGCTGTTGGTTCAGGTAAAATTCTTCTTACATTAAAACCTGCTATTTCACCAGCTGCTTTTGTTGCAGATCTTTGTGAATCATCAAAATAAGCAGGTACTGTAATAACAGCTTCATCTATTTTTTCTCCTAATTTTTCTTCAACATCCATTTTAATCTTTTGTAAAATCATAGCTGATATTTCTTCTGGTCTATACCACTTATCACCCATTTTTACCTCAATTCCCCCATTTGAAGATTCTCTTATTTCATAAGGAAGTTTAGCTTTTGCTCTTTGAACTTCTGGATCAGAATATCTTCTTCCTATCAATCTTTTAATTGAGAAAATAGTATTTAAAGGATTGGTAATAGCTTGTCTTTTTGCTAATATCCCAACCAATCTTTCACCACTTTTAGAAATAGCAACAACTGAAGGAGTAATTCTCATGCCTTCTCTATTTTCTATAACTCTTGGCACCCCAGCTTCAACAATTGCTGCTACTGAATTGGTTGTGCCTAAATCTATTCCGATTATCTTGGGCATGGTTAAATTTCTTTGCTAATTAATTA
>JAUQQN010000004.1:6759-42268 GCA_030549845.1 Patescibacteria group bacterium
CTCATGCCTTCTCTATTTTCTATAACTCTTGGCACCCCAGCTTCAACAATTGCTGCTACTGAATTGGTTGTGCCTAAATCTATTCCGATTATCTTGGGCATGGTTAAATTTCTTTGCTAATTAATTAAGTATTAAGGCATTTAAAAATGCTGAAAAATAAAGGATTTTTAAAACATACAGCATTTAAGTGATTTAGCATTTGATTTAACAAACATCTAAAAGCTAAAGTATAGCCTCCTAAAACTTTGCCTAACGTTGGAGTCTTTACTTCCATTTGCTTCTTCAAATTATTAAAAATCTCCTTAAATAAAGGGATTTTTGCATTTTTAAAATATTTATTCTTGTTAATTGCTGCTACTGAATTGGTTGTGCCTAAATCTATTCCGATTATCTTGGGCATGGTTAATGAGAAATTACTATAACCTTTGCTGGCCTAATTAATTTTCCATTTAAAAGATATCCTTTTGTTAATACTTCCGCTATTATATTATCATCATTTTTATCACAGCTTTCTTTTTCACATTTTTTAACACCAATTGCTTCGTGAAATACAGGATCAAATTTTTGATTTTCTGGATTTATTACTTCTAATCCATGATTTTTTAATATATTCATAATTTGGGATTGGATTAATATGTATCCTTTACCTAAAGGAGATTCTTTTGCTTCTTCTGAAAGGTTAGAAATTGCAAGATCAAGACTATCAATTACAGGCAATAAATTTAATATTAATTCTTCATTTGCATATTTTATAAACTCTTGGATTTTTTCTTCAACTTGTTTTTTATAACTTAAAAGATCTGCTTTTGCTCTTTTTAAACTTTCCAAATAACTTTCTTTTTCTTTTTCCAATTTCTTAATAACTTCGTGAAGTTCCTTTATTGTTTCGCTTTCTTGTGGTAATTTTTCAAAATTCTCTCTTTCTTCGCTCATTTGAAGGTGTGTTCAATTAATTTTACTAAATAAGGATAATTAATTCTTTTTAATGCAAGGAAGCAAATAAATTTGTTAGAAAATCTTTTGGCAATAAATGAAAAAGGAGTAGATTCTTTTCCGTTTAATGGGAACTCTTTACCTATATAAAGAACAAGGGATTCATCTTTATACTTTCTGGATAATTGATCTAAGTATTTTTTAGCTTTAGTTAAAAATACAGCAAAGTCAGCAATATTTTCATTTTTTCTAAATTCTCTATTTTTTAATATATTCTCTAAACCTCCTTCTACCATATGTCCGTCGCTTTCTCTAAGAATATAATAAATTTTCAGCAATGAAGAAAGAAACATAATTTTACCAATCAAACTCATACTTTTTATCGTTCGCAATTCTTCATCATTTAAAATTATGTTATCAATATTCCACCTTAAAAAACACCTCCATCCATAATCTGTTGGCCTTCTCCCACAATAATTTTTCACATTTTCAAGTAGTCTTTCTTTAGAAAGTTTATTTAAATACAACCTAATAGTAGAATCGCCCAAATCCTCAAAAAATCTTTTTTTCAAAATCTTGGAACCAACAGGCTTTCCGCTTTCTAAATGCAATTCAACACATCTTATAAATACTTCTTTTTTAAGATCATTCCTTAACATATATTTTTAGTTTTATTCAACTTTAATTTCTTTTCCTCTTTCTTCTTTTTCTACTGGCTTAGGAAATGTAACCTTTAAAATTCCTTCTTCTAATTTTGCCTTAGCTTTGTCAGGATTTACAACATAAGGAAGTGAAATTATTTTTTTGAAACTCCCTCTTCTGATTTCTTTTCTATAATAATTTCCTTCTTTTTCTTCCTTTCTTTCTTCTTTTTTAGCTTCAATAATAAGTTGATCTTCATCGACTCTTATTTTTATATCTTCTGATTTAAACCCTGGGACTCCTACTTCAACTACTAATTCCTTGTCAGTTTCATACATATCAACAGGAATATCAGAAAACTTAAAAGTGGGAACTAATGCTGGGAAAAATTCTTCTGAGAAAAATTTTTCAATTTCTCTAAATGGATCCCATCTGATTATTGCCATTTTTTAATTTATATCCTTAATTCGACCTAACTTTATATTTTTTATTAACATAATTCTAATATAATTATAGAAAATTAGCATCCAAAAATCAAGGGTGCTAATTTTCAATTTTTTCAATTTTTGCTCCTATTTTTTTCAATTTCTCTACCAAATTTTCGTATCCTCTCTCTATTTTCTCTGCTTCATAAATTATTGTTTCTCCTTCTGCAATTAAACCCGCAATTACTAACGCTGCACCAGCTCTTATATCCAAAGATCTTATTTCCTTTCCTTTTAGTGCTGATGGGCCTATGATTAATGCTCGGTGAGGATCTAAAATTTCTGCATTTGCTCCCATATAAACTAATTCATTTATATAAGAAAATCTATTTTCATACATCCAATCATGAATCAAAGTAACTCCTTCAGCTTGAGTAGCTAAAGCTCCAAATGGTGGTTGTAAGTCTGATGGAAATTTCGGATATAAACCAACCTGGATCTTTGTACTTTTTAAATTGTTATTTTTATAAATTTTAATTTTTTTATCAAGAACTTCGTACTTAAAACCCATTTCCTTCATAACAATAAATACAGAATCTAATTCATATGGATTTATATTTTTTATTAGTAAATTACTTTTAGTTGCTCCTGCTAAAGCTATAAAAGTACCTGCTTCGATGGGATCTGGAGGGATTTTGAATTCTACTTTTTTTCTAAAGTTTTTTGGACCCACGATTTCTAAAAATGGAGTTCCTATTCCTTTTATTTTTACACCTAATTTTTGCAAAAATTTACAAACGCTTACTACACTCGGTTCTGTTGCAGCTAATCTTATTTTAATTGGTTTAGTACTAAATGCAGAAAAAAGAAGTAAAGTTTCTGTTGCTGTTACGCTACTTTCTTTTAAAATGACTGTATCATTTTCTAATCTTTTAAATTTACCAGTTAAAACCTCACCAGAAGAAAATTCACATCCTAATTCTGAAAGAGAGTTTAAATGAACATTTATTGATCTTGCTCCAATTATATCTCCCCCTGGTCTTGCAATTTTAATTTCATGAAATAATCCAAGCAGTGGACCTAATAAAACTATTGAAGCTCTAAGCTTTTTAACTTCTTCTATATTCAAATCTTTGTTTTTAATCTGGGAGCTATCTATAATTAACTTATTATTTTCCCATATCACTTTACAATTTAAATACTTTAAAATATCTAAAAGCCAAAGTACATCTAATATTTTGGGTACATTGTATAAAACATTAATCCCTCTATTTATTAAACTTCCAGCGATAATTTTTAAGGCTGTATTTTTAGATCCTGATACTTTTATTTCTCCTTCTAATTTTCTGCCTCCTTTAATTACTAAAATGCTCATTTTAATTTATCTAAAATAAATATTAAAACTCCCAAAATTGCCCCTATAAAATTTATAACCCAGAATTTAAAAACAATATTTGCCTCATGTAATCCTAAGGCCTCAAAATGGTGGTGGATTGGTGTAGAAATAAATATTTTTCTTTTTAAAAATCTTTTGTAGGTAACTTGTAAAATTACTGAACCAGATTCTAAAATAAAAACTGGGGCCAAAAGAGGCAATAAAAGATAAACACCTTCCAATAAAGAAACTATTGCTATATAGCTTCCTAATGCCATTGATCCTGTATCGCCCATAAAAATTTTTGCTGGATAAATATTAAACCATAAGAAGCATAATATTGCACCTAAAATCACTACAGAAAGTGCAGTTAAATTATAATGTCCATTTATAAAAGAAATTATAGCTAAAGCTCCTATAATTGATAAAGAAACTCCTCCTAAAAGTCCGTCTAGACCATCTGTTTCATTGGCAGAAAAAGACACTGCTATCACATAAAAAATTAAAAAAATAAAAAAGATGGCTATATGTAGATAAATCCTTCCCCAAAATGGAACATATAAATATCTAATGCCTAATTTTGCTGTGAGCCACCAAGCAACAACTAACGAAAACGCAAAGTATATTATTAACTTTTCTTGTATTGAAAGGCCTTTCTTTTTTCTAAAATTTACAATACCCAAAATATCATCTATTAGACCTACTATCCCTCCTAAAATTAAAAAACCTAGAGGAAGAAAAGTTTCTTTTCTATTTAAAAAATTGATCCATTGATAGAAGTCAGGAGTTAAAAAATTAAAAATATAAAGTAAAAGCAAAAGTAATGGCGGGGTTAACCAAAAAATAACTCCTCCCATAGTTAGAGTTCCTGATTTTTTACTATGAAGAGATTGAAATACAGGAGCATTTTCTTTTGCAATTTCTTTTTTTATCTTCAATTTATTTAATAAATGAATGATCAAAGGAAAAATTAAAAAACTCAGTAAAAAACTAAAGATGCCCAATGTAATTATTTTTATTATCAAAAGTTGTAATTCCATTTTTATGATTGATTTTTATAAAAATCTTCTAAAACTTTTAATATATACTCCCCATCTCGAAAACGGTCATTTGAATTTAAGAGTCCTATAAATATTAATGGCGATTTAGGAAACTTTACTATCATAATCAAACATTGCCCTGCTTCTTCTGTAAAACCGGTTTTGCTCCCTAAAATATTTTCATCATATTTATAAATTAATTGATTGGTATTATATAAAATCCTGTTAAACTTTCCTTTCAAGGTAAAACTTTTATCTTTAGAAAAAAAGAATATCTCAGGATAATTTGACAAAATATACTCACTTAAATAATAAAGATCATTTAAAGAAGAAATATTTTTATTAGAAAGACCAGTCACATCATCAAAATTTGTGTCACTTAAATTTAAGGATTTAGCAAGATTGTTCATTTTTTTAACAAATTCATTTTCTGAAATCTTTGAAGCAATAAGTAATGCAGATGCATTTGAAGAAGATATCAACATTGATTTTATTAAATCATTCCTATTAAATTCTTCCCCTGGCTTAAATTCTATCTGTGCTTCATAAAAATTAAAATTTTTAGGTACTTTAAATTTCTCTTCTTCATCAAAGGTAGTATAAGTTACTAAAGCAGTCATTATTTTTGTCAGAGAGGCTATTGGTCTTTTTTCTTTTATATTTCTAGAATAAAGAATAGGGCCTTTTATTTCTTTTATTAAAACATTTTTTGCTGAGATTTTGTTTTCATCAATTTTTAACAAATTGATCTTTTGCAGTTCTTCTTCTTTTATCAAAGGAGTGGTAGTATTATTTAAATTATTTACAGTTAGAAAAACATTAGAGGGTGTTAATAATTGCTTGATGAATTCAAAAAAAATTAAAAATTCTACCATTATTAGTATAATTTTAAATAAAATATGAGAAAATTAAAAGATAAAAGTTCAAAAGGTAAACGATTAGAAAAATTTTTTTCTTTAAAGCTAAAAGAGCTTTTCCCCTCAAGTGAAACAGAAATAAAACCAAGGATAATTAACTTGAGAAAAGATTTTTGGGGTTTATTTGATGGCTTGACTTTTATAAAATCTAAAAGAAAATATATATTCTGGCAAATAAAAGGTAAAAAACTATCATCCAATGAAATAAAACATTTTTGGAAGCAATCTAAAATTTTTCAGACTGCAGATATTTTAATTCTTTTAATAGAAAAAACTCACTCTGGTTGGAAGATTTTTTACAACAATAAAAAATACGTGACCAAAATAGAAGAAATTAAAAATATCTTAAATTTACAGTAGGAATTTATTTATTTTTAGTTTGTACCTTCAAAGAAATTGCAGCTCCAACTGCTCCTCCTATGCTCTTTAAGATCTGCCTTATAGCATTTACAGTTTGGCCTTTTCTTCCTATCACCAAAGCTAATACTTCCTTAGGTCCATTTACTTCAACAAGCACTCCTCTTTCATCAATTTTTGCATCAATTTCTAGCTGGTTAACCTTTGATTCATCAATCCACAAAGAAAGGAGCCTCTGGAGCCTCTTTTTGATTTCCTCTAATTTTTCGCTCATTTTTTTATATTCTTAATTTTCGACCAATTACTTTAATTCATGAGATAAGAAGAGATTTTAACAAAATATTTTTCAAATTGCAAGATCTCACAATAAGATTCTCTGGCTATTTTAAAATCGCTAGAACTATCAGAAAAAATATTAACATAAAAATCTCTCTTGTGTATTTTCTGTTTTAAATTTTGTAATCAGCCTTGCCATTTGTGTATTTTAGCTTTATTTTTAATAAATAAGCAAAATGTTTTAGGGGTAGTAGCTCTGTGTTGCCTTTTATTATGCTTTTTAAGATCTCTTATACTTTTGTTTTTTTTATTGTCCTGATAATTATTAAAAAAATTTGAAATCATATCATAATATTCGTATTGTTTGCTACTCAAAGTCTTAACAATTTTCCTTTAAAAAATATGCCATAAATAAATATTTTTAGGATTGTCAATTTGTAAAATTAATTTTTAAATCCAATAAAACGTTTTTGTCTACTAGCTTACACTTCTCATTTTAACGAAATATCTAGTTGATATTTATGGTTAAAATTCATTCTACAATTGTTACTGAGGGCAAAGTTCAATACTATTAGGAACCGCTTCAGAAATAGAAGGTGATACGAAAGAAATAGACAATGACGGAGAAGCAATGGATAGATCTATAGCAGAACTAGATAAAGATATTGATAGTTGACTAGGAAAATAAGAAGAGATAAGATTGCAATTACCGCAATTACCATTAGAATCTAATTTAATAATAAAAATGTCGCCATTTGTTCCATAACTATAAGTATAACCTGCAATTATATATCCGCCATCTGAAGTTTGATAAAGACCATTGTTATAAGTATTATCATTATTTGCTCCGCCAATTGTTTTTGCCCATGAAATATTTCCATTGTTGTCTAATTTAATAACAAGAATATCATAACCCCCCGCTCCATAACTAGTGGTTGCTGCAAGAATGATATAACCCCCATCTGATGTTTGCTGGATGAAATTACCATAATCATCATTTATTCCACCAATTGTTTTTGCCCATGAAATATTCCCTGAAGAATCTAGTTTGATAATTATAATATCACGATTACCAACCCCGTAGCTAGAGGTATATCCTAAAATGATGTATCCATTATCAAAAGTTTCGTGGATAGAAAAAGAGGTATCATCACCACTACCACCCATTGTTTTTGCCCAACTAATATCTCCACTTCCGTTAAGTTTAACAACTAAAATATCTCGATTATTTACTATATAAGTATGCCCCGTAAGAATATATCCCCCATCTGAAGTTGGCTGTATTGAATATCCATAATCATTATTTGCTCCGCCAATTGTTTTTGCCCATGAAATATTTCCATTGTTGTCTAATTTAATAACAAGAATATCATAACCCCCTGCTCCATAACTAGCAGTATTTGCTATCAAAATGTATCCACCATCTGAAGTCTGTTTAATAAAATTACCGTAATCGCTATTTGTACCACCAATTGCTTTAGCCCACGAAATATTTCCTATAGAGCTTAGCTTTACTATAAATATATCACGAACGCCTGCTCCAAAACTACGAGTGTATCCTACAGCAATATATCCACCATCTAATGTTTGCTGCCCTGAATAGAAGGAATCATCCATCCCCCCACCTATCGTTTTTGCCCAAGTAATATTTCCTGAGTAATCTAATTTGATAATAAAAGCATCCCGGCCTCCTGCCCCTTGACTTTGTGTATTGCCTGTAATAATATACCCACCATCAAATGTAGGTTGCGAAGACCAAGCTTCTTCATAGTATGTCCATCCTATTGCTTTTGCAAATAAATTGATATACAACGGAAGAGTTGGAATTGCAAGCTTTTTATTACTTCCTACCTCATATGAATCAGGATCTGTACCTCCATCGTTTGCAGAAATATTTTGATTTGTTTCGAGCTTGGCTATGAATTTATAACCTTCTCCAACAATAAGTGCATAGTAATATGGGGGTTTATTAATAGGATCTATAGGCAAAGAGATAAGATTAAAAAGAGAAAGTTGGTTAAAAGGTATAGGGATCCAGCCAGTACCGTCTATGTTAGTAGGATTTGGAGAACATCTATAGACCCATCCCGGAGGTAACTGCGGCAATTTATCACTCCAATTCTCACAAGTAGAAGCACTATCTGGTAACGAAATGTATACTGTACCAGAAGAAATATAATTTAATTCTTTAAATTTAGGATCTTCTATTTTTAGTAATTTCAAGGTTTTTTCTAGGTTATCTAAATGAGAAATTCTTAAAGTATCTCTTGCATTTGGAAACATTTGTGTTGATTTTGTTAGCGTTAGTACTAAAGTTAACATCCAAAGGATTATTATTAATCCTATTATAAACTCTAGAAAAGTGAAAGCAAAGTGTTTTACAATCTGCATAATTTTGGTGGGCGACGGGGCTCGAACCCGCAACCTGAGGCTCCACAGGCCTCCGCTCTAACCAATTGAGCTACGCCCACCGTTTGCCCCCGGCAGGATTCGAACCTGCAACCTTGGGCTTAAGAGGCCCCTGCTCTGCCAATTGAGCTACGGGGGCTTCATTAAAAATTATAAATTAAATCCCGGGGGAGGAAACAATTAAATAATATTTCTCTTTTATTAAATCTGCTTCATCTAAAATAGGCTCTATTGATCTAGAAACAATTTCACAGTCCCTTAGGCTTATTCTGTCATCTTCTTTATCGATAAATAAAGTAAGTGTTTTTGTGCCCCATTCTCTTTTTATTTCAACCTTTAATAACTTATAGCCTAATTCTTCTATTTTATCTTTTAAGAGTTTTTCAATTTTTTCTTCTAATCTCATTTAAATTGTATTGTTTCAATTAAAACTTCATCGAAATAATTTTTATAGCCCTTTTTCTTTCTGTAGCGAGTTTTTGGTTTGAATTTGATTATCAAAATTTTCTTTTTTATGTGCCTCAAAATTTTTCCTACAATCTTTGCATTCTCAATATAAGGATTTCCTATATATGTTTTACCGTCATCATTGATCAGTAAAACTTTATCAAAAATAATTTCTTCACCTACTTCTTTTTTTGATCTATTGATAATTATCTTATCCCCTTCTTTAACTAAATATTGTTTTCCTGAAACTTCTATAACTGCTAACATTTTTAAAAATTGATAAAAAAAATATAAATTTCCGTCAACGCCCCTATAAAGAAGACTAAAAAATTTAATTTATTTATTTCTGACTCTTTAACCCCTAAGAATTTCAAAGTAATATTATAAAGGATAACAAATGAAAAAGCAATAGGAAGAATAAAAATGCTTTCTCTAGGAAAAAGGAGAATGCTTTCTGGATAAGGGTGATAAATAACAACAATTTGAGGTTCTTTTATTACATAAAAAATGAAAACAGCGACAATCCATAAAATTGCAATTAATAAAAAGTTAAAAATAAAATTATCCATTTTTTCAATCATTCCTCTAAGAAAAATAACATTAATTCCCTTGCTAATATTTCTGTTGCTTCTTTTTTAGCAAATTCTTCTGCATATTTAGCCATCCTTTCTAATAACTCTTTATCGTTTAAAATTCTTGTTACCACTGAACTAAAAATTGAAGGAGTAAAATTTCTTTCTTCAATTACAACTGCAGCTCCAGTATTTGAATATTCATATGCATTTTCTATTTGATGCCTTCCTACTACATTTTCAGGAATGGGAATTAAAATAGATGGTTTTCCTGCTGCTGCAATTTCAAAAATAGCTCCTGCTCCAGCTCTCGAAATTATTAACGTTGCCATTTTCATTAGCTTTATCAACTCCTCTTGTTCAACAAAATCTAAAGGATGATATAAATGTTTTCTTACAGGTACATTTTCTAAAATAAAGCCCTCTGCTACTTTTTTGTCTTCTTTATAAAGTTTTGGACCTAAAATGTGAATAATTTGAGCAATTTTTAATAATTTATCTAAAGAAAGAATAACAACTTCATTAATTTTTGCAGATCCTTGAGAGCCTCCTAATACCAAAATGGTTGGTAAATTTTTATCTAATTTATATCTTTCATAATCTTTATCTGTTGGAATAATCTTTTCAAAATCTGGATGAAGTGGTTGCCCTATTATAGCTGTCTTTTTAGGGTTGAAATATTTTTTTGCTTTTTGGAAATTTAAAGCTATTTTTGTTGCAAATTTTCCTGCTATTCTGTTACTCAATCCTGGAATTGAATCAGATTCATGAATTATTACAGGGATTCTCAAAATCCAAGCTGCTAAAACTACTTCTAAAGAACCATACCCACCTTTTGAAAAAACTACATTTGGCATTTTTAAAAATAAAACCCATAAAGATTTTAAAAACCCAAATGGGAATTTAAAAATATCAATAAAGTTTCGTATATCAAAATATCTCCTAAGTTTGGCTGAAGGTATTGTAATAATATTTATTCCTTCCTTAACCAAAGATTCTCTATTAAATGGTTCTGCCCCTAAATAAAAGATTTCATAATCCCAACCCTTTAAAGATATTTCTTTTTTTAAAAATTTAGCCACATTAATTAACGGAAAAAGATGGCCGCCTGTACCTCCTCCTGTAAGACAAATGATTATTTTTTCCATATTATGAATATTCTAAACTATTAATTATCCCTAAACCTATCATCAAAGAAATTGCATTCGATGGCCCATAGCTAAAAAATGGAAGTGGCACTCCTGTTGTTACTATTAAATTAGCAATAATATGAACATAAATTTGCGCTGAAAGCATTGTTCCAAACCCATAAACAAAAAATTTTTTTTCTTCATTTTTAACTAATCTTGCTTTTTGAAAGATTATAACTAAGAAAAGAATAAAAATTAATATTAAAGCCAATGAACCTATAAAACCTGTTTCTTCTGCATAGATAGCAAAAATTGAATCTGTCATCATTAAGGGTATTCCTATTAATTTAAACTCTGACTTTCCAAAGCCTTTTCCATAAATTCCTCCTGAGCTTATGGCTAATCGTGCTTGTTTTAATTGATACGCAGTTTCTCCTTCAGTAGTAAAAATACTTAAAATTCTTTTAACTCTATATTCTTGCGTCAAACCTATCATAAAAATTAAAATCCCTATTAATGCAATTATTAATAAATTTCTGAAAGAGAATTTTAAACCAAAAAATCCTCCTGCTATCCCTGCAAGAAATATTAAAAGATTACTTAAGGCAGGTTGCTTATAAATTATTACGCATATGCTTCCAATTATAAATATTGTAATAATTAGGTAATCTCGCCCCCTTTTTATTAAGGGAACTATAAAGGCTATTAATAATAAGGTTGAAATTTTTAAAAATTCTGTAGGTTGAAAGGAAATGTTTTTAAAATAAAACCAACGAGCAGATTCTTTCCCGGGTAATTGAAAATATGGCAAAAAAGCTAGTAATGTAAAAATTAAAGAAAATAAAAAAAATGGGAGAGTAATTTTTCTTATTGTGCTCCACTTAAGAAAAGCAAAAATAAAAAAGAATAAAAAAGGGAGGAGAACATTACCTAGAAGAAACTTGATAAATAAAAATCTATAAAAAATTGGATCTTTTACTACTAGGATAGCATATATCCCATAAAAAGTAAATAAACCCAAAAATGTTAACACAGCAATGAAAAATATTAAAGGTTTATCTAATTTCATTATCTTTTATGCCATTGAGGTGCCCTTCTTGCTTTTTTGAGTCCATACTTTTTTCTTTCTACTTCCCTTGAGTCTCTAGTTAGATAACCTGCTTTTTTAAGCTTTGGCCTCCATTCCGGATTTAATTTTACTAAAGCCCTAGCTAAACCTAATTTAATCGCATCTGCTTGGCCATGTAATCCCCCACCTTTTACCTTTACAGTAACTAAATAATGTTTAAATAATCTTAACTTCCTAAGCGGAGCATCTACTATTTTTTGCAAATACAATACAGGAAAATATTCAGTATAAATTTTACCATTAACATAAATCGGTAAGGTTTCTTTTGTAGTATTTTGCCAAATTCTTACTCGTGCAATTGCTTCTTTTCTTCTCCCTATTCCTTCAATATATCTTCCTTCTTCAAGTTGGGGAACATTCTCAACAATTTCTTTTTCTTCAGTTTTTTTCTCTTCTTCAATTTCAAATTCTTTTAATTCTTTTTCTTCAACTTCTTCTAATGTATCTAATTTTTGTTCTTCCATTTTTAATCTACTCTACTAATATTATTCTTTTTAATCTATTTTTTCTTAATTTATTTTTGGGAAGCATCCCCGCTACAGCTTTTTGAATAATTTTCAAAGGATTTCTTTGCCATAACTCTTTTAATGTATATTTTCTTAAATGTCCAATGTAACCTGTATGTTTATAAATTAATTTTTTTTCAAATTTATTTCCAGTAAATTTTATGTTTTTCCAATTCTTTATTTTTACATAAACAGGAAAATCTATATAAGGAGCGTAATTTGGTTTATGTTTGCCTTGTAAATAATAAGCAATTAAGGTAGAAAGTCTTCCTAATGACTTGTTATTTGCATCAATTTCTATTTCTTCGACTTGTTGTTCTTCTTTTATTGTTTTCTGGAGCATTATTTTAATTTTAACAAATTTTTTATAATGAAAAAAGAAATGGAGAGTAGAATATTGCAAGAAATTAAAGAAAAATTAGACATTGTAGAATTTATAGGTGGGTATGTAGAGTTAAAAAGAGTAGGAAGTTATTATAGGGGTTTATGCCCTTTTCATCAAGAAAGAAACCCCTCCTTTTTTGTATCTCCAGAAAGACAGATGTTTAAATGCTTTGGGTGTGGAGCAGCTGGTGATGTAATTACTTTCTATATGAGAATCGAAAATCTCGAATTTAAAGAAGCTGTGGAAAGATTAGCTGAAAAATTAGGCTTAGAACTTGATATTTCTCAAAAAGAAACAGACTTTCAAGAGATCAAAAAAATCCTAGAAATTAACCGGATAGCCCTAAACTATTATAAAAAAACCTTGAAAGATGTCAAGGAAGCTTTAGATTATTTAAAAAAACGAGGATTAAAAGATGAAACTATAGAGTATTTTGATTTAGGTTATGCAAATGAAGGTAATTTCTTAAGAGACTTTTTGCTTTCCTTGGGTTATGATATAGAAGAAATTCAAAAAGCAGGGCTTTTAAATGAAAAGAGGGAAGATAAGTTCCAATCCAGAATAATTTTTCCTTTGATTGACATTGATAAAAAAATCGTTGGTTTTACCGGAAGAAGCTTCCCAGAAAAAGAAAGGGCTCCAAAATATTTAAATAGCCCTGAAACAATTTTATTTAAAAAATCTAGGTTTATTTATGGACTAGTTTATTCTAAAGATTATATCCTCAAAGAAAAAGAAGCAGTTATAGTGGAAGGACAATTTGATTTTATACTTTCCTTCCAGAATAATCTAAAAAATTGTATTGCTGTATCTGGTTCTTCTTTGACAAAAGAACAGCTTCAAATTCTAAAAAAATATACAAACAGATTAGTATTAGGATTTGATAACGATGACGCTGGTTTTAAGGCCTCCCTAAGGGCAGGTCTTTTGGCATTAGAATCTAAATTTGAAATATATAAATTGATATTTGATCCTTACAAAGATTTAGCTGAATTTTTTGAAAATCAAAATACAATAGAAAACTTAAAGAAGGTGCCTTTCATTGATTATCTTTTTGACTACATTGAAAATAAATTCGATCTTAATGATTTAGATAACAAAAGAAAAGCTTTAAATTTAATACTTCCATTTCTTAAATACTTAGACGTAGTTGCTTCTTCATTTTATATCAATAAGCTTTCACTTTTATTAAAAATAAAAGAAGATTTTATAATAAATGAATTAAATAAAGTACAAATAGAAGTCCAAGAGGAGCCAGAAACTCAAGTTTCTTATTTCACTAATAGATTGTTTGATTTAATAGAAAAATTTGTTGCTCTTTCAAAGCTTTTAAATAAAGAAGAAGAAAAGGAAATATTGCTAAGGGAGATGGATTATGAGTTTAGGGAATATTTTGAAGAAATAGAGTTCAATGAAGAAAAGCAAGATATATTACGATTGAGAATGTTATATGAAGAACTTAATACTTCTGATTTAGAAAAAGAATTTAAATTTATCCAAAAGGAAATTCTAAAGGAATACTACAAAAATAAAATAAATTATTATAAGGAGCTCATAAATAATATAAATCCTGAAGATTTGGAAAATTTATTAAAACAAGTAAAATTTTATACAGAGAAATTAAAAATACTAGAGAAAAATGCCTAGGAAATCTAAAAAAAATAAAAAACTAGCAACAAAAAAACAAAGAAAGTCAAGAAAAAAAGCCCTATTCGAAGCAAAAATAAAGGAACTCATAAGAAGAGGTAAGGGGAGGGGTTTTGTTACAGAAAAAGAAATATTAGAATTATTCCCCAAAATTGAAGAAGATATTGAATTGTTAGAAAAAATAGCTGAAGAATTAGATTTAGTAGGAATAGAAATAAAAAGTAGTGGAGAACTTTGGGGATTAAATGATGACTTGGATGAAGAAAGTATTAGCGAAGATATCCAAAAACTTACAGAAGAAGAGGCTTTGGCTCCTCATATTCAACAATATTTAAAAGAAATAAATAAGATTCCGTTATTGACACCAGAAGAAGAAAAAGAGCTTGCAAAAAGAGCAGCCCAAGGAGATGAAGAAGCAAGAGAAAGATTAATAAAATCTAACCTGAGATTAGTATTTAGCATAGCTAAAAAATATTATGGAAGAAGTAAAAAACTTTCATTTATGGATTTAGTTCAAGAGGGGACATTAGGTTTAATAAAAGCTATTGACAGATTTGATTGGAGAAAAGGATTTAAACTATCAACATATGCTACATGGTGGATCCGACAAGCAATTACAAGGGCAATGGCCGATCATGCAAGGACTGTAAGATTACCTGTTCATATTATTGAACAATTATACAGATTAAATAAAATAAAAAAAAGACTAACCGAAGAATTAGGCAGAGAACCTACTCCTGAAGAATTAGCTCAAGAGTGTAGGATACCTGAAAGAAAACTTCATAAGTTATTAAAGTTGACTTATGATGTTACTTCTTTGGAAAAACCAATAGGTGAAGGAGAGACAGAACTTAAAGAATTGATAAAAGATGATAGAGCTTTTTCTCCTGAAAAAGAGGCAAGTTTAGAAGTTTTAAGAAAAAGACTTCTAGAAGCTATAGAAGATTTACCACCAAAAGAAAAAAGGATTATAATGCTAAGATATGGATTGGAAGATGGTATTATGCATACATTAGAAGAAATTGGAAAAATTTTTGGTATTACAAGAGAAAGGGTAAGACAACTTGAAATTAAAGCACTTGAAAGACTTAAAAACCATGGAATTGTTTTAGAAATTAAGAATTATTACTAAAATTATTATATGCTTTATAGAAAATATCGACCTAAAACATTTAAAGAAATAGTAGGTCAAGATATAATTGTAAGAATTTTAAAGAATTTTTTAAAAAATAAAAATAAAATACCTCAAGGCTATCTTTTTGCGGGGCAACGTGGAACTGGAAAAACTTCAACAGCAAGAATTTTTGCTAAAGCTTTAAATTGTTTAAATTTTGATTTAAATGATTGTGAGCCATGTAATCAATGTATAAATTGTGAAGCAATAAATAACGGACAATTTTTGGATTTAATAGAATTGGATGCAGCTTCTAATAGAGGCATTGATGAAATAAGAAACATAAAAGAACATATAGGATTTAGGCCTATCCAAGGAAAATATAAGGTTTTTATAATTGATGAAGCTCATATGCTTACAGAACCTGCTTTTAATGCTTTGCTTAAAACACTAGAAGAGCCGCCAAAGCATGCGATTTTTATTTTAGCAACAACAGAACCAGAGAAAATTCCACCAACTATTTTATCAAGAGTCCAAAGATTTGATTTTAGAAGGATCCCTATAAAAGACATAGTAAGAAAATTAAAAGAAATATCAGAAAATGAAGGCATAGAGGTAACTGAAAGAGCTTTATATTTAATAGCTGAAGAGGCAGAGGGTGCTTTAAGAGATGCAGAAACTTTGTTAGAAAAAATTATATTATCATTAAATCCTCATAAAACAATTACTGAAGAATATGTTGAAGAGTTTTTAGGTAAAGTAAGCACTAGAGAAATTCTTGATTTTCTTGAAAAATTAATAGAGAGAAATTTCGAAGAATCAATAAAAAAGATACACAAAGTTTATGAAGAAGGATATGATTTAGTGGTTTATGTAAGGTCTATTTTAAAAATCTTAAGAGATATTTTGGTTATAAAAACATTGCCTATCTGGGAGAAGCAATTAATAAAAGATTATGAAGAAGAAATTGTTCAAAAAATCATAGAAATTTCTAAAAAAATAAACATAGACTCGGTTAAAAAACTTATAAAACTATTCTCTGAAGCAGAGTTAAATATAAAAAGAGATCCACCAATTTTAACCTTACCGCTAGAACTTGCTGCAGCAGAATATATTTTTGAAAAAGAAACTAAGTAAAACTACCGTACCTTGCTTCCAGGGGTTACTTGTTCTAATGGTACTATTATTACAGGACCATTTTCTGAATCTACTGCAAGAAGCATTCCTTCACTTTTGATACCTTTTATTTCTTTTGGTTCTAGGTTATTCACTACAATAACTAATTGACCTAATAACTCTTCTAAATCATATTTTTCTCCTATCCCAGCAACTATTGTTTTTCTAACTTCACCTATATTTACAACTAACTTTACCAATTTAGTACCTTCTATTTTTTCTGCTTCTTCTATTTTCCCTACTCTTAAATCTATTTTATTAAAATCATCTATTGAAATCATTACATTGGTATTGGACTAGGTATTTCTTTACAATTCTCATTTATAGGATAAAAATCTCCATGTTGAATATGAGCCTCCTCAGCGCTTTTATTTATTTCAATTAAAACATATTGATTTTTTTGACTGTGTGTTTTGTGACATATTAAAACCTTTTCATTAGCTAAGCTAATGTTTATATAAATTAAACTACCTAATAAAAGAATTATGAGGAGAAATATTGTTTTGTGCATAATTTTAAAAAATTAAATTACGACCTTTTAAAATTATATTATAAAATGCAAAAGGTTATCTTTATAACAGGAGCTACTGCTTCTGGAAAATCAGATTTTGCAATCTGGCTTGCAAAAAAAATAAACGGAGAAATTATAAATGCAGATTCTAGGCAGGTATATAAATTTTTAGATATAGGAAGTGGAAAAATAACAAAAAAAGAAGAAAAAGAAGTTAAACATTATCTTTTAAGCATTGCTTCACCAAAAAGAAATTATTCTTTAGGAAAGTGGCTTAAAGATGTAGATAAAGCTATAGAAAAAATTGTAAAAAGGAGGAAGGTTCCTATTATATGTGGTGGTACTATTTTGTATTTAAAAGCACTAAAAGAAGGGTGGATATTACCTAAAGTTAAGCCTGATTATAAATTAAGAAAGGAATTAGAAAAATTAGATACTAACACGTTATTCCAAAAATTAGCAAAAATTGATCCAGAAAGAGCTAGAAATATTCAAAAAGAAAATAAAAGAAGGTTGATTAGGGCTTTGGAAATCGCTTTAAAGCTAGGAAGGGTTCCTAAACTTATCAAAAAGCCAAAATATAAGATTTTAATACTAGCTCCTTATATTGAATTTGAAAAATTAGAAAAAAGAATTTATAAGAGATTAAAAAAAAGAATAAAAGGGATTATAGAAGAAATAAAAAAATTACGAAAAATAGGATTAAGCTTTAAAAGGATAATAAGTTTTGGATTAGAATATGAATGGTTTGGGAAATATGTTATGGGCAAGATTGATCTTAAATTTGCTATTGAAAAATGTTATAAAGATATCAGAAGATTTGCTAGAAAACAAATAAGAGAATTAAATAAAATTGGGGAAGTTAAATGGTTTAAAAATAAAAAAGAGTTATTGAAGATAGTTCAAAACTTTCTTAAAAATGAAATTTGAAGATTTAATAATAATTTTAGGAATTTTTTTATTCCTCATAGGCATATTATTGAAATTAAACTTAAAAATCTTTCCTTTACCTGGCGACATTTTGATTAAAGGAGAAAATTTTGTTTTTTATTTCCCCATTGTAACTTCTATAATTATAAGTATATTAGCTTCTATAATTTTATGGTTTTTAAGTAAAAAGTAAGAGTCTTTTAACTAGTTTTTCGAAAAGATAAAAATTTATAAGCAAATATTATTACCCCAATTCTTTAAAAGCTTCAAAAATGGCTTTACTTTCTTTTTTAAGAACAACTTTTATTTTATCTGAAGGGAATCCAATTTGGATCAATAATTCTCTAACTTGAGGTGAAAATACAACAACACCTTTAATTTTTGATAAAGGTACTTCTGGATATATTTTAATTTCTGGATTACCTGAGTATCTTCCTTTTAAACTTAAATAAGTTTGTAAGCTTCCCCAAATTTTGTCTCGCAATTCTTCATCTTCATAATATTCATAAGGCGAATTTTTAAAATAAAGAGCAAGAAGTGCGCAAAAAATTTGGTAAAAATGTTTACCTTCTAAAATTTGTTTCCGGTATTCTTCCAAAACCTCTTTTGTTTGATCTTCAGTCAAAAAGTCTATTTCCCATTGAGTTAATCCTGTTAATTTTCGCATAATTTCTAAAATATCTTCCAATGAAACTAAAGAAAAGTACTCTTGCAATATAGTAATTTCAACTCCTATTAGGATTTCGCCAAATTGAAAACGAATCGGATTCATGCTGAGAAAAACGAAATTATCTAAACCAAATTTTCTATCAAAACCATATGTATGGGTTTTGATTTTCATTCCTAATTCTCTTAATTTTCTCAAAGAATAAATACTTGAACGTTTTTTCCACATTTTAATAAAAGACTCAGTAGATGTGGAATGAAATAAAACCATTTTATTAACAAAATTTTTTGCTTCTTCTAGTTTTTTAACAAAAATTTCTTCAGAAATTCCTAATCTTTCAGCTTCTTCTTTAATTTTAGAAAGGATTATTAAAAATCTTTGCTCTCTTTCTTCTTCTGTTCCAAAAGCTTCTATTGGTAGTTCTTTGGGAATACGTGTAACTACTTCTTGGCTTGAGATATCTTTAGTTTTCTTAAAGAATTTAAAAAACATATAAATATGTAAAGTTAAAATTTAATTTGATATTTAAAAATTTTATATAAAAACCACAGCAACGCAATGGCTATAAAAAATTATTAGCTAAAGAGTTATCCACTAATAGATTTTATTAATTTAAGGTTAAAATTTTTATAAGCGGGGTGTAGCACAGTGGTAGTGCGCTGGCATGGGGGGCCAGAGGCCCCGGGTTCGATTCCCGGCACCCCGAATAATCTGATCATATTTTGATAAAGCCACTATTTTACAACAAAGCTTTGGGTAAAATTTGGAAGAGGAGGCTTTTTTATTTTTTGCCATTTTTCATCAGTAAGCCGATCTCTCATCGGATGTTTAAATTCATAATATGAGAAAATTGGGCCAGAGGTTAAATATAATTCACCGCCATCTTTTACCACTACTAATAAATTTAGAGGTTTCCCGATCGCTTCTTCCAGAACTTGAAATGTATTGCTATCTGTATGAACATCTGCGATGATTTCCATTTTTGTATCTGTTTCTGAAGCAATTTCTTTCATTTCTTTTATAGAAAAACTAACCAAATTTTCAAGGATGTGACCTATATTTTTAATAAATTCGTAATCATCCTTTTCTAAATCCTTATTCGTTAATTCTTTTTCAGATATTGTCTTTAGGGTCAAAAGAATTTCTTCCATTTTTGTAAGTTTGTATTTGTATTCAGAGCTTAACAAATTTCTCGATTCTAATCCTTCTCGCATGAATTTTGCTAAAGAAGCAAGCCGAGCGTATACTTCAGGATTAGGTTCTACATAGCCACGGTCTTTTACTGGAGGCCCTGGCTCGAATTCTATAGGCGAAAGAATTTCCCTAATAGTATAACTTTGTTTTGCATAAAGAATTGTATCATGTCGCAGTTCTGTCCAAGAACCTAAAAATGAATTTAAATCTTTATCCAACCAAGCAGCTTGTCGCATAAATATTGGATAACCTTTACCTTTCACTGTAAGTGTCGGCAAAAGTGAATACAACCAATTCCAGTATAAATTTTCCACCCATTTGTTTTGTGGAAGTGATGAAAATTCTTGTCTAAGTTTTTGAAACTGCTCGTTATATCCATAAAAAGCAGAATCCCCTTCTCTATCAAGAATTTCTTTTGCTCTTTTTGAACCTAAAACTGCAGCAACATCTAAGCCTCTAGGAAAAGCTCTAACGGTTTGAAGTCCGATTGTTTCTGCTGTAAATGGCTGTGGCTCAGTCCCAATGTAATCTTTTACATTTGGAAAAACAAGTTGATGAAATATATAAGAATCTGGAACAAAACGTTGTCCCATAAAACGAAAACCTTTAGTTGCCTCAGTAGGATCTTCTGTTTTTAGAACAAATGAAGAGAAAATTTTAGGACCTAGTAATTTTTTAAGTTCGGCAATTACTTGATCAATTTTTCTATCGTCGGCAAGACTATTAACAGATATGTTTTCTCCAAAAACTTTTTTCATTACATTAAAATAATCATAAACATTAAAATCATCTGTTTTACCTACAAAAAAACTAGTAACTTGGTAAATTCTATCCCAAACCTTTAATGCATCTTCTTGATTAACTTTCGCCTGTTTAAGCATTAATGAAATCAATAAGGCTTGACGTGTTTCTTCTTGTGAAGTAATTCTAAACCTCATTCTCCCATACCACATCATTGTTTTAAAATACTTTTTGAAATCTTCATTTCGAGTATAATGCCCGCGTGGGATATATTGACTGTAATCTTCTATATAGCCAAAAATAGGAGAATATTGAAAGCCTTCATGTTTATCAATTAAACTTAACTCTTTCTCCACAATATTTTTAACATCAGCTGGAACTGAAGTTTCTGGTTCAAGTAACTTTGAAGCGACCGCAAAATAAGCGACATTTTTCCTAGCGGCAGATTTCAGCTTAGGATCAGTAATGCTATTATACTGATTTATAGCTGTTTGTAGTAATACTTTGTTTAAGTTTTTTAAATCAGGTATAAATTTATTTAACTCTATATTTCGCAAAGTGTAATCATAAAGAATATGGAAAGCATGTAAAACAGAATCAATGGTAACAAAATTTGGTCGACCATTTTCGGTGTTGTCCTTATAAATAGAATAAATTTCATCATATTTAGTTGGTATTGCAACAAAACCTTGTTTTATCAACTTTTGTTTAACTTTGTTGCTTAGATTAAATTTTTGCCTATTCTTAATTTTATTCCAATTTACTGGTAGGTTATAGGAGTCAGCATTTGGAATTATGTCTACAGTATATGGTTTATATTCAGCAAATTCTGTTAAAATCGTAGATTTTATAGAAATCGGTTGTTCTGTCTCAATCAATTCAGCTGATTGGTATAGCTCAGGTGATTGTTGGTTACTTTTGTTACGATAAAAGAAGGTAAGAATAGTTATGGTGATAACACATAAAATACTAGTAATAATCAAAATTTTTTTCTTAGCTTTTAGCTTTGATATCACAGAGGAGTTTCGATAATTTTCTTGCAAAGGCTCGTTTGGTTTATGCGGATTAAAATTTTTATCATCCATGTTTTCTTCTTATATGATTAAATATGATCTCTATTAAAAACTTCTGAATTCAAAATTTCTTCAAATTTTTCAAAAGGCAAATCTCCCAAATCTCCTTCTTTATGTTTTCTTACAGAAATTTTATTTTCAGATATTTCTTTATCGCCTATGATGATCATATAAGGTATTTTTTCTTTTTCTGCTTTTAGTATTCTCTTTGATAATGTTTCATCTGGTTCCCAGATTTCAACCCTAAAATTGTCTTTCAACTTGTAAAGAATTTTTTTTGCATAATCCATGTGTTTATCATTAATCGGTAAAATAACTATTTGTATAGGTGCTAACCATAAAGGAAAATCTCCGCCATAATTTTCAATTAACAAACCGAAAAATCTTTCAATTGATCCCAAAAGCGCTCTATGAATCATAAATGGTGTTTTTGCTTTTCCATCTTTATCAACATAAGTGATATCAAATCTTTTTGGTAAATTAAAATCTAATTGAATCGTTGAAATTTGCCAGGTTCTTCCTAATACATCTTTTACTTTTATGTCTATTTTGGGCCCATAAAAAGCTGCTTCACCTTTCATTATTTTATATTCCCAGCCAGTTTTTTCTATTGCTTTTTTTAACGCATTAATAGCAAATCTCCAATCTTTTTCTGATCCTAAATAATCTTTTTTCTTAGCAGGATTCCATATGCTTAGTTCTACAAAAAATTCTTTAAATCCAAATTTTTCTAGGACATATTTTACTAAATTAACACAATTTAAAATTTCTTCTTCTAATTGTTCTCTAGTGCATAAAATATGACCATCATCTTGAGTAAATCCCCTAACCCTTGTAAGCCCTGATAAAGTTCCTGATCTTTCATATCTATAAACTGTACCAAGTTCTGCATATCTTATTGGTAAATCGCGGTAGCTTTTAGGAGAGTTTTTATAAATCATTAAATGAAACGGGCAATTCATTGGTTTTAGATAGTATTTTTCATTTTCGATATCAATTGGAGAGTACATATTTTCTTTATAAAAACTTAAATGCCCTGATGTCTCAAATAAAGTTTCTTTTGCTATATGTGGAGTAAATACTAATTGATAACCATTATTTTTATAAGTTTCGATAACAAAATCTTGGATTATTTGCCTAATTATCCCTCCTTTGGGAAGCCATAAGATTAAACCAGCACCAATTAATGGATTCGTAGTAAAAAGCCCTAATTCTTCACCTAGTTTTCTATGATCTCTTTTTTCAATTTCTTCTTGAAGCTTAAGATAGTTCTCTAATTCTTCTTTTGTTTTAAAAGCAATTCCATAAATTCTAGTAAGCATTGGATTATTCTCATTTCCTCTCCAATAAGCTCCTGCAATTTTTACTAATTTGAAGCCATCTAGGGGTATTTCTCCGCTTCTTTTAACATGGCCTCCTTCGCATAAATCAATAAAATCTCCTGACTTATAAATTGTTACTTTTTTTATCTTTTTAGGTTTTTTCTTTTTTGTTTTAATCTCTATTATTTCATCATAATCTGTTGTTCCATATTTTTGAAGATCATTTAAAAGTTCAATCTTAAAAGGTTGTTTCAATTTTTTAAATAAATTTTTTGCTGATTTTAAAGAAATTTCTTTTTTTTCAAATTTAATGTTTGCTTTAATCAATTCTTTGATACCATTCTCTAAATCCTGAAGAATATTCTCATCAATTTTTTTTGAAAATAAAATATCATAATAAAAGCCATTTTCAATAACAGGGCCTACACCAAATTTTGCTTTTGGATCAATTTTAAGAGCAACTGTTGCTAAAAGATGAGCTAATGAATGCCTTATTTTGTATAAATCATCTAATTTCCTTGAAGATTTAACCATTCTTTTAATTCTTTAATTTGGCTATCATTTAATATTTTATATTCTTCAATAAGATTTAAAATAATTTTATAATCATTTTTAATAAATTCAAAATTTATTTCATGAAACCTTCTTAATTTGTCTATTAATAAAAATATTTGTTCGCAAAATTCGAAAAGGTATTTTTGAGCTTTTTCTTTATTGTAAGCATTATTTAATTCTTCTCTTACTTCTAAAAGTACCTCTTTTAAGTTTTGAAGGTCTAATCTTCTTATAGGAACTTGATTTACAGCTTCATTGGTTTTTCTATATGTTATTAATTCAAAAATTTCTTT
The DNA here is from genome assembly GCA_030549845.1 of Patescibacteria group bacterium. Lineage (GTDB taxonomy): Bacteria > Patescibacteriota > Minisyncoccia > UBA6257 > HR35 > CALIVE01. Next base: position 30,526 of record JAUQQN010000004.1, read on the forward strand.
TATTTTCATCCCTTTTTCAGTTATTTTAAAAAATCTTAAGCAATATCCAACTTCTAAATAATTTTCTTCTTGAATAGTTTTAACTTCTATTTTTAATGACAATCTTCTGTTATTTATCTTTAATTCAAAAGGCTCTACTGTATCCAAAAATGGTTTAAATTCTGGATGTTTTCTCATAAAAAAATTTTAGCAAAATAAAATTGGCCGGGTGCAGCCCCCATCTCTCTTGCCCCCGGCCCACCACTTTCTCATCTCTTCTTTCTTTGTTTTCTTTTGCGGGCGGTTGACTTCAGTCGCCCGCAATTTTGGCACCTACCATTTCGGTAGGTGCCTTTTTTACACCGCTTACACTTCATTTTATCCCACCTCCTTCCTCTAGAGTAACATTTAATTATATAATTTTTCCCTTTTTTGTGTCAAGAGTTTTTTGGTATATTTTGAAGATATTTTGTCAAAAGACCTAAAATAGGAAGATATGTTGTTATTATTCTGTAATATATTAAAGAGAACAAAAATAATGTTGGATTATAACCAAGATAATAAACATAAAGCAAAGATAAGCCTTCACTCACTCCTGTACCATATAAAAATGGAAATATAGAAGATATTATTACCCAAATTAAATAGGCTATAAAAGAATCCATGAGTTTAACCCCTGGTAAAAATATAACGTTACTTAAATAAAAAAGATAAAAACTTAAACTTTCTATTAAAAAGGTTATTAATAGTAATTCTAGAAATTTATAAACTTCGATATTTCTAAAAAATTTTCTTTTTATGATAAATGAAAAAATCAATATTAATAAAAATAAAACTGATGGTAAAAATATTTTAAAAATCAAAAAAACTAGAGAAAAAAACAAAAATGAGCCTAAAAATACAAAATATGTATAAATTAAATAAGAAAGTGAGGCTCTTCTGCTTTCAGATTCTAGATTAATTATAGGAGATATAGGGCCAAAAGGAGAGAAAAGTCTTTTTGTGTGAATTTTAAAATACAAGTATGAAGATTGAATTAAATTTTTTTCAAGATCCAAAATTTTAAAAATTTTGTACCACAATAAAATATGCAATAAAGTAATTGCTAAAAATATTAAAATTGAAGAAATAAGGTAAGTTGAATTAAATAAAAAATAATTTTTAAATGAAAATAGTTCAATTAAATATCTATCTTCTATTTCTTTCAACTTATAAATTAAAAAAATTACAAAAATAAAAACAAAGATATTTTCAATTAATAATAAAATAGTTAAAATACTATTTTTATTGATTTTCATTTTATTAGTCTTTTATTTGATAGGTTCGGGCAGCGAATATAAAATATTTTAACCAATTTTTTAATTTTTCTTCATCTTCTTTATTAGTGATCTCAATTGAGCTTAAAATTTCTTCATATATTGTTTTAATCTCTTCATTTTCAGAAGGCGTAGGGATATAAAGGCCTTTTATTTCAATTTCTTTTTTTCTTATTTTTTCAAAAAGCTCTAATAAGGCCTCTTTAAATTTTTCTAAATTTTTTATTGTACAACAATTTTTAGCTGATTCTATTGCTTTATTAATAAATTCATCTTTTGTCAAAGGCTCTATTTTTTCTTTCATTTTAAAATAATATTATAACAATGGAAGGATATTTAAACAAAATAAGAAATTTTGCAATTATAGCCCACATAGATCACGGAAAATCCACTCTAGCTGATAGATTTCTAGAAATTACAAATACTATTCCTAAGGAGAAATTGATCCCCCAATATTTAGATAGATTATCTTTAGAAAGAGAAAAGGGTATAACTATTAAAATGCAACCAGTAAGAATGTTATATAATGGCTATATTCTAAATTTGATAGACACCCCAGGACATTCTGATTTTTCTTATGAGGTTTCAAGAGCTTTATATGCTGTTGAGGGAGCAATTCTTTTAATCGATGGTACACAGGGAATTCAAGCTCAAACTGTTTCAAACTTAAATATAGCTCAAGACCTTGGAATTAGAATAATTCCAGCTATTAACAAAATTGATTTGAACATAATAGAGATTGATAAATTAGTAAATGACATCCAAAATCTTTTAAGAACTAAAGATATAAAAATTCATTTAATATCAGCAAAGCTTGGTACAGGAGTTAATGAACTTTTAGATACTATCATAAAAGAAATTCCAAAACCAAAAATTTTGTCTGAAAAACCTATTGCTTTAATTTTTGACTCACACTTTGATAAACATAAAGGTGTTATTGCTCATATAAGAGTTTTTGGTGGTGAGTTTAAAAAAAATGAAAAATATTACTTAAAAGCCGTAGGTTGTCAATTCAAAGCCTTAGAAGTAGGATATTTTACGCCTGATTTAAAAGAAGCTGACGCCCTAAGAGCAGGTGAAATAGGTTATATTGCTACAGGAATAAAAGAACCAAATATCATAAAGATAGGAGATAGCATAACCAAAGATATGAATCAAGAAGCTATTCCAGGTTATAAGGAACCTCAGCCTGTAATTTTTGCTTCGGTTTTCCCCTCAGAAGAGATTTCTTATGAAAAATTCAAAGACAATGTTTTTAAATTACAATTAAATGACCCAGCAATCAAATTAGAAAATATAAATTCTCCTGTTTTTGGAAGAGGTTTTTTAATTGGCTGTTTAGGTTTATTACATCTTGAAATCTTTCAAGAAAGACTTAAAAGAGAAATGGAAACAGAAGTTATCTTAACAATGCCGTCAATAAAATATAAAGTTATTTTAAAAAATGGAAAAGAAATTTATATACAAAATCCAAAGGATCTTCCTGATGCCTCACAAATTCAAGAAATTCAAGAGCCTTGGGTTAAGGTTTTTATTTACTCTCCATTTACATATATTGAAGATATCTATGAATTATTAAAAACTAAAAGAGGGATGATTTGTGGACAAAAAATTTATGAAGGATTTTTAGAAATTGAAGGAGAACTTCCTCTAGATGAATTAATTACAGGATTTTTTGACAAATTAAAATCGGTAACTTCTGGATATGCTACATTAAATTATGAATTTTTAGAATATAGAAGGGGAGATCTTGTTAAGTTAGATATCTTGATAGCAGAAGAGATCAATCCTTCGCTTTCAAGAATAGTTGTAAAAAATAAGGCAGAAGAAATAGGAAGAAAAATTTTAATTGAGCTAAAAAATTCTTTACCAAGAGAACAATTTCCAATTAAATTACAAGCTGCAATTGGGGGGAAAATAATCGCAAGAGAAACAATTCCTGCTTTAAAAGCTGATGTTGCTGGTTGGCTTTATGGAGGAGATATAACTCGAAAAATTAAATTATGGCAAAAGCAAAAAAGGGGTAAAAAGAAATTACAAAAATTGGGCAAAGGAAAAGTACGAGTTCCTAATGAAGTTTTAATAAAAATTTTTAGAATCTATTAAATAGAAAGATAAAGGGAGCTTAAAGACCAAAGCTGGACAGGACATCCCTCAAATCGTAATTCTTTCGCTGAACTTAGTTCGCTCATATAGCCTAAAGTTCCCATTTTTAATAAATTTTTCAAGCTAGCTTCTTTAATTTTATTTATTATTTCTTCATATTTTTTATAGGAGATCTCTCTCAGTGCATAGGAAGCAATATTATTTATCCAAAACCAAGAATCACCACTATGATAACTTCTTGGATCTTCTCCTGTATGGACTTTGTGAAATTCTTTTGATTCCTTATTTTCTGAAGAAAACCCTCCCCATTCTAAATAAAATTTTTCAATTATCTTATCAAAATATTGTAACCATTCATATTCTTCAAAAAAACTTTTACAAAAGAAATATCCTAAAAAAAGGTTTGGAGAAAGAATCTCGTTCTCTGGATAAGAGTTTGAGAATATTCTTGCCTTTAATAATGTTTTATATTTTTTATATTCGTCAATCAAATTTAATTTTTCTAGCGCACTTAAGTACATCATATCAATCTCGAAAGCATTAATTCTATTTTTTGTGTCCATCCAAGTGCTTTTTGGTGGTAATGTTATTATCTCTTTTTTAAAGTCATTTTCCCAAATCTTTAGATATTTAATCAATAAGTCATAATTATCTTTTATTGCTTTATTGTCTAAAGAATTTATTAAAAGAAGAAAGGTATCTGCTGTTTTAAGAAAGTTCTCCTCCTTATTTTTATCCCATATTTCTGCTAAATTGTTTAAATAAAAATTCAAAATCTTTCTTTTAATTTCCAAAATATCTTTATTGAAATTCAAAAATATTAAAGTTAGAAGTTCATCTCTAAACCACCTTTGAGGGAACCAAAATAAGCCTGCCCTGAATTTTTCTCCATTATATAATGAAAGAATTCTTGAAAATAAAAATTTTTTTAATGGATGTTGAATTTCGATATCTATACCACCAAAATAATCTAATAAATCTTCTACCTCAACAACAATTTTGCTTATATATCCTCTCAAAGCTTTTAAAATTTTGAATTTCCATTCTTTCGCGTTTCTATTCTTATCAAACTCAAAATCTTCTTCAATAAATTCATTTATAAGCTGCAAGTTTCCTTCAAAATTTATTTTAAAATACAGATCAAAATTTTCTTCTGTGTTAACAAATTGGATATAAAAAACATTGGTTGAAGGTAAAAAACTATACGGAATTTCTTTATTAAAAACTGAATAAAGTTTTCTTACATCAAAATAAATAGTTAAAAAAAATGGCTTTATACTCTCTAAATGTAATTTCCCTTTGTTTAAATAAATTTTGACAACATTTCCATCCCTTAAATAAAGCTCAGCGCTTTTTGTATTTATTATTTTAATGCTTTCTATTTCTTCTTGAAGTTCAATATCAGAAATAACCTTAAAAATTCCTTCTTTTTTTTCTACCCAATATCCCATATATATACTCTGCTTTTTATGAAACTCTTTTATAAACCAATGGTTGTTTTCCGCTAAAACCAAAATAGGATTTTCAACTTTTACTTTATAAAATTCTTGAAGTTCTTTTAATTCTTCATAAACAACTAACATTTATTTTCTAAAGCTAACGTAATAAAGATCTAAGTAATATTTAATCAGATTATCCCAAGAACATAAACTTGCTATTCTTCTTGCTTCTAATTTATTTTGTATTCTTGCAGACCGTGAAAGTCTTGCTATTTTTAACATAATTTCTGAAAGTTCTTCTACAACTTCTATGTCTCTTCTGTTTTTTCTTCTAATAAAATAAATCCCTGGATATTCACTATTAAATTCAGTTATGGTTTTTAGATAATCACTAAACCCTGTTGTATCAGAAGTTATAGTCATAATCCCAGACAAAGCTGTTTCTAGTGGAGTATAACCCCATGGTTCATATAATGATGGAAAGACTCCTAAATGGCAACCTGAAATAGCATCTTCATATGAAAGATTTAAAAATCCATCTCCGCTTCTTAAATAAATAGGGTAATAAATAACTTTCACCTTATCTTCTGGTTTATTTAATAAACCTACTGTTTTTAATAAGGATAAAATTTCATCTTCTGGTTTTAAAAGGTGAGTGGATATTGGATAAGTTTTGCTTGTTTTTAATTGTTTTATAATCTGCTGAATCTCTAAAAATTCTTCTTTTGAAAATAAAGTTTCACTTTGAATTTTTTCTTTATGTATTAAATAATGTACTAACCTTCCCTTAATTTCTGGCAAAAGATCCTCTATCTTTTCTTCCAAATTTCTATAGACATTTAAATTATTAAAAATTAAAGGATCTGGCCCTACTGTTTCAGAAGGAACAAAAATAAATGCATAAATTTGAGGGTCTTTTTCATTTAATTTTTTATTTAATTCTCCCAAAGCTCTTATAAAAATATCAATTCCTTTATTTCTAATTTCTTTCCTTCCACTTATAAAATATAAAAGGCTCTTTGAAACTTCTACTTTATAAAATGGCGAAAAGAAGTATAAAATAAAATCCCTTATCAAATCTCTGTTTTTTCTATGGAGATAAGTAATTTCTTCAATTGTAGCAAATTTTGTAATATCAATTCCATTAGGCAAAATAAAGTCTGGCTTTCTTTCTAATATAATTTCTGTTTCCGTTTTTAATACATTACTAATAACTGTAAAAAAGTCTGCTTTTTTAGCTGTAATCTTTTCTATCATATGCTTTGCTTCAACACCATACTTATAAGCTTCCTCATCTGGTTTTATTGAATAAAGCTTTTCCCATAAATTACCTCCTGACTCGCTAATCGCTCTTCCTAAAACAGTAGCGTGCGTTGTAAAAATTGTTACAAAAGGTAATCTTTCAAATAAAATAATAGATCCGGATAACCACTCATGAAGATGCAAAACTTTAGGAATATTGGATAATTTTTCTCCTAATATTTTTAAAAATATAGAAGAGGCCCTACACCAAGCAATTGGATGATTATAATCATCTCCTGTTCTTAAGCTATCTACTCTATAATTTGCCCAGAGTTCATACTTCAATGCATTAACTTTATCTAAAAAACTTGAATAATCAATCAAAAAGCACTTTGGTCTGGAATTTATTAACCATTCTCCATAATAAACTTTTATTCCAAATTTTTCTGCTTCTTCTATTACATCTTTAAAAATATCTGGTGGAGTAATTTGAGAAAATTCTAAATAGCTTACTTCTGGAATATAAGGCCCAAGTAAATAATATTCCTCGTTAAAGTTTTTTTGAATATAAGGAGCCTTGCCTTTAATGACTGTATAAATTCCCCCAACTTTGTTTGCTACTTCCCAACTTGCTTCTATTAATAATTTTTCCATTTATAAAATCTCAGTTAATACGAGATTTCCTTCTTTTAAAATTGCGACTGTAACTTCAAAATGGGATGAAAGTGAATTATCATGTGTTTTAAATTCAAAATCATTAATTTGAACTGCATATTCTGATGAAAAGCTTGCCATTGGTTCTATTGTGAAAATCATTCCTCTTTTTAATTTTAAGCCCTTTCCTTTTTCACCAAAATTTAAAATTTGTAAATTTCCATGTAAATATTCTCCTATGTCATGCCCACATAAATTTTTTATCACTTTAAAATTATAACTTTCTATAGTATTTTTTATAGCAAAACCTATGTCTCCCAATGTATTTCCTTCTCTTGCAATATCTATGGCATTAATTAAAGCTTTTTTTGTTGCCTCTATTAAAAGCTTCGCTTTTTCTGAAATTTTTCCTACACCTATAGTTTTAGCTGCATCTAGATAAAAATTTTTATAAATAATTCCTATATCCAGTTTTACTAGATCTCCTTCTTTTATTATTTGATTATTTTTAGCGATTCCATGGACTATAATTTCATTTAAAGAGATACAAATATTTCTTAGGAAAGGTCTTTTTGCAAAGTCTGGCTTATAACCTTTAAAAGCACTTTTTACATTATATTTTCTAAAAATTTCTCCAGCTTTCCTATCTATCTCTAAAGTTGGAATTCCTGGTCTTATATATTCTTCTAATTCCTGGAATATGTTTTTTAAAATATTCCCTCCTTCTTTCATTATTTTGATTTTTTCTTCAAATTTTTTCATTTTGGATATATTTTAAAACGTCCTTATGAACTTCGTTTTGGGATTTTTCTCCATTTATTTCAATTAATAATTTTCTTTTCTTTAACCAATCCAACATTGGTTTTATTTCTTTTTTAAAAACTTTTAACCTTAATTTAACAGATTTTAAATTATCATCAGGTCTTTTTTCTTTTCTACCCAATGCTCTTTTAATAGCTGTTTTATCAGATATTTTTAAGTAAAAAAAGAGAATTTTTACATTTTGAAAGTTTTTTAAAAAATTTAAATACGTTTTTGCCTCAAATAAACTTCTTGGTGATCCTGCAAAAATTATGTTCTTTTTTTCTTTTATTTTCTTTTTTAAAACATTTAAAATAATATAGCTAACTAATCTATAAGAGGCAAGTTTTCCTTTTTCCATTATTTTTTTCTGTTTCTGAATATTTATTCTTATCTTCCCTATTTTTAAATATTTTTTCTTAAATGAATTAATAAAGTTTTTTATTTCTTCGCTTGTAGTTATAACTTCAAAATCTAACTTTTTAGACAATAGCTTCGCTTGAGTATTTTTACCGCAAGCAGGTTTTCCTGTAAAGAAAACAATAGTTATAGAAGTAATTTTTTGCATATTTGTGCTTATGGGTGCGCCAGGGATCGAACCTGGGACCTCTGTCTTATCAGGACAGCGCTCTACCACTGAGCTACGCACCCTTAATTAAAATTATAAAAAATTTTAAGCCTCATTGCATCATGAAGTTTTTAATTTCATTTTCTAAGTTATTTAACAATTCATCTATCTCTACTTGGGTATTAATTACTCTACTTTCTGCATTTAATTTTTGTAGTTCTTTATAAAGTTTAAATAAAGGCAATACAAAAAAGACAGCAAACACAACCAAAATTAAAAAAAGATTTATGATTTTTTTAAATTTAAAAATTTTTGACATTTTCACAAAATTAAAATTTCAACTTTAAATAAATAATTATCTCCTTGTCTTAAGACCCTCACTGAGTTAATTTTTGCTTTTATTTTATTAGTTATCAAAATATTTTCGAGCTTTTTAAGATCATCAAAATTCCCTGTTAATGAAAAAATAAAAGTTTTCGGTATATCCTCATTATCTTCTTCCTTAAGAATTAAGTTTTCTTTTTTAGCTAAAGAAATTATTAAATTTTTAACATCTTGATCTGAAAGTTGAAGTTGAGAAAAAAGTTCTTTTTTAAATTGATTAAAATTTATTTTATATTTTTCTTCAATTTCTCTTATTTTTTGTAATATTCTTCCTTTTATAATTTCTTTTTGTGTTTGTTCATTAATGATTCGTAAAATATTTTCTCTTTCTTCTATCGCAGAAGTAAGTTTCACCATTAAAAGATTATTAGCCCACAAAAAAAGAGCAATAATTGAAATAAAAATGATTAAAAGGAAAATAATTTTTTTCAAAAGTAATTTAAAAATTATTTCCATTAGATTCTATTATAAATTATTTTCTTCTTCTTGAATAAACATTAAAAGTTCACTTTTTTCAATAATTTTTTCTCTTCTTGCAAATTCTTCTAATGGAGTAATTACCATTTCTTTAATAATAGGTTTAGGTGCCACTTTATGTTTTTTATTATATTTTAATTGAACTTCTCTTCTTCTGTTTGTTTCATTTATAGCTTCTTCCATTGATTTTGTTACCTTATCTGCATAAAGGATAACTTTACCATTTAGGTTTCTAGATGCTCTGCCTATTGCTTGAATTAATGTGGTAGAATTTCTTAAAAACCCTTCTTTATCTGCATCTAATATACAAACTAACGAAACCTCAGGTAAATCTAGACCTTCTCTTAATAAATTAACTCCAATTAAAATATCAATTTCTCCTTTCCTTAGTTTCCTAATTATTTCTGGTCTTTTTAATGTTTTTATATCTGAATGTAAATATTCTACCTTAAATCCATAATTTGATAAAAATTCTGCTAAATTTTCTGCTGATCTTTTTGTCACTGTAAGCACAAGAACTCTTTCATTTTTTTGTATTCTCTCGCTAATTTCTTTTAATAAATCAACTACTTGGTTAGACGAAGGCCTTACTTCTATTTCTGGATCAGGAATAAAGGTAGGTCTTATTAATTGTTCAACTATTTGTGCTGAATTTATTTTTTCAAAAGGACCGGGAGTTGCAGAGACAAATATTATTTGAAAGTTCTTATTAATAAATTCCTCAAAAGTAAGCGGTCTATGATCAATTGCTGAAGGTAGTCTCCATCCATATTCTATTAGTGTTTCTTTCCTTCTTCTATCCCCTCGTGCCATTGCTTTAATCTGAGGTATAGAAAGATGAGATTCATCAATAAAGATAATAGTGTCTTCTGGTAAGTAATCTAAAATTGTATATGGAGGATCGCCAGGATTTTTAAAATTGAGATGTCTTTCATAATTTTCTATTCCAGGACAATATCCTTTTGTTTCTAAAAGCTTAATATCAAGTAAGGTTCTTCTTTTTAATCTTTCAGCTTCTATTATTTTGCCTGCTTTGATCAATTCCCAATATCTGTCTTTTAATTCTTGTTTTATATTGTATATTGCTAATTCTAATTTTTCTTTTGGAGTGACAAAAAATTTAGCTGGATATATTTTTATTCTCTCCAATTCTTCATAATTTGTTCTATCTATTATAAGTTCTATTTTATTTTTAAATTTCTTTAAAACCTTGAATCTTAAAATTTTTAAAACTTGATTATTTAATATTTCCAATAATATAAAAGAATTTCCATCAGGGAATGTTATTTCTATTTGGCCTGTAAATTTTTGAGAAAAACTATGTTTTTCAATTCGATAAGTTCCTGATTTAATTTCTCCTTTAAATTTTTCGTATTGCAGATCTTTTAATTTTTTAATAAATTCTTTTATGTTTAAAACAGAAAATTTTGCTATTTCTAAGCCTATTTTTTCATATTCTTCAGGGTTTCCTATTCCATAAAGACAAGAAACAGAAGAAACAACTATGAAATCTCTTCTGGTCAAAACTGATTGAATTGTAGCATGTCTTAATTGATCTAAAAATTCATTAATTCTAGCATCTTTAGCTATGTATGTATCAGTTTCAGGAATATAAGCTTCAGGTTGGTAATAATCGTAATAACTAACAAAATAATGAACAGCATTATAAGGAAAGAATGCATGAAATTCTTGAAAAAGCTGAGCAGCTAACATTTTATTTGGAGAAATAATAAAAGCAGGCCTTTTTGTCTTCTCTATTACCCAGGCCATTGTAGCAGTTTTACCGCTTCCTGTAACTCCAAGCAATGTCTGGAATCTATAGCCTTTTTTTAATCCTTCCACCAGTTTCTTAATAGCTTGGGGTTGATCACCTGTTGGTTTGAAATTTGTTACTAATTTAAACATTTTAAGTTAAGGAGAAAATAAAATTGTCCGGGGCGGGAGTCGAACCCGCACGGCCTTAAAGCCACTGCCCCCTCAAGACAGCGCGTCTACCAATTCCGCCACCCGGACTATATTAATATTTTAACACGTAAGGGTTATGTATAAAAATTTATTATAATAAAATCTAAACCTATAAAACAAATTAACTTTATAGATTTAGCTTAAATTATATACAAATTTTATAAAATTGTAATTTTTTATATTTCACGTTTTGCATAACTTAATATTTAACTTATTTAGTAGCTTCATATAAAGCCTTAATTTCATCATCAGAAAGAGCTCGGTTGTAGATACGAACTTCGTCGATGAGACCTTGATAAAATCCGGCATAGTTTTTTCCTATTAAAACAGGCAAAGAGGAAACAGAAGGAGGAACCCATGAATAAGAACCATCATACGTCTTAAGACCATTTTTTATTAAATCCATTCTTTGTGATGCGATAATCCTTCTAACACCTACTTGATACCAATTGTTGTTAACCATATAAAAGGGACTACTACCATTATACCCGTAAGGACTACAATTACCACCGCAACTGCCTTGATAAAAACTCATATTTCCGCTAGTTTCCATCGTAAACATATATTCTCCTCCATATGCTTTACCTAATGGATTTTGTCTGCCTTTAGAAATATTTGTCGGATATATAAACATAAGAATAGTCAAATCGCCCGTTATTCGAAGAGAGGGTGGATTTCCGATATCTACATAATCATTTACCCCATCAAAACTTAAAGCTTTACCTACTTTACCATCTACCCATTGAGGTCCATTATATAAGGTTCCATGATTATTGTTTCCTGATAAATCATAAGCTATATTTCCACTTCCT
>JAUQQN010000005.1 GCA_030549845.1 Patescibacteria group bacterium
TGACCTCGTTGGATATATTGATTTAATAACTAAAAATAAAGAAATTTACGAGTTAAAAACAACACAAAAAACGCCATCAAATGAAGAAGTTGAAAAGGACCCGCAAGTCTCGTTCTATAACTTTCTGCTAAAAAATGCCGATTTTGTAACAAATCCCAAAATTATTAAAGAATTTGTGATTTTTTTGCAGACCCCCAGGGTTAAGCGCTATATAGTAAAAGCAGATGATTTGCGAATGAGAGATGAAACGGTATTAAATTATATAAATAACATCATTAGGGCAATTGAAAATAACATCTTTTATTGCATTCACCCATCGAATTCATGGATTTGTTCAAGTGGCTGGTGCGGCTATACAAAACTTCATAAAGAATTAAGAGAAAAAGGCCTTGAATGGATTTTAACAAAATATTCAAAAAGTAATTAATTAATTAAAATCCCTACGTTGGTGTAGGGAAAAAATAAAAAACATGAAAGAAATATCAATTAAAGAATTATCACAAAAAACTGGACTACTTTATTCCCAAATTTATTTATTAATTAAAAAAAATGCATTAAAAAGCGTTAAAAAAGTTAAAGTTGGTAAAAAGTTTTATTACTTATTTGATGAAGATAGGGTCATAAAAGAATTAGAAGATTTAAAAAATAATAACGTTTTTCAGCCAGTAAAAACAAATATAAGAATTAATTTAAGAAAAATTTAATATGCAAAAAAACACAAACAAAGAACAAAATAAATATTATCCAGATTTTATCATAGTCCCAGGAGTTGTGGCATTTGATAAAAATTTAAGACCACTTGATTTAATTGTTTATGCTGTCGCCTATTGGCTTGAACACCTAAAAATAGAAAAATGCACAGCATCTAATAGTTTTTTTGCCAAAATAATTGGCTGTCATCCCAAAAGTGTTCAAAAAAGCCTAAAAAATTTAGAAAAAAATGGATATATTTTAAAAGTTTATGATGAAAAAATGAAAAGAAAAGAAATTAAATGCCTTGTTACGTTTAGTTTTTCACAACAAAATCAAAAAATAAGCATAGTTAACCACCAAATGACGGTAGGGGTACCGCCAAATGGCTCCCCCCTACCGCCAAATGGCTCCCAGATAAGTAAAAGCAATATAAGTAAAAGTTATAAATATAATAATATTAATAACAAACAAACCAACAACTTATCAACAGGGTTATCCACAGATTTATCCACAATTAAATGTATTAACTGTAAAAAATATTTCAGAAAAAAAGATATAGTATTAATAATAAGAGGGGGTGGAGTGTGTAAAAAATGCTACACCTCCTAATCTAATATGAAAAACAATAATGAAAAAAAAGCAATTTTAATACTTATTATAATATTTTTAGTTTTAACATTTCTTATTTCAAATTCTTTAAAAATAAAAAATAAAAACCTAGAACAACTTAAAGAGGGTGAAAAACAAGAAATGATAAATAAAAAATTTGAAGAATTAATAAATTGTGAAAGCTCTAATAATGAGTTGGCTATTAACAGAAAAGATAGTGATGGAACGGCAAGTTTTGGACTTTTACAATGGAAGCCCGAAACCTTTAGAAGGTTGGCCATTAAATATGGAGTTATTGGAGAAAAAGCAGATTGGAACTGGACGATGACTTTAATTTTTGATAGGAGAGTGAATAAGAAGATTTTTACTGAAATTGTAAACGATGCAGCAGAAAATCCATACAATTTATGGCCTATTTGTTGTAAAAAAATTGGGTGTAAATTTAAAAATTAACAAAAACTACATTGCGGTTATTTATTTAATCGCGTGTAGTTAAAAATTATGAAAAATGACAATCTAAACATATTTTTAATCATAATTCTTTCAATTTTTCTAATAAACTTGGTGATTAACATTTCTATTTTGTTAAACATCAAAAACAAATACAAAGAATCAACTAAACAAATTAATACACCATATATTTTTAAAAAACTAGAATATTGCCCAAAATAAAACATGACAAAAAGTATAATTTTGGCATTTATTTTATTTTTCTTACCAATACAATTTATGCCAGGATTTTTTTTCTGGCTATTTATTACTTATTTATTTTTTAGAATAAGCCTAGATGAATAACATTAAATATGGTGTTAAAATATATAAAGTAGCATTGAATATTAAAATTAAAAATATATCAACTCTTCGAGTTGATGATTAAAAAATAAAAATGAATAAACATCTTAAAAAAAACACAAAAGTTTATATCTTTTTCTCAATTAGTCTTTTAACAATTAGAGATAGTGGTAAAAAAGCAATACAAGAAAGAGAAATAATAAAAAAAAGAATTGAAAAAGGAAATAACTGTTTCCACAAAGTTATAATTTATGAAAATCTTGAAAAAACAAGTTATTACGTTTTTGAAAGTAAAGTAGGGTTTCATTTTAAACCCCTTGATATTAAAATTAAGGAAATGTTACCTCCCGCGCTAAAACAGCGGTTTGAGGTTTACGAAGCTTATTTTCCTCGTCAAGCGGTTTTAAGATATGAATGTGTAAAAAATTTAGACCATAAAGATTTTAAAGAATTTTATTTATATAGTAATCGTAAAATACCGTGGGGATATTATTGGATATATGTAGATACTAGAAAAGTAAGTGTTCCCATTGATCTGAAAATGAGCTAATAAAACTAATGAGAGAAAATAAACAAAAATCAAAAAGGAAGCATAAAATGGTTGGAAATTAAATTGTATTAAAATATATAAAGTAGCCACTAGGTGTAAATATAACATAATATATCCACTCTCTGGGTGGATGATTAAAAAATAAAAATGAAAAAAATAAAATTGGGGAAGAAATATTTATATCCAATTTTTACAATTACAAAAATTTGTAATAATTTAGATATGGCGAATGAAGAGCTTAAAAAATTTTTAGAGAAAAAGAAAGATAACCGCCTAGCTAAACATACTAAGTATTATGACGAATATTTTTTGATTGTTAAAGATGAATTTTCTGTATATAACCATCAATTTGGAGAGATTAAATTAACAAAGGGTTTGTATTATTTAAGTTTTTGGTTTGAATAAAGTCAACAAAAAGATTTTTGTTGAAGTAATAAGAGATAAAAGTGAGAACCCCTATGATTTATGGGAAAATTGTTGCAGGAAAGTGGGGTGTAAAAAGGTCGGTAATTAAAAGAGAAAAGTTAAAAATGGAGAACATTGATAAAGAAGATTTGTTAATAAAAACCGTAAATATTTTACGTAATCGTCTTTTGGAGTTACACTCAAAAATAAATGAAGCAAGTATAAATAAAGATGAAGTAAACGCTCTTGTTTTAAATATTTTAGATGATTTTGAAAAATTGATGTCGTTGGTTAATGAAGCATTGTCTACGATACAATCATTAAACAAAATGATTGATAGATTGGAAGATAGGGTTTCTAAATTAAACAAAGAACTAAATTTTATGGGGGAATTAGCAACAAAAATGTATTTTGGATGGGAAGATGAACAAACACCGCCAAAAAGGTTATAAATTAGAACATTTTCTTGAGAAATTCTTTAACGAAAACGGAATTGAAGTAAAAAGACGAGGTTTGGCTTATGAAGAAGACTTAATTTTCATCAAAACTGGTGAAAAAATGGAGGTTAAGAATAGAAAAAATGCAAATTTAAGCCAAATTTATGAATTTTTGGGTGAAAATGACTATTTGGCGATTAAACAAACAAGTAGAAAGCATAGAAATAGGCCTATTTTAATTGTTTTAAGATTAGAGAAGTTTTTGGAACTATTAAAAAATCAAATGAGTTGTCGTGTTTCTTGTGATGCGTAGCATTATCAACAAATAAAATGGGGGGGCTAATTGCCCCCCATTTGTTTAAAGCCTAATAGAATAAAGAGTTTTACTATCTAAATATCCAAATGAATTTACTGCCAAAAGATAATATTTCCCCGTACTAGTATCTTTAGCGTAAATACCGCCGCCAGATATTCCTGGTATAACAACTCCCTGGGTGATTATATATTTTTCATCTTTATTTATTATCCTTGGCCTCCACGATTTACCAAAAACAGCCTGCGGGCAACCAAATGCTACAGTAATTTCGCCAACATTTTCAATATTCGGTGGTGGTAAATTACAAGGATTAAGGTGTTTGGGAGTTATTATCTGACAAAATGCTAAATCACTTTCAACGTTTAGTATAACATCTTTTATTGGAATAGTAGCTATTCTACAGTCATCTATGAAAAGCGTAGCATTTGCATCACTAAATGGAAAAGAAAAAAGGTGGGCGGCGGTTATTATGCCAACTGGAGTAATAGTACCGGCACCGCAAACCATTCTTTCGCTGTTTTCTACAATAACAGAGCAAACAAATCTTTTAATTTCTTCATCGAAATACGGAAAAATCCATGGAAGAAATTCGAATAAGAGCCTATTTTTCTTAAACAAAACATATTTTGGGCGGAACATATGCCTCACCCCCTTGTTTTGTTTTTAGATTATTAAATTCTCGTGTTTCTTATCTCTACAAGAGCATCTTGGCGGCGTATCCATAACTAAAAAAGTATGAAGCATTTGTGCTCTTTGAATTAAATGCTCTAAATACCAATCAGAGTAAAAGTGTGGGAATTCTTTAAGTTTTAAACCACCATCTAAATCATATCCAGCATACAATAGTACTCCTTTTACTCTTTTTAGCGCAGCTAAATAAAAATTAAGCTGAAGTTTGTGCGCAAAATGTGGATTTGGCGGGACAGTTCTTACGTGTTTAAATTCCCACACCTCCTCATCAACTCCTTTTCCCCTAATAGCATCTGCGTGTCCAATAATCTTTATTTTCTCGCCAGCAACATCAACGTCTATAGAGCACTCAACCTCAACCCTATCCCAGAAATTTTTTCCTTCCCTATCTTTTAATGATTGGATCAGTCTATGAAAAACTACGCCACCAGCCAATAAAAGAACAATATCGTCTGGAATTTCTTCCGGCTTTTTACCATCAAAAAATCGATAATAATTAAACTGCTTCCTTGTGCAGCTCCACGCCAAAACAGATGGTCTGTAAATTCCAATCTTCACTGGCTGATTATTCTCGCCGAAATACTTTTTTCTACAATAATCCGCGAGTAATTTTTGTATTGTCATGGCTTATCACCCCTGTTTTTGTTTTTTAGTTGCTATTTGAAAATTATAAAACAATTTTTATTTTGTCAACAACTAAAGATATGATATAATAATTTTATGTTTTTCAAAAATATTAATAAAGATTCAAATGAGAATGAATTTTTTGAAACGGCAGACTTTGGATTAATAGTTTACCTCACTTATTTGGGATATAAAATTGTTGAGATTAAAAAAACTAATAATAAAAGAAAAATATTTGTTTTTAAAAGAACTCCAAAAATAGAAATTGACATAAAACAATTTTGGGAAAGAGAGGCGATGGTTGAGCCACAGCAATTTTTAAACACCATAAAATACGTAAAAAGCAGAATATACAATTCGTGAAAAACGTATTTTAACTATATTTATTTTATTCTTCCTCTTCTATTTTTTCCCAGTCTTCTTCTTCCCAGCTCTCTTCTTCATTTTCTTCTTCGTCTTCTTCATAATAAAAACCCTCTTTATAATATTCGTCTCCCTCACTTGAGGGAATATAGTTCATTAATTTTTATCTCCCCAAGATTTTTTTTATAACAACAAAAAATCCTTGAGGAGAGAATAAAAGTGGTAAAATTACATCCCAATCTAAATCAATTATATTAAAATATTTTAATGCAGCAATCGATAAACCAGCTAAAATTGAATAAAATACATCTTTTACTCTTTCATTTAAACCAATTACTTTTTGTTCAATTATTTTTAAAATCTCAACACCAATAACAACAGAAAGTATAAAAGAAAAAGGAATTAATGATTGTGGTAATGTAATCATGTTTTAAAATACCCACAACACCTTTAAGTGTTTATGGGCATTTAAATATTATAACACACGATTAACCATTCTTCCAAATCCTATTCCAAGCATAATTCAAAAATAAACCGATTACTGATTTAAACCACAAACCCAATGTTTTTTCTGTTTTTGAATAATTGTTATATTTTCTGACCCAATCTAATTCTGTTAAAAGCCAATCACCTATTTTATCATTAAGAGAATTAAAACCACAAATTCTTATAAGATTTTCAGCGTATTTAAAAGGATTGTTCCCATCCTCCTTGGGAGCCCAAACCTTGCAAAATTCTAAAATTGTTGAATTTCCATTTAAACCAGTTCTTGTATTTCCTCTCGCCTTTTGTTCTAAATCCCATACGAGTGCCCTAAAACCATCTTCTGGAGTATTAAAAACAGCAAAACCACCCTTTTGTCCAATTTGAAATGGAGACCATCTTAAACCACCGGGATTATTATTTTTAACTAAAATTTCTGATTTATTACCAAAATATCCCTCAATTTGGCCAATTGCTTTCGCTACCCTCACTAAAACCCTTTGACAGTTAATGTTCGGGTCTATAAAACCATCGAGCCCATTATCAACATCTTTATATTTATGACCATAATTCCAAAATTTCGCCGGCCCCCCATTATCGTCATCAATTTTTCTAACAGCAAAATGAAGATGAGACCAATATGGTTTTAAAAATTCTTGTATAGATGCTCCCCGACTATCCTGATATCCCAAAAACGTTTCAAAAGATATTAAATCACCACTTTGAACTCGAATATTTTTTAGATGAGCAAAAACATATTCCCAGTTATTAGTGTCTGATAAAACTATAGTTCCCTCGTCTTGAAGTGCTGGATTTACTTTTTCTACTTTACAAGTGTCATCTACAAAAGAATAAACCGGGTCTCCATCACCAATTGAAATATCTATACCATTATGCCACGGTATTTCAGTTTTCAAATCTTCTCTTTGTCCGTAATCAGCAAGTAAGAGTATTTCTTTAAGCTTAAAAGGAAATCTCCACATCCTTAAAGTTTTTGAATGTTAACATTGCACTTATTAATTGACCCCCATATCCTCATTAATCTTCTTATAAGTCTTATATTTCTACCCCTTTTACCAACTAACATTGGTAGATTATTTTTATCGCAAACTATTTTTAAATCAATTCCTCTTTCATTTATATCACTAACAACATCTACAGAAAATCCCCATATCAACTCTATTAAATTTTTAATTGTTTTTTCCGCCCTCTCCCTCATTTTCCTTTTTTAAAATATTTAAAATTTCTTGATACCTTTCATTTAAATCACCAAAATCGTTCCAAAACTTATTTAAAATATGGGTTATTTCTTGAATTACTTCATCTTTTTTCATTAATATTTTTCTTTCTAACTCTTCTTTTTTATTTTGGTAATATTCTTTATCAAACATTTTTTATTTTAATTTTTCAATATCTTTTAATAATTCGTCTATAGCCTCGACTTGTTTTTGTAAATGTTCTTTCATTTCTTTTAGCCAACCTATATTTATTGGTATAATCTCATCATCTATTTTTTCTCCTGTTTCTGAATCAAACCTTTTAATTGACATTAAATAAACATCATCTTGTTTTATTAACGATATTAATCCTTTTTGTTTTTTTTCCTTGTATCTTATTAAATCCATTTTAATTATTATACCACACTTCTACATTTTACCAAGTTTGTAAAGGAATTCTTTTCCATGTATTAGTATCAACACAAACATATAAATAATCACTATCCCATGCTATATCGCCCTTATTACCAGAAGATCCAGATGTTGGTGGTGTTTTGGTATTTCTTAATCTAATAGTATCTGAATCTATATCTAATTTAGCCGTTGGGGAAGTTGTCCCAATTCCAACATTACCACTTGTATCAATTGTTAATCTTGAAGATGATGATGTCCTATCTATAATAATAAATTTACCCTGTCCCTCTGCGGCAGTACCCGCAGACGAAAATAATTCCCAAACCCTACCACCACTTAACGCTGTTGCATCTATAGAAATTTTAGCGCCATATAATCCACTTGGTCCTTGCTTGACTCGTAAATGTGTATTATCTCCAGCTATGTTTACGCTTTTTTCAATGTGTAGCGGTGAATTAGGTGACGTTGTTCCTACACCAACATAACCAGATGGTAAAATAGTAAATACTTCATTCCAATACGATGAGTCATCTGGAGTAGAAATGTTTTGATTAGAAAAATAAAATCTTATACCACTATTATTTGAACCTATTTTAATTCTACCATTATTAGCCGATCCTGATGTAGTAAAGGTTAAAATATCCAATCCTTTATTATTTTGACAAGATATAAATCCTGTTTTTTCATTACCAACTTGCCATATTGGACCCCTAAAGAATAAACCATCATAAGTTACTCCAGAATTTGTGTTATAAATTCTAAGACTTATATCGCTTCCGTAGATAGTTAATTTATAATTAGGAGATGTTGTCCCTATTCCTACATTACCAGTTATTGCTGGATATAAATTACTTCCACTTACTACCCACGGATCCTGCGCGCCCATAGCATGAATTGCTCTTGATAAAACTTGGAAACCAGCTATTTTAATTTCACTCTGATTTGGTTGAAATTCACTAACAGTTAGTTTTATATAACGAGCCATAATCCAGCCAACATGGTGCTTAACTCTTGGATTAGTATTATTAGAAACAGAAACTAAAGTAGTCCAGTTAATATTATCTGTACTATATTCAATTGTATAACTTTTTGGTATAAATTGATAGCCATCCTGCCAGTTAGTACCGAATGTTATATATGTTATAGCATCAATATTAGATCCTAAATCTACTGTCATACTAGCGGGAACACTTGTAACGTGCCACTGAGAACCATTGTTCCTGTAAGTTGGACCACCACCATATAAAACACCAGACGTTATTGTAGCCGATTTCCCCCTAGCAACATCCCATAAACCAGATATTTGAACTAAACTATCAGATGTAATAATACCACTAACATCTAATTTGGATTGTGTATTAACTGTTCCTATTCCTATACTACCATTAACAATAAGATTATTTGTTACCCTTGTATCTCCATTTACGTCAAGTTTATAAGATGGTGTCGTAGTTCCTATTCCTACATTACCAGTTGATGTAATTCTTAGTCTTTCGTTTAAACCATTGGAGTCTCGACTAGATATTGATAAAAAGCTGTTTGAAGAACCAGGAGATACGCTATTTCCTCCATATATTAATTCAATACGCCCACCCATTCCAGCACCACCCCTATCTTGTGCGCTTAGAATTAATGCAGCCCCAGTAGTTGAGTCGTATCCACTGTACAAATCTAATGACCACGATGTATCTGACCTCCTTATTCCCCTGTTTGTTGAACCGCTACCCCTAACTATTATTCCGCCACCAATATCTAGTTTTTCTTCTGGTGTTATTACCCCAATACCAACATTACCATTTCCCAAGATAACCATAGCATCAATTTTATTTGTCCACCCATTTTGTAAATTTGTAATAAAATGATGGGCTATAGAAGTTCCTGTTTTATCTGATGAGAGAACTAAGCGTTCATCGTTTGTTGGAATATTACCCCTTACCTGGCTAGCTGATTCCCCGCCACCTATTACTGTAAGACCACCAGAACCAAGAAATAATGAATTACCACCCTGATCTTCGTCAAAACTCATCCACGTAAAAGCATAATTTGTACCTTGGCTTATTAAATTACCACTATGTCTTATATCTCCAACAACATGAAGCCTAGAATTTGGTGTGTATGTGCCGATACCAAGTCTTTTATTTGTATTATCCCAAAATAAATTTTCGTTTCCACCTATAGTATTAGAAGATGTTCCAAATGCAATTTGACCAGAAGAAATTGATCCAATTATTGGCGGAATTTTCCAACTTACATTACCCTGGTCATCAGATGTTAAAACCTTACCATTACCAGGATTACCACTTGTTATTTTTAGTTGATTAGAAATTATTAATGGCGATGAAAATATATATTCTCCCGGCGTACTATTTTTACCAAATTCACCACTAGATACATAATCAGCCTTCACATTAGTTGGTGGAACAATTCCCAAAACCTTAATATTGCTTATTTGAAATTTTAATTTGTCTATCAATTTTTTTATGTTTTCTATATCTTCTAAAATATCTTTTATTTTTTCATTTGAATCATTTTTTATTTTTTCAATTTCTTCTTGAATAGAAATAAGTAAATTATTTAAGGATAATTCAAGAGCATTTAATTTTATCTCTAGTTGTTTTTCGCTTTTTTCTTCTTGTTTTTTAAATTTTTCTCTATTTTCTTCAATAAAAACCTTAATAATGTTGTAAAGATTTTCTAAATCACTTTTTAGTGCCTCGCCATCTTTTATTAATTTATAAACACTGCCCTCATTTTCTTTCAGTTTTTTGTTGAGTTTATTAAATACTTCTTTTAGTTGATTTACAATAACCTCACTCATGATTAAGTTTTGATTGGAATTCTTCTATTAGGCTTTGTATTGATAATATTTCTTTTTCTAATGATTTAACCATATAAGAATTTATAAGCATTGATTTTATGGTGTGGTAATCATATAACGGCTTAAATTCAAATTTTTCTTCTAAAATATTTTCAAAAACCCACCCAATTCTAGTGGCTATGTTATTTTTATAGCCTTTATCAATTATATCAAAAAAGCTTCTTTTATAAAAATCAACAAATTTAAAGTTAAAATCTATAAGACTGTCTGCTTTTAAAAAAGCTAATTGCCAATCATCATCTGATCCAGTTACTACAGCTAAATTTTTATCATATCCGCACGATACTAATTTATTACCAACTCTTTTAACATCCCAAAGCCAGATGTCTTTATTTTTGATATCTGTTAATATGGTTGAATTTTGTAAGGATAATTTTGCATATTTTTTGTCTGGCAATATGTTAAAAATTCTAAAACTTGCCCCAAATTTTAATGGTTTTAATTCATAAAAAGGAACACCATTTTTAATTGCTATAAAATAATCACCAACCCTAGAAAATGTAGATAGCTTATTAAAAACACTATTCCACCCCTCCCTATTTGGACAAAATTCGCTAAAGTAAAATTTATCTCTTGAGGGAGAATACATTACTCCAATATCCCAAATAACAAACTCGTTATCTCCCCTAAGGAACATTTCTTCCATTGGCCTAAAAAACATATCATAAATTCTTTCTGCTTGTTCTTGTTTTTTAATCCAAAAAATAACAGATGCCGCATCTCCGGTTTGAAAACCACTATTTGCTGGACCAATTGGTTTAAGTTCTATATCTATGCTCATACCAATTAATTTTCTATCCCTAATAACTATTTCTGGGACAAACTCAATTAAATCATCTATTTTCTCTTCTAATATAAATCCACCATCTTCATATAATGTTTTATCTTCTTCTAAAATATTAATCACCTCGTCTCTTGCAATTAGTGGAATATCTGATAATGGAACAAATGTTTCTGCGTTTATATTTTTACCCTTTACAACCCATACCTTATCCGTATTTTTTAAAAATTCTTTTGCTTCTTCTACTTTATTAAACTCATGAATTTCTTGTTTGGCAAATAAATTGTGATTCTTAAAGATGTATTCTTTTGCTATTTCTCTATTTGTTTCAAACAAAAAATCTTGTTTTGTTGGAAATAGACCGAAATAACCCATTTGTTTTATTTGATTAGCATAAGGATAAAGAAAATTAAAATCACAAAATATTAAATAATCATCTCTTTTTCTCTCCTTATTTAAAAAATTAATAACATCGTCAATTCTCTTTTTTTCTATTATTCCATCATAAAGCTGTAATCTTCTTTCTTTTTCCTCGGGAATTTCATCTGGTAAATCTTTTAATTCCTCTACTTGCCCAACTATTACATCCCATCCCTCTTGTTGCAATTTAAGAGCTATTGGCATACCATGACCATCATATGTAATTAAGACAAATTTTGGCTTATTCATGTTTAATCAAAACCCCCCTTTTTCTTATTTTTTTTATTTCTTTAATAACATCTTTAGTTAAAATTCCTTCTCTCCTTAAAATTTTAATATATTTTTTGATTTCTTCCTTATTCATTCCCTCTTCTTTTTGCTTATTAATCCAATTATTGATAAAATGAGCCCTTTCTTCTACTCTCCAATTTTTAATAGATAATGGAATGTCTGGCGGAAAAATTTTTCTTAATCTTCTTCTTTCTAAAATATCCATATAGACTTTTTTTAATTTTGGATTTTCTTCTAATTTTTCCTTAATTTTTTTAATTCTTTCTTCTTTTGGTATTTCTTTATTTTTTGAATATACAAAAAGAGACATTGCCTCTGTCTTAAGCGTATTTAATTCCTCTTTTTCTCTAACAGTTCGTGGTATGAGTTCTCCGCGATATTTTTCTCTTCTAGTTTCTTCTAAAACATCTTCATAAAGTTTTTGTAATTCTGGAACAAATTTACCCGGCTCCCACGGAAGCATCATTTGCCACCATCTTCTATGTGATAAACTTTTTTCTCCTTGTGGAGTTATTTCTAAAAATGGTTTTGGCATTAATTCTTTTATTTCTTCTGGTGATTTGCCGGTTGCCTCAAGATAAAGTTTATAATAAGCAGAAAATTCTTTCTTAATAGAATCTGGAATTGTTTTGCCCGCCCTTCTATAAACTGGATCGAGGACCCTATTTATAGTTCTCCATATACCAGAAAATGGTATAAACTGACTACCAACAAAAGTAAGTGTTTGTGGTAATGTATAATCAATTTCCCCCCCTAGAGTTTTAAAGAATGAACTTAAACCAGTCAACGATGTTTGTTCGCTAATAAACCTTAAAACACCCAATGTTGTCGCTATTATTTGTTGCTCTACTCCCTTGTCTGGATCTACTTTTAACTCCTTTGTTGACCAAGTAACTGCTGCTGGTATTATTAATGGTAATGCTAATGAACCAAAATACCAAACAGGAACATTTAATTCAATTCCTGGTATACGAATAGAAAATGGTTTATTTCCGGCACTGTACCATATTTCTTTTTCTTTAGGATCTGATGGGGGTAAAAATGTAGTTCTTCCATTAAAAGCAAACCAAGCACTAATTCCCATTGCCATAGAACCCAATAAAGCCTTGGCATAACTTTCTGACGTTTTACTGCTGGCAAAAAGAATATCTGGAGAATATTCAAGTATTAATTTAGCAACATTAATAGGTGTTCTTACAAAAAGAATAAATGGAGAAAGTGCATAATAAGCGGCCGGCGACTTTTCTTTCATATGACTTTTAAGTTTTAAAAGATTATATCCTAAAATATCAAAAATTTGTGCTAGTGGTCCTAATTCTTTTAATCTTTCCCCCTGACCCAATTTTTCTCTATATAAAAATCTTGTGGCAACCTCACCAGCTTTTTCTTCAATTTCTTCTAACAATCGTGGAGTAATTTTTTTACCAGCATTTTTATACATATCAATCAGCCTCATTTTTTCTCCTTCCTTAATAAGGGCAGTAAAAAAAATATCGGTAGCCTCTAAAAAGTTAAGTGGCCATTTAGAAACGCGAGTCAAGAAATCATTTGTTCCAGCATATCTTCCCATTTCAATAATTTTTTCTATTCCCTCTTTAGTCATCGTTTCCAATATTTTTTCAGACGATGCCCCCCTTTTCATTGCTTCTAAAAAACTATCAAAAGCGAATCCCAGAGAACCAATCATGCTTTTATAATAAGAGGCTACGTTTGATAATGTTATCCTTTCTATATCGGGATTTTTTAAAGACCTAAGATAATCAGTTATAATTTGAGTAGTTAGAGTTGCTGGTCTCAAAATAAAAGCCTGAAAAGCATTTGAAAAAGCGTTTCTATAAGCACTCCAGGGATTAAATAACACCCCACCAGTTCTTATAATATCAAGTCTTTCTTTAAAAGAAAGGTTTGGTAAATACTTTTTAGAAAATTCAAAAATAGTATCGGAGAGATATTTTTCAAATTCTTTATATCCCATTTGCGTTGATTTTTCCATCAAATTTTGTGTAATTTTATCAAGTTCTTTTATTGCCTCATCAGAAAGTTTAAGTCCGTATTTAGAAGCATAATCCAAAATTTGATTTTTAAAAGCGAATGGCTTTAGTTGTATTTTTACCGCCTCGGGAATTGCTTTGTAAATTTCTACACCCCTCCCCGCCCTTACCGCCATCATTGTAAGCTTTTCTGCTAATTGTGATGCCCTTATCCATTCCTTATTATCAATAAAATGCTTAAATAATTTAATTCCCAACATTTCTAATTCGTCTTGTTCAAATTTTACCCTTTCCCTCGTCGTTTTATTCATAATACTTTTCCACTCATTCATAATCATTTTATAAAGTTGATCTACGCTTTTAAGGCCAGCTCTTTCTAATTTATTTTCGAGTTGACTCCAAAATTCCACCCTATTTCTTCTTAAATATGTTCCACCACTTTCTCCTAAAATTTCTTTTAGGGTTGCTTCATCTATAACTCCTTTTTTTAAAACATTTTGCCATAGAGAAGACATAACCCTTTTTTCTTTTGGTTGAGAAATAAATCTTGCTATATCATCATTAGGAAAAGAAGTACCTATGGGAGGTTTTTTGGGTGGTTCAGGAGGAGGAACAGAGGGTCGTGTTGGTATTTTTTCTACCACTTCTTTTGCTTTAAAACCGCTCCTTAATATTCTCAAAACATCTTTTGATTTTTTAGCCTCAGCAATTTGAGGGGCAATTTTTTCTATAACTTCATCTGACAATTGGGGCACCTCTCTTTTAAGCACATCCTTAATGATATTTTCATTGGTTTCTTTTGCCAAAGTTTTAAGAACTGATTTAGAAACTAAAGATTTACCCGGCCAAATAGGAACTAAATCTAGTGCAAAAAACGCTAACCCACCCAAACCACCCACACCCGAGCTAATGTCTGTTGGTATTTTTATTCCATACCACTCTTCTAATTTTTTTGATGCCCCAACTCCAATTTCTTTTCCCCCTTTAAAATAGTAAGATGCTGGTGCGATTGGTTCTTTTCCAAATATAATTTCTCCAATCTTTCCAAGTTTTTCTGTGCTTGCTGGCTCCCCAGTTAACCTTCCTTTTGTTATAAAATCACCGATATCTAACGCTAGACCAACTACCGCCCTGGGAAAAGATCTTATTGCATCGACAATTAAATTTTTTCCAAATTTAATACCTTCTTTTACGTACTTAAATAAGGTTTTTTGCTCCTCTTTATTTTTTTGATTTTTTTCCTCTTCCATATTATTCTTCTATAATGTCCTCCTCAATCTCTTGTTGTTTCAGTTTTAGTTTTTCTCTTTCTATCTGTAATCGTTCTTCTTGCATTCTTTGTTGAGATATACTTCTTTGTATATCATTAATAATTTTTTGTTTTTCTATTTCTTCTCTTTCTCTTAAAATTCTCGCTGTTCTAAGAAGGGCGGCTATTTCTTCTGGGGTAACATCAGCGTAAAGCATACTACCAGGATTGGCAAAATTAGATAAAACATCTA
This sequence comes from Patescibacteria group bacterium, assembly GCA_030549845.1. Lineage (GTDB taxonomy): Bacteria > Patescibacteriota > Minisyncoccia > UBA6257 > HR35 > CALIVE01. The sequence goes on from JAUQQN010000005.1 coordinate 15,457, forward strand.
AAGAAAGTTCTAAAATGGTGCCGTCTTTAACATAATTCATTAATTTAGTCCTATTTTTGTTTATTAAGTCTTTATAAAAGTCGTATCCCCACTGTAGGGCCTCTAAATTAAATCTGGAAATCTTTGATTTAATATCCAAAATTCTATCAAAATAATCGTTTAGTTGCTTTCTATCCATTTCTATATACTTTAGGGTTTTATCTATCATTTTTTCTTTTAATTCAACTAAATCAACGAGTGCTTCTAATTCGTCTCTCAACATCGAGGTTCTAAAATTAACAATAGCTTCAATTTGACTTTCTGTTACTATTCCGCCACTAGCAATTGCTTCTCTTACAACATCATCTCTTGTTTTTTTTATAATTTTCTGTAAGTCAAAAATTCGTTGATAATCCTCACTTATTCCTGATTGTTCCAATAATCTTTGGTATTGCTCTTGATAATTAAGTGGCCCAATATTCTCTATTCTTTGAAGAATTTCCTGAAGAGAAGAAATTTGATCTTGAAATGTTTTTAAAAATAGATTAGAAAATACGGATTCTGGTATTATTCCTGTTTTTAATTGATCTAAGGTTTGTGATATTTGTTGGTTAATTTGCTGAAGAGGTTTACCGCTAATACCAAATAATTGTTTTCTTATTTGATCTTCTGTTGTTGGTTCGCTTACTTTAAGGGGAATTCTTATTTGTTCTCCAGCAATTATTAAATCTGGACTTTTTATTGCAAGTTTATTGTCTTCATTAATTCTTAAAATTTCATCAACGGTAACACCATACTTTTTTGCTATTTTTGATAAGTTTTCTCCTGGTTGAATAAGATGGAAAAAAATAGGGGTTGATCCTCCTAATGGATCTTTATAAACCTCTATAGAAGTACCGGGTGGTGCATTTGTTTGTAATTGTTGGTTTTTTAAGAATGGTTCTAATTCTGAAAGAAATGCGGCCAATCCATCTCTTGTTAAACTAGGAAGTGTTGTTGGGGATGGTGTTGTTGGTGGTAATTTTTGTAGTGGTGATTGTTTAGTTGATGATGTACCATAATTACCCACAACAACGCCACCAACAATTTTTGTTGGTTGAGTAGATGCTGTTTGTGACAATTTTAGGAGTTGTTTAGCAACATCTTCTTTTTTTGTTGTTGGAGGCGTTGTCGCCCCACCAATTTTAGATATATTCTCTAATAGAGCTTGTTGAAGAAGAACATTTTGCTGTGGTGGAATATATGGAGAATATTGACCAACTAATAATTGTGGCTGAAAAGATGTTTGTTGTGGTGGAGTATATGGAGAATATTGTCCACCAGTAATTTTTATTTGTTGTGATGATGTTTGTGGTATAGATTGATAGACTGACATTCTTAATGTTTGTTGTGGATTTAGGCTTCTAATAACATCTGACCAATACATTAAATTTGCCCGAGAGACGGCCTCTTTTAAAAAACCACCAATTAAATTTTGAATAGACTGAATAATACTTTGAGATTGAGTAGCGATCGACGGCGTTGTTACCGATTTTTGTGGAATATTTACAGAAGTTGTTGTTTTAGATGTGGGTTGTGGTTGTGGTTTTATTTGTGGATTTATGGCCATGATTTTAAGATAATTGTGTGTAATAAATTACTATTCGTTTTAAATTTGTTATAAACGAGGTTGAGTTGCTGTAGTAAACTTTTATAACCAACTTATTACCAATAAGACCAAGATCAGTTGTTACAAAATAATAATCGTCTTTTGAATTATCTATAACAACATCTAAACTATTTGTTTTATTTAATCTTTCATCTAATAAAGATAGATTTATTTTGATTTTATCGTTTATCGAATTGGGCTTTTTGCCATAAAAAACCTCGATTTTATCTATCTTTACTCTGTTAAAGAAATTAATCTTATTAGATACATAAAGCAAATCATCGGTTATTACCCTAAAAGAAGAACTACCATTTGTTTGAACATAACTATCTAAAGAAGTTGTGGGGTAAATTATTCTTTTATAAACGGTATCTATTATATCACTGGTGAAAAAATAAAGTATATTTCCATTTAAATCGGCCGAAAGCGCACCACCTAAAACCTCATTACCACCACTAGTAGAAAAGTAAATAACCTCTTTCTCAAGAATATTATACATCAAAAATCCATTAATGTTTAGATCCTTAATTTTTGCCGGAAAAACAATATAATTTCCCCAAACACTGAATCTTTGTTTTGGTAATAAGTTGGTTGGAACCGAAATTGATGGGAAGCTATCTATATAAACTAATGAATATCCAGATAATTCATAAACTTTTAGATCAGAACCAACTTGAAGAAAAATCAAAAATGCCCCCATATAATTTACACTTCCAACATAATATCCTGGTAATTTTATGGCATGAAAATATCTATTTTGATAAGAACCATCCCACAAAAAAGCGTTTTGATTCGATTTTATTCCTTGGGTTTGTGCGAAAACAACAATAAATTTGTTGTTGTTATTGACTATATCAAGAATATCCCAACTACTACCCAAATCAAAATTTCCTAATAAACTAAAGGATGTTCCGTAAACCCTAACAAGCCTTCTATTAACATCAGAAGAATTATTTTTGTCGGCTAAATATAAGTAGATTGAAAAGGTTTCGGCGAGATATGGGGAATAAAGTCCCGTAATAGAACTCCAGGTTGTATTAGTTGTGTTTTCGTCTATATAATAAATTGATGAAGAAGATGGGTTGATAAAGAATATTTTATTTGAATAAAGAATTAAAGACGTTTGATAATTATTGTTTAGGCTAATTGGTTGGCCAAGGTTTCTTGCAACCCCAGAAATAGATAATGCCCTAACCCTTCCACTATTAGTAACAACATAAATAACTCTATTATCATTTGTAATCGATGGTGATAAAAAAAATACTGGTTTACCATCGCCGGAATTTAATCCTATAGTTCCTTCTGGCAATGAAGAAATTAGCGGATATGTGGTATCCCCCATATCAGTCAAATAAGAACCATCAGCAATTTTAAAAAGATAGGTTGGGGAAATAATTAAACGATGCAAAAATTCTTCATTAGGAGAGGATTCTCTAGAAAAAACAGTTCCCCTATTAAAATTTTCTAAAACTAAAACATTATTTTCTGTTCCCAACACTTTACTTTTTCTTCTTCTTGGCATGGTTTAGTAAATTATTAATACATTAACTAAAGAATTATCTGACCCAGAGGAGCTAGTAATTACTGCATAACCATTACCACACAAAACACTTAAAACACCAATTGTACCAGAAAAAACGGCATGACTAGCTATTCCAACAGATGTTGGAAAAATTTTACTATCATAAATTGTTGCTGAGCCATTAACTAATTGAACCTGAACTGCCGCAATAAAAGATTGTTTTAGGGCAGAAATATCTTCGTGATCTAACGGAAACGCTATTCCACCCCTTTGTTTTGGTCTTTGAATTGATAATTTTTCTTTATTCTCTTCATCCATTTTAGAAAATTGGTTGGATTAAAAATGATCTTTTTATTATTGGTTCTTCTGCGCCAACAACGGCAGAAAGGTTGGTATAAGCATTTTTAGCAACAAAAAGCCAATCAATATATAAAACCACATAATCAATGGCGTATGGCCAAGCCTGATAAGCCCCAGCACTTATTGGGAGGTTGCCCACCGTGCTTCCTGTTGTTGGATTTGCTTCCAAAATATAATTACGAAAATATTTTGATTGAACCCCAAATCTTTGAATTTCAAAAATATTAGTTGCTCCCCTAAAATCATTCACAGCAACATAGGATGTGCTGTTATAAAAAAAACTTCTACCACTCCAACCAACATAATCTGCAAGATATACTTGGGTGGAATAGCCGATTCTTTCCCACTCTCCAGAAGTTGAAGGAGTAGAAAAATAAGCTCTTACCCTCAAAATAGTATCGTCTCCAAAGGTGTTCAAGGAAGTAATTGTATCTGTAGTTGTATAATTTTCATCCGCCAAAGCAACATAACTATTACCATTTAAAACCGGAGTTCCTCCCAATGACCATTTAGAGGTATCTGGTATTGAACCAGCGGGACCATTAAAATCATCAAAAAGTAAAAAAACATTATCTGGTTTAGCAATATTGGGAAATTCTGGATCATTGTAATAAACAAAAATTCTTATTGTAGAATTGGCCGAAATAGATGGTAATTTGGTCCAAATCCTTGAATTAGCCGTATTAAGAGTTTCCTTTTGTATCCAATGTGGCAAAAAATTTAAATTCTCATCAACAACAACAAAATCGCTCCCATCGCTTTTTAGTTTATTAGCAGTAATCAAGCTTGCAGTATCAAATAAAAACTCCACCTGAACATCGGTATAGTTATTGCTTGAATTATTCGTAATCAACACTTCTCTGCCGTATCTAAACCCCATAAATACTGGAACTTTTTTTGATGAATATACTGGCATTATGGTGTTAAATCTCCCCCAAGAACCCACTCGTCGGATGCTATTTTAATCAAAAATGCTACACTATATTGCGCCCTAGTTTTGGTTCCTAGGGAAGTATATAAAGAAACTTCGGTTGCTGGTGAAAAAATAATTTGACCATTGTTTTTTTGAAAAAAATAAATAACCGTTCCTATATTAAAAGATATGGACGAATTAGATGGTATTGAAATTGTAATGGATGATGTTGAATCACTAATTATAACTTTTCCCGCATCAGAAAGTTCAAGACTATAATTGGCATTAATTACTTTTGTTCCTATTAATTTAATTTCATTTTTTGTCTGATAAATCGTATCAAAAAAATTTTTTAGTTTATCCTTAATCGTCTGCCAAATTATTTTTTTAGTAACATTAGAACCAACGTCAACAATAACAAATTCGTCATCATTTTGGGGGTTTATATAATTTGTGAGTTCAGATATTTTAACCATGATTATTAAAAATTTTAACCTCTAATTTTGCTACCCTTTCTCTTAATTCTCCAATTTCTTCTTCGATTCTAGTAAGTCTCTTATCAATAGAATTCAAATGATTTTCTTCAATTTCTTTTATTTTTTTACTAATTCCGTTGTTTTTCTTTAAATAAGCAACAAAAATTGTCATTGCAATAATAACAGCTACAGCCCCCCCATATTCCAAAAGTTTTTGTAAAATTTGTTGTTCCATTTTTAATTATTCAAAAAGTTTAATAATACTGAACTACATAAGAAACCAACCAATAATTATAATAATACCTAATTGTAAACTCCATTATTTTACCAGCCGTAGTTGATGATGGTAGTGGCTGTCCCATTCCTACATAAAAATTGCCCCAAATTAAAGATCTAGATGTGCCATCGTCCCTAATTAAAATTGTAATAGTATCTCCTAACGTTGGATTTCCTATTGGATTGTAAATTGTTAAATTATTTGAAAGAGAATTAATTTGATAAACATCGTATTGAGAAATGTCTGGGGTTATAGATGTGATTGATGTTGAAGTAGAATATACTCTTTTTTGTATTCGTTTATTGGTTAAAACTTGGGCGTCTGATGTTCCAACCACATTTCCAGATACACCATGAATGCCAGAAATTGAGTTCTTATGATTATTAAAATCAGTTATAATAGGATCATAAATTGCATCGAAATAACTTTTTAATGCATTTTTAATTGAAGACCACGTTATCTTTTTGGTTTTACTATTATTAACATCCACAATAACAGTTAAATCATTATCTTGAGGATTTATATATTGTTCTAATTGTGAAATTTTAGCCATTCCAGTTAGTTATGGGTAAATTATTTTTTTCCCAGGTGGATAATGGAAATCTCAATTGAATATTGATTATTTCGTTGTCATTCGTTGTTATTTCTTCACCACCCTGGGTCTCTAACGAAGAAAAATAAAATCTTTCGTTCCAAAAAATCATATTATCATCTTGAAAAATAAAATCGCCATCTTCTGTTAATAATTCTTGATAATCTTCGGTATAAATATTTATTAAACCACGTTCTGTCCAATTTGTCATAGCCAACCACTATTGAAATAATTAGGAACGGATGTTTTAATTGGCTCAACAACCTCTGTTTTTAAATCCTCAATCATTTTACCCAAATAAAGCCTGTAAATCTCGAATCTTCTTTGAGCAAGTGGATGGCCTATTTCTTCAAGATAATTATAGGCAGCGCCAAGGGCTAAAACCCTCCAATATTTATCAATTTGATAAGGAATGTCATCGTTGGGTGATGTAAAATCTGGTTGTTTTGGAATATACCAAATTCTTAATCCTGTTGTTTTTGTTTCTGTTGGTCTTGGAAATATTGTAAATCCACCAGCAAAAAGATCCATTAATGGCTTTGATCGTGGTTGAGATTTAAGAAGCCTAAACCATTCATATGGAATATTTGGTAAATCTGTTTCGTCGACTTTTTTCCACTTGTTTTCGTCGCTGGGATCATCGTAATTAACTTCTAGTCTTAAAATAGCTATCGCGTCTTGTGGTAAACCATAAAATTCTTGATTAGCAATTAAATCCGTGTATCTTATGGCCCCAAAAACATCAATACCCTCATTTGCTAATTCTGTCTGAATTTCTAAATAAGATTCATTTATTAAATCAATAATTCTATTATCATCCAAAACTGATTGTGATGCATTTACTAATTTTCTTACTTTTTGGATTATTTTATCTAATTTCATTTTTTATAATTGTTAGTTATAAAAAATATCGACATAAAAAGTAAAAGAATTTCCACCACTAATATCCCATTTAATTCTCCAAACATTAGAAACCAATGGAAGTAGGGGGTTACCACTAGGAATGTTTTCGATATCTTCAGACGTAAAAAATTCATTTTTTGAACCGGCAACTAAAAATAAATAATGGGTGATTGGTTCAGCAATACCATGAAAATGGGCTGTGTTTATAAAAGTTTTACCACCATCTAAAGATTGTTGAAATATAACCTTCAAATCTTCTCCCGGAGAAGAAGACATATCGCAATCAGTAACAGTTAATTTAACAACAACGTTTTCTATCTCCATATCGTTAACAACAATAATTCTACTTTCTCCGCTCTCTATTCTTGTTTCTAGAGGAACGATATTTATACAATTAAGGGACTTTTTTATTGCCATAGCATAAGTAAATGGCCGGGGTTTATCTCCCCCGGCCATTAATTAAAGATTAAAGAGTTGATGCGGCCGATTCAATTCTTACTAATCTTTCTTGTTGGGTAATTGCCACAGCCATATTAACCTTTGCACCAACCGAACCCCTTTGACCAAGAGGATTATTAACAGAAAGATTGCTTTCTGGTGGCAAAACATAAGTTGCCACTTTTCCTGGAAGCCAGTAAGCAATCCTATAAGCATCAGCACCAATTAAAGTGGTTGGATAAACGGTGACATTTGAAGAGAAAGTATCAACATTAGAGGTTTGAACAACTCTTGCGCCACCAACTGAACCAACCTCACCAGTGAAAATATTTTCTGGTGCGGCGTATTTTCTAATATCAAGCCATTGGCCAGTTGAGGGGTTGCTCATTAAATCGTGGGCAACGGCAGGATGCATAACACAAGCATAACCACCACCAGGAAATTCTGGTGCATTATTTGCCCTCAATTTTTGTACAGCCCTTATGATTAATCGTACATCAATTAAATCTCCATCGGCCAAAGCATCTCTTGAATTTTTATTATTGGGATAAATAACATTTTCTCCGTTGTTATTAACAACTGTTTGAATTACGCTATCAATTTTTCTTGCTATTACTTTACCAACCTCAACTAATGTAGAATTAATTAAGTCAAAAAATGATGTTAAAACAACTAAATCCGTTAGTTCAACATTAACACCGTACTGTGTTGGTGTTCTTTCAACGGTAGAAACACTCAAAGCAATTGATGTTGGCGGCGTTCCCTCGGTTAATGTTGAAACTGATGAAGTAGCAATTTTATTAACCACAACAAACCTCGAGAAATAATTACCCTGACTTACATATTCTACTGTACCAAATTGCTCAAAATAAAGATATGGCTGAAGGCTTTCTACTACTTTTTTGTCGAAATAAATACCAAGGGCCTGTGAGCCTAAAGAAGATGTGGTGGTTATATCCATTTATATAAAACCCTGGGAGGATTTAAAAATTTATAGAAAAACCAGAATTTAATCCATTTCTATCTTCTATTCACTTTTTTAGTCAAAAAACTAATATTATTCTAAACCATAAATTTTTTTGAACTCCTCTCTGGCTCTTTTTTCAAGTTGATCCATTGGCAAAGAAGATAAATCCTCCTCAAGGCTTGGTGAAATTGTTTTAGATCCCAAAGAAAATCCACTAATATTTTGATTTGTTTCGTTTTCAAGTATTTTTTTACCTATATATCTTGATACCGTGTCTTCTATGGGTTCTCCTTGTTTTCTTAAATTCCATATATCATCTATCTCGTTTGCTAGGTGTGGAAATTTTTTTAAAATAGTATTCTCAAAATCTAGTTTATCAACCTTCAATGCTAACTCATCTATATTCGCTATTCTCGAAACTGTTTTTAGATGCTTATTTTCTTCCTCTAATTCTTTTAATCTTTTAAGCGAATCCTCATATTTTTTTCTTAAAAGCTTAATAACATTACTCTCTACATCGTTTTTAACATTTTCTTGTTTATTTTCTTCTTTTTGTTCCTCTTGTTCTTTTATTTCTTCGCCCATTATTTTACGCTTGATTGGTCGGGAGCAACCAATCAAGGATAATTAATTACTTTTTTAAAGATAAAAATTCAATATTTCTGGGTCTTGGTATCCCCCCATGTTTTCAACAAGTCTTCTACATGTTTCGGCATTACAAATCCACACCTCGAGCCTCTTCCAGTATTTATATATACTTTGAGAAAATCTTTGTGGATTACTAGAGCCCCCACAAAGGCATTTAAATGTTTTGTTTTTAAATAAATAACCCAATTCTTCGCACTCGTCTACTTTTTTACCACAAAATTCACACCTACCACCAATAATTCTTAATGACTCAATTTTTTTATGCCCAACCGCGCTCTCTTCCCCACCATTATTTTGTTCAACTATAATTTCTTCTTTATTTTTTCTTGCCATAATTTTATTATAAACCCTCTTTTTCTTTTGTCAAGAAAGAGGTATATAGGTCTATTTGTTTAATTAATTCCGATGGTAAAGAAATTAAAAAATCAATAGCAACCAAACTTTGTTTATATGCATAAAAGTCGTCTATAGATCCTCTTGTATCCTTTTTAAAATTATCTAAAAGGTTCTCTCTAGCCTCAAGTAATATACTTTTTAAAACAGACCATTCTTCTGAACCCTCTAAAACCCTTAATTTGGTTAAAATTCTATGTGCTTTTTCTAAATCATCTCCTATTAATTTTTCTAATGTTTTTTGAAAATAAATATCCTGCATACCTTAAATTATCTTTTTTTCTTTTTTCTTTGTACCCCGTGTTTGCCATAAGCAATGGCCGCGGCTTGTTTTAGTGCTTCTTCTTGTGTTTGGGGTTTATAAGTAGCCCTACTAGTTGTCATTTTTCCAGTTTCCTTCCATTCTCTCATTAATTTTTCTATTTCATTAGATATTTTTTCTTTTTTTTCTTTTGATATCTTTCTTGTCATTATTTTATTTCGGTGGGGGTATTGGGTTCAATTGATTTTAATAAACCCATAATACCCTCATTTAATATATTTTTTTCTTCTTCTTCTACTGAGGTTGGTTTGGGAAATTCTATATTTTCTATTTTTTCACCACCCTTCTTTCTTCTTTCTTCTTTCAAATTCTTAATTCCTCTCTTTTTTAAATAATTAAGATAATGAACGTAAATATGCGCATTTCTTGCTTCTGTTTCTGGTGATTTATAATGTATTGATATGTGTTCTAAGTCGTCGTCTTCTTCCATAACATCAACATAGTTATTTTCTTTTAGTTCTTCATTTTCTAATTTTGCCTTCAATTCGTGTGGTGTTGGGGGAAGTAAAATTTCAACTTGTTGCGGAGAGAGATCCATGTCGTATAGTAAAATTTTTAATGCCTCCTTTGGATTCCCGCCCAATTGTATTAAAAGTGGTAAAACCTCGGCCATCTCTCTTCTTCTAATTATTTTGTTTGGTTCTGTAAGAAGTGAAGAAACTATTTTAATGTCTGGATCAATTTCCGGGATAAAATCTGATTTTTTAACCTCACGAAAACTTTCTGCGCCGTAATAACCAACTACTTTTATAAGTTTTGTATCTCTTGGTTTTAAAAATCTTTTGTGTCTTTTGAGCCACCTATACCAAAAGTCTTTTTCACCATCTAAAATATTTCTCATAATACTTGAAATCTGTAAATCCTGCTTTGCTTTTGCTATGGCTATTTCTGTTGCTGTTTTTTTGACTTGCGTTAGAGAGCCCCTTAAAATTCTTGATGCTCCAACGGCACCAACCGCTTCATTTTGAATAATATTCATAAATGATATTGTATCATTAGAAACTACACCAGATTTCGGAAATGGAGTAATCTGACCTTGTGGGGGAACGTTAGTAAATATGTTTTTTCCTATTTCTCTTGTTAGCAAATCTTTTGGATTAACTAGGGCATTAACATTTACAAGAAACTGTGGAACGGCGTCCATTATTATTCCCTTTAATAGAAAGTTTTTAAGAATAACATCAACCCTATGGTTGTCCTCAATAATATCTGGTAAACCTATGCCCCAACCAGAAATACTTGTTTTAATGAAATAATAAAATATAAATGGTATTTTGCTTTCATTGTTTCCTTTATCTCTATAATCTACCCTTCTAAATCCTAGTAAATTACTTATTCCGTTATCTGTCCAAACAACCCATAATTTGTTATTATTATAAAAATACCACTCTAAAATCTCTTGGTAAGTACTATTCATTACTGGCTCAAAAGAATAATTGTCGCCAATTAGAATTTGTTTTGCTTCTTCTTCTTGCCTTCTTTCATATGTTAGTGATTGAGCTGATTTAAATAGAATACTTTTTACTTTTTTCTCGTCTAGATTTGGATTATTAAGAAGTTCTTCCGGTGTTTTATAAACGAACCTTCCAGCAAATCTCGCGTCCTCAATTGAGGTTGCTTTAGGATCCAAAAAGAATGTAAAAGGAGATTGAACCACCGGTAAGAGAATCTTTCGAGATGTATCATATATAGAAACATCTAAAATTCCTGTTCCAAAAAAGATAATATCCCAGTTAAGCTCCCTTTGAATTTTTGCCATTCCCATTTCATCAAAATCAAAATCAGCAACAGCATTAGCAAATTTAACTTTTTCTATATCTTCTGGTTTTCTTTCTTTAAACTCTGTCCTTCTTATATCATTATCAATCGAAGAATAAAGCTCGTGAAATTGAGTGAAGGTAAGTTTTGAACCAATTTGAATATCTGAAATAGATTTTCTGAATTGATTTAGATATAATTTGAGTTCTTCTAACCAAACCCTTTTTCTATTTAACCAAGACTCGCGAGAATAATTAAATTGACTTCTAACAATTTGAAGTATTTCATCTTCCCTCCATTCGTTTAAATCCCTTGTTATAAGTTCAATTAGTCTCTGTTGATTGATCATTTTTTGTAGAATACGGATATGGTTCTATTTCCTTTAATTTTTCTTCAACTATTTTTATAAATTGTTCTCTTGTTATTGGTGGTGGTTTAAGCTCTTTTTCTTGTCTTGTGGTAAACCTAGGATAAGCTAGAGCAATCACACAAAATTCTTCTGGTAATTCTCTAATCATTATATCATCATATAGATAATAATTTTCTTCTTTTGCTTTTTTAATTATTACACTTAAAAGCTCTTTTTTTAATCTTTCATCTATTCCTTCTTTTAAAAACCTTATAGAGCCAACTTTATATAACCAATCTGGATGCTTTTTGGCTATTTCATCTTTTTTAATCCTCGCATACAGAACCCTTACAAATTCTTTTTTAAACATTTAAATATTATACCACTCTTTTTGAAAATTAAGAAGACTTTTTATTTTGTCTATATCAACAAAAAATGTTAGAGCAAGGGCATCGGCAACGTCTGGAGATGGAATACCCCTTTTCCTTAAAATGTCTTTTGGTATTATCATTATTTTTTTATCAGAATTTTTTTTATATTTAATGTTTAAAATTTGATTAAATGAATCATCTTTAATTAATTTTCCTCCCCCCAAAATCCAATTTCTTAACTTCCAGTATAGCTCCGCCCTAATATTTAAAAAATCTGGCTCAGATGATTTATTTCCCAAAACAATCGGAATTAAATTTAAAAAGCCGATTTCCCTTAATCTATCTACAACACCCCTTCCAACACCAATTGCATCTATACAAATTTTAATAATTGGATAAATTTTTGATAAATTAAAAATTAAAGTAATAATTTGCATCGTATCTTCTAATTTTTGATTAAATACTACTTTTGCTAATAAATTATTTCTTAAAACTATTGCTGTTTTATCTCCTCCGGCCCCAACATCAACACCAAGTATGTTTTCTGAGTTTTTAAAAATTTTTTCAAATTCCTCGCCAAATACAAATGCATTTTCTAGCTCTTTAGATGTAATCAATGAAATAAAGCCCGACTCATCCATTTCACCCTCGAAAGCATACCAGTCACCATCCAAAAATGCCCCCCTTTCTTTTTCTGGTAAACTTTTAAGTTGCTCAAAATATTCATAATTCAAATATGGATTATCGTGTGGTAATGCCTTAATAAAAGCTATTTGATTCCTATATTTCTCAAACTCTGATGGAAGATTTTTTTCAACAAAAAATTGCCTTACCCATAGCATATGTTCTCCAATTGGATTTGATGCGCAGATAAATTTTGTATCTTCAATACCAGGATATCTTAATCGAGTTAAAAGAATCTTAAAAGTTTCAAATGGTATTTGTGTTATTTCATCAATTGCCATTAAAGCAAATTCAGCAGAAAGATATTTTTCTGGTTCATCTAGGTTCCTAAAACTAATAATTGCTCCCCCATATTCTTCTTTTAAGTGAAATTCCTTTTTTTGCTCATAAAAGTCTCCTAACCATTCTGGAAATTCTTGTCTAATATACTTTAAATGTCTGTCTTCTAATTCCTTATAAGTTTTACAAAATAAGCCAATATGAGTAGAAGCGCCATATTTTTTAGCATAATACAAAGCATAATATAAAGAAATCCATCTCAGTGCATAACTTTTTCCACTCCCAGCACTCCCCCCGTACAAAACAAATTTATTTTCTTTTGTAGCCCGTAAAAACTCAATCTGTTTTTCAAAAAAATTTGCTAACCGAAAAAAGTTTATTTTATTCATATATACCAAATAAAAATTATATTAAATTTTTGCCCAAAATTGTCTTATAATTGATGTTTTTTTTATTCCCTTGTACCACCCTACAAGAGATTAAATTAATCATAAATTATAACTCAAAATAAAAGAATTTTTCCAACTAGCTTAATCAAATTTCACATATTTTTATTTTTAAAAACAAATCTAAACAGATTAGATTTTTAAAATCTAATTTTTATTTTTTTTTAAAAAAATTAAATCTCAATTATTTTTTCCTCTTTATCTTTTTCCCCCTCTTCATTTTCTTTTTTAAATTTTTCTTTTGCTGGTTCGGTTAAATCTATAAGTAGCTGCTTTTGAATAACCTCCAGTTGTTCTGGTGCTTTCCCAAATAGTCTATCCATGAAATCCCGCCAAAATTGATAATCTCCTTTAAACATCCTTTTAAAACCCAATTTAATTATTTCAATTTTTGCTTTATCCGGATTTTTGTTTAAATTCAAAGCTTCCGCTACTTCTTTCCAAGCTTCCCTAAAATAAGTTTCAAAATTTTTTCTTCCTTTTGGCCTACCGTGCGGATTCCCCGAAACCCCGGGGGGAAATGGCCTCCCTCTTAAGATTTTTCCAGTTTTACTAATAATTTTGTTTTGATTTTGGCCCTCCATTTAATTAATTTTTTTAATTTTCTCAGCCCCCCCTCCTGGGATTTTAATTCTTTAACTCCTTTTTCTGGTTAATTTTTTCCATTTTTACCCTTTTTTAATTTTACCATAATTTTTAATTTTTTTTAAGTCACCATAAAATTTAAATTTTTTATAAATCCTAGGAAAAATCCCCAAAAATGTTTCCAATGAACTAGTGTAGGATTGAAAGACTTATTTTTATTTTAATAATATAAAAAAATCTTTTGTTTCCAATGAACTAGTGTAGGATTGAAAGGAAATTAAAGCAAGTGTAGATAAAATTACACTAACACTAAGTTTCCAATGAACTAGTGTAGGATTGAAAGATGCTTGGAAGAGGTTAAAGATTTTATTTTCAAATGGTAAGGGGATTGATTTAACATTGAGCTAATCCTAAAACTAACATTATAGTAGAGCTTGCTTTTTTATCATGGAATTCTTTCTGTTTTTGCTCAAGATATTTTTACTTTAATTTTAATTTTCTAATCTTTAAGTTATCCACAGTCCATGTGCTTGACAAAAAAAATTTGAGGAATATAATTATTTAAAGTTAAAAAAATAAAAATTAAAAAATTTGGCTGCCACATGGTATTTAAAGAATACCGAGGTGGCCAAAAAATATGAATGAAAAAGAAAGAAGAAAAATTAAAGTTGAAAAAATTAATTTTAGGGGCGAGGAAGTGTATACAATCAAACTTAGAAGGTGGCTCTCTCACGGTAAGGAGTGGGCAGCCCTAATTGTAAACGGAGTAATAACTAGTGATGGTAAAAAAATAATAAATTTAGAATTTTGCCCGAAAATAATTTTTGAGTGGTCTCATTCAGGAAAAAACGGAACAACTATAGTGAAATTGTTAGGAGGAGGATTTTACAAAATCTCAAATCCTGATGGTGTTTACGGAAAAGACGCCATTGGCTATTATTTCTGGGATGGAAAAAGTGATGAAATGAAAGAAGTGGATGAAGACTTTGCAATTATTTACGCAGATACATGGTCTTATCACATCCAAAAATAACTAAGGTATAACTTAACTAAGGTATAACTCAGGTATCTGCTTTATAACCGCTAACTGTTTTTGGCCTGTTTCTTTTATATTTTCCAAAATTTTAAATTTTATTTTTTAAGATTCTAAATTTTATTTTTTAAGATTCTGCTGTAAGATTTTTATATTCCTCTTCAGTAATTTTAAATTTCCAAGCAAATGCGGAATAGACACTATTTATATTTTTTGGAATAAATGAAATATATTCTTTCCCTGTGCTTATATCTTTATATTTTAAAAATTTAACAAAATCATTTGTATTTTCATTTAAAACCATCCACAACTCCCCCCTCTCATTTTTATCTTTTAAAACAGCCAATTTTTCATACTCAAGTGCTTTTTCTAATCCGCCAATAAATTTTGTAAATATAACTCTTTTTTCTACATTTCTTATTCCTAATAAATTATAAATACTAATATTTTTATTTAAAATAAGAGAAGACTCAAGCACCTCTTTGTCTGAGTTCTCATGTAATAATAAATATTTAAAATCTATTTTATTTTTTTCTAACAAATTTTTTAAAATGTTTAAATCATTAACATCTTGAAAGTTAAAATAAAAATAAAATGATTGCATAAAAAAATCTGAATTAGAATTAAATAAATTATATAAACTTTCTTTATTTATTAATAATTTCATAACCCCGCTTATGTGCATTTTTTTATTATTAATAATTTCTATTCCAAGCATGTCAACAACATCTACATTCTCAATAATTACTTCTTTTGTGCTTACTTTCTTTTTCTCTCTTAAAACCGGCAAAAATGATAAAACATTACCCCTTTTTATATTAATATTTTTAATTCTTTTATTTTTATTTTCAACAAAAAGCATTAAATTATCAAACCCCTCACCCTCTATAACCTGAAAATTTGAGAAAACCTTAAAAGATTTTTTTATATTATTAAAAGAAAAATAAGTATATATTTTTTTATCGACCGTCAGCTGTGCAGTTTTTGAATAAACATCATTTAAATAAATTTTTAAATAGCTACTTAAAACAGGTAAATTATTATCTATTTTAATATCTAGCTCTCCTGTCTCTAGCCCCTGCACAACAACATTTTTAACATTTAAAAAATTACAATATAAAAACTCATTAACTTTTTCATTATAATTTTTCCCTGTTAAATAAACATCTTTTATATTTTCCTCATAAAATTCTAAAACTTTACTTTCTTTTTTACTTGTATAATTTTCATCTTTTATTAATATTTTTTTATCAAGCATGTTTTTTTAATCCTTAAATCCTAATTTTTAGGATTTAAGGATTTAATTATTAATAAATTAATCATTTATATTTTCCCAATCATCTGTCAAATAATTAAAATTTCTCTCACATAAAACAGCATATAAACCCTCCTCAACCTGTATATCTTTATGCTCTTCATGTTTTAAAATCCCCCTACAGTTTTCTAATTTTATAAAAATTATATTTTCATTTAATTTTAAATCACTTCCCTCAAAAACATAAAAATTTTTATCACTTACTAAAATATGTTTATGCCCGCCCGCACCTTCCTTTATTACAAACTCATTTATCTTATTTACCATTTTTTTAATAATAAATCTTTCCTCATTAAATCTTTCAAGTTTATCATTAGAAAATTCATTTTCAAAAATTTCATATAATAATACATCTCCATGCCTATAAATTTTTCTTTTTTTTTCATTATTCATATTTTTTTGGATTAATCAAAATGCTGAGCATTTTAATTAATCCATTTTTTAATTATTTTCTTATTTTAATTTTTTTAATTTTTATTTTCTTAACTTTAAATAATTATATTCTTAAAATTTTGCTTGTCAAGTACGGAGATTGTGGATAACTTAAAAAGTTATTTTATATTTTTTTACCCCCTCTATTCACCCCCCACCAGTTTATAAATTTTTTTATTGCTTATAAGATATAAGATGGATACCGAATAAGTTATGCACAATTCAAAAACTTGACAAATAAAAAATTGGAAATATAATTTTTAAAATTAAAAATTGTTGTTAGTTTGTTCGAGAAGAATAAACTAACAGCAAAAATGAATATGAAAGACAAAAAAACAAATCAAATACTACCACTTACAGAATTTGGAACTAAAAATATAATTAAAAAAGCATCTATGCTAGCGAACGAGTTACAAAAAATAATAGAAAAACAAAAAATATATGTTATGATAGAGGGGAAGAAATTTATAACTGTAGAGGGGTGGAATACGCTTGGGGCCATGCTTGGTGTCTTCCCCGAGGTAACGAATACAGAGAAAAAAGTTGAAGAAGTCAATTTATTTTTAGTAAAAAGAACTAAAAAAAATGGGGATGTTGAAAAAATAATAACAGAAAATCCACTCTCTACCGATGAGGTAATAGATAAAATAGTCAAAAGAAAAATAACATACGAGGCTGAAGTTAGATTAAAAACTCTGGGCGGTGTGGAAATATCGAGGGCTAGGGCTATTTGTTCCAGTAGCGAGCGGGGTAAAGAAGATAAGCCAGAATTCATTTTAATGTCAATGGCCCAAACAAGAGCCACGGGTAAAGCTTTCAGACTTGCATTTTCTTGGATAGTAAAAATGGCTGGGTTTGAACCAACTCCAGCAGAAGAAGCAGAAGAATTTAATAATGAAGAAAAAAATAATCAACAAAAATTAACACTCCTAA
>JAUQQN010000006.1 GCA_030549845.1 Patescibacteria group bacterium
GTTTTAGCCATTTTCCTACCTTATCATACTTATATCTTCCTATAATCTTGTTATTATCTTCTTTTTTAAGTTCTATAGTTATAGGATAATTAGCTATTTTTGCTTTATATGATGTTTGGGAGAAAGAAGGGTTAAGGGGTAGAGGAGTTATAAAAAGAATAAGTAAGATGAGGTAGAGAAATAATTTTTCTATTTGCTTCATTGATATAAGGTTTGATTTAAATAATTTATAATATTATATCAAAATAAGATGAAGATCGAGAACATACAAGTAAATAAAATCCTTGACTCAAGAGGAGAATGGACTATTGAAGTAGAAGTTGAAAGTGAAGGAATAAAAGAAAAAGCCTCAATTCCTTCAGGAAAAAGTCGGGGAAGTTATGAAGCAATTTGTTTAGATTATGAAACAATTCAAAAAAATCTGCCATATTTTTTAAAGGAAATTGAAAATATAGACTTTGATTCCTCTCAAAGATTTGATGAATTTTTAATTGAAAGAGCAGGGAAGAATAAAGAAAAATTAGGAGCAAATTTTGTTTTAGGACTTTCGATCGCTTTCGCACGAATAATAGCAAAAAAAGAAAACTTAGAACTTTGGAAGTATCTAAAAAAAGAATATTTTGAAAAAACAAATACTTTTTTGAGAGAAGGTAATAAGTTAATAATTAATACAATTGGAGGAGGAGTGCATTCTTTTAATAATTTAGATATCCAAGAATATTGGTTGGTAAGTAAAGAAAAATTTTCAGAAAATTTAATAAATATTATTTTAAATACTATTAAAACATTAGAAGAAAAATTACCAAAGCCTCTCGGGAAAAATGATGAAGGAGCTTTTTGTACTGATTTTAAAGATAATTATGAACCATTCATTTATTTAAGTCAATTTGAAGAAGATTTTGAACTTGGCGCAGATATTGCAGCTAATCAAATCAATAAAAAATTTGATTGGAATAAAGTATATGAAAGCCTGAAAAAATTAAATGTCATTTATTTAGAAGACCCATATAAAGAAGACGAATTTGAAAATTTTACGAACCTCAGATTTAAAGGTTTTAAAGTAATTGGCGATGATCTCACAGTCACAAATGTAGAAAGATTAAAGATTGCAATAGAAAAGAAATCTATTGATGGAGTAATTGTAAAACCTAATCAGATAGGTACAATAAAAGAAACTTTTGATTTTGTTAAATTAGCAAAAGATAATAACTTATTTACGATTTTTTCACACCGAAGTGGGGAAACTAATGATAATTGGATAATAGATTTAGGGGTTGCTTTTGATACAGATTATTTTAAAATAGGTGTCCCAATGCAAGGTGAAAGAGTTTCAAAATGGAATAGATTAATGGAAATTTTTAAAAATGGATAAAGAATTAGCCAAGCAAATTTTTGAAGAATTATATAAAGAAATAGACGGCATTAGCATTTCTCTGAATGAAAGAAATGCTCTTAATATTTCAAGCAAGGAATTTGTTTACGGAGAAATAAACTTTGATTCATTTATAGAGATAGTTGATAAAGTAAAACCCAAAGAAGATGATATTTTTTATGACCTAGGATCTGGTACTGGAAAACCTTGTATTGCTATAAGTTTGGTGTATAAAATTAAAAAAGCTGTTGGCATAGAACTTTTGAACAACCTTTGGGAAACTTCAAATAAAATTTTGAAGAAACTCCGGGAAGAAATTAGAAATCCTTTAGAAATAGAGTTTAGACGAGGCAATATATTGGAGGAAGATTTTAGTGATGGAACAATAATATTTTCTCATGCAACATGCTTTGAGGATCAAACAATGGAAAAATTAGAAAAAAAATTACAATCACTAAAAAAAGGAGCAAGAATTATTTTGATTACAAAAAAACTAAAAGGAGATGAATTTGAACTAATAGACGAAGGCGAAAAAAGAATGTCTTGGGGATATGCAACTTATAGAATATACAAAAAAATAAAGTAAAATTTAATAAAAGCAATGTTTATTCAATTTTCTATAATCTTTTTAATTACACTTTTATTAACATTAGTTTTTAAAAAAATCAATCAGCCTTTGATTGTAGGTTATATTATTGCCGGAATTTTATTAGGTAATTTGTTTGTAAACTCTGCTGATTTTAAAAATTTAATAAATTTTATGGCAGAATTAGGTGTTGCGCTGATGTTATTCATAGTAGGACTTGAGTTAAAGCTTAAGAATTTAAAAGAAATAGGAAAACTGTCTTTGGTTATAGGTATATTACAAGAGGTTCTGACAATAATTTCAGGAGTAATTTTGGCTTATCTTTTAGGTTTTAATTTAATTGAATCCATATATTTGGGATTGGCTCTTTCTTTTAGTAGCACAATTCTGATGGTAAAGTTAATTTCAGATAAAGGAGATTTAGAAAAATTTTATGGGAAATTAGCTGTTGGATTTTTGATAGTACAAGATTTAATAACCATTTTAATTTTACTTACCTTACCATTCTTTAGTTTAAGTGAAATAACAACTTCACCTCATAAGTTTTTAATCGGCCTTTGTTTGATCTTTATAATACCAGTAGTTTCGTATAGATTTTTACCTAAATCAGAAAAATTTTTAGCAGAAACCCCTGAGCTTTTATTTACTTTTGCAATTACTTTTGCATTAATAATATCTTCTATTTTCAAACAATTATCTTTAGGAATAGAAATAGGAGCTCTTATTGCAGGAGTGTCTCTTTCATCTTTAAAAATAAGCACAGAGATAGCTTCAAAATTAAAGCCTGTTAGAGATTTTTTCCTTATTTTATTTTTTGTTTATTTAGGTTCTAATGTTTTTGTATCATATTTAGACGATATTTTAATAAAAGCTATAATCCTGTCTTTGTTTGTTTTAATTTTCAACCCTATAATAATGTGGCTAATAATTTCTCCTTTAAAAATTTCTAAAAAAAGTGCATTTTTGCTAAGTTTGACTTCAGGCCAAATAAGTGAATTTTCGTTTATCTTAATAAATTTAGGGGTAGCACTATCTCACATTAATAAAGAATTTATTTCCTTAATTTCTTTAATAGGAATAATTACATTTTTAGGTTCAACATATCTCTTCTCAAAAGGAGAAGAAATTTATGAAAAAAGCAAAAGATTTATTCCTTATAAAGAAAAACCAGAGATTTTTGAAATTGTACAAAAACCATTTGAAATAATTCTTTTTGGCTGTGATAGAATCGGCTACAGTTTTTTAAAAATTTTTTCAAATACTAAAGAAAAATTACTAATTGTTGATTATAATCTTGAAAAAATTAATGAAATAGAAAACTTAGGTTTTAATGCTTTATATGGAGATGCTAGTGAAATTGAATTTTTGAATGCACTAAATTTGCAAAATGCAAAGTTAGTTATTTCTACTATTCCAGATTTTCAGACTAATTTTCTTATTTTGGAAGAATTTAAAAAGAAAAATGAAAATGGAGTTTTTATATGTACATCTTATAAAGTAGAAGATGCTTTAAGGCTTTATGAATCAGGAGCTGATTATGTAATTACACCTCATTTTCTTGGAGGAGAACATGCAAGTCATATTGTAGAAGATTTTATGTTTAATAAAAAAGAATATGAAAAAATTAAAGAGGCCGAAATTAATAAACTAAAAGAAAGAGCCAAATTGGGGCACCAACATCCTATTAGTTAAATATGATAGAAAAAATCAGAGAGTTTTTAAATCAATTTTCTTTTGAGCCCTATATAGAAAATAAAGAGAATTTTAATGAATTATCAAAATTTGTAATTTGTGGAATGGGTGGATCACACTTAGCAGGTGATTTTTTGAAATTTTTATTTCCGGAAATTGATTTATTAATTCATAGAAACTACAATCTACCCTTAATTAAAGATTTAAAAGAAAGAACTATTATAGTAATTTCTTTTTCAGGGAATACAGAGGAGACTATATCCTCTTTTAATGAAGCAATAAGTAAAGGACTTAATCTTATAATCATTTCTCAAAATGGAAAAATTTTGGAATTAGCAAAAGAAAGGCATATTCCATATATTAAACTTCCTGAGGATGATATTCCACCAAGGTTAGGAGTAGGGTATATGCTAAAAGCTTTATTTCATATTTTGCATTATGAAATTGATTTAGAAAATATAAAAAAAGAAGTTAATATTTTAGAGATTGAAGCAAAATCTCAGAAATTGTTAGAAGAATTAAATAATAGGATACCATTAATATATTCTCCCGAAGAAATATATCCTTTAGCTTACTTCTGGAAAATTGCTTTTAATGAAAATTCAAAAGAGTTAGCTTTTGCAAACTCATTGCCAGAAATTTGCCACAATGAAATAGAATTTTTAGAAAATAGTCAAAGATTAAAGAAGATAAAATTTTTTGTAATATTTTTAAATGCTGCTGACTTAGTAGATAAAAGAAATATAAAAAGAATGGAGATTATTAGTAATATTTTAGAAGAAAATAAAATACCATTTGAAATAATAAATTTTAAAGGAGAAGACAAGTTTATAATCACTATTAAAAATATTTTGCTAGCACTATTTACAACTTATTATCACTCAATAAATAATAATATTGATCCAGTTAAAGTT
Organism: Patescibacteria group bacterium; assembly: GCA_030549845.1. GTDB lineage: Bacteria > Patescibacteriota > Minisyncoccia > UBA6257 > HR35 > CALIVE01. The sequence goes on from JAUQQN010000006.1 coordinate 4,565, forward strand.
AATTTGATAGATAGAATAAAAAAAGAAATAGGAAAGTAAATTTCTAGTTAACTAAAATTTTTTCTTAAGCCCTCTAAATACTTCTTTAAATCACCTTCTTCTATGAAATCAATAAATCCTTTTTCATATTCTAAATTTCTTTCATCAGATAAAAATTCTAAAAATAACTCTTTAGATTTTGCCGGTAAATGATGAGCGCCGCCAAGATAATAAATCAATTGCTTATAGAACCAGTCTCTTTTTTCTAGGAATTTTTTTAAGATTTCTAAATTTATTTCCTTAAAAACTTCTAATAAATAAAATAGTAAAAGTAAAATTTCTGCTTTAAAATGATCTCTTAATCTTAGCCCATAAATATTTGAGGGTAGTTTGTAATCCGGTAATTTATATTTCTTTTTCATCTCTTGCTCAAATTCCATAATAAATTGATTCATAAAATTAATTGGATAGAACTTATCTTTTTCTTCGCCAATCACAAGATTAGTTAATTGAAAAGGCCCAAAAGAAGGCACAATATCATAAATAGAAGGAATTGAGGTTATAAATCTTAATCCATATTTTCTTAATAGGTACTCCAACATTTTTCTATTAATTTCTTTATCCTTACTTATATTGGAAATTTCATTTAAAATTAAAGCCAATAAAAGGTTAACAAAGTAATTTAAAAATTTTTCATCTCCTAAAATTTGAAATGTTAAATTTCTTTTCTCTTCATCAAATTTAAATCTTTCATTTTCTAATAATTCTTCTAATTTTAATGTAAAGAAAACTTCTAGAATACAAAATTTTAAATATGTTTTAAACTCCTCAATATCTTTAATGTATCCTTTAGGTAGTTCTTCGTATTCATTCATTAGTATTTCTTTAAATTTTCTAAATTCTAAAATTTTTTCTTCTTTCTCTTTTCTATTTCCTTTCAGCTTTTCTTCCACTAAATTTATTTTTTCTTCCCATAGATTATCAATAACAAATGCTTCTAAACCTTTCTCAATCTCCATTAAATAATATTTTGTTAAATCAGAGATTTCTTTATTTTTAAGATATTCATTTATCTCTTTTGCAAGATCAGAATAATCTAATTGGGCATTATTGTTTTCTAAATTTAGAAGACGTTTATTTATCTCTGATAATTTTTCTTCTAAAAGGATAGCTTCTTTTTTTTCTTCTTCTGCTTCCTCTTTTGTCTTTTTAATTATTCTCGGAAGTAATTTATAACCTAAAACTCCTAATAAAGCTAATACTACCAATGTTAAAAATTCTCTTCTAGTGATTCTCTTTTTATCTTCTCCACCTTCAGTTTTTCCCCCTCTACTTTCAATTTTCTCTTTCCTATTTCCAGGTTGTTTTCTTATTTCCATTCTAATTTTAAAATTATAATAAAGTTTTTTAATTAAATTTCATTTATGATTATTTTTATATTTTTTGTTATAAATAGATTATGGGCAATCTTTATGTCGTTCCTACTCCTATTGGAAACTTAAAAGATATAACTTTAAGAGCTATAGAAACTTTAAAATCTGTAGATTACATCATTTGCGAAGATACAAGAAGAGCAAAAATATTATTAAATTATTATGGAATAAAAAATAAAAAGCTTTTATCATACTTTGCCCCCCATGAGGAAAAGAAAATTCCCCAAATATTAAAAATTTTAGAAAAAGAAAGGGTTGCTTTAATCACAGACTCTGGAATGCCAGCAATTTCTGATCCTGGTTATAAATTAATAAAAGCTTGTTTAGAGAAAAGTATAACTATTGAAGTTTTACCGGGTCCATCAGCATTTTTGACAGCACTAGTAGGTTCAGGGCTTCCAACTGATAGATTTTTATTTTTAGGCTTTTTACCCAAAAAGGGGTTGCAAAATTTTTTAAAAGAATATTTAAACCTAGATTGTACTATAATATTTTATGAATCGCCAAAAAGAATCTTGAAAACTTTGGAAGTTATAGATCAAATTTTAGAAAAAGCTCAAATTGTTATTGCTAAGGAAATTTCAAAACTTCATGAAGAATACATAAGAGGGGACTTGAAGGAAATAAAAGAAATTTTAAAAAATAAAAAATTAAAAGGAGAAATTACAGTTATAATAAGGAAATTAAAATAAAATGAATTTTTTTAAAAGATTTTTCTTCCAAGAAGATCAAAAACCACCCGGGTCTATTTCTAAAGAAATTATTGAAAAGATAAAGAAATATTTTCGTGAAAGTGCTTTTTATCCTGATTTTGTAAACCTAATATTTTATTATCAATATTTTTATGAAAAACTTTTCAAAAATTATATTTGGCCAAATTATATAGAAAAGAAAATAAAAGAAATCGCCAAAGAACCTGTATTTCTTGAATTGGGGGCATATATAAGCCGAAATAAAGATTTGATTCCCCCTGAATATCAATCAAGATATATAATTTCTGATATAAATTTCGAAGTATTAAAAGAAAATCCAAAAGAGTACCCCAGGATTGTTTTAGATTTCGGAAATATCCCCTTTAAAGAAAATACCCTTCCTTTCTTATTAGGGATAAATGTTTTTAGTCATATATTAGGCCTTGGTAACTTAGAAGAAATTAAAAGAGTTATAGAAAGAAATGGGCGGTGTATTTTTATTGAAGATTTAGCCTTATATGCTCCAGGTGCTTCTTTGTTTTTTGAAAAATTAAATAAAAAAAATTATTATTTATTTGACCCTTCAGACTACAAAATCAAAATTTTTCTACTTGATGAAAACAAACTCCACTATTTAAAAGAAAGCCTTGAAAATTTTTTTAGAAACCAAATCGATATCAAAAAATTTATCGAAGAAATAAAAAATCTTGAAATAACAAACCAAGAAATTAATCAACTAAAAGATGGTCTCATTTCAAAATTAGGAGAATTTCAAATTTTAATTGAAAATAACATATATATAGAAAATCCTATAGTATTTTCTGCACAACTTCTTGATCTAACTATTTTTATTAATAAATTTTTAAACTCTTTAGCAGAGTCATCTAAAGAGAAAATATCACATATTAGAGATTCTTTTTATAACTTCCTAATACTTTTACGAAAATTAATTTCAGAATATAGTGAAACAATTATTTCTAATTGGCAAGATTTTATCAGCTCAAAAGAACTCCAACTTGTTTTTGAATCTTTAAAATTAAAAGTCTATTATGAAATTGTAGAAATGGAAAGTAATAGAGAGGAAATATTCAATTTTCAAAACAGGATTTTGCAGAATATTAACCAAAAAATGCTCACACAAAGCTATCCAGATTGGGGAAAATTCGTTGAATCAAGAAATCATTTACTGAATGGATTTGGTTTAGAAATAGGAGTAAATGGCGAAAGCTTTAATTTTGAGACTGGGTCCATTAAATATAAGGCATTAATTATTACAATCGAAAAAGCTCCTGATTCTTGAAAATATATGATACAATAAACATTCTAATCAAAAAATAAAAATCAAAAATTTGCAATTTTAAATCTTAAATTAACTAATTAATCTATGATATAAATTGATTAATTGGGGAAATGAAAGTTGATGTGGTTTTTTGGCTAAAATCTCTTTATCTACTTTAGATAAATCGAAGTTTTTTAAATTATTTTTTAAATTTTTATTGGGATATTGGAAAATTTTTTTTAGAAAATTTTCGTAACTTTTATAATCATCGATTAAAGGCTTTTTGTAAAAGACAAACTTTATTGCGATTGAGTCAACCCTTGGAGTAGGGAAGAAGTTATTTCTTTTGATCACAAGCAATTTTTTAATTTTACTCCATATGTTAATCCAAGAATGTAAAAAATTGTTTCCATCTTTACCTAAAATTTTTTCGCCATACTCCTTTTGCATAGTCAAAACAGCAATTTGGGGATGTTCATCTTTGGAAAAAATTTTTCGAATAATTTCTCCTGTTATCGAATATGGGATATTTCCAATTAAGTAATAATTGTTTTTAAAAACCGACAGATCTGCTTTTAAAAAATCTTCATTTATGATTTCAGCACTTTTAAATCGAGATTTTAAAATTTTAGCTAAATCTCTATCAATTTCATAAATAATAAGTTTTTTAGCATCTAATAAATATTTCGAAAGCTCTCCATGACCTCCGCCGATTTCAATTACTATCTTATTGTGGATATCTCCTAAAGAATCAGCTAAAAATCTTAAAATTTTTGTATTTTTTAAAAAGTGCTGACCCCATTTTTTGGTTTTATTTTGTTTTTTCATGTTATAATTATAAATACTAGGTCGAATTTGAGTATAAGAAAAGAAAATTAGTACAAAATTTTTATTTTTTGTTTTAATTTTAATTATTGGTTTTTCTTTCTTTTATCACAACATAAAAATTGCTAAAGAAAATATAAACTTTACTAGAAATAATATTGAAGTTGAAGAAATTTTTTCTATTGGAACCTTAAGTCCAAATAAAATAATAACAGAAGAACCTGAAATTTCTCAAACATTAGCTTATAAAATAAACAAAGAAAATCCTAAAATTTTCTCAAAGAAAGAACAAAAAGAAATTGCACAAAGGATTGTTTTACCCAAAAGTAAGACATTTACTTATGTCGTTAAAAAAGGAGAAACTTTAGAAATTATTTCTAAAAAACTCGGGATAAAGAAATCCGATATTTTAGCCTTGAATAATTTAAAAAACGAAGATTTTATTAGAGCAGGTCAGAAACTTTTAATTCCAGCAAATAAAGTTACTGTTCAAGGAAAAATTAATACAAAAATCGCTATAAAACCTGTATTTGTATCAGCTCTCTCATCTATTGGAAACTTAATTGTTCCTGTTTCTGGTGTAAATCAAAAAAGAATTCATAGCAATAATGGAGTAGATATTAGTGCAGAATGTGGATCTCCTGTTTATGCAGCAGATTTCGGGATAGTTGTTGAATCATCTGATGGATGGAATGGTGGTTATGGAAATTATATAGTTATTCAACACAAAGGTTACGAAACCTTATATGGACATCTCTCACAAAGATATGTAGAGGTAGGTGATTATGTAGAAAGAGGAAATTTAATAGGCACAGTAGGAGCAACTGGTAAAGCAACAGGCTGCCATTTGCATTTTGAAACTAGAGGAATTAAAAATCCCTTAGGGCATTAAAAACTTTCTTAAAATTTACTTTAACAAAATGTAAGGAGTGAATGGCTTTTCAAAACTTAATGGTGGGTGAAGGCTTTGAGAAAAATATCGCGTTGAATGTTTAAAAGTTAGATAAATTAATTCACCTTTATTGAATTCTTCCAAATTTAAAATGAAATTTCTAGGAATTGTGTAATTAAATGTTCTTCTTAAGTTTTCTTTAGTAGGAACCGCTAGGCCTTTAAAATTTTTTTGATAGGCTAAGGTTTTTAAGTAAGAAATAATTTCAGAAAGAACCTGAGTTGAAATATTTTCAATTTGAATGGTATCTATAACCAAATATTTATCACCTTCAGAATCCTCTGCTTCGAAAAGATTTATATACCCTCTTGCATATTTTCCTACAAAAATAATGTAGAAATGTTCTTTAGGCTCAAATACTCTTAATATTTCATATCTCATTTCAGCTGTACAATCACTCGCAATATATCCCCTGAATAAAGCTAGAAATCGATTATTTATAATACTAACAACCTCTTCCTCTCGTTCAGTAAATAATACTTTTCCTATTTCACCTTCAATTTCGTGAGATCTTTTTTCAAAAAACCTTAAAATTTCTTGTGGAATAGGAACATTTTTTCCTTTGAAATATTCAATTAAACTCCATCCTTGTTGATAACTATAAAGCAAGCCATCTATTTTGGAGTACATCTCTTCACTTTTTAACCTCGAAATTAACCCAGGGTCAGTTAAGCCATAACATTCGAAAAGCCTTTTTAGCCATTCTAGTATATGAGGTTTTATAATTTGTGATTTCTGCAATTCAATTAAAAGAATAGCGATTAAGCCTTCTATAATTAATTGTTTATTCTCATATTTTTGTAAAAATTCAAGTATAGAAGGAGGAGTTTCTATTTTTTCAGCAATTAATTTTAAATTCCTTGCTTTAGTAATATCTAGTTTACTTAATCTTTCCTCTTCTATATTCTCTTTAACAGAAAATTCCTTCCTAAGATTTTCATCTCTTATTGTAATATAACTCATAAGATAGGTAAAAAGATTTAGCTTGTATTCTTCAAATTGTTCTCCTAAAATATCCTTAATTTCCTCTAAGAAACTGAAATCTAAAAATTTATTAAGATTTTGACTTAGTTCTTGAATTCTCTGTAATATTAATTCAATATTAATATTTTTATAGTCATAGTTAATTCTATTACCTACAATTGGAGGAAAATCTTCAAAACCCCCTTTTATTTCAAAAGCTTTATAAGCTCTTTCTAAATGAGAAAGCCTTTCAAAATCCTCAGGAATTTTACCCAATAAATGAGTTAGTAAAACTTTTATATTTTTAGGAGTAGCTCTTTTTTTAAACCATCCTAATATTTCTTCGAAAAATGTAAACGTTAATTTAGTTCTTATACAATAATTTAAAAGAAAAGCATAAAATAAATTTACATCATTTTCATTTTCTAAGTCAGGAACTATACCTTCAAAAAATCTATTAATTCTTTCTTGTTGTTTTTTAATCCATTCTTCTAATTCTTGTTTATTTAGGTTTAAACAGTATCTAACCCATTCTGGAAATGGTAATAAGTTTTGACTAAATAAATACTCTGCCATATCTAATTCCTCTAACGTAGAAAGTTCAAGCAACATATTCAATGTGGAAAGATTTATAACTCCCCTTTTTCTTTTATATTCCTTTTGAGCAATACTGGTTATTTTTTTCAACAATTCATATGCAGTAATAATATCAACTGCTAACATTTTTTTAATCATATCATCAAGAAAGTAAAAATAATATGGGGAGTACCATAATTCATCTTGAGTTAATTTATTAAGATGATCAATTAACGATATAAAAGGCTCAATCGCTGCTTGTGATTGTAATTGTTTTATAAATTCAATTAAATTGGATGTAAATTTTCTTTTTTTGGCACGCGCTAAGTAATCTAAATAATCTTTAAAAACTTCAAGCCCTAAAAGTTGAAGGAGAGTTTTTATCAATTCATTATCAAATTCGTATATTTTTTGTCCTAAATTTAATAATAAGAAAATATTTTCAATTACATATGGCTCTTTTGAGGAAGTCAAAATAGATATTAAATCTAGTTTTTTCTCAATAGCTTTTAAAAGAGATATTAAATCATCTGCTCCAAATTTATAAAAAGGGGAGGTAATTTCGAATAATAAATCTAAAAATTTTCTACAATCATCAATTCTTTTTTCTTCCATCAATTCTATAATGATTGACCAAGATTTTTTTGTAAATTCTGAAACCGGTTCATCTCTAGCAAAGTTTATATATTCTTCCTCCCCTCTAAATTCATATATAAAAGATTCATATTGTGGATAGATTTCAGTGATAAAAACAACAATTAAAGGAAAATCAAGCTTTTTCCAAAATTCATAATTGATTTTTTCAATTATTTCAGTTAAATAATCAGCGCTTTGCCCATCACTTATTTCTTCAATCTTTTCCACAAAACTTAAAGAGAGTTTTTTAACTTCATTAGGATCTTCGTTTTTTATATAATCTAAAATTTTTTCTAAAAATAATTTCAAGATTTCTGGATGACTTTCCAATGTTTCAATATAGAATATCGCGATTTCATTAAAAATTTCCCGTCTTGTTTCATCTAGATTATTTAGCTCGCTTATGTCTATTAATTTTTCGAGTTTAAGCCTAAATTGCCTTAAGGATTCTTCTTTAGCTTTTTTAATTCTCTCAAGAGCTTCTTCTTCACTAATTTTAGTCAAAAATTCAGAGAAAAATTCACCTACGGTACCATCATCAAATTCAACTTTAATTAATACTTTTCTTTCTCCTAAAATATCATCTTCTCGTATTGAAATAACGCTTCCTACTTTATTTAATTTTTTGTGTAGTACAAAATCTCCGATCTTAAAAGGGAGCTGTTCTTTTTGAATAAATTTATCAAAAGATTCAAAATTTTTCATGATAAAATTACCTTTTGCCCCTGCCAGGATTCGAACCTGGATTTCAGCCTCCGCAGGGCTGCGTTCTTCCATTGAACTACAGGGGCTTTATTAAAATTATATTATGGGTTTTTATTTGTTAAAAACAAGTGAAATTGTTATTAAAGGCAGAAATAGAAAATTTTTTGAAAAAATTTTAATTAATAATCTGAAAGAAAAACTAAAGAATAAAAGTTTTAAATTAAAAAATCTTGGTGGTGAATTTTTGCTTGAAATAGATGGAAATATTGAAGAAGAATTATCTAAAATTTTTGGAATAAATAAAGTTTTAGAAATAAAAATATTTGATAACCTTGATTCTGTAAAAGATTTTTTAAAAAAAGAAGCAAAAGAGAAGGGAATAGGGATTAAATTAAAAGTAAAAAGAAAAGATAAAGAATTTAATATGACCTCAAAGGAAATTTTTGAATACTTGATGGGTGAATTAAAATATTTTACGAACCAAGCTCCTAAAGAAACAAAAGAATACTATTTAATTTATTACAAAAAGAATTTTTTTATCGGGGAAGAAAAATTTAAAGGATATGGAGGGTTGCCGGTAGGTGCAAGTGGCAAAGGATTAGTATTATTATCAACAGGTTTTGATTCGCCAGTAGCTAGTTTTTTAATGATGAAAAGGGGATTAAAGTTATATTTCTTGCATTTTCATTCTTATCCACAAACTTCAATTCAAGATATAGAGAAAGTCAAAAATATTGTACAAGTTTTAGATGAATACAATTTGGGTTCCGAGCTTTATTTAATGAATATTTTAAATATCCAAAAATTTTATTTTAAAAACATACCTTCGAAGTATCTTGTTATATTTTATAGAAGAACAATGTTTAGGTTAGCAACGAAATTAGCTAAGGATAAAGGAATTAAAGTATTAGTAACTGGCGAAAATTTAGGACAAGTTGCTTCACAAACGATAGATAATTTAAAGACTATTGAAAATGCAACCGACCTTTTAGTTTTAAGGCCACTTATTGGTTTAAACAAGCAAGAAATAATAAATATGGCCCAAAAAATTGGGACATACGATATATCAAAACTACCTGGCGATGATTGTTGTTCGTTATTTATTCCCAAGCACCCAGCAACAAAATCTAATTTAAAAGAAATTTTAAAAATAGAAAGTACAATTAAAGATAAAATCGAAGAATTAGAGCAAGAAATTTACAAAGAAAAGGAGCTTCTTAAATTTTAAGCAAAATATAAACGGCACAGCTAAAAATATTATAAATTTAGAATGCTATAGCATTGTAAAAATAAAACAAGTTCTTAAATTTTAATAAGAATATAGCTAATTGTAAACTTACCAAAAAAAGAAAAAGTAGATTATAAATTTAGAATGCTATAGCATTGTAAAAATAAAATGCGGTTATTCAATTTTACAAAATAATTAAAGAAAGCCACCTTCCTTTACATACCTGGCCAGAGTATAAGTATTTATCTATTGATATTTTTAGTTGTTAAAAATTTTCTCAAAAGGTTATAAAAGACTTTATGAAATACAATCAATTCGCCAATACTTCAAAAAGTTCGTGAAAATTATAAGAGAAAAATAAATAGGTTTAAATAGGTTCGTAAAAGATATATTTTGCGAACCATGATAAAATACAATATTTCACCCTAACCAGAATAACTTCTGATAAAAAATAATTTTCTTTGTTATTTTTTTTACCACTGGATTTAGAATTTTGTATGGAACAATAGATTCTTTTTTTAAACTTTTTTCTAATTCTTTTTTCCAAATATTTCTAAATTCAGTATTAATATGAATTATCGAGATACCGTTCTCTATTGCTTTTAAATAATCTTTTTTATTTAAGCCAGAGCCTCCATGTAAGACTAAAGGTACCTTTACTTTTTCTTTAATTTCTTTTATTCTTTTAAAATCTAATTTTGGTTTTTCAACTAATTTCCCTTTTATCTTAACTCCTTTAGGTATACCATGAACATTCCCAACGGAAATTGCTAAAAGATCAACTTTAGTTTTTTTTACAAACTCTTCTGCTATTTCTGGATCAGTAAAGTACTCTTCTTTTAATTCAATAATACCTTCTATATCGGAATGACCAGTTAAATATCCTATTTCTCCTTCAATTAAAGTATTTTTATTTTTTTTATTTCTATATTCTACAACTTTTTTGGTTCGTAAAATATTTTCTTGCAAATTTAACTCACTTCCATCAAATAATACAAAATCAAACTTATAATCAATAGCTTCTTTTGCAGAATTTATACTTTTGCAATGATCTGCGTTTAGAAAAACTTTAATCCCCTGCTCTTTTGCTTCATCTATCAAATCTTCAATATAATTGATACCAAAATAATTTCTTTCTCCTTCTGATACGCCAATTATTAAAGGAATTTTAGTTTCTTTTACTGCCTCAATTCCTGCCTTAAATTGTTCAAAAGTAGAAACATTATAATGAAGTAATGCTCTACCCTTTTTTAATAAATTATTTAATTCTTCTTTATTCATATTATTTGAATTATACAACAACCTCTTTTAATTACTTTAACTTAATTTTATTTTGTACATTACTATTAGCTAAAATTAAGCATATTTTTATTTTTATAATTTTATTGGCACAATACACTTAAAGGAGGGATAAGTATGAAGGAAAAATTACTATTATGCCCCAAATGTGGGTATTTTCCTCTTCAGAAAGAAGAACCTACAAAGAGGTGGGAGGTGGTCAAAGACTATGTTTTGTATCGATGTCCCCAATGCGGCAGGGGATATTTCGTTTATTTACCTTCTTCCCATACTTCCCACAACAAACCTAAGAAAAAACCATGAACTTTAAACTTAAGTTTTTAAGCCCTGGTTAGAAATAGCCAGGGCTTTTCTTTTTATGAATCATTAGGTTCGCAAAATTTATTCTAAGTTATCCACATTTATGCTTTTGAGGCTTAATTTTTAATTTAAAATTTTTTAAACCCTATAAAAGGAGGTGAGAAGTATGGAGGAAGAATTATATGAAGTTGAAAAAATTGAACCTAGGTGTCCGGACTGTCTTAGATTGTTAAATATGATAGGTATCGTAAAGGATACTACTATTCCAGTGTATGAATGCCCCAACTGCAATAGGGTCTTCCTTGTTATCTCCTCCAGTTACCTCGTTGAAATCAAGTATCCATCTTTAAAGTATCTAGCGGCAAAGCTGTAAAGCTGTAGATTAATTTCTCCTTCTTTTTAAAGCCCCTCTTGGGGCTTATCTTTTGTAAAAATTTTATTTGTTTCTTTTACTCCTAAAAATCCTAATCCAAATATAAATCTTAAAAATCCGGAGATTAACGAAATAATCATAATTGAATTAAAGTAAGGATTTTCAAATAAATTAATCAAAAATCCTCCGATTAGAGAGCCTAAAAATATTCCAATTCCATAAAAAATATTTGAGTAAGCAGAGCATAAATCTCTTTTAGGTTCAGTTACGTTATTATAGAAAAAATTAGTAGTAGAAATCCCATGAAAGGACCAAACGATTCCTCCTATTATATTTATTAAAATAACAAAAAATAAAATCCAGTTGAATGGAAGAAATAAAGTAATAGGCCATAAAAGCGCTGGTAAACTTACTAAGAGACCAACAATTTGCAAAACTTTTATATTACCTATAAGCTCTATAATTTTCCTTGCAATATAATATCCCACAAAAAAACCTAAAGAGCTTGCAACTAACATTACTAAAAATTGTGAATAAGAAAACCTTAAATCTCGAAAAATGTATAAGTTGTAATAAGGCCCAGAAAGGTTAGTTGAAAAAAGAAGTAGGCTGTTAAAAATAACGAATTTTCCAAAGTTTGTTTTTAAACCTCGTTGTATAAAACTTTTAAAAGAAAAATAAGTTTCTAAAGGAGGATTAAAAATAGGCTCATAAATTTTATTGATTAAAAATATTCTAAAAATATTTAAGATAGCTCCTATTAAAAAGATAACAACAAACCCAACTAGGGCATTGTGAAAAATTTGAAATTTAAATACATCCAAAATAATCCCCCCTAAAACTATACCGAATAACCCACCTAATACTGCTAATGAGTTTCTAAAACTAAAATAATAATTAATTTTTCTTTTTTCTACAATATCTCCCAATAAACTTGCCCACGAAGGTGCTGCAAGAGAAATAAACAAAGAATAAACAGTAAAAAATAGAATAATTAAATGAGAAGATATATTCCATTTTAGTAGAATTAAAATAGTAAATATTGTTAAAGCAAAATAAAATAAAGATTGTATGAAAATAGAAGCATTAATCAATTGTTTACGTTTAAATTTAAAAATTAATTTTCTACTCAAAAGCTGAATCCAAGGACTAATAGCATTTGGTATGCCATTTAAAAGGCCTAATCCTATTGTAGAAATTTTAATTGTAATTGCGTAAGGAGAAATATAATTATCACAAAGCCCAGATACAATACTTCCAAAAACTACTTCCTTTAAACTTAAGATAACAGATTTTTCTTTTAAAACAATTTCTTGACTTTTCATTTTAATAGAATTTTATAAAATTAAGTGTTATAATTTCAATATTAAGTTCAAGAGAATGCTACCAGGGGCGCATATCATAATATCAAACGGTATTTCGCTAAATCTTACAACTAATCCTATTTCAGGATTTATTTTGGGTGTTATAATGCATCATTTAACGGATTCTCTGCCTCATATTGATCTTAATATCTTAAAAAATTATAATGAGTTTACAATTAAAAATTTACCTAAAAATTTAAAAATTTTATTAACTTTTGAATTTTTAATAGGGTTTCTTTTTTCTTTACTATATTTTGTTTATTTTTTCGAGAAAAATTTTATTTTATTTTTATTTATAAGCTTAGGGGCAATATTCCCTGATTTAATTATGATATTTTTTAAGAGAGCTTTTGAAAAATATGGTTTTGGTAGAAGATACATCAATTTCCATAAAAACTTTCATTACGAGCTCAAAAATAATAGCATAAAAAATGTAATTTTTTCTGGAATTATAGAAATTTTGATAATATTTTTATCGATAATATTTTTCAATTTATCCAGCAAATTTGTTTGATAAAATTTTCAAATAGGTCGCAATTTTTAAAAGATTAAAAATGCAAAACCCAATTTACTGGATAATAGGTATTGTAATTTTCATTTTCTTAGTAATAGTTTATATATATAACAGATTAATAACTTTAGCTCAAAGAGTAAAAGAGGCAGAAAGTGATATAGATGTTCAACTCAAAAGAAGAGCAGATTTAATTCCTAATTTAGTTGAGGCTGTCAAAGGATACGCTTCTCACGAAAAAGAAGTTTTTGAAAGAGTCACACAAGCAAGATCAGCTTTACTTTCTGCGAAAAATATTAAAGAAGAAATCGAAGCTGATAATATGTTAACATCCGCTCTAAAAACTTTATTTGCTGTTGCTGAAAACTATCCAGAGCTAAAAGCTAACCAAAATTTTTTAGAACTTCAAAGAGAACTTAGAGATGCTGAAGACAAAATTATGGCATCAAGAAGATTCTATAACGCAGTTGTAATGGAATATAATTCCTTTTTGCAGCAATTTCCCAATAATTTAATTGCGAATATTTTTAAATTTAAACCCTATGAATATTTTGAAATTGAAGTAGAAGCAGAAAAAGAAGTGCCAAAAGTTAAATTTTGATAAGGGTTTGCAAGGAGTTTTTCAATCTCTTCATCAGGGATTGTTATTCCAAATACTTCCTCTACTTCCATGACCATCTCCACCACATCTAGTGAGTCAGCCTTTAAGTCTTCGATTAACAAGGCTGGCTCCTTTACATCCTCGTGTCGTACTTTAAGCCGTTTGACTATTATATCCCGAACTCTTTGAAACACTTCCTCCCTGGTCACAGAAGGTCACCTCCTTTCTTGGAGATTAGTATTAAATATTTTAAACCGCAAAATTTCTATAAGCTATCAGGAAAGATTTTGTAATAAAGTTTTTTTGCAAGTTCAGTTAAAATAAAGAAAATTGTAAGCAAAATTAATAGTTTATAAATTATCCCAATTGGCAAAAACTTGAAACTAAAAATCCTCATAAAGAATGGATGGAGGATGAACATAAAAGTAAGGAAAATAGATACAATTAAAGAAAGGAGGACAATAAAAGGCATTTTAGGAGCGAAAATAATCCAATCTTTTGTTCTTATAGAAAACATAACAAATATTCCAGTTAAGGTTGTAATTAAAAATATTGTTGTTCTAACAATATCTATAGAATAATCTTTAACTAATAAATAGGCCCCAATATTAATAAAAGCTGCAACCATTCCCAATAGAACTAAAAGCATAATAAACTCAAAGCTACTTATTTCTATTGATTTTTTAATATCTTTATTTTTTACATTGTCATAAGCAATAAATGCTAAAGGAAGATCTGTAAGCAAATTTGTAAGAAGAACTTGAACAGGGGTTAATGGAGTGTATTTTAAAATTAAGCTTAAAAAAGCTACAGAAAAGAAATTACCAAAATTATCACTCATCGTATGCTTAAGGTATTTCCCTATATTAAATACAGCTTTCCTTCCTTCATAAATTGCGTCAACAATTAAGCTTAAATCTTTTTCTCTTAAAATAACATCAGCCTCTTCTTTAGTAATATCAGTAGCTGTATCAACTACAATTGAAACATCTGAAGTCTTTAATGCAAGAGCATCATTTATCCCTTCACCTAAATAACCAACAAAATATTTTTCCTGAAGAGCAGAGATTATTTTAAATTTATGTTCAGGTAAAACCCTGGCGAAAACATTATACTTTTCACAAACTTTTAATAACTCCTCTTTACTCATCTTGTCTAAATCTTCTCCTAAAATAACCTCTCCTTTTTCACACAAACCTAAATCAATTGCCACTTTTTCAGCAACCTCCTTTGCATCTCCTGTTAAAATTTTTATTTTCAAATTGATCTTTTTAGCTTTTTCTATAGTTTCTTTAGTTGTTTCTTTTAATGGATCTTCAAAAATAGCTAGCCCTAAATATTTAAAATTATTTTCTTCTAATAATCCGAAAGATAAAGTTCTATATCCCATTTGAGAATATTTTTTAAATTCTTGAAGATGTTTCTCCTTTAAATTTTCATCATCCATATAGCTAATAATATTTTCTGGGGCTCCCTTGATTAAAATTTTTACTTCCCTACCCTCTTCAATTTTAATTTTTTTAACTCTTTCTTTTGGATCAAAAGGAAATATCTCAATAATTTTTAAATCTTTATTTTCTATCTTAAATTTATTTAATTTTTCATCAAATTTTTCTTTTATAGCATCAATATAAAAATCTTTTTCTCCTAATTGCCAACAGTCAATTAGTCCATATTTTAATAAATTGTCAATATCTTCTGAAATTATTTCTTTCAATACCATCTCATTTTTTGTAATAGTTCCTGTTTTATCAGTACATAAAATCTCTATTCCTCCTAAATCTTCTATTGAGGACAATCTTTTAATAACTAACCCTCTTTTTGCTAATTTCAAAGCAGAAATTGATAAAGTTAAAACAGTTACGCCTGGCAAAAATTCTGGAATGATTGAAATCGCTAATGTTATTGCAAATAAAATTAATTCCTTTAAAGGAATGGGTTCAGGTTTTAAAAAATTAAATACAAACAATAAAATAATAAGAAAAGCTGCATAAAGAGTAATATATTTTGCAAATTTATTGAAAGTTTTTTGATATCCAGTTTCTTTTGAGATTTCTAAGGTTGATTTTGCTATTTTCCCTAAATAAGTCATTTGTCCTATTGCAATTACTATTCCCTCAATATATCCACTTACAACAGTTGTTCCACTAAATCCTATATTTTTTGCATCATAAATACTCTCGGCTTGGCAAAGATTTTCATTTTTAATAACTGCTTCTGACTCTCCTGTTAAAATAGATTCATCTACTAGAGCATTTTCTGATTTAATAATTCTTATATCAGCTGGAATTAAATATCCTGCTTCAACTCTTACATAATCTCCAATTGTTAACTTTTCCGAATCGATAATTTTAAATTCATTATCTCTTTTAACTTTTGCATAAATTTTAAAATAACTCAAAAGTTCTTCAGCTAATTTATTTGATTTGTAGTCCTGATAAATCGAAAGGAAGCTTGCTATAAAAAAGAAAATAAAAATTAAAATTGTTTCTATCGAAAATCCATTAATAATAAGTGCTAAAATGCCTGCAATAAAGAGTAAAATATTGAAATAGTTCAGCAAATTTCTTTTAGCTATTTCCAATAAGTCTATCTTAAAATATTTAACTTTATTAGGACCATATTCTTTTAACCTCTTTTGAGCTTCTTCTTCGTTTAGTCCTGATTCTGACGTTTTTAAAATTTCAAAAATTTCTTCTTGGGTTTTATCAACAAATTTTAAAAATTCATCTTTCATTTATTAATTTTAAAATAAAAGGTATAGTAACTATAAAAACTTTGTAAAAAAAATAATTTTTTGTATAATATTTAATATGAAAACAGCATATTCAGTGATAGAAGAAAATAATTTAAGAACATGGCTTTTGATGACACTATTTTTGATATTGGTATTTGGTTTTGGGTATTTATTTGCTTATATCTTAAATGAACCTGTGATTTTTTATATAGCTGTAATTTTCGGTTTATTAACTAATATATGGAGTTATTACTATGGAGATCGAATTATTACATTTTTAACAGGAGCTAAGGAAGTAAATAAAAATGATTTGCCTGAGGTTTACAGAATTTTGGAAAATTTATCAATCACTGCAGGGCTTCCTAAAACTCCGAAGTTATATTTAATAAACACACCTGCTATGAATGCTTTTGCAACAGGAAGAAACCCAGAAAATTCTTTAGTTGCTGTAACTTCTGGATTGATCAATAATTTAAGCAAAGAAGAGATAGAAGGGGTTATTGCCCATGAAATTTCTCATATAAAAAATAGAGACATTAAAGTAATGATGATAGCAACAATTTTAGCAGGAATAATTGCCATTATGGCAGATTTATTTTTGAGATTCGGATTATATTCTTCTTCAGATCGAGAAAACAAAGGAAATGTTATTCTATTTTTAATAGGTTTTATTCTTGCATTGTTAGCTCCAATTTTTGCACAACTTATTCAACTCGCAATTTCAAGAAAAAGAGAATTTATGGCAGATGCAAGCGGTGCTTTAATCACAAAAAACCCACTAGGTTTAGCTAGTGCTTTAGAAAAAATTTCTAAACAAAATATTCCAATGGATGTATCTCCTGCAACAGCAAGTTTATTCATAGTTAATCCATTTAAAGATAAAAAAGGATTTATAAATTGGTTAGGCAACCTTTTTTCTACCCATCCTCCAGTTGAAGAAAGAATAAAAAGGTTAAAAGAGATGATATTGTAAAAGAGAGCCCCTCCACAAAAATGTGGAGGGGATGTTTTTTAACTTACGTCTCTTCCACGCTAATCTTAACAAAATCCACCCCTTGAAGCTTAATAATGACCTCATGACTTACCCTCCCTCCTCTACAGGACTTTCGCACAGCCCTCTTTTGAATTAGTTCATCTATCATTATTACAACCATCCCACTACAATTTTTGTGCGGGCAGGTGATGATCGCCTGCCCCTTTATCACGCGAACAACAAGTTGGCTTTCCACTATTTTCACCTCCCTTTAGCAAGATATGGCTAAAAACTATTATACAATTAAAATTAAAAATCAAGATTAAGGAAAATTTGATTTATAATAATTAGAAAGCGGTGGTAGTTCAGAGGTAGAACGCCTGCTTCCCAAGCAGGAGGTCGCGGGTTCGAATCCCGTCCACCGCTAAAAATTACTCAGGTTTCTTTTATTAAGCACCTGAAGGTAAGTAGTCATTTATTTTCTTTAAAATATATTCCATATCTGACACAAAGCCTTCTATCTCTTCTTCCCGGATATTAGGCGTTCTACCTATTTTTTTCACCGCCATGAATAAAAATCAATAAACTAAATCTAAATTTTTGGATTAATTTTTCCACATTAAGTTTGCCATTCTCTATAAAACCTATTCTATATGGAGATTCCCTAAGGTATAAAAGGTGTAAATCTGCATAATTAGGTTTACCTGTTTCCTTTAACTTAATTTCTCTGAAGCATTTTAATGCTTCATCAAGAAATCTTACAATATTAGTTAATTCATTAAATCTCCTTGTAACGTCTTGCAGGCTCCTACCTTCAGGTTGAAAGCTATCTAGGTATTTGTAAACATTCTCCCAAAAATCTCTGAATGGAGAAGAATAACTAAAAAGTTCTTTCAATTTTTTAAATCTTTCTATTTGTTCTGCTTCTTCTACCTGATTAAATGGCTTTCGCTCTTTGGGTTTAAATCTTTCCATTCATTTTATTATAATTTAAATTTATAAAATTTTGAAAATGAAATCCAAAATGATTTTTATCATATAAAATAAAAAAGGCAGGAGTAAAAACTCCTGCCTTAAAATATTAGGGTTAGTTAGAGATAAAACCCAGCCACCGGAGTATTTGAACCCCGATGGCTGTCATAATTCCAAACCCCAAAATAAAGAAAAGTATCAAGGCCAGTGGGGGTGCTCCCCACCGGCCATACACTACAGACCACTCGCTCTCAGGGACCCCGTTCATCCCCGAAAACCACAGCCACCACCTCCATAGATTTTTTGCCATGCTTCGAATTTTCTCCCACATCTTTCTTTCACCTCCTTTGTAGAGTGCATAGTTTTTATTTTAATCCATTTTTTGACATTCCTTAATATTTAATTTAAAATTTAAAAAGCACCCCAAAAGGAGGTGAAGCAAAATGAAGAAGTTATTGTTTATTATTATTTTTTTGTATTTTCTTATAATCACTATTATTTTTTTGCTCCCTCAACCTTCAAGGTAGGGAGGACCATTTAATACAGCCTGCCCTTAAGGGGCGGGCTTTCTTTTTAATATTAATTGAAATTACAAAATACCTTAACTTCTTCTCTCCTTTCTCATTTTTCCTCAAAAATAAAACTTTCCTAAAAATGCTATAGCATTCTAAATTTATAATTTAAAAAACAAGCAAAAGAGCGGAGTTAATGATTTGATTTTAACGATAAGATTTAACATAATTTAGGTGTTATAAATGTTATAATTTAATATGTAATTTACGATGTTAGAAAGGCCTAAAAAGCCCTCAAAAATTCACTAAAAATTTAGAAAATAACATAATGACAAAAATAGAAATTAATTCCCTACCCTCAGAAGTTTTAAATATTTGGAAAAGACTAATCGAAAGTGGTTATGAAGCTTATTTAGTTGGAGGTTGTATAAGAGATTTATTATTAAATAGAAAACCAAAAGATTGGGATATTACTACAAATGCAAAACCTGAAGAAATTCAAAAGATATTTCCTAATAGTTTTTACGAAAATAGATTTTTTACTGTAGGAGTAAAAACAGATTCGAAAGATCCAACTTTAAGCGTCATAGAAATAACAACATTCAGAGAAGAAAGTAAATATTCAGATTTCCGACATCCTGATGAAGTAAGATTTGCTGAAAGATTAGAAGATGATTTAAAAAGAAGAGACTTTACCATAAATGCTTTGGCATTGGATATTAATGGAAATATTATTGACATATTCAACGGTATGAGAGATCTAAAAAATAAATTGATTCGTGCAGTTGGTGATCCTGAAGATAGATTTAAAGAAGATGCCTTAAGAATGATGAGAGCTATAAGGTTGGCTTGTGAATTAGATTTTAAAATAGAGATTAATACATTAAAGGCAATAAAAGAAAATGCTTCATTCATACAATTTATTGCTAAAGAAAGAATAAGAGATGAATTTGTGAAAATAATAATGTCAAAAAATGCTGCAACAGGAATTGAACTTTTGAGAGAGACAGGCCTTTTAATAGAAATAATCCCTGAACTGGTTCAGTGCTATAAAGTTGGCCAGAACAAACATCATAAATTTGATGTTTATACCCATTCTTTAAAATCCTTAGAATATGCAGTAAAAAAGAATTTTCCATTAGAAATAAGATTAGCTGCTCTTTTTCATGACATTGGAAAACCCTTAACTAAACAAGGTGAAGGTCCAGATTGTACTTTTTATAACCATGAAATAGTAGGAGCAAAAATTGTAAGAAATATTCTTCAAAGATTAAGATTCCCTAAAAAAATTATTGATAAAGTGTATCATTTAGTAAGACATCATATGTTTTATCTTGAAGTTGATAAAGTAACAATGGCGGCAGTAAGAAGGCTTGCACGAAGGCTTGGCATAGAAAACTTGGAAGACTTTTTTAAACTACGAGAGGCAGACAGAATTGGCTCTGGAGTAGAAAAAGCTGCGCCCTATAGGTTAAGATACTTAAAATATTTAATCCATAAAGCTCAATTAGAACCAATCACTCCCAAGCAATTAAAAGTAAACGGAAATGATGTAATGGAGATTTTAAGAATTCCTTCAGGACCAAAGGTTGGTTGGGTATTGAAAGCTTTATTGAATGAAGTCATAGAAAACCCTCAAAAGAATGATAGAGATTATTTACTAAAGAGAATAGAAGAATTAGGTAGATTAAAAGATGAAGAATTAAAAGCCTTAGCAGAAATTACTGAAGAAAAAATAAAAGCGATTGAATCAGAAATAGATAGAAAACTAAAGGAACAATTTAGAGTTTAAAATTAAGATTTCCTTAGTAACCTCTTAAGCGATCTTAGCAAAATTAAAACCAAAATCAAAATAATAATTCCTGCCACAATAATAGCTAACTGGATGATATTTAGACTTATAAAAGGCATTTTACTCTTCAATTCAATTGGCATCCCTAGATAATCATTTTCTTTTATTTCAAAAATACTTGATTGATATGGATAATAGCCTTCTTTTTCAACTTTTATAAAATACCTTCCAGGAGGTACTATAAAAGAATATTCTCCACTTTTATTTGTAATTTGAGGATTTTCTTGATAATAATCCTTAGCAGGCCATAATTCTATTTTTTGATGTTCAGGGTTTAACCAATAAAGATAAACCAAGGCTCTCTCAATTCTTACTTCCCTACCCCATATCTTTTCATAAACATAACCAGAAGGATCAGCGTATGTAATTAGGCTTATTTCCTTTGGCGGCTCTTCATAATAACTTACCAATGTTTTAACTTCATATGTGCCTGGTATTTTAGGAATAGTTAAACTTGAAATATATATACCATCTCTATCTTTGTCATCGTAGTAAAATTCTTTTATTATAAAACCTTCCTGTTTTTTAATAAAATTAAGGCTAACCAAAATATTACCAAATTGTTTTTTAATAAAATCTATTAAACCAATACTTCTTTTTTCTTTTAAAATTAATTGGCCCCTGATATTTTTTACAGGTCTCGAAGGCTTATAGATAAAATTTAATTCTTCATCTACTTTGGTATTTAAATTTAAAATAATTTTATCCTCTTTCTCAATTTTTATTTTGATTGGTAAATCTAGGGCTTTTGAAGTAACTATAAGAACATCGTAAGGAACTTTGTCTTTATAGCTTGTAAAGATTTTAGCAAAAGGAACAGTTTTAGCAATATCAAAAATTTCAGAAATAGTAGGAATAGTTAATATTAATCCTTTAAATCGCGCTAAGTCGCTCGTTTTTGTAATACCTGTTTCAATTAACTTTTTTCTAAACTTCTCAATCCTTTCAGCTAAAGTTTTTAAAGGCTCAGGTAAATATAAGACTGGTTGTAATTCTGATACAATCTCTGGTTGGGGTGTTATAGCTTCTGGAGGTTTAGTAATTCTTATTCCTGGTTTAATAAATTCTTCTGGGAAGTATATTTCTTCTGTTGGTTTTCCTGAGATCTCTCTTCTACCAAATAAATTTTGTAATGCATTTAATAAAGGCAGAAGGTAAGGCTCAAGATTTATTTCCTCAGGTGCTTTTTGATATGTGCTTCCTGTAATTTGAAAACCTTCTTCCTTTCTCGTCTCAACAATCTTTCTCCACTGAGTGACAACTTTGCAATTATTGCAATCAAAATTTATAATTCCACCAGGTCCTCCCAAAATTATTGCATAACCAGAAAATTCACCTGTGTTAGGATTAATCTTTACATTTGAAAAATCTATCCAACCAACATTTTCTCCCCAAGCATAACCAGATAAATTTCCATTACCATCATTTCTAATCCCACTATTAGTTGGACTTAAATTAATCCAACCATAATTTTCACTCCATGCATAACCTGTTAACTTATCATTAAAAACTTGTACATTTCCATAAGTAGGATTAAAATTTACCCAACCAAGTGTATCAGACCATGCAAATTTATAATTTACATCCATGCCAGCAGAAAAAACAAAATGCGGTAAAGATATTAAAATTAAAAAAACAATAATTCTGACTTTCATTTAAAAATTTTAACTAAAAATTTTAAATTATTAATTCCCCAAATTCTGTAAACTAGAATTTTCGGAATTTCCATTTGACTCTCCAGGTTGATTACTTTGATTAATATTTTCTTCTGAAAAATTGCTACCCTCACCATTTGTTTCTGAACTAGTTGATATCTCGTTATTTGGTACAGAACTTTCCAATGAACTTGTTGAAGACGAATTACTACTTGAACCAAAAGAATTATTCTCAGCATTATTTATACTTTGATTAACTACATTAGAATTTTGGGAATTTTCACAATTTCCTTTTTTCTTTACAAACTCTCCATTTTCTAACCATACACAATAAATTTCTCCAGTAATTTTATCTTTCATTTCAAATTGCTCTAGATTCTTTATATTTTTAACATATAAATCATTCTCTATTACTACTTCTTTAACAAACAATCTCTCAACAACTAAATCTTTAACATAATTAATAATATTTACTGTAGAGCTTGCTAAATTACTAATTTTATTTGCTAAACTTTTGACTGAAGAACCTATAAATGATATGAATTTATAGAGGTTGATAGATTTTCCATTAT
>JAUQQN010000002.1 GCA_030549845.1 Patescibacteria group bacterium
AAAGTAAAACATATATTCCATAATTTAAAAGAAAATTGCTAACTAATGCCATGTATTTTGTAAAAGTGGGCAGCTCTAAATTATTTTCTTCAAAAATTCCTGCTATTTTAGGAATCACTTGGGTAAACAGAACAAACATTGTTACTAAAAAAATTAAAAGCACTAATGCTGGGTAAATCATTGCTCCTATTATTTTGTTTCTTAATTTATTTTGATTTTCATAATGATTCGCTAAGTTATCTAAAATCTCTTCTAAATTACCAGATATTTCTCCTATTCTTATAAGCCTTACCATTGTTTTTTCAAAGATATCTGAAAATTTTTCCAAAGCTTGAGAAAAAGGCAAGCCTGCTAAAACACTTTCGTAAATTTCTTCAATTATTCTTCTAAATTGGGGTTTAGATACTTGTTGTGCTAGTGCTTTTAGTGATTCATCTAAGGAAACACCACTTTTTAAAAGAAATTTTAGTGCTCTACAAAAAAATGCTAAATCTAAATAAGAAACACCTCCTAAAATAAGCAGTGGTTTTATTTCGCTAATAGGTTTTATATAAGTTACTAAAATTCCTTGATTTTGTAAAACAGATATAGCAGTATCTTTATCTTTAGCACTTATGATACCAGATTTAAAATTTCCTTCTTGATCAAATCCTCTAAATTCGAATCTCATTTTAATAAGCTCTTTAATCTATCTATATTAATTGCAAAGTGTAATGCAGTATCAATATCTATTTCCCCTAAATTTACTAAAGTTGCTAAAGATCTTTCTAACGTTATCATTCCTTGCTCTAAACTTGTTTCAATTACTAAATCTATTTGATAAATTTTATTTTCTCTAATAAGATTTCTTACTGCAGGATTTGCAATTAAAACTTCGCACGCAGGCAATCTTCCACCTTTTAATCTTGGAACTAACCTTTGAGAAACTATACCTATTAAAGTAGATGCTAGCTGAAATCTTGCTTGATTTTTTTGGGCTTCAGGTAATACATCTAAAATTCTATCAATTGTTTGTGAAGCTGAGTTTGTATGCAGTGTTCCTAAAACTAAATGTCCTGTTTCTGCAGCAGTTAAAGCAATTTGTATTGATTCTGGATCTCTAAGCTCACCTATCATAATGACGTCAGGATCTTCTCTCAATGCAGATCTTAAAGCTCTATGCCAATTTGGAGCATTTGTAGGAATTTCTCTCTGAGAAATTAAGGATTGTTTAGGAGTAAAGATATACTCAATAGGTTCTTCAATTGTAATAATATGAGCTGGTCTTGTATTGTTTATTTCCTCTATTAAAGCTGCTAATGTTGTAGATTTGCCCATCCCAGCAGGTCCTGTAATTAAAATAAACCCTTGTCTTTTTTTGACAAATTCTTTTAAAACTGGTGGTAGATTTAATTCTTCTACGCTCTTAATCTCTGATGGGATAAGCCTAAATGCTGCAGCTAGCCCTGTATTTTGAAAATACACATTAGCTCTTATTCTAATATAGTCACCTACATTAAAAGAGAAATCTAAATCTTTAAATCTTGAAAGATAATCCTTTTGAACATCATTTAGTAAACTAAGAATCATTTTTTCAGTATCTTTTGAAGTTAAAATTCCCTCCTCTTCGAGAGGCATTAATTCTCCATCTATTCTTAACGTAGGATATCTTAACGGAACTATATGAACATCAGAGGCATCTCTCTGGCTAGCTATATCTAATATTCTTCTTAATTTTTCATCCATATTATTTAATTATAATTTTAAGTTATTTTGATAACTTCTTCTATTGTTGTTAAACCATTTAAGGCTTTAATTATTCCATCTCCTCTTAAATTAACAAAGCTTTGGTTTTTGAGCAATTCTTCAATTTCTAATTCACTTTTTCCTTCATAAATTGCATTTTGTATTTCTTCTGTAGCTAGTATTACCTCAAAAATACCTATCCTTCCCATATAACCTTTGTAGTCGCACTTTTCGCAACCATTAGGGTGGAATATTTTAATTTCTTTTGGAATATACCTTTCCTTTATTTTTTCATCAATTTTATTAATTTCCTCTTTTATAACCCTT
Organism: Patescibacteria group bacterium; assembly: GCA_030549845.1. Lineage (GTDB taxonomy): Bacteria > Patescibacteriota > Minisyncoccia > UBA6257 > HR35 > CALIVE01. Next base: position 2,053 of record JAUQQN010000002.1, read on the forward strand.
TTTATCTCATCAGGGGGTTCAATTTCTTTTTTGCAATTATCACATAATTTTTTTACCAATCTTTGAGCAATTATTAATTTAATTGTAGGAGGAAGTAGAAATCTTTCTATTCCTAAATCTATAAGCCTTGTTATTGCTCCTATAGCTGTATTTGTATGTAATGTTGATAAAACCAAATGCCCTGTTAAGGAAGCGTGTATAGCAAGTTCTGCGGTTTCCAAATCTCTTATTTCTCCTACTAATATAATATCAGGATCTTGTCTTAAAATTTCCCTTAAGCCCGTAGCAAAAGAATATCCTATCTCTGGTCTTACTTGAGATTGATTAATTCCCTCAATTCTATATTCCACAGGGTCTTCTAAACTTATTATATTAACATTTTCTTTATTTAATCTTTGTAGTATAGAATATAAAGTTGTTGTTTTACCAGATCCAGTGGGTCCTGTAATCAAAATTAGCCCATAAGGATGTTTAATACCTATCTCGACCTTTTCAAAAGTATAATCAAACATTCCTAATTCTTCTATTCTTTTCAACCCTATTAATGGATCTAGAATCCTTATTGCAACCTTTTCTCCTTCTGCAGTAGGAAGTGTACCTATCCTTAAATCAATTTCTCTTCCTTGAACTATAGCTTTAATTCTTCCATCTTGAGGTATTCTTGTTTCATCTAGCCTAAGTCTTGCTAAAACTTTTATTCTATTTACAATTTGCTCATGAAAATCTTTTGGTAAATAAGCAATTGTTCTTAACTCTCCCAACAATCTATATCTTATTCTAGTTTTTCTACTTAATGGTTCTATATGGATATCTGATGCTTGATTATAAACAGCTTCTTCAATTAATGCTTGTACTAATTTAATAATAGGCGCTTCTTCCGAGGGCAACATTTCTTCGCCTAATTCTATGGGTTTTTCAATAGGTGGTGGTGCCTTTTCTCTTAATTGATAAACTATATTTTTAAGTGTTTCAGTAAATTCATGATATTGTTTAATCGCTCCATAAAAATCTTTTATTGAAATCAAATAAATTTTAACTTCGGAATTTAAGGAATTTTTTAGAAAATTAATAACTTCATTAAAGTTTTCAATATCAGGATTTACGATACCTAAATAAACACCATCAGGTTTTCTATCAAAGGCTATTATTTTATATTTTTTTGCATAATCTTCATTAATTAATGTCAAGACTTCTTTTGGTATCTTTTCATTTTTATAAAATCTTTTAAACGGCAGCTGATAAAAATCTTTTTTAATTTCTAAAAATTCTTCTGGCAATTTTCCTAAAATATAAAGATATTCTTCTAAACTAATATTATTAGCTTGAGCTTCTTGTATTATTTCTTCTATGTTTTCTATCTTATTTACTAATTTCTCCTTAGCGAATTTTAAAAATTCTAAATTCATTCAAACAAATTACCTTTCCCAATCTCTTGAGGATTAATTTCTGGAATTTCTACTGGTTTAATTACACTAGGCAAAATTTGATCTAGCCGTTGGCCTATTTCTTCAAATTTTCGTTCCTTAATGTAATTTACTTCTGATTGAATGGTTAGTATATCTTCAGGAAGTGGTGCTTCTTTTTTAAAAATATTAAATTCCCAAAAGGCTAATCTTAAAATTCCTATCAAAATTATCAGCACTATTATTCCTCCTATTACATTAAATAGTTGATTTTTGGTAAAACTCATTTTCCTTCTAAGGCCTTTGGTTTAATTTGACTAAGATAAAAATAAGCAACTTTCATCTTTATACCTAATAAATTATCTTCTTTCTTAATATCCAAATTTTCTATTTCAAAGAATCTACTATAGTTTTCAAAATTTTTTAATAAATTAAGTAAATCATTTAAAGAAGCCTTAAAGCTTACTTCAAAAACTTTCTTTGTAAGTTGGGCACTTGGAATATTTGGCAAGCTAATTTTATCATCAGAAAATTGGTAAATATTAGGTTCTCCTAGGCCACTACTTCTAAAAATAGTGTTAATAATTAAAATAAGCTCATAATCCTGAAAATCAGTTGGTAAATATAGATCTAGAATGCCTTGCTTTTTAGTTTCATAAATTTTTAAAGCCATAGGGTCATTTGCAATTTTTTCTATCGCGCTTTTAAAAATTTCTATCTTTTTTAACTTATTCTCTGCTACATTTTTATCTTCAGATAATCTCAAAAGTTCATTATATTTTGGTACAACTACCCCAAAAAATTGTTGAAGTATAAAAAATATCAAAATTATAATTATTAAATTTATTGCCAGCCTCATTTATAAAATTCTTGATAATTCAATTTAAAACTAATTGAAATTAATACCCTTGAATTATTTTTATCAAAATCTAAATTTTCTACTTTAAGCTCTGGGAATATATTTGGGGTTTGGGCAAAATATTTGTAATACTTAGCGTACTCAACCCAGTTAGGTAAATAACCACTTAAAATTACTTTATCTTCTTTAGCATCATAGGAAAATTCTTGAATAACAAAATTTTTAGGAAGATACTTCGGAAGGTTCTCTATAACTTTCGATAAAAATTTTTTATTAGTAGCTAAATAATCCATAGCTAAAAATTGAATTATTGAGATATAATTTTCTTGTTGCAAAGTACTATAGTATTCATTAACAAAATTATTTACCTTGTTATTTATCTCATTAATTTTTGTTTTATTATAATTAATCAAATAGTCTAAACCAGTTGAACCTAATATTAAAATTAATAAAATCAAAAGCAAAATAAAGATAACTTTCTTAGGTATCAGTTCTAAAAAATCTGAAAACTTACCCATATAATAAATAATTTTAACGCAATAAAAAATTTAAACAACTACCTATGGCTGTGGATAAAACCGGAAGTTTTTCTTTGTTTTGAATACCTTCACCAATAAGTATAAAATCACTAGGATTAAATATAAAAATTGGTATATTTTGCAGCTTGCTTGCTAAAAAATCCAAGAAATTATCAGCTAAAGCAATTCCTCCAGTAAAATATATTTTATCTATCTTTTTATCAAAATTTTCTTTTAAAAATCCTACAACCCTATTTATTTCTCCTACTAAACTTTCTATCAAAGAATTAAAAAGTATCTTGAGGTCTTCTTCTTCTGGTAGAATTTTAAATCCCTTGTTTATAAAAAAGTTTTCAGCTTCCTCAATATTAACATTTAAAATATTAGCTAAAGACCTAACAACCTCTTTTAGGTTAAACTTCATCTTTTGAGCTAGCAAAACTTTACCTTCCCAGATTATTGCAAAATAGCTATAACTATAACCTATATTTACTAAAAGAACAATATTTTTAGAATTTTTAAAAAAGCTTTCATGGGAAAAATATTCTATGTCTACTCCTACATATTTTAATTTAGCAATTTTTGATGCTCTTTGGAGTTTTTCAATAAAATTTAAAGGCAAAGCTGTAAAAAATATAAACCATCTTTCACTTTCACCTTCTATTAATGATCTATATTCTAAATTTCTATATTCAATATAAAATTCGGTTTCTTCTAATGGTAAATATTTTTTAGATTCATATCTTACAGCATTTTTTAAGGTATTAAGAGGCATATGAGGTAAAGAAAAGTATGTTGAAAAAGAATATAAAATTGGAGAAACAAAAATTACTTCTTTGCTTTTAAATCCCTTTATGCTATCTCCTATTAATCTTCCTAAGGTTTCTACAAATATTTGCGAGGTTTCTAAAATACTACCTAATCTGTTTTCTGCTTGAATCTCAATTATTATATAATTGTCTAAAACAAATGTATCCTTATACTTCGAAACTTCGACTATTTTCAAATTTTTTGAACCTAGATCAATGCCTATTACTTTTTTTGCTCCAAATATGTTTAACATTTTAAAATTATACAAGAAAACATTAGATCTTTTATATCCTTTTTATTGCTTAAGTTGTAAAAATTTTTTAGAAGAAGGTTATTTGTGTAAAAATTGCTTAGAGAGCTTGGATTTTCATTTAAAGATCATTTGCCCAAAATGTCAAAGAAGAAAACCCGTTTCTGAAGGTTTTAAGTTGCTATGTTGTAATTATTGTTTAAGAAGTTTAGTTTATTTTGTAGATTATGAGAAAGAAGTAATTAAAGAACTTATAAAATTAGGGAAGTTTTCTGGATATTATAAAATTTGGGAATTCATAGGTGATTTAATTTCCAATGAATTAAATAAATTTAACTTAGAAAATTTTTACATAACTTATGTTCCTATGACTAAAAAGGAATTAATAAATAGAGGATTTAATCAAACCAAAATTTTAGCAAAAGTTTTAGCAAAAAGATTAAATTTAAAAATATTTGATGGATTAGTTAAAATAAAAGAAACAAAGCAGCAAGCTTTGTTGGATTTCAAAGAAAGATTTAATAACATAAAAGATGCATTTAATTGCAAAAAATCAGCTCCTAAAAATATAATATTAATAGATGACGTTTTTACAACAGGAGCAACCTTAGAAGAAATTTCAAAAACTTTAAAAAAATGTGGAGCAAAAATAATAATAGGAATAACTTTTGCTAAATGAAAAGAAAAATTTTTATTGACACAGACTTAAGCGAGGTTGAAATAATAAAAATAACTGATAAAGATATTATTGAAAGAATTAAAAAGGTTTATAAATTAAAACCTCAAGATACCATTATTTTTGTTGGAAAAGACTTAACTGAAGGTATTTTCATTTTTAAAGACCCTAAAAATTTTATTTTCCAAAAAATCAAATCTTATCAAAGGAAAGTTTTCCCCAAAAGGCTAGTTAATTTATACATAAGTTTTATAAAAAAAGAAAATTTTGAATTAGCATTAAGAAAATGCTCTGAATTAGGAGTGTATAAAATAACTCCAGTAATTTGTGAAAGGTCTCCATGGCGTTCTGAAAAAATATCAGAAAGATGGATAAAAATTATAAAAACTGCTTTAGAAGTAAGTGAATGGGGGTTTTTGCCAATTCTTGAAAATCCTATTTTTTTAAAGGACTTACCTAAAAATATTTTTGTTCTAGATAAAAATGGGAAAGTCTTTGATGAAAAATTGTTCAAAAATGAAACTAATGTCCTCATTGGGCCAGAAGGCGGTTTTTCAGAAAAAGAATTAAAATTATTAGAGGAAAAAGAAGCAATTTTTATAAGTTTAGGGCGAGTTACCCTTAGAAGCGAAACAGCGGCATTTGTTATTTTATCACTTTTAAACTTCCCATGTTGGTGATAACAAATTGGAAAATGAATCCGTTAAGCTTATCACAAGCTTATAAGCTTTTAGATTTCTATCAAAAATTGAATTATAAAATTTGGGTAGCTCCACCATTTTTATTTTTACAAGATTTAATTAAAAAATACCCAGATTTTATCTTTGGAGTACAAAATATTTATTTTGAAAAAAGAGGTGCTTATACGGGTGAAATTTCTCCCTGGATGGTAAAAAATATAGGAGGTAAATTTACAATTATTAACCATTCGGAACGAAGAAAATTAAAGGAAGATTTAAAAATAGCAAATCTTAAATTAAAATCTGCATTAAAAGCAAATTTAATTTCAGTTGTTTGCTTTGGAGAGGATAATATAATAAAAGATAAACAAAGCCTTATAAAAGAATGGAATAAAGAATATAAAATTTTGTTTAGAGATTTAAACATCAATTCATTTAAAAATAAGATAATTATTGCTTATGAACCTAGTTGGGCTATTAGTACAGCTAAAATCGGTCCAGTACCAAAAGAGCAGGTTGTTCTTTTTATAAATTGGATCAAAAAGAGATTTAGAGGAAAAATTCTTTATGGAGGCTCTGTCTTTCCTGAAAATATTGAGAACTATCTTGATATTTCATTAGATGGGTTTTTAATAGGCTCACATAGTTTAAAACCTAAAAATTTTAGAATCATTATTGAAAAAATTAAAAAATTTAGTATAATTAAATAATAAAATGGCTGAGAAAAAAGCTTCAGGCTCAGCAAAATCGATAAGAGATTCAGAGAGTAAACGACTTGGTGTAAAAAGATTTGATGGACAATTTGTAAATGCTGGAGAAATTTTAGTAAGGCAAAGAGGTACCAAATTTTTGCCTGGTGAAAACGTGGCTGTTGGGAAAGATGATACCTTGTATGCAAAAGTGGCAGGAATTGTAAAATTCAAAACTATAAGAAAAACTAATTTTGACGGAAGCAAAAAATGGAGAAAGGTTGTTAATGTAATTCCTATATATCAACAATAAACTCTGCTATATACTTATTGCCTATTTTTTCTAATTTCGCCTGATGATAGGTCACAGCTTTTATTTCTTTTTTCAACGATTCAAATTCTCTCCCTTCTAAATTTGCTTTTAAAAAATAATTAAACTTAATTTCTTTAATTTTAAAAATAGCTTTCTCAATATAAATTTTTAACAAAACTTCTGAGAGGAAATCAATTAAAATATCTGGAAATTTACTTTGAGGTAAAGTAATTTCTATTTTTTTTATTTTGGAACCCTTTTTTATTTTTGGCCCTAAAAATTTATTAATAGCTTCAAGGGAATCTTTAAAAATTCCTTCAATAGAATTACTTTCAACATAAATTTTTGCATCTGCTGTATGCCTTAAAAATTTAAACATTTTTCTCTATTAAAAATAGCGGCTCTTTAGTTTTTATGAATCTTTTAATTTGATTTGGAAGAAGCTTTATTTTATTCAAATCTTTGAGATCTACCCAAAAGAAAGCGATATAGTTTTCTTTACTTTTTATTGTATTTTTGTTAATTTTACAATCAAATATAAAATTTATTTCATGAACAATTTTTTCTTCTTCAAGAAAAAAATTTTCTAAAATACCTAAAAACTTAGAAATTTTTAAAGAAAGACCAGTCTCTTCATAAAATTCTCTTTTAAGAGCATCTTGTACATTTTCATCAAATTCAATATGGCCTCCTGGCAAAAAATAATGCCCTTTTTCTAAATTCTTACACAAAAGAACTTTATTCCGATTTTTTATAAGAGCCCGCACCAAAAGTTCAATTTCTTTTTTCATTAGATTATAATTATAAAATGGATAAGCTTTCGTTAATTATAAACAATTTGGAGGAGGTTTTAACTGAAGATGATCTCAAAAACTTAATTCGGAATAAAAATAGATTGGTTCATTACATAGGCTTTGAAATATCTGGCTTGATACATCTAGGAACAGGACTTATGAGTTCTTTAAAAATAAAAGATTTTCAAAAGGCTGGCGTAAAGTGTCATATCTTTTTAGCAGATTGGCATAGTTATATTAACGATAAATTAGGTGGGGATTTAAAAATCATAAAAGAAACAGCAGTTAAATATTATCAAGAAGCTTTCAAGGTTTGTTTAGAACAAATTGGTGGGAATTCTCAAAAATTGGAATTTATTTTAGGGAGTGAACTTTATCATAATAATGATTTATATTGGTTAACTTTTATTGAAATTTCTAAAAATACTACTTTAGCAAGGATCCAAAGAAGTATCGATATAATGGGAAGAAAGCTTAAAGAAGAGATTGATTTTGCTAAATTGTGTTATCCACCAATGCAAGTTGCTGATATTTTCGCGATTGGAGCTAATTTAGTTCATGCAGGCTTAGATCAAAGAAAGGCCCATGTTATAGCAAGAGATGTAGCTTTAAAACTTAAATTTAAACCCCTTCTAGATAAAAACAAAAAACCTATTAAACCTATAGCTTTACATCACCATATACTTTTGGGACTTGCAAAACCTCCAAAATGGCCGATTACAGAAAGTGAATTAAAAGAAATTTTAGTTGAACTTAAAATGAGCAAATCAAAGCCAGAATCTTGTGTTTTTATTCATGATTCTAAAGAAGAGGTAGAATCGAAAATTTTAAGAGCTTTTTGCCCACCTAAAGAAACATTGTTTAATCCACCTTTGGATTGGTTAGTAAATTTAGTTTTACCAATAAAAAAAGAAATTTCTATTAAAACTTCGGAAGGAATAAAAAAATATAAAGAACATGATAAAGCAAAAATTTTAAAAGATTATCAAAATGGCTTAATTCATCCTTTAGACTTAAAGGAGGTTCTTATTAAAAATCTTTGGGAAATTTTAGAACCTATTCATAATCATTTCAAAAATGAAAAATTTAAAAAAATAATACAACAACTAGAAGTCAAAAAGCACGATGGTAAGTAAAATTTAAAATAAAAACAAAATGAAGAAAATACTTACAGGTATTAAACCAAGCGGGGTGATCCATCTTGGAAATTATTTAGGAATGATTAAAGAAGTTATTGAATTTCAAGGAAAATATGAAATATTTCTCATGATAGCTGATCTTCATGCTCAAACAGTACCCTATTCTCCTAAGGAATTAAGGAAACTTACACTGGATATAGCCAAATCTCTAGTTGCGCTAGGGGTGGATCCTAAAAAGACTGTTTTATTTAAACAATCTGATGTTCCCGCACATTTGTATCTTTATTGGATTTTAGGATGCTTAGTTTCAGAAGGAGATTTAAGAAGAATGCATGAATATAAAGAACAAAAAGAAAAACACAAAGAAAATGTTGGTGCTGGAATTTTGATGTATCCTGTTTTGATGGCTGCAGATATACTTATTTATAATGCTGATTTAGTACCTGTTGGCAAAGACCAAGAACAACATTTGGAACTTACAAGAGAGTTGGTAAGAAAATTTAATAATAAATTTGGAAAATTATTTAAAATACCTCAGGTTTACATTCCTTCTGAAACTTCCAAAATAATGAGCTTAACAAATCCTCTCAAAAAGATGTCAAAATCTGAACCTGAGGGGTGTTTAGAAATTTTTGAAAACGAAAAAAGAATAAAAGAAAAGATTCTTAAAGCTGTTACAGATTCAGAGGCAGTTGTAAAATATGATCCAGAAAAAAAACCTGGAATTTCTAATTTAATGACAATTTATAAATATTTAACTAAAAAATCATATCATGAAATTGAAGAAGAATTTAAAAATAAAGGATATTATGAATTTAAATTAGCAGTTTATAAAGCTTTTATGAATTTCTTCAAAGAAAAAAGAGAGAGAAAAAAGAGACTCAGCGATTCATACATTCAAAAATTATTAATTTTAGGAGCAAAGAAAGCAAATAAAGTAGCAAATGAAAATCTAGAAAAAATTTTAAAGGCTACAGGTTTAAGATAAACTATTTTTTATATCTTTCTACATATTCGCCTTTTTCTGTATTTACTACTATCTCTTCGCCAATCTCAATAAAAAGAGGAACTGTAATTTCGGCACCTGTCTCTATTTTTGCTATTTTATAATTAGATTTTTCTGAATCTCCTTTTACGCCAGGAGAAGTTTCTATTACTTTATAAACAGCTTTTATAGGGAGCTCTATATTAAGCAATTGGTTTTCATAAAATAATCCTTTTATATCTAAATCTTTTTTTAAAAACTTAAATTTATTGCCTAAAATATCAGCCTTTATTTCATACTTATTACTTTTTTCATCCAAAAAATAAGCTATATCATGCTTACTATACAAAAATTTAATGGGCCTTTTTTCTAATTCAATTTCTTCTAAATCTTCATCTGGATTAAAAACCTTTTTCAAAGTATTTCCTGACTTTATGTTTTTAAGTAAAAATTCTATATCTGCCTTGCCTCTCCCTCTATGAGAATGTTCTATTTCCAAAATTTGCCAAATTTCTCCATTTAAATTTATTGCATCTCCTACTTTTAAGTATCTAACTTTCATTCTTCTTTAAGCTTTTTTAATAATTCCTTTAATACATCGACCTCTTCTTCTTTTTTAGGATTTTTAAAGCTTACTATAAGATTTTTTGTTTTTAATTCAGAAAGCTTTATGCCTGATTTAAATTTATCTTCACATTCATAACACACATTTCTTTCAGATTTTTTATCTTTCCAAAAATTTTCTCCACAATATTTGCATGTAGCAATTTCTTGTTCTTCTGAAACAGCTTCTCTATATTTTTTGAATATTTTTGACTCTACTATTTTTCTATTTTTTGTATATTTTATCCTTGTAAGCTTTATTATTTCATCTACATAACTTATCTCTGGAATTTGTTTTGGAGGAAATGTTCTTGCTAAAAATGGTAAAGCAGGAGTTCCATCTATTGTTATTTTTGCATAGATGTGATATTTTGGTAAATTAATAAATTCATAAGCTTTTATTGTTACAAATTCTTTTTCTAGCCTCTCTGCATCTAAACTACCAGTTTTAAAAATCAAAAAATTCCCAACATTTCCAAAAACTGCTTTTAAAATAGATTCTGGTACTTGATCTAAATATTGATGAGATAGAATCAAATTTAATCGATATTTCCTTGCTTCTGACAAAATATTAACAAAAGAATCTGTAGCAAAATTTTGAAACTCATCTATATAAAGATAAAAATCTTTTCTTTTTTCTTCTTCTATATCAACTCTACTCATAGCTGCGAGTTGGAATTTTGTTATTAAAAGCCCTCCTAATAAAGCTGAGTTTTCTTCACCAAGTTTTCCTTTTGATAAATTGGCTAGAAATATTTTTCCTTCATCCATCATCCTTCTTAAATCAAAAGAGCTTTTTTCTTGACCTATTATATTTCTTATAAGAGGACTTGTTATGAATTGACCAACCTTATTTTGTATAGGAGCTATTGCTTCTGTTCTAAAAGTAGAATGGTATCTTGCAAATTCATTTTCCCAGAATGCTCTAATTACAGGGTCTTTTAAGTTTTTAATAACCTCCTTTCTAAAATTATCATCCCCTAACATTCTATTTATATCTAATAAAGTTGAGTTTGGAAATTCAAGTAAAGCTAATAAAGTATTCATTAGGATATACTCCATCCGTGCCGACCAAGCATCTACCCATATTTTTTTCAAAACTGACAAAATACTTGATGCTACAATATGCCTAAATTCATAAGAAACATTTTCAAGGGGATTAAAGGATAAAGGATATTCTATATCTCCTGGATCAAAATAAATTACATCTTCTAATCTACTTTTAGGAATAAATTTGAGCACCCTCAAAACACTATCACCATGAGGATCTATATAACCAATTCCTTTATTAGTCTGGATATCATAAAAAATCATATTTTCAATCAAAGTGGTTTTTCCTGAACCAGTTTTTCCTAAAATATAGACATGCCTTCTTCTATCTTCTGTTTTTATACCAAAATTGATTTCTTTATTTCTAAAAAAAGCCACTCCTATTGGTAAAATTTCCATTTTATTTATTTTTTACTTCTTTTTCATAATTTAACCAAGCTTCAGCAACTTTTGGATATTTTTCTTTTAGATGATCTAAAATTAAATTTCTTATATCCTCTGTAGAAATTATTTCTTTTTCTTCACAAAATTCAAAAACTACTCTACTTACTTCTTCAACTATCTGAAAAATATTATTCATTCCTGCATCTTTTGCAGCTTTTTCTATTGAAATTTTTATTTTTTCAGGTTCAAAATCTTCCTCGTAACCCTTTCTTTTTATTACTTTTTTCATCAATTAAAATTTTAACCTAAGTTACTCAAAAATAGAAATAGAGTAGCCCTGTTCTAGTTTTACATAAGCTTTTTTAAATCTTGGTCTTACATTTAAAATTTTTGTTCTTCCTCTTTTACGCTTAGAATAATTTATCACCCTTACTTCCCTTACTTTTACATTAAATTTTTTCTCTATTAAGCTTTTTATTTCTACTTTATTTAAATCAGGTGGAAAAATTTTAAAAACATATGTATTTTGTGAGGTTGATAAATTTCTTGATTTTTCTGAAATTACTGGTAAAATTTTAGCTTCTTTTTTCATTTTTTTTCAAAAAGGTATTAAGAATTACTTCTAAACTTTTGGGCTCTAGGAATAAATATTTATGATTTAATAATGCCAAAATATTAATATTTCTTGCCTCTATTGCATCAGCATAAGGTAAATTTCTAACGGATTTTATTAGTGCTCTATCGTTTTCTGGTATAACAATTAATGCAGATTCATATTTCTTTTTTGTTTTCCTTTTTTCTAAAAATCTTGTTAAAATTTCATGCATTTTCTTAGTTTTATATTCTTCTGGCCTTAAGCTTTCTAACATCTTTACAAAATTATTTTTAAATTTTTGTGCTAGTACTGTTAAAATAGCTTTTCTTTTCATTTTTTTATTTATCTTAATGGCTCTTACTTTTTCCTTTCTTGGTCCAAAGGTAACTCCACCACCTTTCCAGATAGGAGACCTAATTGAACCATGTCTTGCTCTTCCTGTATGCTTTTGGGGCCAAGGTTTTCTACCGCCACCTCTAACTTCAGCTCTAGTCTTTGTATGAGCCCAAGGATAATAAGAATTTAAAATCTGCCATCTCATAACTTGATGCACTAGTGCAGGATTCCATTCTAAATCCTCTAAAACTTTGGGTACTTCATACTCTCCTATTATTTCCCCTTTTTGATTATAAATAGGTACTTTCATCTTATTTTTCCTTTATTTGTTAAATTAGCACTTCTAATTTCTAATAAGCCTTTTCTGTTCCCAGGTACGCTTCCTTTGAGCCCTAATATATTGTTTTCTTTATCAATATAAACTATTTCTAAATTTCTAATGGTTATCCTTTTATTGCCTTCTCTTCCTGCCATTTTTAAGCCCTTTATAACTCTTTGGGGGGTTGTAGCACCTATTGAACCAGGATGTCTATATTTCGTTGTTTGTCCATGGGTTCTAGGAGCATCCCTAAACCCCCACCTTGAAACAACACCTTGGAAACCTTTCCCTTTGCTGATACCAGAGACATTTACTAATTCTCCTTCATTAAAAATAGAGATGTCAATTTTATCGCCTAATTTAAAGTTAGATAAATATTCCTCTGGAACCCTAAACTCTTTTATAAACCTAAATTTACCCAAATTATGAACTTGGCCTAAAACTGGTTTTTTTACCTTTTTCTTTTCACCACAACCCACTTGAATAGCTGGATAACCATCTTTTTCTTTTGTCTTAATGTTTGTCACAACACAAGGCAAAATTTCAACTAAAGTTACAGGAATAGCTTTAAAATCCTTAAATAAAGTTGTCATACCTAATTTTTTACCAAGGATAAACTTAATCATCACGTATTAAATTTTTAATAATTTTTAAATTATTTTTAACTCAATCTCTACTCCTGCTGGTAGATCAAGATAAGAAAATAACTCTACGACCCTTTGGGTTGGGTTTATTACGTCAATTAATCTTTTATGAATCTTTAATTCAAATTGCTCTCTTGAATCTTTATATATAAAAGGAGAACGATTGACTGTATAAATCTTAGTTTCAGTAGGTAAAGGAACAGGTCCTCTTATTTGCATTCCTTCCTTCAACAATAAATCAACAAGTTGTTTTGCATATTTATCAATCAATCTATGATCATATGACATCAATCTTATTCTTAGTCTTTGCTCTTGTTTTTGTTTTGAGTTCATTTTTGAGTGTTCGAAATATCGTCAAAATATTATTGTCTTTTATTTTATTATTTTTGTAACAACACCAGCACCTACTGTTTTTCCACCTTCTCTTACTGCAAACCTTAAACCTTCTTCTAACGCTACAGGATAGATTAACTTTACTTTAAATGTGGCATTATCACCTGGCATTACTGCTTCTATTCCTTCTGGTAAAACTATTTCTCCTGTAACATCTGTTGTTCTAAAGTAAAATTGAGGTTTATAGCCGGTATGAAATGGAGTATGCCTTCCTCCTTCTTCAGGAGTTAAAACATATACTTCTGCTTCAAATTCTGTGTGAGGTGTAATAGTGCCTGGCTTTGCCACAACCATTCCTCTTTCAACTTCTTCCTTTGCAACACCTCTTAACAAAAGACCTACGTTATCTCCCGGATGAGCTTCGTCTAAGTCTTTATGAAACATTTGAATACCTGTTACAACTGTCTTTAATGGTTTTTCTCTCAAGCCTACAACTTCAACTTCTTCATTGAGCTTTAGAATTCCTCTTTCAACTCTCCCTGTAACAACTGTACCACGACCAGCGATTGAGAAAACATCTTCTATTGGCATTAAAAATGGTTTATCTATCTCTCTTACTGGTTCTGGAATATAAGTATCTAGCGCTTCCAGTAGTTCTAAAATTGGCTTTGCCCATTCGTCATCTAAACTTTTTGCTTCTAATGCTTTTAATGCTGAACCTTTTATAACAGGAACCTCATCACCTGGATAGCCATATTTTTTAAGCTCATTTCTTACATCTTCTTCAACAAGTTCTATTAATTCTTTATCAGGTACCATATCAATTTTATTTATAAAAACAACTATAGCAGGTACATTTACTTGTCTTGCCAAAAGTATATGTTCTCGTGTTTGAGCCATGACTCCATCATTAGCTGCTACAACCAAAATAGCACCATCCATTTGAGCTGCTCCAATAATCATATTTTTTACATAGTCAGCATGCCCAGGACAGTCGATGTGTGCATAGTGTCTTTTTTCTGTTTCATATTCTGAGTGGTGAATGTTTATAGTAATACCTCTTGCCTTTTCTTCAGGCGCATTATCAATTTCTTCAACTGTTTCTGCTCTTTCAAGTAATCCTTTAAGTTTAAGTATATATTGAATTGCTGCGGTTAAAGTAGTTTTCCCGTGATCAATATGACCAATTGTGCCTACATTAATGTGTGGTTTTACTCTTTCAAACTTTGCTGCTGCCATTTTTTTAAATTTTTAAAAAATAATTTAAAATACCGACCTTTATCTTAAAATTTTACTAAATTGTTATCATAAAGTCAATAATTCATGTTAAATAAAAACTTCTTTTTTAAAGTTTGAACCAATGTAGGGTTTTCGTCCTATTATTATATTTTCTTTTAAGCCTCTTAATTTATCTTCTTTGCATTCTAATGCGCTTCTGACTAAAACTCTAGCAGTTTCTTGAAAAGATGCTGCAGATAAAAAGCTTTCTGATGTTAACGCTACTTTTGTTATTCCTCTTAGAAGCAAAATACCCTTTGCTGGTTTTTTACCTTCCTTTTTAAGATTTTCATTAACAGTTAAAAATATAGGCTTTTCTACTACATCATTGTATGCAAATGAAGAATCACCAGGGTCTTTTACTTTTACTCTTGAAAACATTTTTCTTATAACAATTTCAACATGTTTATCATGTATCTCTGCTCCTTGGAAGTTATATACTTTTTTGAATTCATTTAAGATGTATTTAAATGCAGCTATTTTGCCTTTATAAGCATAGATTGCTTTTGGATCTTGAACACCTTCATTTAATGGATCTCCTTTTTCTATTCTACTTCCTTTTTTAACTAACAAATTAAATGCTCTAGGAACATGAATAATAAACTTCTTTCTTCTAGGTCCTCTAATTGTTATTTTCCAATATTTTGGCATTTCTTCTATCGATTCAACAACACCATTAACTGGAGATAAAATACTTTGATTTTTAGGCGTTCTTACCTCTAACAATTCTTCTGCCCTAGGAACTCCTTGAGTTATATCAGCAGCCCCTGCAATACCACCTACATGAAAAGTTCTCATCGTAAGCTGAGTAGCTGGTTCCCCTATAGATTGTGCTGCTATAATTCCAACTGCTTCGCCTAATTTAACAGGTCTATCATATGCTAAATCAAATCCATAACATTTAGCACAAACCCCCCATTTTGCTTTACAAGTAAATGGCGATCTTACTTTAACTTTATCTATATTTTTTAAGTTTTCTATTTTTTTAGCTATATCTCTTGTTATGTATTCTCCTTTGTTTATAACTATATTTCCATCCTCATCTTTTATTGTTTCTAAAATCACTCTTGAATAAATTTTATTTGCAAAAGATTCGTTTGTTTCTTCTGCTTCCTTTTTCGTAATAATGATTCCTTCTTCATCTTTACAATCTTCTTCTGTAACTATTACATCATGTACAGCATCTATCATTCTTCTTGTAAGATAACCAGCTTTTGCTGTTTTTAATGCAGTATCAGAAGCTCCCTTTCTTGCGCCATGAGTGCTTATAAAATATTCCAAACAAGAAAGCCCTTCGTGATAACAACTTTTAATAGGTAAATCAATTATCTCACCTTTAGGGTTTTCAACTAATCCTTTCATCCCGCACATCTGCCCTAATTGAGCATAAGACCCCCTTGCTCCTGAATCTATCATTCTTCTTGGATTGTTGTACTCTTCTAAGGTCTTCTTTATTAAATTATTTACTTCTTGCGTAGCCTTTATCCAAATATCAATAGTTAACATTTTCTTTTCTTCATCACTTAAAAGCCCATTCTCATAGCTTTCTCTTATTTCCTTTTCTTTTTCCTCTGCTTCTTTAATTACCCTTTCTTTTTCTTCAGGTACCTTTAGGTCAGAAAGAGCCCAAGATATTCCTGAAATAGTAGCGTATTCAAATCCAAGATTTTTTATCTTGTCCAAAATATGAGATGTTTTTTCGGCTCCATACTTGTGATAAATATCCTCTACTAAACCTGATAATAATTTCTTTGTAATAGTTTGATTAATAAATTGATAATCTGATGGTAATACTTCATTAAATATCAATCTTCCTACAGTGGTTTCGATATTTTCTTCGTTTTTGTACTTTTTCACAATAATTTTTGCATTCAGATCTATCTCACCGTATTCATATAAAAGCTTTGCTTCTTTTATGTCATATACCTTTTTACCTTCCCCTCGTGCTCCTTTAATTATCTGTGTTAAAAAGTAACAACCTAAAATTATGTCTTTTGTAGGAGTTGTAATAGCTTCACCAGTCCCCGGCTTTAGATGATTTTTAGAAGCCAGCATAATTTCTTCAGCTTCTTTTTGTGCTTCCTCAGAAAGAGGCAAAAAGATAGCCATTTGATCTCCGTCAAAGTCTGCATTATAAGCCGTACAAACTAAAGCAGGAATTCTTAAAGATGGACCTTCAACTAAAATAGGTTTAAATGCCTGAATACCAAGTCTGTGAAGTGTGGGAGCTCTATTTAAAAGTACATATTTATTTTTAATTATTTGGTCTAAAATCTCAACAGCTTCAGGGTCTTCTGCTTCTATAATGTAATTAGCTTGTTTAATAGTTAAAGCTATTCCCCTTTTGATAATTTCATGAATAATAAACGGCTTAAATATCTCTAATGCCATTTTTTTAGGTACTCCACATTCATCAATATTCAATTCTGGCCCTATTACGATTACAGCCCTTCCAGAGTAATCTACTCTTTTACCTAAAAGATTTTGCCTAAATCTTCCCTGCTTTCCTCGCAGCATATCTGCCAACGATTTCATAACTTTTCTTTGCCCAACTACTAATCTTTCTTTTTTAATAGTATTATCCAGCAAAACATCCACGGCTTCTTGAAGCATTCTTTTTTCATTTCTAATTATTATTTGAGGAGCTTTTGTTTCATATAATTTCTTTAATCGATTATTTCTGTTAATTACTCTTCTATAAAGATCATTTAAATCAGAGGAAACTAATTTCCCTCCTTCCAGTTGCACTATTGGACGTAGATCAGGTGGTATAACTGGTAAAACTGTAAGAACCATCCATTCTGGTCTTATTTTATTTTCTATGAATGATTTTAAGAATTTAAGCTTTAAGGATAATTTTCTTTTTTCGATTCCTTTAGCTTTTTTAAGTCGTTGGGAGGTTTCTTTATATTCTTTTTCTAAATCCAATTCTTCCAAAAATCTTCTTATAGGTTCTGCTCCGGTATCTACCTCAAAAATACCTGGGTATTTTCTTGATAGAGTGTAATATTCTACATCGCTTAGAACTTTTTTAATCTTTATCGAATTAAGTTCTTCTTTTATTTTCTTAAATGTTTCCTCTATTTGTGCTTTTATTTCTTTCTTTTCAATTGTCTGAATTTTTTCTTTATATTCTTTTTCTATACTTTCTAGTAGTTTTTTCTTTTTCTCTTCATCGACGCTTGTTATTATATATGCTGAGTTATAAACAACTTTTTCTAACTGATAATTAGGAATTTCTAAAAGAAGAGAAATTGGGTATGGATATACTTTCAAAAACCATATGTGAACAACTGGAGCAGCAAGCATGATATGTCCCATCCTTTCTCTTCTTGCTGTAGACCTTATAACCTGAACTCCACACCTATCACATCTATGCCCAGCATATTGAGACCCCTTATATTTACCACAAGAACATTCAAAATCTTTAACAGGACCAAAAATTACTTCAGAGAATAAACCATCCCTATCAGGCTTTCCAGTTCTATAATTTATTGTCTCAGGTTTTGTAACTTCACCATACGACCAACTCAAAATTTCTTCTGGTGAGGCTAACTTTATTGAGATTGATTTAATATCATATGGCTTCATTTTTCTTCTTTTTCTAAGTTTAATTGACTTTGATCAAGTGGTGCTTTAACTTTTTCTGCCTCTTCTTTAATTTCTTCTGTTGGAGGGGGTGTGATTTCTTCTTTTTTAATTTCTAATGAAAATCCTAATCCATTTAATTCTTTCACTAAAAGATGGAAGGATGAAGGAATATTCGGTGTTTGAATTGGTTCACCTTTTACAATACTAGTATAAGCCTTACCTCTTCCAATTACATCATCAGATTTTATTGTAAGCATTTCTTGTAAATTATTAACAGCACTGTATGCTTCTAATGCCCAAACTTCCATTTCTCCTAATCTTTGACCACCAAATTGAGCTTTACCTCCTAGTGGTTGTTGAGTAATTAAAGAATAAGGTCCTATAGACCTTGCATGCATTTTATCTTCTGCCATATGAATTAATTTCATAACATACATAATACCTACACCAACTTTTTCTTTAAATGGTTCACCTGTTTTGCCATCATACAAAACAACTTTTCCATCTTCGGGTAATCCTGCTTTTTTAAGCTCCTCCTTAACTTCCTCTGAACCTATTCCTGATATTGAAGGAATTATAGCTCTATAACCTAAAATCTTCGCTGCATAACCAAGATGCATTTCTAAAATTTGTCCTAGGTTCATTCTTGAAACAACTCCTAGGGGGCTTAAAACTATATCTAATGGCCTGCCATCTGGTAAAAATGGCATATCTTCTTCTGGCAAAATAATAGAAATGACACCTTTATTACCATGCCTATTTGCTAATTTATCTCCTATCTGAAGTTTTTTGAGTTTAGCAACTTCTACTGCTATTCTTTTAATAACTCCAGGTTCAGCTATTTCTCCTTTTTCTCTTTCCAAAACTTTTACTCTTATTACTCTTCCTGATTTACCTGGTTCTAAATATAAAGAAGTATCCTTCACTTCCTCTGCTTTTTCACCAAAAATAGCTTTTAATAATTTTTCTTCTGGTGTAAGCTCGACTTCTTTTTTAGGCGTGATCTTACCAACTAAAATATCACCTGCTCTTACTTCTGCGCCTATTCTCACTATTCCTTCTTCATCTAAATTCTTCAACTTCACCTCAGGAACTCCTGGAATATCTGCTGTAGTTTCTTCTAGCCCCAATTTTGTATCTCTTACATCAATAGAAAATTCCTCAATAGAAATAGATGTAAAGGTATCATTTTTTAAAAGCCTTTCAGAAATAACAATAGCATCTTCAAAATTGTATCCTCTAAAGCTTAAAAAGCCTACCAAAAGGTTTGCTCCTAGCGCCAAGATTCCATTTTTTGTGCTAGGACCATCTGCTAAAACTTCTCCTTTTTTGAATTTATAACCTTTTTGTACAATTGGTTTTTGATTTATACAAGTAAAATCATTTGTTCTTCTATATTTTTTCAAAATATAGGTTTTTGTTTCTTTCTTTCCATTTTTCTTATAATATACTACTTTTATATGTTCTCCATCTACTTCTAAAACTTCTCCATCATCTTCAGCAATTACTAAATAACCACTATCTCTTGCTACATATTCCTCAATACCTGTGCTAACTATTGGTACTTCTGGTTTTATCAAAGGAACAGCTTGTTTTTGCATATTAGAACCCATTTGGGCTCTATTAGCATCATCATGAGCAAGAAAAGGAATTAAATTAGTTGCCACAGAAAATGGTTGTATAGGGGAAATTTCTATCAATTCAACTTCATCTTTATGTATTATTGTAGGCTCCCCATTCACCCTACCTTCTACATATTCATCAACAATATTTCCATCTTTATCTAATTTCGCACTTCCACTTGCTATTTTATATTTAAGTTCTTCAAGGGCTGTTAAGTAAATTATTTCTTTTTTATTAACTTTTCCATTATTTACTTTGTAGTAAGGTGTTTCTAAAAATCCAAATTCATTTATTCTAGAATATATAGCTCTATAAGTAATAAGCCCTATATTTTGACCCTCGGGAGTTTGCACTGGACAAATTTTCCCATAGTGCGTAGGATGTACGTCTCTTACATCAAAGCCAGCTCTTTCTTTCGTCAAACCACCAGGCCCAGAAGCTGTTAATCTTCTTTTATGTTCAAGCTCTGTCAAAATATTTATCTGAGATGCTAATTGAGAAAGAGGCGATAGGTTAAAGAACTCAGAAATTGCGTTAGAAAAAGTTTTTGCATATATTAATTGTCCAGGATAATTCTTTTGAGATTTATCTAAAGACAAAAACCTGTCTTGGATTGTTCTTACCATTCTACTTAATGCAATTCTAACTTGATTTTCTAACAAATCTTTTACACTTCTTACTCTTCTATTCCACAAAGCATCTATATCATCAGGTTGGGCTTTGGGATTTTTTTGCAATCTTAATATTTCTTTTACAACTTCTAATAAATCTTCTTTTTCCAAAATTAAAGAATTAGAGTTTCTATTTAACCTTCTGTTTATATGGTATCTACCAACCTCAGAAAGTGAATATCTATCTTTTCTTTTGAATAAGTTCTCCATTAAAGAAAGAGCATTATCATATGTATTAGGTTCGAAACTTCTAAGTTTTAAATGAATATATAATAAAGCTTCTTCTTGGGTTTTTGTTTCGTCTTTTCTAAGTGTTGTTTTTATAACGTCTAAACTTTCATCTAGTTTTAAAAGTTCTTTTTCTAGCTCTTCATTAGTAAATCCGAAGGCCTTCAATAAAATCGTTGCAGGTACTTTTTTACGTCTATCAATTTTTACTTGCAAAACATTGCTTGGCTCTATTTGAAACTCTAACCAAGCACCTCTGAATGGTATTATTTTAGCGCCAAAAAGATTTCTTTCACCAAATTTAATTGCTGTAAAGTAGACACCCGGAGATCGAAGAAGTTGATTTACTATTATTCTTTCATTTCCATTTATAATAAATGTTCCTCTTTCTGTTATAACAGGAATATCTCCAAAATAAACATCTTGCTCTGTTTCTTCTCTTTTAGGAATATTTACCAATCTTAATTTTACTCTTAGTGGGGCGGAATAAGTCCATCCTTTTTCTTTGCATTCCTCTTCAGAATATTTAGCTTTACCTACGTAACAATCAATAAAATCCAATCTAAATTCTTTCCCACTATAATCAAAAATTGGAAAATATTCCATGAAGACCTTTTTCAGGCCTTCTTCTACAAATTTATTAAAGGATTCTATCTGATAAATTATCAGATTTTCAGGAGGTACAATATTATAAATGCTTAGAAATTTTTTTTGTAAAATCATATAAAAATACGCTTAAAAAGCGCTTAAAAATTTAATTTAAATCTAAATTTCTAAAAGGTATGTAAAAATTTTCTGCAAGGAAAATTTAATATAGGCACTAAAATTATAAATCAAAAAAATTCCCATGTCAAGATTGCAAAGGAGTACACCCGGGAAGTTCGCTATGCCTGTAAAACAATTATAGCTTGTTATTTTTTCAGAATAGTATCTAAAATCTTCAAAGATTCGGAGTCATTAAATTTACTTTTATACTCATTCAAAAATCTATAAAATTTTTCATTATCTCTATCTTTTAATATTCGAAGTACTATAAGATATTGAATTTGGTTTTCTGGATATAAACCTCTTGCTATTGTTTCTTCCATTAAGTTGAAAGCTTTTTCTTTTTCGTCAATTAAATAATATAAGTTAGCTAATAAAAATAACACTCGTGGTGATTCTCTATATTTTATTCTAATTCCTTCTAGAATTTTAATCGCTTTTTCTTTTTCTCCTAAGCCTTGTAAAAATCTAGCATAATCTAAATAAATATCTGGATAATTTGGATATAAAGTTAAATAATTTTTATATAGATTTAAACTTATATTTTTTTCAAATGTATAATCCATTTTATTGGCTTTCTTTGCATTTATTATTCTACTTAAATGAATTAATACAATGTTATAAAGCCTTGAATCATAAGGATCTTTTTTTAATGCTTCTAAATATATCTTTGTAAATTCATGAGCTTCTTTTATGGTAGAAATTTTACTTATGTTTGCTTCTAAATATCTTGCTGTCATATTTGCGATTTCCGGAATAAAGTTTGAACCAATCGATATTAACCTTTGAAATTTATAAAAACCTAGGGGGTATGGCGAGTTTAAGGCATTTATTATCTCCATAGCAATATAGAAGTGATAAAGATTTAAAAAAATACCAATTAAAGTAAGCCCCATAACTAAGATTTTTAAACTTAATCTTTCAATTTTTACTTTTTTTTCTGATTGTATAGGAATTGACACTAAAGAAAGCCCAAAAAACAAAGGTAAGTAGCTTGCTTGAATATCAAAAAGAGTTAAATTTTGTCCTAAATAACCTAAAAATAAACCCAAAAGAGTTGATTTAAGATACCTGTCTTTTTCATCTCTAAAAATACTTATAAAAACTGATAAATAAAATAGAAACCAAAAAATAGCCCCTATTATTCCTGTTGTTACTAAAATTTCGATATATTTATTGTGCGGTCTATCAAATATTACTTCTTCATAGTTATATATTTCTGGATTAAAAGCCTTAAAGTAAGCTATTGGTGAATTTTCTAAACCATAGCCAATAATAGGTTCTTTTTCCCAAGCATTTATAAATATATTCCAAGCAAGCCATCGTGCCATATAAGCTTTAGGGTCATATAATGTATCATGTAATCTTCCAAAAAGTGGTAAATTTTTAGCATATGGAGATTTTATAAAAAGAAAAAGGAATATGATTAAAGAAAAAATTAAAATAGTTGAAATTATTTTTACCGACAATTTAACCCTTGAAGAAAGAAAATAATATAAGACTGAAATCGGAATAGCTATAATTAAAGCAACAATTGAACCCCTTGTTTCACTGATAAAAATATTTAATATGGAAAATAATATACCAACAAATATTACAGATTTTTCAAAATAATTTGAATCTTTAAGAAAATATAAGCATAAAAAGAACATCAAAACTGAAAAGAAACCAATATATGTAGGGTTTCCAAATGTAGAATCTGGTCTTATTGTCCCTTTTAATTTTTGAGATATTTCGATCAAAGAAACTATATAGAGAACAATCAAAAAGGAGTAAAAAATAGTTTTTTTATATTCTGGATCAATTTTAAATAATATATACAAAACCCAAAACCACATTAAAAAGTGAAGTAATCCCCAAAATCCTTCCATTCTTTCAGCATTTCCCCAAAAAGAAAGATAGGGCCTATAAGAAAAAGGAATTAATAAAAGCATAACTAAAATTAGAATGATAGAACCCCAAAAAATATATTCTTTTTTCGAGGGAATTAGATTTATGTTTTTGAAAATCAAAAACAAAGTTAAAGCAAAAGATATTTCAACTAATATTCTAAAAAATATTGCTTTTCCTGTAATATAGGGGAAAAATAAATTGAATATACAAAAATAATTTGGACAAACTAAGATCAAACTAAAAGGAATCAGAAAAGTTAATATTTTCAAAATAAATAGTATATTTTTTTCTTCCTTAGACATCTTTAAATTAAATTTTAAAAAATTTATTCAAAAAATGAAGAGCCCCGGCTTTTGCCGGGGCTCTTCTAAGGGGGAATATTCTTTATCTACTTATATAAACAGCATTTGTAAGGGTATTAGTTTCTACAGTGCCTGGGAAGTTAGTTGTGATTTCACCATTATTAGAATCGTTATCATTATCCCAGGTCATACTTACAAGTTTAACTCTATGATAACCAGCATTCCAGCTTGATGGAGTTACAGCAAATTGTACATCTAATGTCCCAGTGTTTCCATTTCTTACAATGTAGTAAGCTCCGCTAGTTTCTACCCCACTCACAGGAGTTAAAACAGGAGTACCCATGCTGATTTGAGTTGCTCCTGTAGTAGTAGCTGCAAAGCCATCTTGTGGAATATAAACATCGCCTCTTTGAGCTGTTATTTGGATTCGGAATGTAGCAGTCAAGGTAGAAGTTCCTGTATCTGGCGTATTAACAGAAGCATTTGAGCTTACAACTTTCCAATTTGCAGCTACTACACGATAAATGTATTGAGTTTCACCTGCAACTGTTCCAGACCAGGTAGCGCTACCTCCATCACTTCTTTCAGCCTGAGCTCCTGTTACAGAAACTCCGACTGTAGCAGCTGATGTGGTACCTAATGAAGCATCTACTTTCAAATCTGCTAATACTTTAAGCGTAACAGTTTGATCTTTATTTACTGTAACAAGAGGAGTATTAAAGTCTACACCTTGGAAAGTAAAGGAACTTCCTGGGTTAGCAACAGAATCTAATACATTCCCGCTCATATCTAGTAACTTAAGACCAGAAACAGTTACGTTTGAAGAAACTGTTAGGCTTCCATTTATTGATTGAACTTTTAATGTATCATTATCTGCTCTCAATACAAATCTTAGAAGCTCAAGATCTTTTACATCTCTATTTGAATCAGCTGCGTAGTTATTTGATTGTGGTGTATTTTGATCTCTATATACTACTAATGCTACACCTGTTGGAGTTGATTTTTCAACAGTAAAGTCTCTTGCAACTGTCCCAGACACATTTGGTGTGTGCTGAACCCCAACTCCATCTACTGCTCTTACATCTCCATTTCTTACCTGAATAGAGAATGTAACATTTTGAATATCTGCAGAATCTACAGTTGGATTTACAACTGCTCTTATAGTTAATACCTTTTCGCCATTTGCAGGTACTCTTACGCTAAATCCTGTAAAGGTATATTCGTACTGGCTTACATTGATTCTATTATAAGAACTTGCAGGAAGTGATGCTAATTTTGTTTCTCCGTCATAAAGCTCGAAAGCTTGAAATACTTTTGTTATAAGAGGAGTTGAAGTTACAACGAATCTTACTCTTTGGACATCAGAATAGGCGTTTCTGGAAATTACTCTTATTCCTAATACATCCTTTGCTTCACCTTCTTTAACTACAACTCCACTTGCTGGAGAGGCTGCTAATCTTACTTCAACTACTGCTTCGCCAGCTTGTTCTGTTGGCTGTGGTTGTGGTTGTTCAGCAGATGGTGTAGTAGGAACTTGAGCTCCTAAAGCACCAAGAAGTAGAGCTAAAGCACCTTGTAAATCACCAGCTTGAATTTTTTGAAGTACTTGTGCTAAAACATCAGCTGAAATTCCTGATGGAACTTGAGGTGTTTGAGCTTCTTCTTCAGGTGCAGGTGCTTGAGCTAAAGCAGATTTTAATGTTTCAATTCCTTGAGGACCAACCCAGTTTCCATGCCAAGACATATTCAAGTAATCTTTATAAAAGTTTTTAACAGCAGTTCTTGTTTGAGAACCATAATATCCTGTTGCACCTGCTGGAATGTTATATCCAAGCTCCATCAAACAAGCTTGTAAGTTTTTAACAGCAGCACTTCTTTGACCATATCTTACTTGGGTTAAAGTATCTGGGTTGCAAGTTTGTGCCTTTAATGAAGCGACTGGCACAAATAGAGAAATAAGAGTAGCTGTTATTACAAAATAGGTTAGGTATTTTTTCATCTCCATTTTATTTTTTAATTTACCGACCTAGCTCTATCACATTATGGATAGAGCTATTCTAATTTGTTAATTAATTTTGGTTAATTAATTTTTTAATTCGACCTTAATTAATTGTAATTATAATTTACTTAAATTAAAAGTCAAGTGAAATTGTGGATAATTTGAAATTAAAAAATCCTAATAAAATTTTAATTTTTTTAATTTTTCTTGTCAAGTTTTATAATAATTTTATTCAATGGCAAAAAACAATAAAAATAAAACTTTAAATTTAGAGAAAATTTCTAATTTTTTGAGCGCTATTAAGGAGAAGTATTTTGTATATGATATCTTGGCATTAATTTTTGTTTTTTTAGGTATATTTACAATTTTAGCTGACTTAGAAAAAGGAGGACGTTTCGGATTTTTCTACAAAGAATTTCTAACTAATGTTTTCGGAATTTCTCATTTAGCTTTGATAATAATCTTTTTAATTTTAGGCATAGGCTGGCTTTTAAAACTAAATCTTGTATGGAAAATCACAAGTACTATAGGATGGATTATATTGTTTTTGATTTTTGCAACTTTTTCTGAAATGTTATTTCAAAGTGGGGGGATTATTGGTAAATGGATTTTAAGTTATGAGATATACTTAGGAAGGATAGGGTTTGTTGTTTTTCTTATTTTATTGTCTTTTGTTTGCATAAGTATTATTTTTGAAAAACCATTACGAGATATATTTTTAGAAATTTATGAAAAAGTAAAAAAAGAAAAGAAAGTTGAAGTAGAAAGTTACATAGAGAAAAAAGAGAAAGCAGAAAAAACTTTTCTAAAAGAAAAAGTTAAGATGCCCAATGTTATAAAGCCTACAAGGATCAAACAGGAAATAAGTGGAGAAATAAGATTGAAAAAGCTACCTATAAAAACTAGCTGGGAATTACCTCCTATATCTTTATTGGATAAAACAGAAACCCAACCAGATAGTGGGGATATAAAAGAAAACATCCAAATAATAAAAACAACATTACAAAATTTTGGAATAAATGCAGAAGTAACAGAAGTTACAATTGGTCCAACAGTTACAAGATATGCAATAAAACCCCCAGAGGGCGTAAAACTTTCAAAAATATTAGCATTGCAAAATGATTTAGCTCTAGCATTAGCTGTTCAAAATATAAGAATTGAGGCTCCTATTCCTGGAAGGGCCTTAATAGGGATAGAAGTCCCTAATGTAAAAACAGCAATTGTAAGATTAAGGTCTTTAATCGAAACTTCTGAATTTTTAGAAAATGATAACCTCTTAATTTTTCCTTTAGGAAGATTAGTAACAGGAGAAGCTTTTTATGCTGATCTTTCTTTAATGCCCCACCTTCTTATTGCAGGAACAACTGGCTCTGGAAAATCAGTTTTTATTCATTCTTTAATAATATCTCTTTTAATGAAAAATACACCAGAAACTTTGAATTTGATTTTAATTGATCCTAAAAGAGTAGAGTTAATAAAATATGAAAATATTCCCCATCTTTTAATGGATCCTGTAGTTGATTTGAAAAAAGTAATACCTGTTATGAATTGGTTGATAGAAGAGATGGAAAGAAGATATAAAGAATTTCAAGCAAATAGAGTAAGAGATATAGAAGTTTACAATAAATTACAAATTCAAAAAAAGAAAAAAATTATGCCTAGAATAGTATTTGTAATAGATGAAATGGCAGACTTAATGGTAAAGCAAGGTAATATTGTAGAAGCAGCAATTATAAGACTTGCACAAATGGCAAGAGCTACAGGAATACATCTTGTTTTAGCAACCCAAAGACCTTCTGTAGATGTAGTTACGGGTTTAATAAAAGCCAATATTCCTAATAGAATATGTTTTAAAGTAGCAAGTCAAGTTGATTCTAGGACAGTACTTGATTACTCTGGTGCAGAAAAATTAATAGGTGCAGGAGATATGCTATTTATGAGCACTTTATTTGGAGGAATAAAAAGAATACAGGCTCCATTGGTCACAGAAAAAGAAATTGAAAGAATTACTGATTTTTGGGCTAAGCAAGCTTTAGAAAAAGAAGATTATGAGAGAGAAACTATTCCTTTAGAAGAATATGAAAAATACGGAAAAGAAATTGGTGAAGAAATTGAATCTGAAGAAGAACTAATAAAGGCTGCGCTTCAGATAATTTTAGAGACAAAAAAAGCTTCTACATCTTTACTTCAAAGAAAATTAAAAATAGGTTATGCAAGGGCAGCAAGAATTTTGGATATCCTTGAAGAAAAAGGAATAGTAGGCCCTCAAGAAGGAACTAAGCCAAGAAAAGTTTTAATTGATAAACTTGAAGAAAATTCTAATGACTCAAACAACATACTTTAAGGACTTGAGAGAAAAGAAAAATATAACTAAAGAAAGCTTGGCTAAAATTCTAAAGATTTCAGAAGCACAAATAGAAATAATAGAAAAAGGAGAGTTTGATAAATTACCATTTTTTGTTTTAAAAGAAATTCTTAGGAGGTATAAAATTTTTTTTAAAATACCTGATGAAATAATCAAAGAAATTTATCAACAGCAAAAAATAAAAACTACAGAAGAGAAAAACAAAATCAAAACCCAACCTCGTTTTTTATTGAATTTCCCTCTTCTTTTTGTTGTATTTTTAATCCTTATATTATTTTTTATTTATCAATTCTATGAATTAATATCTCCTCCTGTAATCAGAATCATTTATCCTCCTAATAATTTTTATTCACCATACAGGCAAATTGCTATAAAAGGATATGTAGATAAAAGAAGTAATTTTTTTATAAATAAAGAACAAGTTTTTTATGACAATAAAGGATATTTTGAAAAAAATGTTATTTTAAGGCAAGGAGCTAATAAATTCGTTTTAGAAGCCATAAATTATTTCGGGGTCAAAAACACAAAAGTTTTAACAATTTATTACATCAAATATTAATTTTTATAATATCACCTTCTTTTACTATATAATCCTTGCCCACTATCATGATTTCTCCTTTATTTTTTGCTTCAGTCCAATCTTTTATTTGTAAAAATTTATCAATATTAATAACTTCTGCTGATTTAAATTTTTTTTCAAAATCGGAATGGATCTTTCTTGCAGCTTCAAGTATATTCGAACCATTTTCTAAAAACCATGATTGTGTTATTTCTTTTGTAAAGGTATAAAATTCTATAAAATTTATATCTTTTCTGAATTGGTTTAAGAAAATAGACTTTTGTGATTTAAATTCTTTTTTCAAGCTTTCGTCTTCTTCAATTTCTAATTCAAATTTAAAATCCATTTGATAAATTCTTTTGAAACAAAGGTTTTGGAATTTTTTAATATCTATTTCTTCCCCATTAATTATTAGATACCAGTCTTTTGTAATAAGGAGATTATATTCTTTTAATGCATCATTCAACTCAGGAAATCTTTGAAATGGTTTAATTTCATTTTTTAATTTCAACAGTAATTCAGCTTTTTCTTTATCTTTTGCTTTTTTTTGAATATTTTGTAGGTTTTCTTCTATTATTCTTTTATCTGCTTCTATAATTTCTTCCTCTATTATCAAAATATCTCTTTCTGGATTTATGTCCCCTTCCATATGTAAAACCTCTTCATTTTTAAAATTTCTCACTACCTCCAAAATCACATCACAAGATCTTAAATAACTTAAAAATTCGTTACCTAAACCTAACCCCATATGAGATCCTTTTATTAATCCTGGAATATCTACAAATTCTAAAAATGCAGGAGTAAGTTCTTTTGTGCACGTAATTTTATAAAGATCCAAAAGTTTTTCTGAAATTACTAAAGCAATAGCTATATTTGGTTTTTTTGTGGTAAATGGATAATTTGCTATTTCAACCTCTTTTGTTGTTAGTAATTTTAAAAGAGTGGATTTTCCAGCATTAGGTAAACCGCATAATCCTATTTTTTTCATTTTAAAATTTTAAGTTATAATTTTATAAATTAAACTTAAAGATAGGGCGGTTAGCTCAGTTGGCAGAGCGTCTCGTTGACGTCGAGAAGGTCGCAGGTTCGAGTCCTGCACCGCCCAATTGTTATTACTTTATTAGTTTTAGCCCGGGTGGCGGAATTGGTAGACGCGCAAGGCTTAGGACCTTGTGGGCTTTTGCCCTTGAGGGTTCGAATCCCTCCCCGGGCATTTTAAAAATGAAAAAAAGGCCTCCTATCGTAGCTATTTTCGGGCACATTGATCATGGAAAAACTACATTACTTGATACTATTCAAAAAACAAAAATAACAGAAACAGAGGCAGGAGGAATCACTCAAAAAGTAAGTGCTTATGAAATTGAGTATAAAAATGAAAGGATTACTTTTATTGATACGCCTGGTCATGAAGCTTTTGAAAAACTTAGAGAAAAAGGAGCAAAAGTTGCTGACATTGGGATTTTAGTAGTAGCAGCAGATGAAGGAGTAAAACAACAAACTATAGAATCCATAGAGCTTATAAAGCACAATAATCTTCCATTCATTGTAGCTATTAATAAGATAGACAAACCAAATGCTAATCCAGAAAAAGTAAAAAAGGATTTGAGTGAATTAGGAGTAATTGTAGAAGATTGGGGCGGCGATGTACCTTGTGTAAATATATCTGCATTAAAAGGAATAAATATTGATGAACTTTTAGATTTAATATTAATTCTTGCAGGTTTACTTGACTTAAAATATGAGGAAAATAAAAACGGTGAAGGCTATATTTTAGAGGCTACAAAAGATCCTAAAAGAGGAATTTTAGCTGGGTGTATTGTTCTAAATGGTACAGTAAAAGTTGGAGATTATATTGTAACTTCTTCAGCTTATGGAAAGATTAGATTTATGGAAGATAGTTTTGGAAGACCAATAACCAAAGCTCTTCCAAGTACTCCGGTTTTAATAGGAGGATTTGAAAGCCTGCCTTTTGCTGGAGAAATATTTAAAATAGGCACTAAAAATGAAATAGAAAAAATTAAAAGTGAATTAGAGGATTATGAATTAAGTTTTAAAAAGCCTATAATTGTAGGCAAAGAAGAAGCCGAATTAGAGATATTTTTAATAATAAAAGCAGATCTTATAGGTTCTATTGAAGGGATAATAAAATTTTTAGAAAAAATCGCTTCAGAAAAAAATCTTAAATTCAAAATAATAAAAAAAGACATAGGATTAGTAACTATTGATGATTTGAAATTAGCCAAAGAAGCTGGAGCTTTTATAATATCATTTAATTTAAAAAATCCCAAATCAATCCACGAAGAAGTTAAAAATTTAAATTTAAATTTAATAGAAATAAATGTGATTTACGAACTAGAAGAGATTATAGAGGAACTTATAGAAATTCAAAAACAACAAAGCAAAGAAAAGGGGAGATTAGAAGTGTTAGCAACATTTTCTAAAACAGCAAACAAAAAAACAATTGGTGGGAAAGTCATAAGTGGGAAAATCTCTTTAAATGACAAAGTTTTGATCTTAAAAGATGAAGCAATTATCGGAAGAGGTAAAGTAATTAGTTTAGAATCAAACAAAATACCAGTGAGTGAAGTTACAGAAGGCAATTTATGTGGTTTAATTGTAAATACTAAAACTGACATAAATGTAGGAGATGTTTTAGTTGTAATATAATATGAGAGGAGAAAGAAAAAAATTCTTAGTAATAGAAAAACTTTCTGAAATTTTAGAAACAATAATAAAAGGCGAAGTAGTGTTTACTATTTTAAATGTAAGTTTACCTCAAAAGGGTGGGGTTATGAAGGTTTATTTAAGTATTTTTCCTGATGAGAAGGCTGAAACTATCATAAAAGAATTAAATAAAGAGTCTGCCAAAATTAAAAATGAGCTTAAAAATAAAATTTATTTAAGATATTTACCCAAAAAAATTGTTTTTAAATACTCTAGTGATTTGAAAGAGGCTCAAATTATAGATAAAATATTAAAAGAAGAAAAAGAGGGTTTATAATTAAAAAAGGCACGGTGCCCGAGCGGTTAGGGAGCGGTCTGCAAAACCGTTTTACGTGGGTTCGAATCCCACCCGTGCCTATAAAAGGCCCCGTCGTCTAACGGACAGGACACCGCTCTTTCAAGGCGGAAATACGGGTTCGACTCCCGTCGGGGCCAAAACTTAGACTTATAAAAACAAGGGGGCAATTATGCCCCCTTGTTTAAATATAAAGTTAATATGAAATTTAATTAATTTAAAAAAATCAAAAAGAAAACATACATTATAGATTTTATGGTTGAACTTCTGGAGAAGGTGTAGCTTCTGGAGATGGTGTAGCTTCTGGTGATGGTGTAGGTACAGGAGGAACTTCAGGAGCAGGAGGAACTTCAGGAGCAACAGGTACTTCCGGAGCAGATGGTGTTGGAACACTAGCACTTCTTTGTTGAACCCACCACCAAGCAACTAAACCTATAACTACCAATACTACTAATACTACGACAATTGTAACTATATTTTTATTATTTTCCATTTTTGATTTTTAATTTTAAAGTTAATTACACCCGACCTTTAATCTTCTTAATTATAAAAAATTTTTTTACTTAATAGAAACCTTTCCTCCAGCTGATTCGATTTTTTCTTTTATCTTATTAGCTTCTTCTTGACTAATATTTTCTTTAATAACCTTAGGAACATTGTCAACCATATCTTTGGCCTCCTTGAGTCCTAGATTAGGTAATATTTCTCTTAAAGCTTTTATAACTTGAATCTTATTTTCTCCAGCATCTATAAGCTCAACTGTAACTGTAGATGAAACTGAAGGTTTTTCTGTTGTTTCTTGAGTTACTACTGGGGCAGTAAAAACAGGCATTGAAACAGCACCAAATTTTTCTTCTAAAGCTTTTATAAGCTCATTAAGCTCTAAAACAGAAAGACTTTCAATTTCCTCGATTATTTTTTTTATTTTCTCATCCATTATTTAATTAGAAATTTCAAATTTTTTAATATTACTTACGACCATATTTAATTTAATAAATGGATTTTTCAAGGTGAAACAAAGTTTTTGAAAGGGATTCTTTAAAGAATATATTAATTTTGACCTCAGCACTTCAATAGAAGGTAATTCTCCTATCTCAAGAATTTCTTCTTTTGTTAGTATCCTATTGCCCAGAACCCCCTTAATGATATTTATTTGAAAATTCTTAGAAAACTCTAATAATTTTTTAAAAATTTGCAAATTATCTTTAAAGAATAACATTCCAAAAGGTTGTTTAAATTCTTCTAATTCCAAATCTAAAGGAAAATTAGGTATGGCTTTTTTTATCAATGTTTTTTTGAAAACTTTAAAAACACCGCCTTCTTTTTTTATTGAGTCCTTAAAGATTTTTTGTTCTTCTCCTTTAAGCTTAAGGAGGCTAATTAAAATTATTGTTGAATAATTTTCTAAAAGTTCTTTTAGTTCTAAGATTATTTGAGCTTTTTCTTTTTTTGTTTTCATTGCTGATCTCGTAAGGCCTTACGGCTTTAAAATGCCTGCCTTACTTCTTCGATCTAATTTAAAACTTTAAAACAATTATAAAAAATTTAAAACAATAGTCAAGTTTGTAAAATATTTAATCAAACCTTTCTTCAAAGTATTTTTTATAAATTTCTTTAAGTTCTGGTTTTGCTATGTGAGTGTATATCTGGGTTGTTGAGATATTTTTATGACCTAATAATTCTTGAACAAACCTTAAATTAACTCCTTTGGAAACCAAAATTGTAGCTAATTGATGTCTTAAAACATGAGGATGGATATCTTTTAATATCCCTGCTTTTTTTGCATAATATTTAATTATTTTTTGAATTGCTCTAGGGGTTATTCTTTTAGGGGGCATATTTTTTGCTAAAGAAATAAAAAGGGCTGGGTTATCATCGTTTCTTTGTGATAGGTAATCATATATAGCTTTTTTTGCTCTCTCAGATAAAAAAACAGTTCTTATTCTTCCTCCTTTTCCTTTAATTACAATTTCTCCTTTTTCTAAATCTATATCTTTATTTAAACTACAAAGCTCGGAAATTCTAAGCCCTGTGCTAAGTAATGTTTCTAAAATAGCCTTGTCTCTTAAAGCCTTTAATGATTTTCCTTCTGGAGAATTTAATAATCTGTTCAGCTCTTTTTCAGTTAAAACTTTGATTTCTCTTTCTGGTAGTTTAGGAAGTTCTATTGTGGATGGATCGATCGTATTTAAATTTTTATTATTTCTTAAAAACTTGAAAAACATCCTTAAAACAACCAAATAATGAGCTTGGGTTGTTTTAGAAAGTTTTTTATCACTCAAATATACCCTAAATCTCCAAATATCTTCTTTATTAATTTTTGTAGGATCTTTATAGTTAAGCCAATTAAAAAATTTTTTCAACCTGCTTTGGTAAATTTTCAATGTTCCAATTGACCTATTTTTTGCTACTTCAATATATTTCAGGAATTCTAAAATTAAAGATTTAACATAATTTTTCGCATCTTGTTTTTCCACCATAAATATCTTAAAATAATTATAAATGGGAAGATTAAAAGTAGAAGAAATCATTAAAAAATTTGGAAGACATGAAAAAGACGCAGGTTCTCCAGAGGTTCAAATTGCTATTTTAACTGAGGAAATAATTAATCTTACAAAGCACCTTCAAAAAAATCCAAAAGACTATAACTCTAAAAGAGGATTAATTTTAAAAATTGCTCATAGGAAAAAATTGCTTAAATATCTGCAGAGGAAATCCTTAGAAAGGTATAACAAGATAAAAAAACTTCTTAAGTTATGAATCCTTTTGCTTACTCTTCTCAAAGAGTAGGAATTTTTATTGATACTCAAAATATTTATCATTCTGCTAGAAATTTTTATAATAAAAATGTTGACTTTGGAAAGTTAGTCTCTATTTTAAATCAAAATAGAAACTTAATAAGAGCTATAGCTTATGTAATTAAATCGGATTTAAGCCCGAAAGAGATTTCTTTTTTCGAAGCTTTAATTTCGAAAGGAATTGAGCTTAGAATTAAAGATATAATTATATTGCCTGATGGTACAAAAAAAGCTGATTGGGATATAGGTATTGCTGTAGATGCAATAAGGCTTTCAAAATTTTTGGATGTTATAATTCTTGTAACAGGAGATGGTGATTTTGCTCCTTTAGTTGAATATTTAAAAAATCAAGGTAATATAGTAGAAATTGCTGGGTTTGGGAAAAATACTTCTACAAAATTAAAAGAATTAGCTGATTTTTATTATGATTTGGATGAATTAAGAGATTATATTTTAATACCAAAATGATTCAGAAAAAATATAAATATCAACTTAAAGAAAATTTGGAGATAGAATTTGAAATTAATGATTGGGCTAAAAGAGCAGCTGTTTCACTTGTAACAAGATGCAAAGATACTGTAGTTTTAACAACTGTGGTCGTTGGAGAAAAGAAAGATTACATTGATTTTGTGCCTCTTACTGTTGATTATGAAGAAAAATTTTATGCAATAGGTAAAATTTATGGAAGTAGATTTATAAGAAGAGAAGGAAAACCTTCTGAGACTGCAATACTAAATGCAAGATTAATAGATAGAGCGCTTAGGCCTTCTATTAAAAATTTTCCATACGAACTGCATATAGTAAACACTATCCTTTCTTTAGATCCAGAAATTGACCCAGATATATGCGCGTTTTTAGGATCTTCTTTGGGCTTTGGATTATTAGGATATAAATGGAACAACCCCATAGGAGCAGTAAAAATATCAAAAATAGAAAATGATTTTGTTTTATATCCTTTAGAAACAGAAAAGCAGTTTAGTGAATTCAATATTTTTATAGGAGGAAATAAAAATTTTATAAACATGATTGAACTTGATGGCAAAGAAGCTAAAGAAGAGGATGTTATAGAAGCTTGCAAAATAGGTTTAAAAGAGTTAAAAAGAGTGGTTTCTTTTATTGAAGAAGTGGTTAAAGATAATATAAAAGAATACATTGAAATCCCAGAGGAGGAAAATGTAATAGCTTTTGGAGAAGACTTTATTCAAAAACACAAAATTGATTTAGAAGAAATTTTATTTTCACAAAAAGAGGGAACTTCTTTAGATATAGTTTTTGAATTACTAAACCAGGAAAAAGAAAATGAAAAATACTCTAAAATTTACAAAGGTGTATTAGATCTTATAAAAAAAGTTTTTGTAAACAAAGTATTAAGCGAAAAGAGGAGACCTGATGGTAGAGGATTGGATGAGTTAAGACCTATAGAAATAAACATAAATTTATTACCAAGGGCTCATGGTTCTGCTCTTTTTAAAAGAGGGTTAACTCATACCTTATCTACAGTCACTTTAGCTCCTTTAGGTGAAGAATTGGTAATAAGAGAAATAGAATTTGAAGGATATAAAAGATTTATGCATCATTACAACTTCCCTGCATATTGCGTAGGAGAAATAGGTAGCTCAAAGGCTCCTTCAAGAAGAGAAATAGGTCATGGAAACTTAGTAGAAAAAGCCCTAAAAAATTTGATGCCTTCAGAAGATATGTTTCCATATACTATAAGAATTGTCTCAGATGTTTTATCTTCTAACGGATCTACTTCTATGGCCAGCGTGTGTTCTTCTTCTTTAGCTTTATTTGATGCAGGAGTACCTTTTGAAAAACACGTAGCAGGAATTAGTATTGGTTTAGCATTTAAAGATTATGAAAATTATGAATTTTTAACGGACATTCAAGGGCCTGAAGATTTTTGGGGCGGTATGGATTTTAAAATTGCAGGAACAAAAGATGGAATTACAGCTATTCAACTTGACGTAAAAATAGATGGCTTAACTATCGAAATGATCGACAAAGCTTTGGAAAAAGCTAAAAAGGCAAGATTATCTATTATCGAAAAGATGGAAGAGGTAATAAACACCCCTAGAGCTGCATTAAAAGAAAGTGTACCAAAAGTTGGACTTACAAAAATTGAAGCATCAAAAATTGGGTTATTAATAGGACCTGGTGGGCGGAATATTAATGAAATTATAGCCTTAACAAACTCGAAAATAGATATTAGACCTGATGGAACTATTATTGTAACAGCAGAAAAAGAAAATGAACTCCGAGAAGCATTAAAACTCATTAAAGCATCAACAAATTCTTATTTTGAAGGAGAATTAATTGAAGGAAAAGTAATTAAGATTTTGCCATTTGGGGCTATTTTAGATCTTGGCATGAATAGGACCGCACTCCTTCATATTTCTGAAATTGCTGATCGAAAAATAGAAGATATTAATAAAGAATTAAAATTAGGAGAAGAGCTTTTAGTAAAAATTAAAAAAATTTCAGAGGATGGCAAAATTTATGTTTCTTTAAAGGATGCCAGAGGGTGAGTTTAAATTTAGAATCATAAAAGGGAAAGGAGGGGAGGAAGAGATTCGTGTATCACCATTTAAAAAATTTAAAATAGAAGAAAGAGTAGTCACCTCTCAACCCGTAAAAAAAGAAGAGATTTTAGAAATTAGAGAAAAAACTGAAATACAAAAGGGTGAAGATGTTTTAAAAAGCGAGATACCACAGGAAAAACCTATAAAAACTCCTAAAAAACTAATCAATTTTCGAGCATTTAAAAAAATTTTTATTTTAATTGGGGTAATTATTGCAATAGGAGGGTTGGGTTATTTTTTTATCAAAAATTCTTCTATAATATTCGAAAAGGTCTCGATGTTATTACCCACAAGAAGAAAAGAAAAGGTTCAATCTACTTCAACAGTTAATGTAACTCCTATACTCTCCCCTAAAAAAATAGAGCCTACATTATTAGAACCCCTAAAAGCAACCACCTCAGAGGCTACCACAACTTCTACTTCTATGGAAGCCTTAGAAACTACAACTACTTTAGAAGAAAAAATTTCTACAGAAGAAAAAATTTCTACTTCTGTAACATCTACTATAATAAGTGTACCTCCAGCAATCACATCAATATCTACAACTACACCTACAACCTCTGTATCTAAAATAGAAAAACAATTAGAACCTCCTTCATTAAAAGAAACAGAAATAAAAAAAGTTGTAAAAGAAGAAATACCAGCTCAAAAAGGAGAAATCCTTAGAGAAATAGGCTCTTTCCCATCAGTAGAGATATCTTTACAAGAATTAAACATAGATGGACTTAAAAAGGCATGGCTTAACTCATTAAAAATTCAAAAAGAAGCTGGTAATATTTACGAAATTAAATTTAATTACAATAACGAAAAGATTCCCTTAGATCTTATAGTTGATTATTTCATAAGGCCTTCATTTATAGAAACTCAACATAGTAATGAGTTTAAAAAAACATTCAAAGATTACAAGATTTTGTTTTATTATACATATACAAGAAAATACCCTATTTTAATTTTAAAATCGAATAATGATAGCTTTGTGGTTACCTTTATGAGATTATGGGATAAAGAAACTCTTTTAAAAGATATGTATAATTTATATTTAGGCTTGCCTAAAGGTAAGCTGGTCAGGAATTTTACAATAACTCAAAATTTTGAAAACATTAAATACAACATAGCTTATTATGATAATGATTACAAATTCATTTGGACAGTTTATAATAATTATTTAATATTCTCTACCAGCTTAAATGCCTTCAAATATATAATTAAAAAATTAAAATAAATGGACTTAGAAAAAATCAAAGAAGAACTAATAAAAGAAAAAGAAGAGATTGAAATTATTTTAAGGCAAATGGATGAAGAAATTGAAAAATTAAAACATAGCGATGAATTTGAAATTTCAGATATTTCAGAACAATTTGAGGAAAAACAAGATTTTTATGTAAAAAGAGAGATTTTAACCAAAAAATTAGAGAGTATTAATAAAGCCTTAGAAAAAATAGAAAATGGTTCCTATGGTATTTGTGTAAAATGTAATAGTCCTATAGAAGAAAACAGATTAAAATTAGATCCATTAACAGAAGTTTGCAGAAAGTGCGCTCAGTTATAGTTTACTTTGAATAATAAATAAATATCTTATCTACTCTTGGGATTGCATCTTCTTCACATTTATAAAGATTTATTTTGTATTTAATATAGCGAACATTTTGAAGCCCTAAGTTACCAATCTCAGAGGGGCGAGAATTTATCGTTAATTCAGAAAAATTAGTCGTTGATCCATAATAGATCGTAAAATTTACATAACTTCCAGGCTCAAAATATCCTTTCCATAAAAATTTTGTTATAGTCTTTGGCTCTGAAAGATCAAAAATAGGCGATTCGAGTGAGCCAAAATATTCTGCTAAATTTGGATCACAATCTGTTTGCCCTTGTGAATTTGATATTTTAATGTTAGTTAAAATTATTAAAAAAATACTACCTACTAAAAAAAGTATTAAATATATTTTTGATTTTTGTAAGAAGGTTTTCTTCTTCATAACTTAATTCTTTAAGAAGAATTGCTGAACCAGCAGAAGCTGAAAATTTTACTAATTCTTCTTCAGTATCAAATAATTTTAACTCATCTTTCGGAAATTTTATTTGAGATTCAAAATAAGATTTTAGAAAATTTTCTAATTCCATATTACATAAAAATGGTCCGAAAATTACTAAACCACCAGGTAATTTAAATTGCTTTTTAATATCTTTAAATGCTTCTTTTAATTTAAGATCATCAAAATATTCTTTTAATTTTTTTTCGATAAATTTAGTTATGTTAGTCTTTTTAAGTTTTTTTGTTTTTCTTAGTTCGGTTTCTTTTTTAAAAAATTCTGTTTTCAGATTCTCTATCTCATCTAAATCTACTTTCAAATAAATAGCAAGGTCTTCAAAGATATACCTTGAACCAAAATCAAAACTTTTAAAATAACATAGCCTACCTTCACTAAAAACCCCCAAAATTGTAGTTGAATCACCAACTTCAAAAATTCCTGTTCCTATTTCTTTATCTTTTTTACTTAAAAAATATTTCGCAGATATATATGTTGAAGGTAGAATTTTGTTAATTTCTATTCCTAAATTTTTAAAAATTTCTTTGATTTTATTAAAGAAAGTCTGACTGCAGGAAATTAGAAAAACTTCTGCATCTAATCTTCTTCCATAAAAGCCGACTGGATCACGAGCTTCTTGGATTCCATCAATTATGAATTTAACAGGTTCCTCCAAAATTATTTCCTGATTAGAAAGTAAAGCAAAATTTTTGGCATTTTTTATAACCCTTTCCACATCATTTTTGGTTACATTATTTTCAAAAATGACATGGCCTTTTTGTAAAAAGGAGTTAAAATTTGGCAAATTAAACGAGAGATTTATCTTATCAATTCTTTTTAGCTGAAAGGTTTCTGAAATTTGTTTAAAAATATTTTCTAATATTGCAGTTAAGGAATTTTGATCTATTATTTCGCTTTTATAAAAAGACTCATTTTTAACATAAGAGTTATATAAAGCAAGATCTCCGCCCTCAATCTCTTCTAATACACTAAATTTTATTTCATAATGTCCTAAATCCAGCCCTATATAAAATTTTCTCATCCTTCATATTTTATATATTGAATGTAACGCTTAGCCATTTCCAAAGCTTTTTCTAGTGGCCAGCCTTCTTTTAGTTTTTTATTTACAAAACTTTGAATTTTCAATCTATACATTCTATACTCATACTTCCTTCTTTCATTCATTTTTCTTGTTTTAAATAAATTTTTCTTAACTTCTAATACTGTACCGCTTTTTTGAAACCTAGTCAAAAATCTTCTTAAAAATTGTTGTAAGCTTTCTCCTTTAAATCTTTTAGCTTTAACTCTCATTTTTTATTTTTTTATAAATTTCCTCTAAGCTTTCTTTTGGTGGATTAAAAACTACTGAATGAATCGACCCGCCTTTGTCATTTTTAAATCTTGGCATAATATGAATATGCAAATGATCTATTGCTCTACCTGCTAATTTACCTTCATTTATTCCTATTGTAAAATCTACTGTGTTTAATTTCTCGCCCAGTTTTTTTATAATGCTTTTTAAAAAATCAACTAACTCTTTTTCTACCTCTTCAGGTATATCAACAAAGTTTACAATATGTTCTTTTGGTAAAACCAAAGTATGACCAGGGGCATGGGGATTAATATCCAAAACTGCTATAAAATTATCTGTTTCATCAATTATATAACTTTGGATTTCTTTTTTTCCTATTTTGCAAAAAATACAATCCATTTTAGAAATATTATATTAAATTTTACGAGATTTTAATTCTTCTATCAATAAATTCAAAGGGATAGTCTCTTGGCTACCATCTTGCATATTTTTCAAAATTACTGATTTTGTGCCTAGTTCTTGGTGGCCTATAATTATGCAGTATTTTATGCCTAATTTGTTAGCTATTTCTAATTGAGAAGATAAATTAGTTTTATTAAAATTTTCTAGAACAAAAAAATTATTTCTTAATAACATATCATAAACTGAAAGAGCATAACTTTTTGCTTTATCAGTTACATAAGCAATAAAAATTTTAGGTCTTGATTTAGAAAAGCTAACATCTATTGCATGTAATTTTAAAATTTCTAAAAATCTTTCAACACCTAAAGCTCCACCTACTCCAGGTAAATTTCTGCTTCCTAATAGTTTTCCTAAGTTATCATATCTTCCTCCACTTATTATAGCAACAGGCATTTCAGTAAAATATACTTCAAAAACTGTTTTTGAATAATAATCAAATCCTCTAACTAAATTACTATCCAATTCATAATTTATCTCAAGACTTTCTAGGTATTCCAAAACAGAGTTAAAATGTTTTTCGCAATCATTACATAAATAATCTAAAATACTTGGGGCATTTTGCTTATATTTTTGATCAGACTCTACTTTACAGTCAAGTAATCTAAGGGGGTTAACTTCATATCTTCTTTTACAATCTACACATAAATTTTTTAAATACTTTCTGTAATATTTTTTCAGAGCTTTTTTATATCTTTCTCTATCAGAGCTACAACCTAAGCTATTTATTCTTACAACATAATCACTTAATTTGAATTTTTTCAAAAATCTATCAAAAGTTAATATTATCTTAGCATCATAAATTGGGTCTTCTGTGTTTAAAATTTCTAAACCCCATTGATAATGTTCTCTATATCTTCCAGCTTGCGGCTTTTCATATCTAAACATAGGAGCAATGTAGAAAAGCTGAACAGGTTGGGTCCAAGAATGCATTCCATTTTGGAAATAAGCTCTTACTATAGCAGCTGTTCCTTCCGGTCTTAATACATAATTTGCTTTTTCTCCTTTTCTTTTTATATAAAACATTTCCTTTTCAACCACATCAGAAACTGCACCTAATGAGGCAGTGAATACTTGCTCATATTCTATTGTTGGGGTTCTAATATATTCAAATCCCCATAAAATAGAATGCTTAGAAAATTCATTTATTAACCCCAAAAAAGCATCTGCATCTCTTTTTACTAAATCATGGGTGCCTTTAGGTGTTTGAATAGCTATTTTGAATTTCATATTGTTTTTCTAAAATGGATTACTTTTATTAATTTACTCAAAAAATCTATCCGCAAAATAACTTTTCCGATAATTCTCTCTTTTTTTAAAGGACCCCACTTTCTTGAATCATAGCTTTCTTCACGATTATCTCCTAAAACAAAATATTCATCATCCTTTAATTCAAATGTTTGTTCTTCCATATAAAAATTTTTTTCTTTCAAATAGCTTTCTTCCAACTTAAAACCTTTGGGGTTTTCTTTATTATAAATATACACCTCATTCCCCCTTAAATAAACCCTTTCACCAGGTAATCCTATTACTCTTTTTATATAATATTTACTTTCATCCACAGGAGGCTTAAATATTACAACATCATATCTATTTATGGCACCTAACTTGATACATACTTTACAAATAATCAAATAATCAGCGCTATGAAAATTAGGCTCCATACTTTCTCCAACAACAACAAATGGTTCGAAAATAAAAAATCGTACAGGCAAAAAAATTATTAAAAAAATTATTATAAATTCAATATTTTCTATAAGCTCTAGTTTTTTCATATAAAATTAATTATAATGGAAAAAAATAATAAAATCAAATTGATATTTGGGTTAGGCAATCCTGGAATAAAATTTGAAAATACCCCCCATAATTTTGGAAGAGATTTAATTCATTATTATTTTGGAGAAAAAATTATTGATCTTCCCTATTCTTCACTTTCTAAATTCAAAAATTTATATCTAGGAATTCCAAAAGTTTATATGAATGAGAATGGCAAAGCTTTAAAAGAGATTATCGAAAAATTAAAAATAAATACTGATAAAGTTTTAATAGTTCATGATGAAGCAGATTTAGATTTTCTAAAGGTGAAAATTTCATTTAATAAAGGAGCCTCTATGCATAAAGGTGTTGAATCTATTTATAATGTATGTGGGAAAGATATATGGAGGTTTAGGATAGGAATTCAATATCTTAAAACAAGAGTAAAAGCGGAAAAGATTATCTTGAAAAAGCTACCAAAAAGATTAATTCTTAAATGGAATAAATTTAAAGAGAAATTTGCTTATGTAATTGAAGAGTTATCTTTAAAGCCCATTGAGAAATTAAATCTTCCAAAAGATTTTTACAAATAACCAATTTCTTTAAGATAGTCTCTATACTGCCATTCCCATAATTCTTTACAACCTAAAAATCCTTTAAAGTCCTCCTCTGGGTTATCAAATTCTTTAAGTTCCCAATCAGGAAATACTTCTTCTGAAAAAACATGCTCGCAGTTTGAATC
The DNA here is from genome assembly GCA_030549845.1 of Patescibacteria group bacterium. Classification (GTDB taxonomy): domain Bacteria; phylum Patescibacteriota; class Minisyncoccia; order UBA6257; family HR35; genus CALIVE01. Next base: position 45,401 of record JAUQQN010000002.1, read on the forward strand.
ACCTCCTTTTATTTTATCTCCACTACTTTTTAATATTTTTTTTGCACCACACTTTGTACAATATTGAACCTGATTTATTCTAAAAATATACCTTTTTTCAACATATTTTGGAAGAACAATTTTTTTCCCACTTTTTTCTAATAGCCAGGGTTCTTCATTCAAAGCATAGAAATAAGCTGATGTTTGTAATCTATAATCATCATAAACTTCTGCAGCAGTCTTTATATCAACTAAAGAAAAAGTCCCATCTATTTCTGCTAACATATCAAAGGTTCCACTATATCTATAATTTGAGTGTTTTATTCTTTTTTCAATCCATTCTATTTTAGTGTAAAAAGAATGAGTCTTTAAAAACTCTTCAAATCCTTTTTTAAATCCAATATATTCTGGAGGGACTATAATTTCTCTTCCAGTTACTATAGCTTCTAAAATTTCATGAACAATAGTCCCTTCTCTCGCTGCTTTTGCTTTTTTTTCTTGAGCTGCTTCGTAATTTTCAGCGGCTGCATAAAAATAGTATAAAGCAGGCTTACTTTTTACATCAACAATAGATGTTACTCTTGGGTACCAAACATTATCTATTACATAACCATGTTTTCTTTTAAACTCTTCAAGACTTAAATTGGTTTCCATATTATATAATTATACCTAATGGATCTTATTAAATTTCCTGAATTTAATCATATTTTAAGAAAAAAAACAAGAAAAGTTGAGTTTTTCGATAAAGAGATAAAAAAAATTGTAAACGAGATGAAAAAAATTTTAACAAAATATAATGGGGTTGGGTTGGCTGCGAATCAAATAGGTATTGATTTATCAATATTTATTGCAAAGCCTAAAAACAAATTTTATGTTTTTATAAATCCTGAGATTATAGAGGGTAAAAAAGAAACCGTAAAAGAAGAAGGTTGCTTAAGTATAGAAAATAAATGGGGCTTAGTCAAAAGATTTGAAGAAGTTAAGATAAAATATCAAGACATAAAAGGCAAAACTAGAACTTTAAAAGCAAAGGGCTTATTAGCTCATATCATTCAACATGAAATAGATCACTTGAATGGCGTCTTATTTATAGACAAAGCATTAGAAATTTACGAAATAGAAAGCAATGACAAAAAGACTTAATTTTTGTTTTTTTGGCTCTTCTGATTTTTCAGTACCAGTTTTGAGAAATATTTTAAAAAAATATAAACCTGAGGTTGTTTTTACATTGCCCGCAAAACCAAAAGGAAGAGGCCAAAAGCTAGAACCTAATATAGTTTATTCGTTTGCATTAAAAAATAAATTACCTGTTTTAGAAATAGAAAATTTTGAAAATTTTAATTTTAAATTTAAATTTGGTGTAATAGCTGGATTTAGTAAGATAATTCCTAAAGAAATATTTCAAAATTTTGAAAAAGGTATTTTAAACATTCATCCATCCTTACTTCCGAAATATAGAGGCCCAAATCCAATAAGAGAAACAATTTTAAATGGTGATAAAGAAACTGGAGTTACGATTATTTTAATTGATGAATTAATTGATCATGGTCCAATAATTGCTCAAAAGAAAATTTTTCTTACTCAAAAAGAAACTTATAAGGAATTAGAAGAAAGATTAGGAATTTTAGGTGGTCAACTTTTTAATGAAATTATAGAAAAATATTTAGAAGGAAAAATAAATCCTATATTTCAAGACGATTCTTTGGCAACTTATACAAAAAAATTAAGTAAAGAAGATGGCCTTTTAAGATTAGAAGAAAATTATGAAATATGGGATAGAAAAATAAGAGCTTTAAATCCTTGGCCTGGGACATATATATTTATCAAATTGAAAAATGAGATTAAAATATTAAAAATTTTTTCAATAAGAAAATTAAAGGAAGGAGATATAAAAAAGGATCTTGCTAATAAATTAAAAATAGGTGAATTTTTTGCTTGGAAGAATAGTTTATGTTTGAAAATTTGTGATGGTTATGTATTAATCGAAGAATTACAATTACAAGATAGAAAAAAAATGAATTCTAGAGAATTCTTAAATGGATATCCAATTGGTTCTTTTTCATTTTATGAATTCAACTCAAATACAAAATAACTTGCTATAATTGCAAAAGAATTTGCTACATTTAAAGACTCCTTTATATTGCCAAGCTTAGGTATTTCTAATATAAAATCACATAACTTCAAATATTTATTAGGAATTCCTGTTATTTCATTACCTAAAATTAAAGCAACTTTTTTGAATTTTTTCTTAAATCTAAAATAGGGTAAAGATTTTTTCGATTGCTCAATAGCTATTATATAGAATTTTTCTTTTTTTAGATTCTTTATTGAATTTTTTAAGCTAAAACTTCTCTCGATAATTAAATTTTTTTCTGCTCCTAAAGATGTTTTTACAACTTCTTTATGAGGAGGTAATGGGGTGATTCCTATTCCTATTAACTTTTTTATGCCTAGAAACTCCGCTGTTCTTAAAATATTTCCAACATTAAAACCTGATCTTATATTATATAGAATAACAACAATTTCCATAAGATTATTACTGATAAAATCCTGATGTAGTTGCTGGTAGTATAGTTTTATCAGATCCTACTTCTAATAAACCTGGGGCATCTCCTCCGTCATTAGCTGCCAAATCTGACATTACTTCTAATCTGGCATTTAACTCATAAGCAAAATTATTTTTCTCACATGCATATGTATAATAATAGTGTGAAGAAGTACTATTTCTAGGATCAAGGGGTAATTGGCTTAGCTGTACCATCTTACTTTGTGTAAAATTAATAGGCAACCATCCAGTTCCATCTACCTTTGTTGATGTATTTCCTGTAGCTACTGCATTAATACCACCTAAGTTTAAGGTAGCGTTCATTGGTACTGAATAATATACTGTAAAAGAAGCTGTACCATTACGACATCTTTCATTATTTGACCCTGCTAAAGTAATAGAACCAGCAGACTGGGCAAATTCAGTTAAATATACATCTATAGCTCTTGATAGATTATTTAAATCAGACGATCTTTGAGTATCTCTTAATCTTGCAAAAATTTGTTGAGGTTTTACAACTGCTATTAAAATTCCTACTAAAGCTGCTATTATAGCTAATACGACTATTAACTCAACTAAGGTGAATCCGTATTTTTTATTCATTTTTGAAAAATTAATTTTTTGAATTAATTCGGCCCTTTAATTTAACTAGTTTAATAATAAAATTTTAAAAAAAAATTTTAAAAATCAATAAGAAATTGTGGATAATTGAAAGCTTGAAAATTCTTTAATTTTCCTAATTAATTCTTCTAGGGATAAGCTTGCTTTTACTAAAAATTCTTTTGCTCCTAGTTTTTTACCTCTTTCAATATCTTCTTGTTGTCCTAAATTTGAAATTATAATAACAGGAATTTTCCTTAGATTTTCATCTTTATTAATCTCTTCAAGCACACTAAAACCGCTTTTTTTAGGCAAAATAATATCCAATAAAATCAAATCAGGCCTTTCTTTAACTATTTTATCTACAGCAGTTTCACCATCTTCTGCTGTAATAACTTCAAAATTTTCTCTTTGTAAGTGTTTTTCTAAAAGAGTTTTTAAAAATTTATCATCTTCTACAATTAAAACTTTCATTTTTGTACTACATATGAAAAAGACCCTTAATTACCTAGGCTGAGCTCAGCTAAAAACTAACAAAAGGCTTATAAAAAGAATTGGTCCATCGCCAGGTTCCCCTAGCGATACCTTGTTACGACTTAGCCCTAGTCATCACCCCTACCCTATCTCCGCTTAAAGCGGATTTTCAGGTAGAGATGACTCCTCTGGCCTGACGGGCAGTGAGTGCAAAGGCCGAGAACGTATTCACCGCGGCATAGCTGATCCGCGATTACTAGCGATTCCGCCTTCATGGAGGCGAGTTTCAGCCTCCAATCCGAACTGGGCCGGGCTTTTAGGGATTAGCTCAGCCTCGCGGCTTTGCAACCCGTTGTACCCGGCATTGTACCATGTGTGTCGCCCCGGGCATCAGGGCCATGCGGACCTGACGTCATCCCCACCTTCCTCCGGCTTGAAACCGGCAGTCGCCCGTGACACTTGTAACACGGGCCAGGGGTTGCGCTCGTTGTGCCACTTAAGGTTACGGTTCACACCACGAGCTGACGACGGCCATGCAGCACCTGTGCTTGCCCGCGCGGTAAAACCGCGCTTCCTTTTCCTTTCGGAAAAGGCATTAAGACAAGCATGTCAAGCCCGGGTAAGGTTTTTCGGTTACTATCGAATTGAACCACATGGTCCACCGCTTGTGCGGCCTTCCGCCTATTCCTTTGAGTTTCGGCCTTGCGGCCGTACTTCCCAGGTGGGGTGCTTAACGCGTTAGCTTTACCCCGGAGAGGGTCGAATCTCCCCAGAGTTAGCACCCATAGTTTACAGCCAGGACTACCCGGGTATCTAATCCGGTTCGCGCCCCTGGCTTTCACCCAATCAGCGTCAGAACTGCCCTAGCCAGCTGCCTTCGCCTTCGGCGTTCCGTGCGATATCAACGGATTTCACCCCTACACCGCACGTTCCGCTGGCCTCTGGCAGTCTCTAGGAAAGCAGTATTCTTCCTCTTCCTAAGGTTGGGCCTTAGGATTTAAGGAAGAACTTGCTTCCCCGCCTGTGGGTCCTTTACACCCAGTAAATCCGGGTAACGCTTGGGACCTTCGTCTTACCGCGACTGCTGGCACGAAGTTAGTCGTCCCTTATTCGTGGGATACTGTCAACCTGCCCTAAATAGAGCAGGCTTCATCTCCCACAAAAGCCGTTTACACCCCGAAGGGCTTCTTCCGGCACGCGGCGTCGCTGGGTCAGGCTTTCGCCCATTGCCCAAGATTCTCGGCTGCTGCCCCCCGTAGGGGTAGGGCCCGTGTCTCAGTGCCCTTGGCGGAGAACACCCTCTCAGGCCTCCTACCGGTCTTAGCCTTGGTGGGCCATTACCCCACCAACTAGCTGATCGGCCGCGCCCCCTTCCTGAGGTGGCTTACGCCATTTACCTATTTCTACTTGTGTAGAAATAGGACTATCGGGAATTAGTCCCCTTTCGGGGGTTATTCCCGCCCTCAGGGTAGGTTAGGCACGTGTTACTGCCCCGTTTGCCACGTAACTTGTGCCAAAAGGCACAAGCCCGTACGACTTGCATGCCTTATCCACGCCGCGAGCGTTCACCCTGAGCCAGGATCAAACTCCCATATAAAGCTCAGCCTAGGTAATTAAAGGCCTTTCAATTGAAGAGTACATTAAAAACTTCATTTACTTCATTTCTATTTGATACTTAAATTATAATAAAATTTGGCTCAAATTTCAACAATATTTTTTAACTATTAGATTCAATTTTCTCTAATATCTCTTTTCTTTCTGGTAAAAATGTTGAATAAACAATTTCTCCCTTTTCATAAATTCTTATAATGCTGTTTTCTTCTGAAACTGTATAAACAGTAGTTTCATCTAAAATTGTCGATGTAGTAATGGCAATAATGTGTCTTGTATGAACCTTTGACTTAAAACCAAATGCATCAGATAGATCGCTACCTTTCTTGTGCAATTTTTCTAAAGCTTTTAGTGGGTTTAAATTGATTAGATATGCACCACTTGCTAATATTTTACCATCTTTATTTATTAAAATAGCCCCATCAAATTCTCGTAATTCTGTAAAAATTTTTATAGCCTTTTTTAAAGAAACATTTCCTAAGTTATAGTCTTTGGTCTCAAATAAATTTTGTGTTTCATCCAAGATTGAAGCATATATTTTGTTCCACTCTCTTTTCCATCCATATACTATTAGCATTCCGAATTCTATTTTTGCTCTTTTTACTAAATTTTTAAGAATTTCTAATATCTTTAACTTAATTTCAGGATTTAAATCATTATTTTTCTTTTCTATAAAATATCGTATTATTTTTTCTTCATCATACTCCCTTTTCTTTATTAGATTTTTGAATACGGTTAGAGTTTTTGGTAGTGTTTTCATTTTTAGAATTTGATATTAATTCTAAAACAACCTCTTTTTCATTCCATGGAATTGACCCGTATTTTGTCTCGATTGTTGGTTCGCTTCCTTTTCCTATTAATACAATTATATCATTTTTTTGAGCTTTTGATATCAAATATTTTATAGCCTCTTTTCTATCTTCAATAATGGTATATGGTTTTTGAAATTCATATTCATTTAAGTAAGCTTTTATGCCAAATTCTATTTCTTTCATTATTTGCATTGGATCTTCATCAAATGGGTCTTCATTTGTTATCACAATCTCGCTACAATATTTTGCAGCTATTTTGCCTATTTCAGGTCTTTTCCATTTATCTCTATGTCCACCAGCAGAGCCTACTAAACAAAGTAATCGCCTAGGCTTAAAAATATCTAACACATTTATATAAAGTTCTTCTATAGAATTTGGTGTATGAGCGTAGTCTATGATTACCTTAAAGTTTTTTGTTTGAATAACTTCAAAATGACCTGGCAGAGGATCTATTTCTTTCAAAATTTCTTTTGCTGATTTTATAGGAATATCTAAGGCTTTTAATACAGAAAGAGCTGCTAAAATATTATACAAATTTTGCTTTCCCCAAAGTTTTGTAAAAAATTTATCTTCACTTGAAGAAGATTCATTTAAAGTAAAATACGTTCCTTTTTGGGTAAGTTTGTATTTTATAACTTGTAAATGATTTGGGGAAAGAGGATTCCCTTCTAAACCAAATGTTATTTTTCTTTCAGCAGGAAAACTCAAAAAATAATCTGCATAAAAATCATCAATATTTGCAATTATTGTTTTTTTGACTAATTTACCTCTAAATTTTTTAACAGTACCTTTTAAAAGCCCTTGAAAAAGTTTTCCTTTGTCTTTCTTATAATTTTCGAAGCTACCATGGTGTTCAATATGTTCTGGATGAATATTTAAAAAAATACAAATATCAAAATCTATGAATTTATGCCTATTCTGCATAAGCCCTTCTGACGTTGCTTCTATCACTGCAATCTCACATTTTTCTTCAACAGCTTTATTTAAAAATTCTTGCAAAAACCATCTTCCAGGCATGGTTATTCTTGATTTATTTTCCTCCATCTTCTCATTTATATAAAAATATTGCGATGAGGAAAGAGCAGTTTTTATCCCTAAGCTTGATAAAATTTTATAAATAAGATAACACGTTGTAGTTTTACCTTTTGTCCCTGTAACTCCTATTACGACTATTTTTTTTGAGGGGAATTTATAGAATATAGCTCCAGATAAAGCCCAAAGATAGTGATAAAGATTTATCAAAAACTTAGGAATGAACTTTCTGATTATTTTTTTAAAATCTTTTAGCTTTTCTTTTAAATTATTAAGCATATTTTGATACTATCTCTTTAATTTTCTTTTCTATTTCTTCTTCTGGAATTAATTCTTTTCTCAAAATACTCTTAAGCTCTCTTATATACTTCCTAATGCTCTTTGGCAATTTCTTCTTTAATCTTTTCTCTGATAATTTTTCTAATTGTTGAATATTCTCCTGCTCCATTTTTGGGTATTAAACCATAAGCAAAATCTTTGTGGTTGTTAATTTTAATTTCAAAATTCCCATCTTGCCATATATTTTTGTCATAACCAACTAATATTTCTTTAAAATTTTTATTTGGTATTTTGCCAACAATTCCTAAAAGTTTTATTATTTCTCCATAACTCAAGTTTGTTTCATAATGATTTTTTAATCCAATAACAAAATTTACAAGACTCAACAATTTCTCTACGGGCTCCTTTGATAATTGTTCTTTTAGTGATTTAATAATTATAAATTGATTTTTCATTCGAGTAAAGTCTCCATCAGGATAGTACCTTGATCTTACAACAAATTCAACCCATTCACCACTTAAAACATGAAGTCCAGGTTTTAATGTGTAGCCAGAAACAGCATCGGTTACAGGGTATATTAAGTTTACTTTCAATCCTCCAATTTGGTTTACAACAGATTTTATGAGATAACTATCAATTACAATATATTTTTTAATTTTTAAGCCAGTTATTAAAGAAACTTCCCTTAATAGCTCTTCTTTTTTATTTAAGCCCCACAAAGAATTGATTTTATAAAAATCTCCATTAATATTTACAAGTAAATCTCTAGGTATATGAATTATAAATAAATGATCTTCCTTCAAATAAACAACGAAAATTGCATCTGTATTTTCTGCTCCATAATGGTAACCTCCCATTTTCCCCAAAAACAAAATAGCCTCTTCTTTGTATAATGACTCTTCTATTTTTTCTTTTAATTCTTTTATAAAAATGATTTTTCTATCTGAAAAAACTAAATCAAAAATCAATAGAGAGATTATTGTTAAAAATATAAAAATTGCTAATATTTTTAAATCCACTTTTGTCATTTGGTTTCATTCAAAATGGCTTGAAGGAAAAATTTCCTTCAAAGTCTACTAATATTTTATTTCTATTTTGGATTTCTTCTTTTAAAAGCATGTCTGAAAGCGGACCCATAATCTCTCTTTCTATTGTTCTTTTTACTTCTCTTGCTCCATATATAGGGCTAAATCCTAATTCTATAATCCTTTCTTTTGCCTTTTCTGTAAGCTCTATAGTAATGCCAAATTTTTGAAGCAATAATCCATTTAAATCTCTTATCATCATATCTATAATTTTAGAAACATCTTCCTTATTTAATGTCCTAAATATAACAATTTGTGAAAATCTATTTAAAAGCTCTATCCTAAAAACTTCCGTAAGTTTATCTCTTAAAATAGGAGCAATTGCTTCGATACTTTTACCTTTTTCTATTTCTTCTTTTATAAAATCAGATAAGGCATTAGAGGTGCATATTATTATTGTATTTGAAAAATCAACTAGTCTTCCAAAGCCATCTTTTATATATCCCTCATCAAAAATTGGCAAAAATATGTTTAAAACCTCAAAATGGGCCTTTTCAAATTCATCCAATAATATTAAAGAATAAGGCTTTCTTAAAACTTCTTCTGTTAATAATCCAGCAATTTTTTTCTCTTCATTTCCGATTAATTTTTCTACATCTTCTGGTTTTTGAAATTCTACCATATCTAATCTTATAATCTGATCCTCCCCTCCAAAATAAATTTTCGCTAACGTTTTTGCAAGTTCAGTTTTCCCTACTCCTGTAGGCCCAATAAATAAAAATACTGCTATAGGACCCTTTTTTTCTATCCCCGCTCTATACATTCTCAATGTTCTCGCTACTTCCTTTACTGCAAATTCTTGATTCACTAGTCTCTGATGGATTATTTCTTCTAAATTCTGTAAAATATATTTCTCTGTTTCAACTGGTGCTTTTACGGGAATTCCCGTAATTTTTGTGAATACATCACCAATCATTTCTGGCAAAATTGTTTTTTCATTTATCGATTTAGCAAAGCCTATTGCTTCTACCAAAAGATCCCGAGCAGATCCTGGTAATGGTTTATGAATTAAAAATTTTTTAGCTAAAATCACAGCCTTTGATATAGCTTGTGGAGATATTATAACTTTATATTCATTTTCCCAAATAACAGCTTCTAAGGTTAAAAGTGTTATTGCTTCTTCGATAGAAAGTTCTTCAACCTCTATAATTTCAAATATATTACCAAAATTATAAATTCCTTCTAATTTAGAAAAGCCTTCTTTTGTAATTGTAGCTATTAAATTTAAATTCGATACTTTCATATATTTGACAATAAGTGGCCAACAAGCAGAAAGTTCTGGTATAAAAAATATATTATGAATTTCAGGTATATATAGAATAACATTTCTTGCAATAATTGCTTCGTTTAAAATAGATTGAAAATTAGTTAAAAATTCTTGAGGCTCAAGAGCAAATATATCTTGTATGTTTATCTGGATCAATCTATAATCATAAAATTTTTCTGGAACCTGATCTTTTGTAATTAAATATGCTAAATGCCATATGATTGCATTTCTTCCTACCCCCTCTTTTCCAACAAAAAGAAAGTTTATATTATTTACTGCTTCTAATAAGGAGATTACCCTTTCAACTTCTTTTTTGTGACCTACCAAAAAACCTAATTCGCCAATTTCTGCTAAATAAGTTAAATCTATGCCTAATTTATCTAATATTGGTGTTGGGGATGAAGTCCAAGTTCTATTAAGCCATCTTCTTCTGAATATTGGTTTTAAAAATAAAGAATGTGGTTGTAATTTTCTTCTTTTTATAAACAATTTTTTGTAATATTCTAAAACTAAAGCAGGTCTTAAGACTTCTGGAATTAATTTATATTTATTTAAAATCTCTAAGACAATAGGATTACCTTTTTCTGATAATGCTAAAAATACTGAACTAAATGTTATTTTTTCTAAATTAAATTCTTTTGCAATTTCATAAGCCCTTATAAAAATTGTTTCTAGGTTGTTTTGAATAATTTTTAAAGGTTTTAGCTCTAAATCTAATTTTTGTAAAGTATCAGGTTCTGAAAGGTTTTTTCGTATTTCTTCTTTTAAATTTTTCAAATCAATATTTAACCTAACTAATATATCTTTTATTTCTGGAATATCTAACAGTTTTAAAAGAAGTACTAATTGAGTTTTACTATATAGCCTTAGAATTTCGATATTTTTTACAATATCAAAAATGAAAATTTTAAAAGATTTATCCATAAAATCTGCTACATTTTCTGATTTTTCATATTTAATGTTTTTAGGAGATTTGTTCTTGAAAAATAAAAAATTAGATAAATAAATTAGAATAAACCAAAAGCCTATTAATTTAAAAACAGGAATTTTTACAGTTATAAAAGATAAACCTAAAACAAAAAGAAAAATTTTAAAACCTATATAAAGAAATTTATAAAAAAATTTAAAAGGAAGTGGAATTTTTACCAACTCTAACTCAAAATATTTTACCATTGTAAATCAAATAACTTATAATAAATGGTGCTGAGATCCAAAAAAGTAAAATTAAAACTAATGTAAACGTATTAATAAGATGCAAAAAGACAGAAATGAATATTAAGATGATTCTTAAAGGTATTGCATAAAAATAAGTTTCAATTCCTTTAATTCCATAAAGGGGCGCAAAAAAATACTTTATGTTAAGCCTTATGCTAAATTTTTTTTCTATAATTAAAAAATTTTTTGTATATTCATTAAAGATATATCTTAAAAAATCATAAAACCAAAATTTAAAAAAAATATAAAAATCTTGAAGAATTTCATTGATTAAATTTTTGATTAAAATTTGCATTTAAAATAAGGTTTTTAATTCTTTCTTTTCTAACTTTTCTTTCTTTTCTAATAATATTTTAACAACTCCATATTCTCCATCATAGCCAGGTTCAATATAAATTTCATTTTTGAAAAACTTATCTATACCATAAAAAACTTCATCAGGTACAATTTTCTTTATTTTTTCATAATCATTAGGACTCAAAAAGAAGTTAAATTCATTTCCATAAATTTCTAAAATTTTAAAATAAACATCTAAAACCTTTTTTGATGTAGGATCAGAGTTTAAGGCTTCAGCTATTATTTCTGTAAGTGGAATAATATTTTTAAAAGGAGGCCTATTTGGAGGCATAAAGTTTTCTTCCCTGTCTGCTAGTTTTTCAACTCTACTTAAAACACCTATTGTTACAGGTTTTAAGCAAACAGGACATATATAATTGTTCTTTTTTGACTCTTTTGGAGAAAATCTTACTTTGCAATTTCTATGACCATCGTAATGATATTTACCTTCTTCAGGAAAAAACTCAATAGTCATTAAAATTTTATTTTTTTCATCAGGATCTTTTAAAGCTTTTAACAAACTAAAAAAAGAAGGTTCTTCTAACTCAAAAATTGTAGCTTCTCTTCCTATTCTGTGTGAATATGGAGAATGTGAATCTGAAAAAGAAACAATTTGAAAATCATCTAGCTGAGAAAGTCTCCAATTCATTTTAGGATCACTTGAAAGACCGGTTTCTACTCCGTAGATATATTTTTTATATTCTCCAAATGCTTCATCAATTGAATCAAATCCTGACATTGAGCCAAACAAACTAAACCATGGAGTCCAAATATGAGCAGGAATTATTATAGAATTTTCGTTAATATCTAGGGCTATTTTTATAACTTCTATGATATCTAATCCCAAAGTCGGCCTTCCATCCGAAGAAAGGTTTGTAAAAATCGAAATTTTTTTATTGAATTTTTCAACATCGCTTAAATATGGGAACATAACTAAATAATGGATTCTTCGCACAGCACCATGTTTAGAGTAAATAGAACTGATTTCACATGAAAGCAAAAAATATATTTCATCCTTTGAATTTTTTAATTTTAAAAATCCTTTTCCATTATCTTCAAGCTTTTCTTTTATCTCTTTAAACCATAAAGGATGGGTAAAATCTCCTGTAGCTAAAAGATTTAATCCTTTATATTTTGCCCAATAATGTAAATTTTCTAAATCTAAATTTTTCGAACATGCTCTAGAATATTTAGAATGTAAATGCAAATCTGCATAAAATTTCATTAAAAATAATTATAAGAGAAATTTATCTACATTTTAGCATAGTTGTTCCGAGGATTAAAACCTCTTAATTTACTTTATATAATAAAGTCTAATAGAACATTTGCCACCTACATAAGCTTTTCTTGCTATTGCTGCATAATCAATATAAAACTTATCTGAGCCTTCTAAGATAAATCTCATACCATCAAAATTCTTATAAATAACAAAATCATAACCCCAACCTCCTGCCCAATCTTCTCGGCCATAATAATGTAGTGAATTAATCCCCCTCTTAAGATTTTTGAACTCTATGACATTGGATTCGAAACTTGAAGGAGGTTGAAGGTTACCTAATCTTTCTCTTGAAACAATATATCCTGTCCAAAATCTTCCATATACTTTTCTATTCCAATTTCCCAGATTCTCGCTGGTTATGGTATCCCTTACAAAATAAGGAAATATTTGGTTAGCATATATAATGGAACCAGTCAAATTATCATCACCACTTTTACTAACTAAACCAACGCCTATAGCTAACTTATTAGGTATTAAAAATGCACATATACCCACTGTGCCATCTTCATATTTAACTTGTACTCCGATTATACTTTTGCTTATTAATGATTGGAATTCAGAAATACTTTCATATCCTACAGCTTCGTATCTTTCTTGCCATACCATATTTTTTGTAAAATCTTGAACAAAGTAATTGCTTAAACCCTTTTCAATAACTTTACCCTTAAGGCATACATAATCCTGTCTTTGAAGTTCTGGTATTTCTATATAAGCAATTAATGAGCAATCATCGCCTTGACTTTGAGCTATTTTTATATCCACATATCCTTTTGTCGCAACTTGTTCTGGCGGTGAGTTTTCAGTAGGAGTTTGAGCAAAAAGAGAAGCCAATATTGAGGTATAGACAGGTTCTGATTTTATTGGTTTAGCTTCTAAAGTATATAAATTACCTGAGGAAGAAAGCCTTAGATCATATTTCCCTGATGGTATAGGTAATGAAATAGTGGTATTTATTGTTTCAAAACCATTAGCGAACAAATCGTAGAGTTCATCGGTTATTGGTGTTTTACCAGGATAATAGAAATATTTTTTGCCACTATTGTAATCATAACCAAAGTCTAATGAAGGCGTTCTTTCAAATATGTTAGTTTGTTGCCTTGTATAAGCTCTGAAGGATTTATGGCATATACCCCAGGAATTACATCCACCATCTATATCATATGCAACTTGGATATTTGAAGGAGCATTGGACCATTGATAAGAATTAGGACAGTTAATATCATTTGAATTTATATCGCATGGCAATCTTGTAACTGTAGTAGCATACTGAAGGGTAGGTTTATTGGTATCTTCGATAATTTTATAGTGAGAAATATTAATTTTCAAAAACTTAAATCCTTCATTTTCAGTTTTAAATACTGTGTATTTTTGTTGGGTTTGTTGTGCTTTGATTTGAGGAAGTGGGATTGTTAATATAAGTAGGGTTAAGAAAGAAAGTAAGATTCCTGTAAAGATTCCTATAAGTATTTGCTTTTTATTGTTTTGCATGTTTTTGTTATTGGATTAATTTATTAAATTTTAAAATTGAAATTTTTTATGTCAAATAAAATTGTGGATTATTTAAAAAATTTGGCTGTTATATCTTTAATTGTAATTAAAATCATCAAAATTATTAAAATACTAAATCCTATAGTGTTTATTATATTTTCTACAACAAAGGGTGTTCTTTTTTTAATTATCAGCTCAAACAAATAAACTATAAATCTACCTCCATCTAGAGCAGGGAACGGTAGTATATTTATTATTGCTAGATTTAAAGAAATTATGGCTGCAAAGTGTAAAATATAACTTATTCCTAATGTCTTCATTTGTGTATAAATATCATAAAGTCCAAAAGGGCCTATAACTTCTTTTGCTACTTTTGTTTCTTTGACTAACCTTAAAAAGAAATCTTTTATTGCTACAATTAAATTAACCAATGTTTCATATGTTTTTATAAAACCATAGTAAAAATTTGAAGGAAAAGATTTTTTCTCTAATTTCAACGACGAAAAGGAAATACCTAACGGACCTATGTTATCTTTAATAAAAGGTATTAATTCTGTCTCAAATTTATATGGCCCTCTTTCTACTCCAACTATTAATTTTTTTCCTATATAAGGCTTTAATTCTTCTTTTAAGTTATGTAGGTTTTTAATTTGGATAATTTCATTATTATATTTGAAATAAAGAACTTTATCTCCTAATTTCAATCCAGCTTTTTCGGCTGGTGAATCAGGGAATACTTGCAAAATAGTTATATTTTCTAACTTGCCAGAGTATTCAGGTAAGCCAACTAAATAGCCAAAAGAAAATATAAAATAAGCAAAAATTATATTAAATAAAACTCCGCCTAAGACAATTAATATTTTAATGTACGCAGGTTGGGCTAAAAATCCTTTAGGGTCATTTTCATCAATCTCTCCTCTTAATTTGACAAACCCCCCAAAGGGTATTAAATTTATAGAATACAAAGTTTCATTATATTTAAAAGAGATTATTCTTGGCGGGAATCCTAAACCAAATTCTTCAACTCCTACTTTGGATATTTTTGCAAGAAAAAAATGGCCTAATTCATGAACTAAAATTAAAATACTCAAGAAAATTAAAAAAATTACTATGTTTTCAATCATTGTAAAACTTCTTTTTCTTTTTCCTTAAATAATTCATCGACTTTTTTATTAAATTCTTCAATTTCTTTATCTACTTTTTCTTTTGTTTTATAAAACAAGTCTTCTGATATCTCTTTTTTTTCTTTTTTATTTTTTAATTCTTTTAAGAAATCATCCCTTAATTTTCTTGATCTTATTCTAAATTCTTCTTTCAGCTGATTTAGGTTTTTTAATAATTCTTTTTTTGTCTCCTCAGTCAAAGGTGGGAAAGTTACTATTAAATAATTTTTCTCTCTTATTACACTTCCTCCAAAATTAGTTTTCTTTATATCTCTTTCAATATCAGAAATTATATTTAAATCCCAGGGTTCAACTTTATATTTTAAAAGATCCAACTGGGATATGCTTGCCAATGATTTTAATTCATACTTACTATTATATGCTTCAATAAAAACATTTTCCAGCCAATGTAAAGCAAATCTATAACTTCTAATCTGTTTTAATTTCTCTCTTATCTCACTGATTAATTTTTCCAAATCCTTTTTAAAATCTTCAATCATCTCAAATGTAGTATTTCAATTATATAAGGAGTTAATTTTGAACCTGCTTCTTGAATAAACTTCATTAATGTTTCTTCTGATATCCCAAGCCCTATTAAAAAAACAATTAATCCTATCAAAAATACAGTTTTTAACAGATTGAAAGCTTTATCCATTTAAATTTAATAATATATTACTTAGCTGCAATGTTTTATTCAAAGAATAATCTGAATCTTGATATAAACCTTCTAAAAATTTAATCTTATAAATAGATTCTCTGTTGCCCAGCATTAAATTTAATCTTTCTATATGAATAAAGTATACTAAAGCTTCTTTTAAGTCTATTTTATCCTCCAAAGTTAATACATTGTAGATTTTTTCGAAATCATCCTTACTTTTGTACATTTTTACAAGTAAATTAAACATTTCTTTATTTTCTATCGTTTTTAAAATTTTACCTATTTGGCCTGGGAAAAGTTGTAAAAGGATTTTTATGGTTTCTCTTTTTATTCCTTTTTTAATCAAAAATTCTTCAATTTCAGAATTGGGCACTAATTTAAAAATAATTTTTTGCATTCTAGATCTAATTGTAGAAAGAATTTTATAAGGTCTATGAGTTACGAAAAACAATATAGCACTTGTTTTTATTTCTTCAACAATTTTTAAAAGTGAATTTTGTGCTTCCTTGTTTAATTTATGAGCATCATTTATAACAATTACTCTTTTTTCATCTGCTGATAAACTTAAAAGTTTTTGTAATAAATTTGCTGTATGAAGTTTTAAGATATTTTCTTCAGAATCTACAAATATTTTATCCTTTATACCTTCATCTTCTACTATTTTTTTTATAGTATAAAACTTACCTACACCTTCTGGTCCAATTATTATAAAAGCTCCTCTTTGATATTCTCTTAAAATTTTTCTAATTATTTCTTGTTCATTTTTATGGCCTATTATCATTTATGCGAAAGAATTATTCTTCGATAAATATCTAATTTTTCTATAATTTTACCTGTTCCTCTTGCTACACAATACAATGGATCATCAGCTACATAAGTCGGTACCCCTGTATGTTCATAAATTAGTGCGTCTAAATTTCTCAAAAGAGCACTACCTCCTGATAGAATTATTCCCTTTTCCATTATATCAGCCACCAATTCTGGAGGTGTATTTGCTAAAACTTTCTTTATGCCAGCAATTATTTCTCTTAAATCTTTCTGCAAAGCTTCTGCAATGTGGTTAGAATGAATTTTAACATTTACCGGTAAACCAGAAAGTATATTTATACCCCTGACTTCCATAATATGCTCATTATTGTTATTCTTTACTGGAATAGCTGAACCTACTTGAATTTTTATCAATTCTGCTGTTCTTTCACCTACAGCTAGGTTGAATTTTCTTCTTAAATATTCTTTAATAGATTCATCAAATTTATCTCCTGCTATTCTTATTGATTCCCACCTTACTATCCCTCCCAAAGAAATAACTGCTATTTCTGTTGTTCCTCCACCAATATTTACAATTAAATGACCGGAGGCAGAATTTATAGGAAGATCTGCGCCTAAGGCTGCAAGAAGCGGCTCTCTTATTGGATAAACCTCTCTCACACCTGCTTCATAGGCTGCATCTATAACTGCTTTTCTTTCTGTAGAAGTTATTCCTGCTGGTACAGATATAACAAGGATTGGCTTAAAAAACCTTGTTATCTTAACTTTATTTAAAAAATATTTCAAAATTTCCAATGTTGCTTTATAATCTGCTATAACACCTTCCCTTAGTGGCCTATAAATTTTTATATCACCAGGTGTTTTTCCTATCATATCCTTTGCTTCTTTACCTACTGCTAAAATTTTATTGGTCAGTTCATCAACAGCAACAACGGTAGGTTCTGTCAAAACAATTCCTTTCCCTGCTACATAAACAGTTGTGTTTGCTGTACCTAAATCTATGCCTATTTTTGGTATCATTTTTCAAGAGAATAAATTTTCATTAAAATTTTATAAAAAAATGAACAAAATTACAATCCTAGAAATAATTCCTATTGAACCCTTACCCCATAATTCTCCAGATACATTCTTATATTTTTCAACAGAACCTGTTGAAAGGGGTAGTATAGTTAAAATTACCCTTAAAAATATTAAAACTTATGGTTATGTTTATAATACAAAATTTATTGAAGATATTAAAATAATTTTAAAAGATTTAGAATTTGAGTTAAAACCTATCGAGGGCATCTACAAACAAAAAAGATTTATAAGCTCAATTCAAGAAAATTTTGCTGAGTGGATTGCTAAAAATTATTATCTGTCTTTAGCTCATAGTTTTTATTTTTTCCTTAGTTTCTTCAACAAGATTGAAAATGATATTGAAGCAAAGGAAGAAAAGGGTCACAAATTTTTGAAAAAGTATGAGAGTGAATTTAACATAAATAACTTGCAAAACCTCCCTATTTTAATAATAACTCCTACAGAAGATTATGCAAAAATAATTTATGAAAAACTTGATGAAAAATATAAAAATAATGTAGTTTATTTAGATTTAGAAAAACCAAAAAGACATTTCAAGGAGTTTGCGAATCTAATTTTAAACAAAGAAATGAAAATATTTATTGGAAGCAAAAATTCTATATTCCTTCCTTGGCAAAAATTAAATCAAATTATTGTTTTAGAAGAGGGGAATATTTTTTATAAAGAATTCTTTAAATCTCCTTATTTTAATTATTTAAATTTAATAGAAAAGTTAGCTAAGCTTCTTAAGACAGAACTTATATTAATCGACAAAATACCTTCTTTAAAAACTTTTTTCGATTTTACTTTAAGTTATAAAAATCTAAAAGAAATAGAAGTAAAAAAATTTGATAGCATATTTGAGCTTGAAAAAATAATTAAAGACTATAAAACAATAAGGGTTTTTACCCCTTTAAAAATATTAAGCAAAAAAATAAGATGCAATGCGTGTTTTTACGAGTTTTTGTGTCCTAAATGTAATTTTCCTTTATCTGTTTACGAAAATTCTGCTTATTGCAGAATTTGTTTTAAAAAATATAGTTTCCAAGACAAATGTCCTAATTGTAATTCAAATGATATCTATATTAAAGGAATCGGGGCAATTTGGTTAAAAAGGTTTTTAGAAAAAAATGGTTACTTTGTATGGTTTATTAAAAATAAAAAAGAAATCAAAGAATTTCTATCTCATAATTTTGAAAGGTTTATAATTTTAGGGAGCTATAATATTTTAAATCCATTTTTACCTAATACTGAAATTTCGATTTTTGTTAATTTTGACCAAGCTTTTTATTCATGGAATCCATTTTTAAAAGAAAGATACATAAGAATAATTTATAAACTTTCTGAGTTTTCGCCTATAGTTTATCTTCACACAAATAAAAACATAGAATTTATAGAGAAAATAAAAAATTTTTCTATAATAAATGAAATTTTAGAAGAAAGAAGAATAAATAAGCTTCCTCCTTTTTATAGATTAGTAAAATTAATTTCAAGATTAAAAAAACTTGAAGAACTAAATAAAAGATTATTAGAAATAAAGAGAGAAATTGAAAAAAGAATTTTATTAAGCAAAGAATATGCAGAAATTAGTGGACCTTTTTTGGAAAGAATTCCCCTAAGAAAAAGGCGATATCAAATGTTTTTATTGATAAGATCCAAAAACGAAATAAATTTAAAAAAATTATTAAGCGATATTCCCTACATTGAAGAAATAAAAGCTGATGAAGAAGATATTTAAAGATTAAATATTGTTTTTAAAAAGATTAAAAGATCTAAAATTAGACTTCTATTTTTTAAATAATATAGATCATATTCTAATTTTAATTTGCTTTCTTCTAAGCTTCTTACATATTTGTAATTCACTTGTGCCCATCCAGTTATCCCCGGAGTTACTATATGTCTTATATTAAAAAATGGTATTTTTTTATTTAATTCTTCTACTATATTAACCTGCTCGGGTCTTGGGCCTATAAAAGAAAGTTCTCCCTTAAAAATATTGATAATTTGAGGAATTTCGTCTAGATGTAATCTTCTTAAGATCTTACCAAAAAAGAATATTCTTTCATCGTTTTCTTTTGCCCATATTCCTAAATCCTTGCCTTCTTTCATTGTTCTAAACTTCAATAAAGTGAATATTCTTCCATCTTTTCCTACTCTTTTTTGTTTAAACAATAGAGGACCAGGGGAGTTTAAATAAATACCTAAACAAACAAAAGGAAGTAGGGGTAATGCAAATATTAATAAAACTAAAGAAAAAATAAGATCGATTAATCTCTTTAAATAAGTCTGGATTTTGTGTTCTGGATTAACAACTTCTTTCAAAATCCAATATTCATCAATTTCTTCTAATGGAATTAATCCTAAATTTTTTTCATAAAATTCAATAATTTCCATTAAAGGAATATTTAAACTTAATTTTTTAAAATCAATAAAAGGAGCAATTTTCCTACTTATTAAAATTAAATCGCAATCTTCATTTATATTTTGAAGGTTCTCAGATATTGCTAAAATATTTAAAAAACCTAAATTATTAAAATCTTCTAAAATTCTTTTATGTAATTCTTTCGGCGCTATTACTAAAACTCTTAATTTATAGTTAGATAAATATTTTGTGTAAAATATTTGCCTAAAAATTAAAAATAACGAAAAGTAAATCATAACAAAAATTAAAAGATTTGTTTTAGGAGTTATTCTTAAAAATGGATTGAAATAGAAAAGTAGTATCGAAAATAATGAACCAAACAAAAATGCTTTTAATGCATTTAAAGTTATTCTTTTATTAGTAAAAGGAGAATAAAGATTATTTACATAAAAACCTATAATCCAAAAAGGAATAGCTAAAGAAAAAGCTATTAAATGTTCTTTCAAAGTAATATAATTGATTCCATATCTAATTATTACTAATAAAATTATAGAAAGATAAAAAATCAAAATATCTATTAACACAAGAAGAGAGAGAACTATTTTGCTAAAATTTTTCATGGTTCAATGGTTAACTTATTCCATATTTTTACAAAAATTTTATAACCAACAATCCAAATTATCATTAAAATAAGAAGTATTTTCCCAATTAGATTTAAAATCTTATCAATTGTTTCCATTTTTTATTATTTTAATCTCACAAGGCATATAAAATTTAGTGCCATATATAAATCCTATTTGAAACATTAAAAACCCAAATAGAAAAAGTATAATAAAAAGTTTAATTTTATTTTTATCCACTTTTTCTAATAAAGATTTCATCAAATGGTTTATAATTTAAATGGCAAAGGGTTGGTTGGAGCTATTGCGGCTCCACCCTTTCCTACCCCGCCTAACGGCGGGGTAATTTTTTATATTTGCCCCGGGAGGGACTCGAACCCCCAACCTTGAGCTTAGAACGCTCCTGCTCTTCCGATTGAGCTACCGGGGCTTATTAAAATTATTATAAGACTTTTTAGATTTAACTTAAAAATTCTCCTAATATTCCTACTATAAATCCTACAATATAAAATATCAGCATAAGATAAACTAAGGCATTTGGAATTTTGAAATACTTTTTTTCTTTTAACTTTAAATAGCATAATAAAACAATAATTAAATTTAATCCTATGAACAAACTCCCTATAGCGCTAATAAGTTTAGCTAAATTTTCTAAGTTCAGAAAAATAAAACATAATATAGGTAATGAAGTTAATACCCACGATTTAGATTCGCTTAAACCAAAATCAACATTTAATCCTCTTTTTAAATAAAATGCTAAAGCTATAAAGGTAGTAAAAATATTCAAAAATGCTAAAATCCCAGCTAAAGTTAAAATCTTAATATCTACCCGATTTTTTAAACTAGAAAAAGTTTCAGGGCTTATATTTTTGCCTACTATACCAACTATTGATATCGTAAAAAGTAAATAAATCAAAGAAATTAAAAAAAGGGCAATTAAATTTATTGCCAGCATTTTTTTCTTATTCTCTCCTATTAAATCATAAACAATCTGCAAAGAAGAGTAACCAGTAAAAGCAAAAATTAAAACACCATAGCTAATAAAAGGATTAAAAGAGGCAGCTTGAATGTTTTTGAAGTCAACTTGAGGAAGGAATATAGATATTAAAAATATAAAAAGCAAAAGTAAAAGTACAGCGAGGGTTGATTCTACTTTGGCAAAAGGATTTATTTTTAAGAAAATAATTAGAATCACAAAAAGGGCAATAAAGATTTTTATTAGCAATGGATTAATTGCGAAAAATGAATTTATTATTGCTGGAATAGCTAACAAATAAGCCCAAAAAACAAGTTGAGTACCAAAAAAATCTAACACCCATACATACTTTTTGAATTTTTCTCCTAATATTTTCCCGGCTAATCCAGGCAGATTGTGTTTTTCTTTAACCTGAAAAATTATCTCTGAGTAAATTAAATGAAGTAAAAAAAATGACATAACAACTAACAAAAACCAAACCCAAAAATAAAATCCTGAATGAACAAATGCATAAGGTAAAACAAAAACTCCAAGGCCTATTATTGTACTTATTATTATTAAAATACTTTCTATAAAATTAATCATTTTTTCTTATTTTATCTTCAATAAAAGGAAGAAGGGCTAAAATTATTAAAACTAAAATTGTTGTTAAGAAAGCCTCGATATAAAAACCTTGGCCTACAGCCATTCCGATTCCTGCAGTTGTCCATAAAGCTGCAGCTGTTGTTATTCCATAAATATGCTCATCTTTTAGAAAGATTAAACCAGCACCTAAAAATCCAATCCCTAACACAATATTTGCTAAAATTCTTGCAGCTGCATCTGTAGGAAAATATATAGCACTTACAGAAAAAAGGGTTGCACCTAAGCTTACTAATGCGAAAGTTCTCATACCAGCTTGTTTTTTAAAAAAACTTCTCTCAATGCCGATTAAGGCTCCAAGTGTTGTTCCTAAAATAAGTCTATAAATAACTTCAATTATACTCATTTTCAATAAGTTTAATGAACCTTTCGACTAATTTTATTGGATCAGCTTCCCAAATTATTTTATCATGACCCTTTTTTGCTTCATTAATGATTTCATCCATATATTTTTCTTCACCTCCAGAACCTAAAAGTATTGCCATTGGTTTTTTCTCTTCATATGCTATCACAAATTCATTTAAAGTACCAGTTCTTCCACATATAAAAATTACACCATCTCCTGATCGCACTAAGATTAAATTCCTTCCTGAATGCCCTAAGCCTGTATAAAAAATCAAATGATGGTAATCCAAAGGCAAATTGTAAACTTCTAAATGTTCTTTTTTATCAATGGCAGGCGAAAAACCCACTACAAAACCGCCATTTTCGTATGCTCCTTTTGCCGCCCAAAAAGGAACTCCTGTAGTTGCTCCTGTAACAACTATGATATTTCTTTTTGCCAATTCCTTACCGATCTCATAAGCTAATTCATTCACATTCTCAGAACAATTTTGTGTCTCTGCTGCTCCTGAAATTGCTATTTTTATCATTTTTTAATAATAAGCATATTCTAAAAAATCTTTTGGAGCAATATCAAGTTTACTTTTGTTTTTAATATTCTTTTTACCCCTTTTAACTCTACAATGATCTATCCCTGGTGATTTTTTTAGTAATTTCCCTTTTTTGCTTAATTTAAATCTTTTTATAAAAGATTTCCTTAATTTGCCTGGAACCATTTTTGTTTTCATGTTATTTTCGACTTATTAATGTAAATAAAGTATTGCCTTGTTGTTTAATTTCATTTACTATTTTGAAAGGTATTTCTATATTATCTAATATTTTTTTCATTTTTTCTTTGGCTAAATCAATATGAATTAATTGCCTGCCCTTTAATATCATTTTTATCCTCACTTGATGACCTTCGTTTAAAAATTCCTCTGCCTGCTTTGCTTTTCTCAACAAATCTGATTCAGCCTCTTGGAAACTTATTCTAATTTCCTTGACTTCTGTTTTCTTTTCTTTTTTTGCTTGTTTTTTAATCTGATAAATATATTTATAATAATCTCCTAATTTTATGACAGGCGGGTCAGCTTTTTCTGATATTAAAATCAAACCGGTATTTTTTCCTTCGGCTATTTTAAAAACTTCATCAAAATTAAAAATTCCTAAATTTTTACCCTCTTCATCAATTAATCTTACTTTTTTAAATTTTGCTTTTTGTAATCGTGGGTCAATCAGTTCTCGTAAATAATTATAAATTTAAATTAAATTTATAGTAAATGATCTGCTATTTTACTAGCAGCATAAGATTCTGGCTTTACTTTTACTTCAAAACCATAACCTTTGATTAAATTAATAATTTCTTTAACAATACTATTGCTTTTGCCATTGGTTCCTAAATCTAGATGAACTTCAAAATCAAACTCCAATTTTTCTCTTAATAAATGACTTAATAGCTCTTTGCTTATTTCTAAACTAAAAAGTGCTTCTTTCCATAATCTTGAATATAAATCTAATAAATTGGAGAAAGTTCTTCTCCAGAAAAATCTTGCTCCGTATCCAACTCTATGAACAACAATCACAGAGATGAATTCTATTCTATCCTTTTGCTTTTCGGAATCTGTTCCTACTAATATTCTGTATTTAAAGTTCTTATTTTCTAGAATAAAATTTTTTATTTCATCAATTAACTTCTCTTTTCCTAATTTTAATCCTTTAGCTGTTTTAAATCCCGTTAAGTACATTTATTGAAAAAATTTTAACTTAATTCTTCGTAAGCTGCAATTATCAAAGCTGTTAAAGGAACAATTGTAATTACTCCTAAAATTCCACCTAATTTACCTCCTATTAAAATAGCGCTTAATGTAAAAACTGGTGGTATATTTAAAACATATCTTGCTACTAAGGGGACTAAAAAATTATTTTCTAATTGTTGTATTACTATAAATCCTACAATAACCCATAAAACTAAACTAGGATTATAAGAAAAAGTAATTATAATAGC
This sequence comes from Patescibacteria group bacterium, assembly GCA_030549845.1. Taxonomy (GTDB): domain Bacteria; phylum Patescibacteriota; class Minisyncoccia; order UBA6257; family HR35; genus CALIVE01. The sequence goes on from JAUQQN010000002.1 coordinate 69,977, forward strand.
AATTGATGCCGCGATAATAGGACCTATTATAGGTATAATTTCTGTAATTCCAGCTATTAAGCCAAGAAGACTTGCATAAGGAATCTTTAATATAACTAACAAAATATAGGTAGCAATTCCTATAGTAAACATCAAAAATATTTGACCAATAAGCCATAATGCAAGTTTTCTTTTAATTTTTAAATAGACATTATAATATTCTTCCTTTTGAAGTATTTTTGCAAAAAATTTATTCATAAACTTAACTTGCGTGGAAACATAAAATGAGATTACTAATATCAAAATAATGCTAAATATACCTCCAACTATATTCAAAAAATTCGAAAATGTTCTAATAAATAGGTCAGGTGTTGGCTTATTAAACAAATCTTTTAAATAATCTTCTACTCCTTTCAAGCCTAGAGATTTTAAATAATCAATTAAATTTGGAAATAGCTCTTTTATTTCTGATAAAAGAATAGGGGTTAAAAGATAAATAGAAACCATAAATAAAAATAGTATTATTAAATAAATAAATGAAACTATTATTGTAAAAGGAAGTTTAATTTTGTTCTTTAATCGTAAAGACCATTCTTGAATAGCTAAACCCAAAATAAAACCCGTAAGAATAATAAAAAAAATATCTTTCAAATACCATAAAAGAAATAAAACAGCAGGTATCAACCAAAAAAATAAGCTCTTTTTTAAATCTTCCATTCAATAAATTATATATTAGAAATCTATTAAATTTAAATCTTCTTTTTTGATTTTAGAATAAGAAGGTAATAAAACGCCGCTTACAAGATTCTCTTTTCTTAAATATTTTAAAGCCATTTGTAAAACTTCCTTAGTAGAAATTTTTTTAATTTCTTTTAAAATTTCATCAACATCAGCTATTTTGTTATTTAAAATATACTCTAAGCCCATAAAATAACAGATATTTAAGGATGATTCTAAAGAAGAAAGCAGACTATTTTTCAATATAGCTATGGCTTTTTCAAATTCTTCATTATTTAATTTTTCTGATTTTAATTTTTTTATTTCTTCCAAAATTTTTTGAAAAGCAATAGTGGTTTTTTCTACTTTTGAGCCAGATTGAATATACATATAACCTCTATCAGTATAAAAATCTACATTAGCCCTTATATAATAAGTTAATCCTAGTTCTTCTCTTATTGTTTTAAAAAGCCTTGAACTCATTCCAGCGCCTAAAATTGTAACCAAAACATTTACTAAGTATCTTTTATTTTTCAAAAAAGAAAGGCCAGGAATCCTAAAAAGCATAACTAAATGAGATTGAGTTAGATCTTTTTTATAAATAACTTTGCTTTTAAAACCAGTAGTTTTTTTAAATTTTTTCTTCTTGGGAACTTTATAATTATTGTAATTTTTAAAATATTTTTCTAAAGTTTTTAAAATTTTGTTTTTGTCAAAATTACCAGCTATTACAATTAAAGAATTTTTTGAAGAATAATGTTTTTTAAAATAATTTTTAATTTTTTCACTATTAATTTTTTTGATAACCTCTTCTCTTCCTAATATTGACCAACCTGCTGGTTGATCTCCGTAACATGTTTTTAATGTTTCATCAAAAATAAGAGCAATAGGATTATCCTTATGAAAGTTGATTTCTTCTAAAATTACATTTTTTTCTTTTTCTATTTCTTCTTCATTAAATAAAGGATTTATCAACAAATCTGACATCAAATATATTCCTCTTTCAAAATATTCTGGTAGGGTTTTAATATAATAACCAGTATACTCATAAGATGTAAAAGCATTATATTCTGCGCCAATTTTATCAAGCTCAAACCCTAAAGCTTGCGGAGAAGGAAAGTTTTTTGTTCCCTTAAAAAAAATGTGCTCTAAAAAATGAGAAATGCCATTATTTTTTTTATCTTCATAATCAGTGCCTGTCTTTACCAAAACTAAAATAGAATTAGTTGTCAAATTAAATGAATTATATAAAAGCACCTTAAGACCATTTGAAAGTTGGTGCAAGGAGGGTTTTTTCATTTTTCAACTAAAGAAGATTCTTCTTTAGATTTTGTTTTTACAGAAATAGGCCTTTTCTTTCCTTTGATGATTCTTTTTTTTATTAATAAATTCCAAACAGAATCACTCACATCTGCACCATTTGTAATATAGAAATTTATTCTTTCTTTATCAAATTCACCTTCCTTTTTTCTTGGATCCCACCAGCCTAATTTCGCAATAATTTTCCCACTCAACTTGCTTCTTTTTTCTTGCAAAACTATTCTGAATATTTTTTGGTGTTTTTTGCCTACTGGCTGAAATCTTATTACAAGCATCTTTAAACAAATTCTATAAGACTTAATTCGGCATTATCGCCTTTTCTTCTTAAGGGTAATTTTATAATTCGAGTATACCCTCCATTTCTATCCATATATCTTGGAGCTATTTCATAATATAACTTATAAGCAGATTTTTTAGGTAATCTAGCAATCAATTTCCTTAGCGCAGTTAAATTTTGCTTTTTTGCTAAAGTAATTAATTTCTCAACAATTCTTCTTAGATATTTTGCTCTTTCTGTAGTAGTCTTTATTCTTCCATTCATAATTAAATGATGTGCTAAAATTTTAAACAAAGCTTCTCTTTGATCTTTTTTTCTGTGAAATTTTTTTACTTTACTTAAATGCCTCATTGATTAAGCTGAAATGTTTAATTAAAATCTCTGATGCTTCAAGTAATGCTTCTTGAGGGCTTATTGAACCATCTGTCTCTATTGTTAATCTCAATAAATTATAATCTGCCCTACCTTTATAAACTATATTTTCAACTTCATAGCTTACATTTACAACAGGAGAAAATATAGCATCCAAAACAATGGTTCCCGGTTCTACTCTTTCTTTTGTCCTTTCTTCTGCAGGAGAATATCCATATCCTCTTGTAGCTATTAAAGTAGCCTTGAAAGTTGTATCTTTGTTTGTTATTGTACATATTTTTAATTCTGGATTTACAACTTCTACGCCTGCTGGAGCTTTTATATCACCTGCAAATACTTCACCTTCGCCAGCTTTTTCTATTACCATTTCCACAGGATCTTCGCCAAAATATTTGATTCTTACTTGTTTTAAGTTCAATAATATATCAATAACATCTTCTAAAATGCCAGGAATTGTTGAAAATTCGTGCAAAACACCCTCTATGTGTACTGTTGTAATAGCTGTTCCTTTAATAGAAGACAATAAAACTCTTCTTAAAGCATTGCCAATAGTTACACCATAACCTGGATATAAAGGTGAAATTTCAAATACAGCTTTATTTTTTTCTGATGCTACTAATTTTATTGATTCTGGAAATATTAATTCTTTTATCATTAATTTGATATATAAAATTTAATTCGACTTTATCTGGAATAAAATTCTAACGCCAATTGAACATCGAAAGGAAGCTGTAATTCTTCTGGTTCAGGATATCTTAAAAACTCTGCTTTTAAGTTATTTACATCCAGTTTTAACCAAGGTGGAGGAGTATATACTTTTAAAATTTTATCTAGATTTTTAAAGGGCTCAATATCTCTACTTGCTTCTCTTATTTCAATAATATCTCCGGGTTCTAATAAATATGTAGGTGTTTTTATTCGGTTTTTATTGACCAAAAAGTGTCCATGACTAACTAATTGCCTCGCATGTAATTTAGAATGGGTAAAGCCTAGTTGCCATATAACATGATCTAGCTTGCTTTCTAAAAGCTTAACTAAGGCAACAGGAAGAGGGTCTTTCATTTTAGAAGCTTTTTCGATAAAATTCCTTAATTGTTTTTCTTTTAAAAGATAATAGTATCTTAATTTTTGTTTTTCAATCAACTTCTTAGCATAATCTGAAAGCGCTCTTGGTTTATGACCATGGACTCCTGGCCTTGTTCTTCTTCTATCTAAAGCACATTTATTAGACATACATCTTTCATTCCATAAAATTTTTTGCCCCAAGCTTCTGCAAATTTTGCACTTTTTTTCTATCTTCATTTTATACCCTTCTTGGCTTAGGAGGAGTAGGACCACCAAATGGTATTGGGGTTCTATCCTCTATCGCAGTTATATTAAAATCTTCATTAAATAATGCCCTTAATGCGGATTCTCTACCTGGTCCTATTCCTTTTACAATAATTTTTACTTCTCCAATGTCAAAATTACTTTTAACTTTATTTATTAAAAGTTCGGCTGTTTTGGCTCCTGCATATGGGGTCGCTTTTTTTGTATTTTTAAAACCACAATGTCCTGCTGAAGACCAGGCTAGTACATTTCCTTTTTTATCTGTAAAGCACATCAATGTATTATTGAAAGTAGCATTTATATAAAAAATACCAAAATCAACATATTTCTTCTTTTTACTCTTTTTTGTCTTTGCAGTTTCTGATTTAATTTTTGCTTCTTCCCCTTGAACTATTTTTGTTCTTGTTCTACCCATTATTTTTTAGATACCTTTCTCTTACCTGACCCGACCGTTTTTCTAGGTCCTTTTCTCGTTCTTGCATTTGTTCTTGTTCTTTGCCCCCATACTGGTAATTTTCTCAAATGCCTCAACCCTCGATAGCATTGAATATCTATTAATCTTCGTATATTTGCTTGAATTTCTCTTCTTAATTCGCCTTCAACTTTTAAATTTTCATTTATATATTTTTCTAATTTCCCTATCTCTTCGGGAGTTAATTCTTTTGTTTTTTTCATAGGATCAATACTTAATTCTCTACAAATTTTTTCTGCCAAAGCCTTACCAATTCCATATATTTTCGGTAAAGCAAACATTAATCTTTTTTCATCTTTTATTTCTACTCCTGCAATTCTAACCATTGTTATCCTTGTCTTTGTTTATGTTTGGGATTTTCACAAATAACATAAATACGACTTTTCCTTCTTACTATTTTACATTTATTACACCTTCTTTTTACCGATGCTTTTACCTTCATTTTTATATTTTGTTTTTATTTTCTTCTAATAATTCTACCTCTATTTTTATCATATGGCGAAAGTTCAACAACAACTTCATCTCCTGGAACTACTTTTATAAAGTTGATTCTCATTTTGCCAGATAAATAACATAAAACCTCTCTACCTGACTTTAATTTTACTTTAAATGTTGTATCTGGCAATGCTTCAATTACAATTCCTTCTTCAATTTCTTTTTTCATTTTTAAAAATTAAATCGGGGTGGCCGGATTCGAACCGGCAATCTCGTGGTCCCAAACCACGCGCCTTAACCATTAGGCCACACCCCGCTAAATGGACCCAGAGGGACTCGAACCCTCGGCCTCCGCCATGCCATAGCGGCGCTCTACCAACTGAGCTATGGGCCCTTAATAAAAATAATTATAACAAAAAATAAAAAATGGTGGGCGGGCCGGGCCTTGAACCCGGATCTCTCTCACTTTTAGAGAGCGCCTTCCCCTTTAAGCCACCCGCCCACCATAAAATAAAAAATGGCCGGAGCGTGCCGGCCAGAGTATTTTTTAAAGGATTAATTTTTATGGTCAATCAAATACCCTGGCCGGCACCTTTCCGACCAAAACAACCAAAACGAGATTTAATAATAGATCTTTCTTTAAAAACTCAAACATTTTATACTTTTTCATTAACATTATATAAAAATTATTATAACATTTACATTTATAAACTTATATAAACTTATTATACAAAAATTTATAAAACTTAAAGTTCGTGAGTAATAAATTTATGCTATTGATATATAATAATTAACTTATGGAAAGAGGGAAAGAGTTGCAACCAAAATTTCCAAAGCCGAGTGAATATTGGGATGAAATTCAACAAATTTTATCTTCAGCTAAACAAAGTCCTATATCTGGTGCAGCTGTTGAAGCGGTATTAATGAGGGGGTTACAGAGTTGGCGAAAGAATAAGATTGAAGAATCAAGTAGAAGAATAATTTCTGGAAATGGAAACTTCTTCTCAAATCCACTAATCTTCATTTCTACCATACAAGCTCTTATAGCTGCTGAAAATGGGAAATTAAAAGAATTCCTTGATGCATTAAAAAAACATTGGATATATGAGGAGCATTTAAGAAGAGTAAGGGTAGGTTTTCCTCCTTATTTGAGGCCCATAGAAGAAGCAATAGAAACACAAAGATTCGGGGAGGAATATGAAAAGAAGGTGTTAGAAATTTTACAGATGTTAGGGTATTATGCAGTTGAAACTCCTAAAATGGATGATTATTATGGAACAGGAGACATTTATATCTATATTAAAACACAAGATGGACATTTGATATTAGCGATCGATGTTACAACTGTAAGTAAAGAAAATAAAGAAAGAGATTTAGAAATAATTCAATCTAAAATAAAAGCAAATCTTGGAAAAGATAGAAAAAATCTCACAGCAGCTATAAATCCAAATTCTTTTCTTGAAGCAGGTTATGACGACAAAGTACACAAACTAACGCTTATATTACTACCAGAAGATCAAGATATTTTAGATAAAGGTAGCGATGAAGAAAAGAAGAGACTTATAAAAAGAAAATTAGAAGAAGCAATTGAAAACTTTAAAAGATTGGCAGAAGAAGAAATTGTTAGTCATTACTTAATGCACGCCTTAATAAATATAGAAGAGTTTGAAGCAAAAATAGAAGCATATCAAAAGTATTTAGAAGAAAATGACGAGTTTAGGGGCAAAAGTGGTTGGGAGAAATTAAAAACAATGGTTTTAGAAGCAGGTTTAGCAACTAAATCTGAAGTAAAAAGATTAGATAGAAAAAAATTAATAGAATTACTCTGCAACGCATATGCTAGGAATTTAATTAACGAGTATCTTCAAAACGTGGAGTCTCCTCCTAAAACTTTAGAAGATTTATACAAAATTTTATTGAATAATGTAAATAAAAATTTTTTAATAGGATTGAAAATTTTAGAAAGAACAAAGCTTTTTGATCTTACAAACAAGGACGAATTTAAAAAACTAATTTCTGAAATATATAAATATCCTGAGAGCTTGGAAGAAATACTTAAAGGAGTTTATTTAGAAACAACAATCTTTGGAGAAACTGAACCGGATGATGAAGTTTTAAAAACTTTATACAATTTAGACAAAAATTGGAATAACCTAAGCAAAAATGAAAGGAAGGAAAAAATTTTTGAAGCTTTACAAAAACTCATTTTAAAAGATCCCGAAATAGGAAAAGCCCTTATCGAAGTAGTATACAGAAAACTTGTTAAACAAAGAGAAAATTTAATAAATTTCTGGAATGCAGTAAAATCTTATCTTGAAGTAAGTACTCCCTATTTTTAACTTATCAATAAGATAGCTCTGCTTCGAATTTGCTGCGGGGCCTGGATTCGAACCAGGACTAACGGCTCCAAAGGCCGCTGTGCTACCGTTACACCACCCCGCAATTTTAAAATTATAAATTATTTTTTATCGTATATAAAAATTTTTATTACTTAACCCGTTCTTTTTTATATTTATTTTTCAGGTATGGGTTTTCAATAAATATAAACCTCCATAGATTCCTGATTTTTCCTGAAGTTTGCTTTTAAAAATTTTTGTTTTAAAGGGTAAAGTTTTTAAATTACTAAAATTTACTTTTAACTCTTCAAAGTCTAAGCTTTTGATTAATGAACCACCAATAATAATTGCCTCTACTGACCAAAAAATAGCAACATTAATTAAAAACCCAGCGAAAATTTTATTAATATAGGACCAAAATTTTTTATCTTTAATTTCTTCTGGCTTTTTACCAGTAATTTTTTCTATTGATTTTCCTCCTATTAATTTTTCAACTTCTATAAAATTAGAATTTAATAAAAACAAACTATGGCCTGGTTCAAAGCCGAAAAAATTCTCTTCAACTTTTTTATTTACAATTTTTACCCCACCCACTCCACTACTTAGAGTAACATAACCCAAAATATTAAATCTTTTACCAATGCCATAAACAGCCTCTCCTAAACCTGCAAGTTCTGCATCATTTTTTAAAATAACATCGCAATTAAATAAATTTTTAAAATCTTTAACAATATTTTTATTATTAAAATTAGGAAGGTTAGGGGCTTTAATTATTTTTTCATTTCTTATCATCCCAGCAAAACCAATAACTATTCTATTGAATCTTGTTTCTTTCAAGTTGTTTTTAAGTACTTGCAAGAAATCATTATAATTCTTAGGAGTTTCGATAATAAAAAATTTATCAATTTTATTTAAGTTTTTACTAATACCTATTTTAGTCGTAGTGGCTCCTATATCTAATAAAAGGTGCATTATTCAATTTTAGTTTTTTCCTTCGATCTTGCAAATAAATAATACCACATTGCTATATTTAACAAAATCAAAATTATAACTAAAATCCACGGTGTTGAAATAATACTAAATAATCCTCCAGCAAAAGCAGCAAGTGGAGCAAATATATTTTCCTTTTTACTTACTTCAATAGTAACTGGAAAATCTTTTTTGGTCCCATTTATACCTGCTGTAATTATCCCATAATATTCACCTTCTTCTGCATCACAAGGTACATCAATAGTCCAATTAAATGAATTTATATCATTAGGTAAAACTTCTATAACTCTTGCTTTTGGCTTAAACCATTTTTTAATCTCCCCACTTATTGTAAAAGATACTTTTCTTTTTTTGCTATTGTTATTAATAATAGTAATATTTATATTATCTTTCTTGCATATATATGTCTTCAAATAATCATCTATAGATATATCCAAATAAGAATTTTGCATTTCTTTTGTAACCAAAGTAGCGGCCGGAGTTGTTGGCTTAGTTACTGGAACTCTGACAGTTTGGGTTATTGTTTTTGTGATTGTCTTTGTAATAAATTGCGTTCTTCCTACACTAAGCACAAGTTCTTTTGAAGAAGTAGCACCCTTATCATCTACAACTGTAAGCTTTATATTATAAGTCCCTGAACTAAGGGCCCTTGAAAAAGATGGATTTCTTGAAACAATTTCATTATTTATTGACCATTCATAAAGAATTATTCTACCATCAGGATCATAAGAGCCAGCTGAAGAGAAGGTTACAATTGTTCCTGGTTTAATTAAGGTTGGAGAATAAGTTATATTAGCAATAGGTTTTTGATTTTGAGATGTTATAGTTGTCTGTTGAATTTCACGGGAAATTACATTTACACTACAATTTGTGGCTCTTGAAATACCATCTGAATAAACTGTTAAATAAACATAATAAGTACCTGGAGTATAAAACGTTTTTTGGCAAATAGATGAATTTCCAACACAATCTCCAGACCAGGAATATGAATAATATCCTGTTCCCCCAGATACGTTAGAATAGAAAGTAACTAAACTTCCTACATAAGCTGGGTTGGGTGCTGAATAGCAAGAAACACTTAAATCAGATTGCTGGGTTCCACAAGTAGTTGTAAAAGATCTAATTTCCCCATAATTTATTCCGGCGGAGTTTTTTGCTACTGCTCTATAATAGTATGTTGTACAAGGATTTAAATTAAATATTGTATAACAAAATCTATAAGGAGTATAAGTAACATTCAGGGTTTGAACGGGCGTAGTATTAGTTAAAGCAGTGGTTCTTCCCCATTCAAACCAAACCTGAATATTTTGATCCCCTCCTGTATCAGTTATTTCACCAACTAAAGTAGCTTGAGTATCAGTATAGGTTGATCTGCTTGGACAAGCTTGCGCATTTACATCGTATAATCCTAAAAACAAAACAAACAATGCAACTAACATTATTTTTAATTTGCTTTTTATAAATCTTTCTTTTTTTATTTGCATTTTGTCTTTATTGATCTAATTTCCCCATAATTTATTCCGGCGGAGTTTTTTGCTACTGCTCTATAATAGTATGTTGTACATTTTTTTAATTTATTCACATTTATACAATATATTCCTGGTTTGCTTAATTTTATTGATTTTGTCTTAAACATTAAACTTGATGAAGAAGATCCGTACTCAAACCAACCTTCTACATATTTGTCATTTCCTAAACTATCAACTTTTCCTACAAAAATTATATTATTTTTATTAGCAATAGTTCTCTGGGGACATTTTATTGAAATAGTATTCACCGCAAAAACCCTAGAAGCTAAAAATGTAAAGAATATTAAAATACTTATTAAAAGGATAAATAATTTCTTCATTTTAATCGTCTTTCTTTTTAATAATATTTTTCTCTATAAATAGTGTTTTTTTATAATGTTTGAACTGCAGGTAAAGTAATAACAGCAGGCGGATTAGCTCTTACATCCACAGTTACAGAATCAGAAACAGATTGATTGTATCCAGAACAAGTGATAGTAAATGTATATCTTCCAGAGCTTAAATTAGAAATTACTTGTGAACCAGAAACTGATTTACTACCACTCCAAGCTGAAACCCATGGACTACTTTGAGCTGAGCAGGATGAAACATCTCTAGATGTCCAAGAAAGTGTAACACTTTCTCCAGGTAATATTGTTATTGTACCATCAGTACCATTAACCTTTAAATCAACTTCAGGTCTTACACACAATGTTGTAAATGACATTATATCACCATAAGAAGTACCACCAGAGTTTTGGGCTACAGCTCTATAGTAATATGTTGAGCATGGGGTTAAATTACTAATAGAAGAACAAAATCTATAAGGAACATTATCAACTCTTAAATATTGCTTTGATGTACTTCTTCCTAGAGAACTGGTTTCCCCCCACTCAAACCATGCAGTTATATTTTTATCTCCTCCTGTATCATTAATTTGACCTACTAATGTAGCTGCAGTGTGTGTGAATGTTGTATTAGAAGGACAAGAAGATTGAGCAAAAGATTTGAGATTCAAACTAAAACCTAAACCTAATAGAGCAATAAGCAAAATACCTAAAGATATTACTTTTCCTCTATTCATTTTTTGTACTTTTAGAGATTAATTAAGACCTTTTACTAAAAATAACCCAAGCTTCTAATTAATTTTCGACTTATTAATAAATGTCATTAAATTATAAAATTTTTCTGCCCTATAGTCAAGACCCTTAGTAAAGAACAAAATTATTTAAAAAAATACAATTTTTAAATCTTTTTAATGAGGTTTTTTAAAGCACACTAAGTTATAATTTATAGATTTTGATTCTTTTGAAAGGTATTCTTCAATTTCTGTAATCAAAGTGCCTGTTACAAGAATAGTTTTATTTTTTTTACTAAATTGAATTTTTTCCTCTCTTAAAACTTGCTCAAGATAATCATTACTTGGAAATATCCTAGCTTCTCCTCCTGGTTTTAAAACTCTTAAAATTTCCATAACAGATCGTCTTATGTTTTCTTTTGACATTTCTTCATCTTCGGAGGTTAAATATAAAGGCATTCCATATAATGATAACACTAAGTCAAATGAGTTATCTTGAAATGGTAACTGTAAAAATGAAGCAGCAATTAATCCTAATTTATCAGAGTTATATAAATAGGGTTGAGCTTCTTTGATTTCTTTTCTTCTTTCCTCTTCCTTTAAAGTAATATCTAATCCTACAACCTCTGCTTTATCTTCTATTTTTTGAAGAAGCTCTCTTGGAAATCTTTGCAATCTTCCTGATCCCAAGTCTAATATTTTTTTACCTTTTAGTTCTTCTATATTTAAATCTAGTAGCTCTAAATAATTTTTGAGAGACCGGTCTGTTATCATTATTTTTCTTTCGATTTTTTTCATAAACTTAAACTAAAAACTTAATTAGTTTGTTACTCAATAGGGGTAAATATTTCCTTCCTATATTCTCCCCTATTTTAATTTTTTCTTGTGCGTTTAGAAAATCATACCATTTAACTTCATATGGCAGATTTACATTTATAACAAAATCCGCGTTTTTAACATTAAATTTAGCAAGGTTATATTCTAATATTTTTAAAGAATAATCTGCTACTTCTAAAATATTGTAGTGACCCTTGAGAGAAAAATTATAATTACTTAAATTTACAGCAATCACAAAATCCGCTCCCATTTTTCTTACTACATCAACAGGAACAGGCAATGAAATTCCACCATCTACTAGCATTTTATTATTTATTTTCACTGGAGCAAAAATAAAAGGAATTGAAATACTTGCTCTAATAGCAGTAGATAATTTTCCTTTATCTATTACATAATAATCTCCAGAAGATAAATCAGTTGCAATTGCTCTAAAGGGAATTAAGCAATTTTCTATTTTTTTATCACCTAAATAATACTCTAAAAAATTTTTTATCTTTTCCCCACTTATTAAGCCAGATTTAAAATCAGGATCAAAAAATAAAGAAAATAAATCTTTCCAATCTGTATCAATAGCTATTTCTTCAATTTTATCTATAGAAAATCCTGCACAATAAAAACCTCCTATTAATGCGCCTATGCTTGATCCTGCAATAAAATTAATAGGAATTTTATTTTCTATTAAAACTTTTAGAATACCTATATGAATTAACCCCCTAGCTCCCCCAGCACCTAATGCTAATCCTATTTTTATCATACCTTCATTGATTTATTTGCTATTGAGATTGTTTTTGAGATTGTTGTTGAATTTGTTGTTTAATTTGCTCAATAATCTGAGAAAGGTCTACACCAAAAGATTCTTTTATCTTGGTTTTTAAATTTTCTAATGTTTTCTCAATATTCTCGAATTTCCTCTCCATAATTGCTTGAGTTTTTCTTTCTAAAACAACAATTTTTTTAGCTAAAAATTGAGAACCGTTCCAAATGCCAAAAATTTTAACTCTTTCTCCAATTTTTATATCAGTAGTATTTATAAGTTGCGGATTAACTTGAGCCAATAATCTTAAATTTATACTTGATATTACCTTTGTATCAGTTCCTATATGCCAATCAATCTTAAAACCTTGTGAGTTAATAGTTAATATATTATTCTCATTTCTATCTACAATACCTTGCTGAACCGTAAAACCAACTGGGTTTAAAAAGAAGAACTCAGCTTTTATTCTATTTGTTATTTTTTCTCTTACAAAATCATCGAGGTCTTTAAACTCCCCAAGTTGCTGTTTGTTTAAAGGAGGAGTTTTAATTTCAATTTTATTAGGATTTATCTTAACAAATGGAGCTTTTTCTTTAAATAATTCAATTTTAGGAGCTGGAACTATTACTGGAGTAGAAGTAACAACAGGATTTATCTCTTCAGCTTTTGCAATTAAACCAAACAAAAAAAGAAAACCTACTATCCCTCCAATTAAAATTTTTCTCATTACTTAAAAATTATATTTAATTCGACTTAACAAGTTAATAACTATTTAATTACTTTGATTTTTTAGGTCTCTTTTTAGAACCACAACTTTTTGCCATTTTTTGTCTACGATATTTTAAAAATTTAAATCCGACCTTTAAAAATTATAACAAAATTTCAGAAATAAAATAAAAAACAAATTGTATAATAGTTTCTTAGCATTTATTATGTTTAAGCAAAAAATAAAATTTTAACAAATTCAGGAATTATTGAAATTTCTCATGCAGAAATTTAAAAAAGAATCATGCAAGGAATTTATAAAAAGGAGCTAAGCTCAGGATTAAAAAATTATTAATTCCTTCTAAAAACAGTTCTGTTAAAAATCACTATAAAAACTTGCTTCAAAATTTTTATAGCAAAGAGGCATCAAGATTAAAAAATTATTTATTTCATATAAATTTTTAATGTGACTTATTTGCTTTATGCGTAATTACTATTTGCTCTTATTCTTTTGGTGCTTGCACATCTTATCTACTCCAAAATTACATCATAAAATTTTCCCAAAAACAATAATTGTAAGACGCAGTTTGATAAAAAAAATTGTAATAGTAAAATTTTTAAGTAATACTTATGGAACTCGAAAAATGTTTGTAAAAAGAAAATCTAATTTTAAATTTATTATAATTACTCTTCTCATCGTTATTATTGAAATAGTTCTAGGATATTATTTTAGGCCAATTTCAGAAAAAATAAGCGGCAGTAAAAATCGAATAAGAATATCTGCTGGAATCGTACCTCATCATTTATTGGCAAAAAATATTATAGAAAATTTTTTCCGGTACATTTCTTCAAAAGATGAACCCGAGGTGATTGTTTTGTTAAGTCCTGACCATTTTAAAGTCGGGAGTATTGTGGGAGATTTTTTTATAACACTAGAACCACAAACTTTAGAATTCTATGGGATGAAAATTGATAGGCCACTTATTAAAAATCTTTATTTTGAAAATAATATTTTTTTTAGCAATTCAAGCATTAAACTCGACCATGGAATTATAAATTTAATGCCTTTCATAAAAAAATATTTTCCTAACAGTAAAGTTGTGCCGTTTATTATACCTTCTAGTATTTCTAAAAAAGCAGTAGACCAATTTGTAATCTCTCTAAATCGCTTTGCACCTAAAAAAACAATAGTAATTGCTAGTGTTGATTTTTCTCATTATCTTCCAGTTCCAGCGGCTAGATTCCATGATGTTAAAAGTATTCGTACTATAATTAATTTCGAAAAAGAAAATTTTGAAAAATTAGATGTGGACTCTTGGCAAGCTCTTTATATTGCAAGAGCTTTTGCTCATAAAATGAAGATGGAATCACCAAAACTAATCGCTTACGCAAATTCTCATGATATTACCAAAAATTCAATAAGCAAGGAAGTAACTTCGTATTTCAGTGTTGTCTTTGAAAAAGAAACTCAAAATAAAGAAAGAGCAAACAGATTTGAAGGGAAAACAATTTTATTTGTTGGAAACATTATTCTAGATAAAAGCATAAAGCATATGACACAAAAAAATAGTGTCTTTTATCCATTCGAAAAAATCAAGCAATTTCTAAAAGGAATTGATCTTTTAGTAGGAAACCTAGAGGGCGTGATTGTTGAAAACCCAGAAAAATTTGATAACCATTCATTAAAGTATGTTCTTCCTCCAGAAATAGTTAAGGCATTTTCCCATACGAATTTTAATTTATTTTCATTGTCGAATAAACACGCATTTGATATGGGAGAAACAGGCTTGGAACAAACCAAAAAATTTTTAACCAAAGCAAATATCAACTTTGTTGGTCATCCGAATGAATGTAATAAAAATTCAAAGTTTGAAAAAAATGAAATAATAATTCTATCTTTTAAAAAAACTTCCTTCTCCAATTGTTCTGATAAAGAAATTATAAATCATATAAAAACCGTAAGAGCTCTTAATATAAAAAAATTCATAATAGTTCTTTTACACTGGGATGAAGAATATCAATCAAAAAATTTTCTGCTACAACAAAAATTAGCCCATCAAATAATTGATAGTGGAGCAGATTTGATAATCAGTTTTGGGATTCCAATTGTTCAAAAAATAGAAGAATATAAAAGGAAACTAATTTTCTATTCTTTGGGTAATTTTATTTTTGGTCAACATTTTTCAAAGGAAACTTCACAAACCTTAGCAATAGGTTTAGAAATTTATTCACAAGAAGTTATTTTTAGACTATTTCCAATTAAAAATCAACTAGGTCAGCCATTTTTGATGGATAGAAAAGAAGCAAATTTATTTCTAGAAAAATTAGCCGAAAAAAGTTCTAACTCTTTGTCTGACAAAATTAAAAGCGGTATAATAGTAATTAAGAGATGAAAAATTTTCCCCAGCAAATTAATCCATCCAAAACTATATTATCAATTATTTTAGTAGGATTAGTTATTTTAGGAAGTATTTATGTTAGCATTTTTTATTTTAAAAAAAGATCCCCAAAGCCTCCATTAACAAAAATATCACCCATTCAATCCTCTCCTGTTTTTAATGAAGTTTTATTTACAAAAAGATTGATCAAACCCGAGGATATTGCTTTAGAAAAAGTTCAGATTATTCCCCAAATCCCTAAATATAATTTACCTCTTAAGACTAAAGACATTGCCAATTATCCAAAATTCTCTCAAAAAATTCGTTTAAGTTCTCGAGCTTTATCTCTTTTAGAAAAAAATGGATTTGTAGCAATTACTACGCCAAAAGAGATTGCTAATAAAGAAAGTGTAACTTCAATAGGAGAAAATAGCAAAATAAGCTATCCAAAAGACGATTTTGCAGCTTTTTATATAGCTTTACAAACATTAGATTTACCGATTTTTATTACTACTGATTCACTTTTACATTTCTACCACATCCTTTTTAATACTACTTTGATGAAATTAGAAAAAGATCTTTTTTATTCAGATCTTTGGCTAATAAGCAAGGAATTTTTTGATGACGCTCTTTTCCAATATAACAAAACCTCTGGAGATTTAAAGGAAGCAGCTAAAAGAAATGTAGCCTATTTTTCAGTCGCTCTAGAATTGCTAAAGCCAAAGCCGCATCAAGTTGCAACAAAAGAAAATATCCAAAAAGAAATCGAATGCTATCTGCCTTCAGAAACTTGTGAAGAAATTATTTCAAATCAATTAAAAGAAGGAAAACTTTTTAGCTTATTTACGCCTGAAGAATTTAAAAAATATTCATTTCAACCACCAGATTTTGTAAAAGATCTGGTTCAAAAGGAAATTCAACTAATTGAAAATCATAAAGGTTGGGAGAATTCTCCGATTTTCATATACAAAGAAGATTACTCTCAGTACATTCCAAGGGGCCATTATAGCAGATCTGAAAAACTTAAAAATTATTTCAAAGCAATGATGTGGTATGGTAGAATGACAACTTTGATTAAAGGATCTCCTAATTTACCAAAGGGGGTATCTAAATGTTCAGAGTATGGAATTATTTCTGAATATGATGCTAAAATTCAGACTCTCCAAGCAAGTTTAATCGCTAGTAAATTTTTAAAAAGCCATGATATCCAGAAAAGATGGGAGAGAATCTATAAAATTACTTCTTTTTTTGTTGGATTTTCTGATGATTTGGGCCCATATGAATATAGTATTGTGTTAAAAAGTTTATTTAAGGGGGAAATTAAACTAGAAAAATTGGAAGAAAAATATTCAGAAATTAAAAACATTCTCCTTAATCTTCCTTATAATCCAAAAATTTATGGAGGGTTAGGGGCTTGCCAGCTATCTATGCCTTGTCCACCTCTTTCAGACCAAGAAATTCAAGAATTAAAACTCCAAGAAAAAAAACTTATAGAAGCAACAAAAGGGCTTAGATTAATGGGACAAAGATTCACTATTGATTCTTGGTTCTTTTCGGAACTTGTTTCTCCTTATTCTGGGATATACATTGGTAATAAAACCACTCGTCCATTCACTCTTGTAAAAACTCAAATTCCTGGTTGCCAAGAAGGAAGAGAAATAAGAGGCTTTCCTAGGGGGTTAGATATTATGGCCTTACTAGGATCAAAAAGAGCTAAAGAAATTTTGAAAGAATTAGGAGATACGGCTTATTCAGATTATGAAAAGAAATTTTCTGAATTAAAGAAAGAATTAGATACTTTACCTCAATATAAATGGTTCGAGAATCTTTATTGGGGATGGCTTTATGTTTTGAAATCTTTATTAGGTGAATTTGGCGAAGGGTATCAAACCTTTATGCAAACAAAGGCCTGGCAAGATAAGGAACTAAATACTGCTTTGGCTTCTTGGGCAGAGCTAAGGCATGATACAATTTTGTATACAAAACAAAGTTATACCGGTGCTGAAATGGGTTCTGTAGAAGAACCACCAATCGTTGGTTATGTTGAGCCAATACCTGAATTTTATGCTCGACTTTTAACTTTAACAAAAATAACAAGTAAGGGCTTGAAAGAATTAATACCAAAAGAAAATTTAGAAAAATTAAAAATAGAAGAAGTCTTAACGGAATTTTCAAAAATTTTAACGAAATTATTAGAAATCTCAAAAAAAGAATTAGAAAATAAACCATTAAATCAGGAAGAATATGATTTCATCCAATATTTTGGAGTAAATTTGGAAAACCTTGTTCGATTGGTTGCACAAGCTGAACCAGATCCTGATATTTTTAAAACAACTTTAATCGCTGATGTTCACACTGAAAGCAATACTAAAAAAGTTTTGGAAGAAGGAGTAGGGTATATTAAAACTTTAGTAGTAGCTTATAAACTTCCAGACGGTCGAATTTTAATTGGAGTTGGGCCTATTTTTAGTTATTATGAATTTAAGCAACCAATGGAAAATAGATTAACTAATGAAACTTGGAGGTTAATGTTGCAAGAAAATCCTCCTTCTTCACCAGAATGGACGAGAAGCTTTTCAGAATAAATGATAAATAATATTTACGGTTGAAATATTTTAAAAAGCAGACCCAGAAGTTTTAACATGTTCATTTGGGATAAATATAAACTTAATTTTTAAAGATTATAAAAGCATAAAAAATTTTAAATTTTGATATGATTAATTCCAGTTTTTATTTCAAAACTAAGTTTTAAAATATGTAAATATCTTTCGCTCTTATATAAAAATAGAATCTTTATGGCTAAGTAAATATTAAAAAAAATCGCCATTTAATTTCTTCATAGAGATTATTAATATTTGGAAGCTTAAAGAACTATAGAAAAGTGCAAAAAGCTAGGTATCCTCTATAAACATAAACTTGAAGGATTGATAGATTTAGAGACCTATAAAGCTAAAAAACTGAAATAGAAAGGGAGATTAGCTCTTTACAGGATTCACTAAAGAGATTGTTTGAAACAGATATTGATTACTTAGATTTAGGTGTTAATCTTTTAGAACTATGTAAAAAAGCAAGGTTTTTATATGAAAATGCAACTATTGAAGAAAAACGAGAATTAATAAATTTAGCTTTTCAAAAAATTTTGATAAAAGATAAAACATTTATTTTCGAATATTCTCCTTGGTTCGCAATTTTACACAAACACTCCGGATTAATTAAAGAAATTTGCGAACTCGAAAAAAGCAAGAATTTAAAAGAAGAAAATGAAATTTTAGAGAAAGTTTATCCTAAAATGCTCTACCTATATTAATGAACCGCAAATGTTAGATAGAGATAGTATAACACAGATTTTAAGTTTTGAATCTATCTTTAGTTAAATATTATTTACTCACCACCTTTACTATTATTTTGAAGTACAATCTTAGTTGAGACAAAAGGGGCAACAAAATATAGTGAAGAAATAATAAAGAAAACAAGAAATTATATAGAAAATTATAGAAAGTCCTTTCAATCTTTCATTAGTTCGTTGGGGATCCAAAAATAAGAGGGAAACCAAAAATAAAGTTGACAAGACTTTTATAACTATTTTTCACTAAATTATGAAGTATAATAGATTTAAGATAATAGATTTAAGATGGTATTTTTCTAAAAAAGTACAATAAAAACAGCATGGTTATAAAACAAGGCAAATCTGAACCCAATTTAAAATATATATTAATCATAGTTGTTCTGAGTATTATTGTCGGGGGAATCGTTATCTGGAACTATTTGATTGTATTGCGGGAAAAAGAACTACAAATAAAAAAACCACAAGAAAAAGAGATTATTAAGTTGGAGGGTAGATTATACCGGAAAAAAATCACTTTTGATCTGAAAAATACTGAAACGCTTAAAAATTTTCAAATTTCTTTAAAATTAGATACCTTATCTTTAATAAGGGAAGGAAAGTTATCTCTTGATTGCGGAAATATTAGGTTTACAGATTCTGATAAGGAAACAGAGATTCCTTATTGGATAAAAGGTAAGTGTGGAGAGAATAATACTGAAATCTGGTTAAGAGTGCCAGAAATCTTACCTAATTCAAAAAAAACCATTTATGTTTATTACGGCAACGAGGCTAAACCTTCAACTTCAAATTTTGATGAAGTCTTCAAAACCAATAATTTTTTGTTGGGTTGGTACTATTTTAGTGAGCTAGATAAGCTAAAAGTGACAGATCTTTCTATGAGTAAAAACAACGGAAAAATTTTTGGATTAGATTATGAGTTGGTACCATCAAAGATGACATTAGATTGCGAAAATGAGAATGGATGTTTTGTGTTTTTAGATAATTGGGGCAAAGAATGGGAGTGGACTGATATTCCCGATGCTTATTTTGAAATTCCTTCAGAAAAATTAAATTTTAATAAATTACAAGGATCTATTGAGATGTGGGTTAAACCGAAAAATGCAAGATCAGGAAAATATCAGAGATTGGTAGTTGATAGTAATTGGGAGATTGAGTTAGGAATTAATCCTAACGGTGATTTATATTTCTATCCAGCACAAGCGCCAAAAGATAATTATAACATGATAAATAACCCGTTAAAAAACGATGAGTGGAATCATATAATAGTTACTTGGAATTTTGAAAATAAAGAGGTCATTTTCTATATCAATGGAGAAAAAAAGAAAAATGACGTTGAGAATGTTCCAAGATATTGGAAAGAAATGGCAAAAATAGGAAATTTGCAAATTGGAGGAACTAATTTAGGAATTGAATCTGCATTTGTAGGGTATATAGATGGAGTGAGAATTTATAATAAAGCTTTAGATAGTAAAGAGGCAAAAATGGCTTATAAATATAACAGAAGAAACATAAGATATCCAACAATTTCTTTTGGGGCAGAAGAGTTGATTTCGGTAGGGAAATTAAAGGATACGGTTTTTGACTCTTCAATTGTAGAAAATATCCCTATGACTGATAAAATTAAGATTGGTACTTGTTATGCCACACCACTTCACATAGGGTATAGCTATTATCCTAGCGAGGGAAAATACATCAATCCTTCAACCAAAGAAGCTTTCTTTTTGATTCATAGATTAAAAGATGAAGATCTTCCTATTTTTGGTGTACCAAGTCACTTTTTCCCATATGAAGGAGCATTTGTTAAATTTGAAGATGCCTTTTTATTATCTTACATAGGATTAGAAATCAATAACCCCAAATTAATTAAAGATTTAAAAATTGAATTTAAGAAAGTAAAGAGTTATGAACCTGGAATAATTGAGCGTTGGGGGGAACTAATTCCTACTGCCTATGCGTGTGGTCCTTACTATAGTTATAAAACAGTTGGAGATTCGGAATTTTCTTTTATAGGAGAAAAAAATGGAATATATTGGTATAAATTGAAAAATCCAATTTTCGTTGACCAAGAAGTTACAATGATGCAACTTTATTACAAACCTACTGGCGAAGAAGGAATGCTTTCTATTAGGGTTAACGATATGGTTTTTATTGATAGAAATAAAAAGCTTGTTCGCCCTACTTTTTCTAAAGATTCAAAAAAACCAATTGAGACAGAAGGAGCGGATTTTTTCTCAGAAATGTATGTTCTTCCTTACTGCCCTCCTGGTGAGAAATATTTTGAGAAATATTTAGCATATTTTGCTAAAGAAGAAAAAGGATTTATCATTTTTAAACAAAACCTCGATACACAAAAATTAGAGTTATCTTTTGAAAACCGCGGAAAAGACCAGATTATTATTGACCATCAATCTATTTGGAATATTGAAACTCAATTAATAAAATGGAGGGTTAAAGATATCAAAATTCGAGATTTAAATGATAACATTATTTATAAGCTCTCAATGGATGAAATCAAAAATCAGATATTTGGTAAGAAAATAGACCCAGGTGGAGCAATAAAAATACCTCTTATTTCTCTTAAAGATTTGCAAAAAAATACATTTTATCACATTACTATTGGTACGGGTGAAGAATCGAAACTTGAAGAAGTAACAAATCAAAAAAGAATTATCAAGTGGGTTCTCGGTGATTCACCTTACTATTATCCTCGATATCGTTTTAATAATGATCTTTATTTGTACCGTTTAAATGTGGCTCAAGATGGCTCTATCAGTTTCGAAGAAGTAAGGTCGAAATAAATCATAGAATATAGAATTAGTGATAATTAGATTAAAGAAAACATTAACCTTATTAATAATTAGTGGAGTTTTCTTTTTAGGTAGTTTATTTATTATTGAACTGAAACTTTTAAATCGAGATAAATTCGCACACAACTATTCTTCTTTCATTCAAAACAAAACTATATTACAAGAGAAAAAGAAAATAACTCTTAGAGAAAAACTTGGACAAAATTTAGTAGTTGGAATTCCAGGCCCTACGCTCGATGAAAGAACAAAAGAAATTTTGCATTACATTAAACCAGCTGGAATTGTGTTATATCGTCGGAATTATAAATCCTATTCTCAACTTAAAGATTTAATTTCCCAGTTACAAAAAATTTCAAATGAAGATACTGGGCTTTTTTATTTCATTATGTTAGATGAAGAACCAGACGGCGCAATGCGTCTCGGTTTACTTAAAAATGTCTTTCCTCTAGAAATACCTGACTGGAAAACTATTGAAAATGATATTAGAATTTTGGCAGATATAGGAATTAATGTTGAGCTAGCGCCTATCGCAGATTTTCCATTTAATAACGATGCATTTGTTAAAAGACGAGTTCCAGTAAAGAGTGTCGAAGACTTAATAGCATTTAATAGAACATTTATCAGCTTACTTAAAGAATATAGAATTTCAGCTACTTTAAAACATTTTCCCGGTATGGGAATTTTTATCGAAGATCCTCACGAAAAGATCCCTCATTCAAATATCCAACAAGAAGTTCTTAATAAATCGTTAAAGATTTTTAAAGATGGGATTGAGAATGGGGCTGATTTTGTTATGACAGGTCACGCAGTATATGAAAATATAGACCCTAATAACCCGGCAACATTTTCTTCTAAAATAGTAAGAGACCTTTTAATACATCAACTCGGTTTTCAAGGAATTATTATTACCGATGATCTTTCAGATATGCCCCTGGCTATAAAAGGAATAAATCTTGCAGAGGCTGGTATTAGAGCGCTTAAGGCAGGTCATCATTTGATAATGTATTCACACAAATTAGAAAAAACAAAAGATATTTTTGATAAAATATATCGCCGCATAGAAAACGATTTTGAATTGCAATCAATTATTGAGAGTAATTATCAGAAAATTATTGAATTTAAAAAATCTATCTTCTCATATTAAAAGTTAGCGTAATAAAAATAAAAAACTTGTCATTGCAAAACAACAAATCTGAAGATAGGTTTTCTCGAAAAAACACCATTTTAAAATGCTAAAGTCAATGACAATTCTTCTAAAACCCCAAGTTTCAGACGTAGGCTTAATGCAGAGTCTCTGCCTCCGTTCTTGAAAATAAAATAAGGGCGAGGGAATTAGCTGGCTTTCAATCTTACATTAAGTTCGTTGGAAATTTGATAACAAACCCATTATTGCATTTTAGGTTAATTAAAGAAATTTGCGAACTCGAAAAAAGTAAGAATTTATCTGAATTTTAAAATTCTATGGTGCCAATAAGAAAGTTGTAATTGCCATATCTATCAGTATACATACAATAGATTTACTCCCAGCATTTTTATTCTATTTTTCCATACAACTTCTCTAATAATTCTTTCACTTTTACATTTCATTACTTTTATCTCTAAATCCTGCCTTTATTCAATTAAATATGAATGCCAAAGTAAATCAAAATATATTTCAATGAGACATAGAAAAACAAAAGACCAAACAAGAATTTCAAGATATTTGGTTTGAATTTTGCTACGAGCTTTGCGCCATAAATTGCGCCGATTAAAGCGCCGATACCCAAAGCAATTGCTACTGGAATATCAACAACACCTTGAAAAAGTTTAAAGAAAGCACCCACCAAGGCCATCCAGACAAAAGCAGCCATTGAAGTACCAATTGCCAGCTTTACTGGTGCTTTCAAAAAATAGATGTAAGAAGGGACTAAAGCATAACCACCTCCAAGACCGATAATGCCAGTTAAAATGCCAATAGCTGAACCTAAAATTGTTTTTACTAGCGGCTTACCTGGAATTTCCACACCTTGCACAGTTTGGCTTTTAGTAAATAATCCTTCATAAAGCATTCGGACCGAAACGATGATAAAAGCAATACCAATAATCAAGTCAATTAAATTACCGTAATGTTTAATATAACCAAAAACAATTGAACCAATAATTACACCCAAAATTCCTGCATAACCAGTTAAAAGTGCTGTTTCTTTATCAACATTTTTCATTTTAAAATGCTGATAAGCACCCGATGCGGCAGTAAAAACTACTGCCGTTAAAGTTGTACCAATAGCAACTGCTGGATCAAAATGAAAAACAAAACGAATAACTGGCATTATTAAAGCACAACCTCCAGTACCTAAAAGCCCGCCGATAACTCCAGCCAAGAAACCGGTGATAAGATAAATTAAGTAAATCATAATTTCTCTTTCTAGTTTTTAATTCCAGAAAAACTCGGAAATTATTAAAATAATTAATGATATATCAAAACTTTCAAAAATTACCAAAGAATTAAATATAGTTTTAATTACTTTAAACAACTACTGAATTAACAAAATTTCAAACAACGTCACTAAATTATTATAATAAACCTTTTTCTTTTAACCTTTTTAATAACCTTTCTAACCCCTCAACAATATATTCAACATGAAGAGCGCCGCAAGAAACTAAAATCTTAGCATTAGGATTTTCGCTTAATATGTTATTAATTTTCTCTACCGTAACTCTACTTCTTTCTGGTATCATAATTGTAGCTATTATTTCTGCTATTTGTTTCTCTCCTAAATTGAATTGCTTTAGATAATTCTTTAAATAATCAACCATGTGTTTGTGTTTAAATAATATCCATTCTCGCATCTTTGCTCCACTCATATCACCAGCAATAACCCTTACTTTATTCTTCTTGGCTTCTTCTACTAACTTTTGATAATCGATAGAAAGTTTTTCAAGTTGAGAAATTTCTACTATTTTGTCCTGTACAAATTCATCAAGGGTTTGTTGCATATCTTCAGAAAGTTCTAAAATTAAATGAGTATACTGCCCACTTTGCAAAGCAACTATTAATTCAAAAACACGAGGTCGATCGTGAAATTCACCAAAAATATGCACATTACCAATTTCAATGAACTCCTTAGAAATTTCTTCTAGGGTTTTTCCTTTTATTTCAATGAGTTTCTTAGAAATTTCTTCTAGAGAAATTCCTGCTAGAGTTTTTCCTTTTTTGCCTTCTCCAAATTCTTTCATATTTTAATTATTGTTTATTTTAATCATTTTTTGGTTTCGACCTTTATTATCTTTTATTTTTAGCAATTTTTCGATTTCACTCATAATAATCTAAATTATACCTCAATTTCTTATGCGCGGAGGCTAGGTAAAGACTTGACAAATTTTGAAAATATGGTGTAATTTTAAATGGTAAACTAAAAGGAGGTGTTTGGAATGAAGATTATCAATTTGACCCCTCATCCCTGTGTCATCCTGCGGGAAGACCCGCAGGGGGACATCGAAGGTGTCGAAGGTGTAGGGAGTGAAGTTCGCCGCTACAGAAAAATCGCAGAATTGCCACCGTCCGGCAAGGTGGCACGCGCCAGTCAAAAGGAAGAAATTGCTGGTTTCATTTTGGTTAACGACGTGGAGGTCCCCGTAGTCAGAATGACTTACGGGGAACCCATCAATTTACCAGAGCCAAAAGAAGGAGTAGTTTATTTTGTCTCCCTCCTCACAGCCCAGGCTGCGGCGGCCACCGGACGCCGGACAGATGACTTAGTGTTTGCTGGGAAAACAGTTAGGAGTAAGGAGGGCTCAATAATCGGTATAACTTCCTTCGGTAAATTATGATGATGAGAAGTTGCAGGTTTCAAGGGAGCCTAAGAAAGGGCTCCCATTTTTTCAGTCAAAAAAGAGTATTCGGTTCTCTTTTTCATGTTTTAGGTTGAAAATAGAATAAGAATTTTAGGTTATTAAGTTCAAATAAAAATAGCCAATTGAAAAACTATAATTTGCGATAGATGTCTTTACCTTTTTGATGTGGAGCCAACAACCTCAAGAATTAGCCTTAAATTGTGATTCTTAAATTAAATTAGATAAATTGTGCTATAACTGATTGATTATCAATTAATAGAACTGACTTTTAATTTCTCAGCCTCTTTGCTCCGGGGGCAGGATTCGAACCTGCGACATCCTGGTTAACAGCCAGGCGTTCTACCGCTGAACTACCCCGGAGTAATAATCAAATAAAATTATAATTCAAATTAATACAAATCAATACTGGCAATTATTTCAAAATTGCCGCATTGAGAACAGCGAGAAGGTGTCTTTTTATTTCTGCGTTTCTTTGCCATTTCTATTCCTATATTATTCTAAATTTCGACCTTTTAAAGTTTATTTTTATTTATAGTAAAGCATCTAATAACATTTTACCAAATTTTTCACCAGATTGTAGACCATTAGTAGTAACTAAATAAATTACCATTACGAATAATATTTTCATCTGCATACTTCTACTTATCCCATTTTCTTCTTAAGATACCGACTTTAGCTAAAATTGTTGGTGCTATTTAGATAGCTGCTAATTTTTATTTAACTCAATAATTCCTAAGCAATCTTATAATTAGTCTCATTATTTAAATTTTCTAAGGCTACTGACAACGATAATTTGGTGATCAGATTTTTTTTTAAAAAATCTCAGCAAGCATAAAAAATCCCTCAGCTCGAAAACCTTCTTTGGTAATAATAAAAGCAATTTTTTCATTAGCATTTTGTGACTTATAATATTAGGCAGAGAAAAATTAAAAAATTATAAATTTGGCTATATTTTCTTTGAAGATAATTTAAAAGGCATTAGTTGGTGGCGGAAGAATTTAACGTTTTTTTCAATGGTTAAATTTTATTTAGATTAAACTCTAAACGAGATTTTATATCCGAAAATTTCTTTTAACATATAACCAGAACTTAAATATAACTAAACCAAATACAATAATTAAAATACCAACAATCATAATTTTAATTAAAACCTGAACAGAAACGATGATAAAAGGAATTAGTTCGGTAAAATTTAAAATAGCGTGAATAGAATCATTAATAACTAATTTAATTTTCTCGTTAATAGCTTCCTTATAATCACTGACTACAATTTTAAATGGTTTTGTTTGATTAAGATTAATTGAAAAAACTGAATATTCTCCTTGTTGCATTTTTTCTTCAACAATACCTTGTAAACTTCTCATTCTTGAAACTAAATTCATTTTTTCGTTATTAATTTTCATCAAAAGATTAATTTTTCGTTCGCTTGTCTCCATATTTAAAGTTTCTTTTTCAATTTGATTTAAATTATTTAAAGTTTGGCGAATAATATCCAGTTCATTTAACTCTTGTTTAGTTGAAATTTTGTAATTTTTAACATATGAATTGCGAACATCAAAATTTTTTAAAAGGAAATTAAAGAATTCATCAAATTTATTAGTAGGAACATAGGCGGAAATTTTTACATTTATTTTTTCATAATCTTCAGTTTTATAATAATCACCAATAAAGCCGTTATAACTTTCTGTTTTTTGTTTTATCGTTTCATAATCCTTATCCACTGATTGAGATTTTATAGAGATATCGCCTTCTTTAATTTCTATTTTTGTTTGATCTTTTAAGGAAGAAGGTGATAGGAATGGAGCAAAAGAAGATTCTAATTTAGCTGGACTTGGAAGTTCAAAAGATGGGGTAGATAAGGTTTTAAAAGATGGATAATCAGTTCCTCTATAATAATCTAATCGTCTCGAAGCGTTAAAATTTTGAAAATTTAAATAGGTATAAGTAAAAAATAATACTAGCAAGATAATTATAATTCCAGTTATAATCTTTATGAAAAGAGGTAATTTTTTAATTTTTTCAAGAATATTTTTCTCTTCCATTGTTCATTATTAAGTTCAATTAATTTTTTGACTCTCTCAAAATTATTTTACTCTAAATTTTATAAATTTAAAAAACAATGGAAAGGAAACTTAAAAATCTCGATTGAATTTAGGATAAAATTAAGTGTTAAAAACGTTATCAACTCTTTAACAAACATGTTTGGCCTTTTAAAATAGATACTTGCTGACTTTTGAGGATATATTATTTTTATCAGACCAATTTTATGGTAGCCTCGATAAACAATTAAGTTTGTTCAAAATTTAAATCAATTATTATAGTGTAAATTTATAATTTATTTAGTTAAATAATATTTATTCAGTTTAAATATTAATATTTAAAAAATAAAATAATATAGAAAAAATAGAAAAGTAATAAACTAACATTTATAGTAAAGTTTAAAGACATCTTGGGGATTTTTAACTATAATATTATTATTAAAAAATCAAAGTTCCTATAAATTGTTTCCCTTCTATGCATTTAATAAAATTTGATAAATTTTTGCCATTAAGAATATAAACTTTGAATTTAAGTTTTTTAGCAAGCCTTGAAGCAACAGGATCAAAAGGAGAAGACATTCCAGGTTTCCAATCTTTTTCTATCATTTTTAAATAGTTATCCCAGCTTAATTTTCTAAAGGGTTTTGCATCTTTATATTTTCTAGGATCTTTATCGTATACATAATCAACGTTTGTCAGATTAATTATGGTATTTGAACCATATGTTTTTGCAAGTAAAACCGCATCATAATCAGTACTAAATCCTGGTTTCCAACCAGCGGCTATTAAAATTTTTTCTTTAAAATCAAATTTTTTTCTGGGGTTTTTAGCAAATCTGAAATGAGCATATTCTCTAAAAATAGTAAGTAAAAGATGTGCATTTAATCTTGTTGAATGTATTCCTAACCAATCTAGATCTTCATTAGACGGATTTGATAATTGTTTAGCTGTGGTTTGGTATTTCCTTGCAATTTTACCACCTCCAACAATTATAATAAACCTCTTTCCTTTCTGGATTTCTTTTGTAATAACTTCTTTAAATTTATTTAAAAAATTAATATCAATTTCATTTGGCACTATTAAACTACCTCCTAATGAAATGACAAATAATTTGCCCATTTATTTTGATTTATGGTAAATTATAAAGCTTATTATATTTATTCTTGATATAAGATAAAAATGGTTCAGCAGAAAACTCTTTACCGCATATCTTTGAAATCAAATCCTTTGAAGGATAAGTTTTGCCATATTTGTGGATTTTTTCTTTTAACCAATTTTGAATTCTGAGTATACCATTTTCTTCTTTTAACAATTCTTCTATTACCCCTAATTCATTTTGCAAAGCTTCTAACCACATTCCTGATAAAAATGTACCGAGAGAATAAGTTGGAAAATACCCTATTGCCCCCATTGACCAATGAATATCTTGTAAAACCCCTTCTTTATCATTATCAACATCCACATCCAAATACTCTTTCATTTTTGCTCGCCAAATTTCTGGTAATTCATTAACCTTAATTTTTTCTTCCAATAGCCCTTTTTCTAATTCAAATCTCAAAATAATATGAAAGTGATAAGTAACTTCATCTGCTTCAACTCTTATTTTTTCTGGTCTTACAATATTGAAATATAAAACAAAATCTTCAAATGAATATTTCTTTAAAAATAATAAAAATTCTTTTGCTTTTTCAAAAATTTTTGCTAAAAATATTGGATTTCTTCCAATAATATTTTCCCAAAACCTTGATTGAGATTCATGAAAGGCATAAGATAGACCTCCTTGCAAAGGTGTAAATTTCAGTTCTGGATCAACTTGAAGCTCATATAAAGAATGTCCAAATTCATGAATTGTTGCTGTTAAACTTCTACGAAAATCTTTTGGGTGATACCAGGTGGTTATTCGAACATCATTTAAGGAAATAGCAGTTTCAAAGGGGTGAGGAGCAATATCCAATCGAGAGCGAGCAGGATTGAAATTTAGTAGACTTAATACATAATAATTCAATTTTTCCATTTGTTCTTTCTCATATTTCTCCTCTTCTAAAGGATGTTTTTCTTTATAAAATGGTGAGTTTCTTATTTGATTAAATAAATCTTTTAATGGTTTCTTTATAACTTCAAAAAAGTTTTCAAAGTCCTTGGTTGTCCAACCTTCTTCAAATAAATCTATTAAAGCATCATATGGGTGTTCTTCATATCCTAAATATTCTGCTTTTTTCTTTATTAACTCAACAATTTTCTCCAAATGAGGTTTAAATTTTTCGAAATTGTTTTCTTTTTTAGCATTTCGCCAAATAATTTGAGCTTCGTTTGTTACTTTATTAAATTTTTCAATAAATTCATTTGGTAATTTTTCAATGATATTAATTTCTCTTTCCAAAACCCTTACTACACCTTTTTCATAATCATTTAACTTTTCTAAATTTTCTTTTGCTTTTTCTAATAACTTTTTCAATTTTTTATCTAAAATCAAGTTTTTAATAAGCAGATTAACCTTACCCAAAACAAACCCCCTGTCTTCCGCCGAGCTCTCTGGCATATAGGTATTTAAATCCCAATCAGCCAAAGATATCAAGCTTTCTAAAGAGCTTATATAATAATATTTGTTTAAAATATTTTTAATAATTTTATTTTGGAATTTCATCAATTAATATTATATATAAAAATGGAGCTTAAAAGATTTATATTAGAAAGTTTTTCCAATTATAAATTTAAATTAGTCAAAATTAATGAACCGAGCAAAAATTTTTTAAATTTTGTAAAAAAACAAAAAATAAAAGAAAGTCTTTTTATTAATAGCTTAAAGGGAATAGATGCAAATGAATTAGGGAATTTTATTTTTTTATTAAGAGTTTTAGATTTTATGCTTTGGAAATATCCTGAAAACTGGGAATTTAAAAACAGAAAAGGCTTTTATGGTTTATTAGAAAGAGTTAAGGTTTTATTTAAAAATGACTATAAAAATATTAAATTTAATGAGTTTAAAAAAATAATTTCTCCTAAAGAAGATTTAAATTTAGCAAAATTAAGATACAGACTTTTCAAAAAATCTATAAAGTGGTTAAAAGAAAATTTTGAGGGAGATTTTACTAATTATTTTGAAGAATATAACAGTCCGTATGATTTTTCATTAAAGATTATCACCCTAGAGAAATTTAGCGATTATAATAAAAATTTTTATTTCTTAAAACCCAACCAGCTTTTATATTATGAATTTATTCTAGCAAAATTTAGTTCCAAAAATGAGAAATTGGAAGAGTTAACGGTTTTTGCAGATCATAAGTTGTCACAAATTTTTATAAATTTTAATATTTTAAAAATACCCCAAAATTATAATGATAGAATAAAAACTAGAAAGATTTTTAAAAACAAAAGTATATTTGAAAACGAAATACGAATTGCATCAATTATTATAGGTGAAATTTTGAGTGAGCGTCTAAAAATCCCTTCTTATATTGTTGATAATTTATTATGGCATATTCCAGAGAAATTTTTAAAATTGCCTCCAATTAGAGTTAAAACAATATTTTATTGATGTTTAGTTTTAATATTCTTAAAAAAGATAAAGAAACAAAAGCAAGGATTGGAATTTTAAGGACTCCTCATGGAATTATTCATACACCAAATATAGCAATTGTTGCAACAAAAGGAAGTATTAGGGGTTTAAGCTTTGATAAAGCAAATAGATTTGGAGCGGAAATTTTTATGATAAATACATTCCACTTCTTTCATAATAATAGATATGAGATTGTAAAAAAATTTGGTGGATTACATAAATTTTTAAATATAAATTATCCTTTGATGACAGATAGTGGAGGATTTCAAATTTTTAGTTTGGGCTTTGGGATGGAACATGGAGTAGGTAAGGTAGCGGATATATTTCCAGAAGAGTCAAATATAAAAAATTTACCTATATCAAAGGGCAGGAATTTAGTAAAAGTTTATGAAGAAGGCGTAGAATTTATTTCACCATATAATGGAAGAAAAATTTTTTTGAGCCCTGAACTTTCTATAAAAATTCAAAAGGCATTAAGAGCAGATATTATTTTTGCATTTGATGAATGTACTTCTCCGCTTTCTAGTTATGAGTACACAAAAGAAGCAATGCAAAGAACTCATAGATGGGCAACAAGATGTTTAGATGAATTTGGCAAACCAGAAAATCAAGTTATGTTTGGGATTGTACAAGGCGGAGAATATGAAGATTTACGAAAGGAATCCGCAAAATATATTAACTCTTTGAATTTTTTTGGTTATGGAATAGGTGGAAGTCTAGGAAAAAGTAAAAAAGATATAATAAAGGTCTTAAATTGGACTATTCCTTTATTAGATGAAAACAAACCAAGGCATTTACTAGGAATTGGAGAGGTTGATGATATATTTAATTCAATTGAACAAGGAATAGATTTATTTGACTGCGTAATCCCTACACGTTGGGCAAGACATGGTGCTGCTTTTAGTTATAAGGGGAGACTTAATTTAAAATCTAGTAAATATTTAAATGATAAAAGACCGATTGATCCTAAGTGTAAATGTAATATTTGCAAGAAATATTCTAAGGCTTACATTTCACATTTATTAAAAGAAAAAGAGATATTTGGAATAATTTTATTAACCGAGCATAATATATTCTGGATTTTAAACCTATTCAAAGAAATAAGACAGGCAATAAAAGAAAATAAGTTTTTAGACCTTAAAAAAAGAATATTAAAATACTGGTAATTAGCCTATTTTACACTCATTTTAATAAATTCTACAAAAAGAGGATGGGGGTGCATAAATCTAGATTTAAATTCCGGATGAAATTGAGTTCCTAAAAAGAATGGGTGGATTTTTTGAGAAAGTTCTATTATTTCCACCAAAAGGCCATTTTTTGAAATTCCTGAGAAAATTATCCCATTTTTTTGCAAAATTTTATAAAACGTTGGGTTCACCTCATAACGATGTCTGTGTCTTTCAAAAACTTTTTCTTTTTTATATGCTTTATAGGCAATTGTTCCTTTTTTAATTTGGCATTCCCAATTACCAAGCCTCATAGTTCCCCCATATAACTTCTCTTTTAATAATTTTTTCTGTTCTTCTAAAATATCAATTACAGGATATTTTGTTTTTGGGTTAACTTCTGTTGTATGAGCCCCTTTCAAGCCGCAAACATTTCTTGCAAATTCAACAATCATAAGTTGTAAACCATAGCATAATCCAAAAATTGGTATTTTATTTTCCCTACAATATTCTATTGCTAAAATTTTTCCTTCTACTCCACGTGAACCAAAACCCCCTGGTATAATTACTCCATTAAAATTTTTTAATTCTTCTAATTTATCTTTATTTTTTTCATATTCTTCTGAATTAATCCAATATATCAAAGGTTTAAAACCTAAGCTCCAGCTTGCATGTTTTACTGCTTCAATTACAGAAATATAAGCATCCGCTAAGACAAAGTTCCCACTTTTAAAATATTTCCCTACTATTCCAATTTTTACTTCTTTGTTTAGATTTTGTATTTTATTAATTTCTTTATTCCAGATTTTTTTCTCTAAATTGTTTTTCTTTTTAGGTTTTAAATTTAATTTTTTTAAAATTTTTAAACCAAGTTTTTCTTTTTCAAAGTTAAGAGGTATTTTATAAATTAACTTTTCATCAGGAGCAGAAATTATATCTTCTTTATTCATATTACAATTAAATGCTATCTTTTCTCTTCTTGGCTCATCTAAAGGTTTTATTGCCCTTGCTAAAACAAAATCTGGTTGAAGGCCCGCAGAGTTTAGAGTTCTTATAGCATATTGTGTTGGTTTTGTTTTTAGCTCCATATCTTCTCCTTGATAAGGTAAATAACTTACTAATATTAGGAGCACATCTTTTGGTTTTTGAAGCTTTAAAATTCTGACTGCTTCTAAAAATAAAAGGTTTTGATATTCTCCAACGGTGCCGCCTATTTCAGTAATTACAATATCAGATTTAGTTAATTTTTGTGCTTGGTTTATTTTTTCAATAACTTCTAATGGTACATGAGGCACAACTTCTACACATTTACCGTCAAAATATAAACTTCTTTCTTTTTGA
Organism: Patescibacteria group bacterium; assembly: GCA_030549845.1. GTDB lineage: Bacteria > Patescibacteriota > Minisyncoccia > UBA6257 > HR35 > CALIVE01. The sequence continues at coordinate 103,553 of JAUQQN010000002.1, forward strand.
ATTAGAGACAAATAAACACTTCCTGTAGTCATATAATTTGCTTTTGTAAGTTCTGTATTTAAAAATCTTTCATAATGACCCATATCTTGATCACACTCTGTTCCATCTTTTAAAACAAAAACTTCTCCATGTTCAATAGGGTTCATTGTTCCAGCATCCACATTAACATAAGGATCAATTTTTATACAGGTAGTTCGATAACCATACCAAGATAAAATTTTAGCAATTGAAGCAGCTGCTACACCTTTCCCTACTCCTGACATTACTCCGCCGCAAACGAAAATATATTTTGCCATTTTACATAAAAATTTATTTTAATTATTTTAAAATTATTAACTTTAAAAATTAAACCTTTAAATTTTACTTTGTTTTACTTTAATTTTTTTTAATTTACTTTAAAAGATAACTTAAATTTTAATTGAAATAATAATCTAATAAATTTTTCCAATTTGACCCTATAATTAATTCATAAAACCATCCCATTGGGATGAAACCAACAAGAAATTTAATAAAATGAGCTAAAGGTTCTGTATAAATATCAATTAATTTCTCGAAAAAGCTTTTAAAAAGATTATCTAATAAAGCAATAACATCTTGATTTGTTAAAATTAAAAACACTAAAATGACAACAAACGCACTATTAACTAAGAAGAGAATAATAATTTTAATTAAAATTCTAGAAACTGCTTGATTTTCTTTTTTATCTAAAGGTCCTATAAACAAATAAAATAACAGATTAAATAGGTAATAAAAAATACCAGAAATTAAAAAAATTATAGGTATATAACTAAAGGTTATGATAGTTATAAATGCTGCAAATTTATAAAGTGGATCTAATATTAATAGAGACTTCTGCCAAAGTTTATTTATCTCATCACTAATATAAGTAAAAATATATATACTTAAGCTAATCGACATAACTAAGTATGCAGCGAGAAAAATAAAAGAAGCTATAAAGCATTTTAATTTAAGCGTCCATTCAATTTTTTTATATTCACGTCTCAAAATTATTTTACAAGTTTGGTTGAAGTTCCATCCAAGAAATTTTTCAGGAAATAGTTGGGCCATCATGAAATTAAGGAAGAAAATAAATAAAGATAGAATTATAACTTTATATACTACTAAAAAAGGTAAATTATGTATGTGTAAAAGGAAAATTACAAAAACATAAAATGCAAATAAACTTAAAATACCCAAAATTATTGCATATCTCCAAAAAATTAAAAAACTTAAAATATATTTAAAAAAATTTTTAAACCCTATAAGTATTTCTAAATTTTTATTTTTCATCATTAAAATATACTCTTTTTTCAAATAGTATATATATTTTAACAAATGAATTAAAAATTGAAGGTTTTTATTATTATTATTATTTTAAATAGAAATTTGTAATTAATTGCCAATTAAGCAACCTGCAATTATGAAATTAATTTTTAAAATATATTAATAAAAAGTAGGGTTGCTAAATTATTAATTTTATTTTTAAAATATTTTGTATATTTTCTATAAAGTAAATTTATCAACAAAAGTTAAACCTTGAGATTTTACTTTATTTTTGTCTTTAAATATTTATAAATCTCACTAATTAAAATAACTATTGCGCTTAATAAAAAAAGGACAAGAAATTCAAAAAAGGTAATCTCTGCAAAACCAAAGATATTTCTCAAAAATTGGTTAAATATTGCTAAATACTGTAAAATCAAAGAAATTAAAATTCCTAATAATATGTAACGGTTTAATTTAAAACTTAATGTAAATATACTTCTATTTAAAGAACGGAGATTTAAAGCATTATAAATTTGAGTAAAACTCATAACTAAAAATGCGTAAGTTCGTGCTTTTTCTAAATTTATTAAATATTCATAACTAAATATTGAAACTGTTAAAATCATCATTACGCTTGCCATTATTATTAAAAAGGGAAGTACATCTAAATTAATTAAGGATTCCTTTGGATTTCTTGGCTTAGTTTTAAGCTCATAACCATGTTCTTTTTCAAAAACTAAAGAAGTGCCTACTAAAGTGTCTGTTACAAAATTCAAAAACAGAATGTGGGTCGGTTTTAAAATAAATGGATAGCCTAAAATCAAAGAACTTAAAATAGTTAAATCTTCAGCTACATTAGTTGTTATTAGGAAAAAAACTATTCTTTTGAGGTTATTAAATATTTTTCTTCCTTCAATAAATCCATAAAGCAAATTTTCAAGATTGTCATCTAATAAAATAATGTCACTTGCTGATTTTGCTATATCTGAACCACGCTTCCCCATGCAAATACCAACTTCTGCTTTTTTCAAACCTAAAACATCATTTACGCCATCTCCAATATAAGCAACTGAATATCCTAATTTTTGATAAGCTTCTAAAATCTTTAATTTAGTTTCTGGAGTAACCCTGGCAAAAATATAAGTATTTTTTATTTTTTCAAGTAACTCTTTTTCTGTTAAATTTCCAATTTCTTGCTGATCTAGTGTGCTTAAGTTTTCAAAACCAACTTCTTTAGCAATATAAATAGCAGTCGCTTTATGATCACCAGTTAAAATTCGTATATCAACTCCTGCTTCTTTTAATTTTTTGATAGTTTCCTTAACCAATTTTTTAGGTGGATCGTAAAAAGCAATTAGTCCTACAAAAATTAAATTTTCTTCTTTTTCTCCTTCATTAAAGGCAACAGCTAGTACTGAAAATCCATTTTCTGCATATTTTAGAGCTTGATTAAAGATATCTTCTTTATTTTCAAATTCTATAACCCCATCATGAGTCAAAATAAAATCACAATCTTTAATAATTTTTTCAAAGGCTCCTAGATAATAAGACTCAACTCTTTCATGCTCGACAATTGCTCTTTTATATTTTTTAACTCTTGAAAATGGTTCTCTTTTTTTAATTTTTTCAACGGCTAAAATATTTTCTCTTTTAATCTTTGCTTTTTCTAACAAAATAAGCAGAGCAATATCTCTTGGATTTCCTTTAAGCTTAATCTCTTCTCCTTTAATTATTTCACCCTCTATTAAAATTGCTGAAATATTTAAAAGTTTAATTAAAGGATAATTTTCTAAAATATTTATTTCTTTGCCATTCTTTAAAAATTTACCATCGAAACTCAAAGCTTCGCCAGTAACTTCAATCTCTTCATTATTAACAAAAATTTTCCTTACTGTCATTACACCCTCTGTTAAAGTACCAGTCTTATCAGAAAGTAAAAGATTAATAACCGATAGATTTTCTGTAGCTTTTAAATTTTTTACCAAAACATTTTTTTTATGTAAATCATATGCACTAATTACTAAAAGAATACTAATAATCACCGGTAAACCCTCAGGAATTGATGAGACAAAAGATGACAATACGAAAAGTAAAGATTCTGACCATAAATAATTTCTTCGGAAAGAGAAATAAAAAATAAATATTGAAGTCAAAAGAGCAATCAAAAGCATTCTTAAAATCAAGTCTTTAGAAAGTTTTTCGAAATGAGGGGTAAAGCTTTCAATCTCTTTAAATTTCTTGTAAATTTTTCCTAAATAAGTATTTAACGAAGTTGCTATTACAATTCCCCTGCCCTTCCCTTCAACAACATAGCTTCCCATAAAACCAATATTTTTCATTTCTGAAATTTGAACATTTTCTGGTAAAACTTTTGTATCTTTTTCAATTGGCAATGATTCGCCTGTTAAAATAGACTCATCAATCCTCAAATTTTCAACTTCAAAAAATCTCAAATCAGCAGGTAAAATATCTCCTTCTTCAACTAAAATAATATCACCTGGGACAATATTTTCACTCTCAATTTCTTTAATTTCACCATCTCTTAAAACTTTTGCCCGTGGTTTAAATAGTTGTTTTAATTTTTCTAAGGTTTTTTCTGTTCTCAATTCAAAAACAAAACCAATAAAAGCATTAACTAAAATTATGAAAAGTATAACAGCTGAGTCATAATATTTTTGAAGAGATATTGTTAATAATAAAGCAAAAAATAATACTATATTAAAAATATTTTTAAATTGTTTCAAAAATAAAAACGTAATAGATTTTCTTTCTTCTGGTAATTTATTCTTTCCAAATTTTTTTAGTCTTTTATTTGCTTCTTCTTCGGAAAGGCCGTCTAATGAAGTGTTTAATTGTTCAATAACTTTTTCTATATTTAAAGTATGGGCATTCATTTTTCAAATTATAATTTATATAAAAATGAAAATCAATAGAAAAATTCTAAAAAAGATAAAAAAAGAAATAAGAAAATTCAAAAAATTAACAAAAAAAGAGAATCTATTTAAAGAAATGTCTTTTTGTATTTTAGTAGCAAATAATAACTTAGAAAAAACATATAAAATATGGAAAAGCATAAAAGACAATCTTATTTCCTATAATTACAAATCCCTTTCAAGGATATTAAAAAAATCAGGTTATAGATTTTATAATACTAGAGCAAAATATATCATAGAAAATAAAAATAAAATTAATGATGTTTTGAGGGTTTTAAATTCACAAAATGAAAATTACGTAAGAAACTGGTTGGTAAAGAACATCAAAGGGTTTGGATATAAAGAAGCTAGTCATTTTTTAAGAAATATAGGCTATAGAAATTTTGCTATCTTGGATAGACATATTTTAAGGTTTTTATTTGATAAAAAAATAATTAAGGAAATTCCGAAAAATTTGACTAAAAAGAAATATGTAGAAATAGAAAATAAATTAAAACAAATAGCAAAAAAGAATAATTTAACCTTGGCTGAATTAGATATGTATATATTTTACTTACAAACAAATAAAATCCCTATTAAATAAAAAAAATTAGGTAACAGCTAAAAACTATCTTTTTAACACGTTTTTTGGGATTTTCTATGTATAAATTTTTAAAAATAAGGGGAATGATTAAAAAAATTTAAAATATTCACTGTCCAAAGACCATAAAATTAATTCGAACATTTTTTAACTCAGATGAACATCTCCAAGAAAAGCTTACCTTAAAATGTGAAGGGTAATTATTTAACCTGCTTCCAAAAACCTCTATGTTATCACATGGATTTCTATCAACAAGACCATTCGTAGTAATACCTCCTAAAGCGGTGTATACTCCTTTTATTTTATTTATCACCTGATATTCAGAAGATAAATTATAACCTTCAACTAAATTTATTCCATCACTGCAACCTAACCGTCCACATATTTTAGCTTCAATAATATCAAATCTAGGTGCAGTTTGTATTTTTACGTCTAAAGCATAACCATAATCATAGTATCTGGGAGGTAAATTTTTTAGCAACAGATGCCCTGTTAGTATTTTTGGTATTTTTGATTCTGTATATTCATCTACATACTGTTTAGTATATTCATCTACATACTGTTTAGTAACTAATTCGTTAGGCTCAGTAGGAGTTGCAGAAGGATTAATTAATACACGTATAGGAGCAATAGAATTCGATTGAGTTAATGCACCAAAGTAAATTATTCCATCACAAAGCAGCGGATTTTGCCTACAAAGCGTTGGTGAAATTGTTGGCGATAATTCTTTGGGGGGAATTATTCCTATATATGAAAATTGATTATTTTGAAGTTTACCAGAATAAATCCATGTACCACTTGTTGCGCTTCTTATAGCTGTTTCAACATAATCATTAATTCTACTTTTTAATACAAAAGCTGGACCGAAATCGTCATAAGCAAGGTAACCACGTCCTAAATTAAAGAATAAAAATTTAAAACCAACATTTTCTGTTTTAAAGGTTGTATACTTTTGTTGGGTCTGGCTGCTTAATATAGGGGCATTTAACATAAAAGCAAAAAATATAGATAAACAAATTCCCCAGGCTATTCCTTTGTAAAAGTATTTATTATTTTTCATTTGCTTTATTATTTTAATTTTAATTATACTATATTATATCTTATATCTAAGTCAAACAAATGCTTTGAATAAATCATACCTTTATAACAACTGGAATGATGACAGGTCTTCTTCCTGTTTTTCTAAATAAGAATTCACTTAATTCTTCTTTTAATGAATATTTTATTTGTTCTTCTTGAATTATCGGCGCTTCATCTCCTAAGAATTGAGTATTTTTTGCAACTATGTTTTTTATAATACTTCTTGATTCATTAAGTAAATCTTTAGATTCTCTTAAGTAAACAAAACCTCTTGAAATTATATCTGGACTTGTTTTTATTTCTCCTGTTTTACTATCTATAGTAACAATAACAACAAAAATACCTTCTTCTGCTAAGGCTTTTCTATCTCTTAAAACAACATCTCCTACTGAACCTAATCCTAAGCCATCTACATAAACTAAATTGGAAGGTACCTTTTCATTTGTCAACTTTACAGAATTAGCTTCCATTTTAACTACATCTCCATTAGCTGCTATAATTATTTTTTCTTTAGGGATTCCTAAATCTAAACCAATTTCTTCAACTGCTTTCATCATAAAATAATGACCATGCACTGGCATTAAATAATTTGGCTTTGCTAAGTTTATAAATAACCTTATATCATCAGCAAAAGCATGACCTGAAGCATGAATATCCATCATTTGATAATGATAAATTTTTGCTCCTTGCTTTGTAAGTGTATCTTTGAGGTTTTGTATTATTCTTTCATTCCCTGGGATTATAGATGAAGAAAAAATTACAGAATCTCCATTAACTATTCTAAAGTATTTATGCTCTCTATTTGCTATTCTCATAAGGGCAGAACCTTCTTCTGCTTGAGAGCCAGTGCATATTATTAAAACCTTATGAGGAGGCAATTTAAAGGAATCTTCTGGTCTTATAAATATTCCTTTTTCAAACTTAAGATATCCTAATCTTTTTGCTACTTCTACATTAACCCTCATCGTATGGCCATCAATTACTACTTTTCTTCCATACAAACCTGCAAGGTATATTAATTGTTGGATTCTTTCAAGTAATGATGCAAAGGTTGAAGCTATTATTCTTCCTTTTGCTTTTTTAAATATTTCTTCTAAATTTTCCATTATTTTCCTTTCTGAAATTATATGCCCAGGTTCTGGTGCGTTTGTAGAATCAACCATCAAAAGGTCTACACCTTTATGAGCTAATTTAACTACTCTTGAAAGATCAGCAGGTTTATCAAAAAATGGAGTGAAGTCTATTTTAAAGTCACCTGTATGCATAATATTGCCTACTGGAGTTTGTATAAAGTATCCTATAGAATCTGGAATATTATGATTGACATGGAAATAATCAATAATAAAACTTCCTATTTTGAATGTTTTATAAGTATCCTTTTTAATTTCATGAATTTCGAGTTTTCCTTGATGAGGAAAATCTTGCTGTCTTTTTATTATTATTCCTTTTGTAAGTGGTGTAGCATATATAGGAGGATTTCCTATTTTGTCTATGATGTAGGGGATAGCACCAATATGATCATAATGTCCATGAGTTATTAATATTCCTAAAATTTTATCCTTATTTTCAATTAAATATTCTAGATTGGGAATAGTATAATCAATACCTAAAGTGTTTTCTATATCGGGATAACCTAAGCCCATATCTAAAATTAAAATTTCTTCTTTACCCTTGATTGGGAACCAATGAAATATTGTCAAATTTCTTCCGACTTCTTCTAGCCCACTAATAGGTATAATCTTCAATACACCTTCTTTTAAAGTTTTTTGTTTGTTGAATTTTCTTTGTGGCAATTTAGAAAGATCCTCTAATGTTTCTTGAGTTTTTAACGCATCCATTTCTCTAAAAGAAAAAATTTAATTTAAACGACCAGGAAATTTAAAAATTAGAGAATAAATATTTGCCGAGGGTGGGATTCGAACCCACACGGCCTAACAGCCACAAGGCTCTGAACCTTGCGCGTCTTCCAATTCCGCCACCTCGGCAATTAAATTAATAACCATAGAAAACCACTTCCGGAATTAAAGCATATGCATTTGTTGTATTAGGTACCACCCTAATCCTAATTTCACCTGTTGTCTTTCCAATAGGAACGTTAACTATTCCATTTGAAGCCGTGGTTGAAGCTACTTCAATAAATTGAGAAGTAGAACTACTCCAATAAAGTATAGAAATCCTCGTATTACCTATCAAATTACCTCCATTTAGATACAATATTCCATAATCAACATATCTAGGAACAGACATAGAAAAAATTATAAAATAATCTTCTAATTTTGAGGTAGTAGATGGATGATCACCAATTAAAACTGAGGGAGATAAAAGTCCATCATGTAATAAGGGGGCTTCACAGTTTGCAAGTGATGGAGAAGGTGTAGCTGCTGCATAAGTAATATTTTTAAAGCTTAATAAATTTAAATTCTCTAGATATGCAAAATTTAAATTTGTAGAATATACAATGGGAACAACGAGACACTCATATAAAGTATCGTTCCCATTTGCGATATAATATTTACCTTCTAAGTCTATGATATTAGATAGGTTTATTTGAACTTCTTTTATAACACCTGCTTCTCTTTTCGCTATCCATTTAAATATCCATTGTATAGGGAAAATCAGATCTCTAAAACCAAAATAGCCTTCGTAAATTATAGGAAGCACTTGTTCACCATATATTGTTATTGTATAAGGTGCTTTAAAGAATGGTATCAAATTTTCACCACCAAAATAAGGAACTGAAATTTCTGATTGTGGTGGGATGTTTATCGTATTTAATTTGTAAAGCCCGTATTCTAATGAAGAAATAACAGAAGAAAACCAATCGCCTCCTCTTTCAATCAAGCGACTTAAAGAAGTAATTTTTGAAGACATTAAACTTATACCTATTATTGTTGAAACTGCTAACACCAACAAAACAAGTAGAGTTATTAAAAGAATTTGGGCCTTTTTATTCATTAAAACTTAATTTATAAATTACTGATGTTGCTGAAAGGTTTTGATCTCCTTTCAAATTAGAAACATTTATAAAAACTTTTACATAAGGGCCTGATGTGCTTACTAGAAAATCCATAAGCTTTATATTAGAGCTTGTATACCTATCTGTTCCGCTTGCATTTTCTATATACAAACTACTACCTGAAGCAAATAACTTTTCATAAGAATTATTAAACTCAAAACTTACCGAAGAGGTGGTTGTTTGGATGTTTTTTGCTTCTATACTATTATAATAAATTTTGTGTAAGATTTTAAACATCTCGTTTGATAGGGTTACTTTATCAAAATAAAACGAAGTATAGTAAATTATACCATATATTATCCCAAGAATCAATATAAAACTAATAGCAGCAATTCCAATATAAACTAAAAGTTCAACCAACGTAAATCCTTTGTTATGGTAAATAAACTTCTCCATTTATATTAACGTTTTCTGTTTTGGTGGAATAATAAATTAGAGATGTTGTTGGAGTAATTACAATTATACTTGAAGTTGCTTCTTTCCATTCATCTTGAAAAATAGCTCTTTCCTTTAAGTTTGTTAGAACAATTAATGATGATTTTAAGGTGTTTGGAGATTGAACATAAATTCTCAGTAATTTTTGAGAAGGATCTCCTTCCAAGGTCTTATTTTCTACAGTAAACCAGACATAATAATTTTCTAATTTATACGGATAAAGTTCTCTTCCTTCTATTATCTCGTAACCTGTTGAAGTAGGTGATAAAAAATAACTTACATTTTCTTCTAATTTATCTAATTGTGAGAAGTTTTCTCTTGCTATCCCTAATAAGATATAAGAATAATTTGAAGAAAGATTATAAACTACTAATGCTTCTTCAGAAAGCTTTAAAGATTTTGAAACTATAGTAAACAGCGCAAAAATCAAAATAGCGACCAAAATAAATACAGAAAGTCCTACTATTACTTCTACTAATATTTGGGATTTAAATTTCATAAAAAATTTATTTATGTTTCAAACTTTGTCTATTGTTTATAATAACATCAAAAAGATATTGCGGTACTTCTTGATAATGCGAAAATTCCATATAGCTAAATCCTCTTCCTTGAGTTAAAGATCTTAAAACGGTAACATAGCCAAACATTTCAGCAAGTGGGACTTTTGCATTTATTTTTTTCATTTCTCCTTGATCCTCCACTAATTCTATTTTAGCCCTTCTTGAAGAAAGATCTCCAATTACATCACCTAAAAATTCAGACGGAACTATTACTTCTAATTTCATTATTGGCTCTAAAAATATAGGATTGCCCTTTTTTATGGCATCCTTAAAAGCAATTTCTGCTGCTATTTTAAAAGCTAAATCAGATGAGTCAACTTCATGAAAAGAGCCATCAAATAATGTAACCCTTACATCCCTTACCGGATAGCCAGCAATTACACCTTTTTCCATGGCTTCTTTTATTCCTTTTTCAACAGCAGGGATAAAGTTGTCAGGTATAACGCCGCCTTTAATAGCATTTACAAATTCAAATCCTTTACCTCTTTCTAATGGTTCGACTCTTATAACTACATGTCCGTATTGCCCTCTACCTCCGCTTTGCCTAATATATTTTCCTTCAGCTTCAACTGTTTTGGTTATAGTTTCATGATAAGCAACCTGCGGAACACCAACGTTTGTTTCAACCTTAAATTCTCTTTTTAGTCTATCCACCATAATTTCTAAATGAAGCTCTCCCATACCTCCTATTAAAGTATCACCTGTTTCTTGGTCTACTTTTATTTTAAAAGTAGGATCTTCATCAGATAAAGCTTTCAAGTATATACCCATTTTTTCTTGGTCTTGTTTTGTTTTTGGTTCTATTTTCATCCATATCACAGGTTCAGCGAATTGTATTGCTTCTAACCTAATAGGATGCTTCGGATCGCAAATTGTATCTCCTGTTTTAAGTTCTTTAACCCCAACTAGTGCACCAATGTCTCCAGCAAATAATTCCTCTATTTCTTCTCTATGATTCGCGTGCATTCTAACTATTCTTCCAGCTCTAAATGTTTCTCCAGTTCTTGTGTTTAATATAGTGTCACCTCTCTTTAAAACTCCTGAATATACTCTTATATATGTTAGCGAACCAACAAATGGGTCGACAGCAAGCTTAAACGCTAAGGCGCAAAATGGTTCGTTATCATCTGATTTTCTGTATATTTCAGCACCAGTATCAGGATGCCAACCTCTTACAGGTGGCAAATCAACAGGAGAAGGCAAAAAGTCAATTACCCCATCTAAAATTAATTGAACACCTTTATTTTTCAAAGCTGAACCTGCATAAACTGGTATAAAAGTATAGTTTATACAAGCCCTTCTAATTGCTTCTCTTATTTCATCTTCATTAAATTCTCCCTTAAAGTATTTTTCCATAAATATCTCATCTGATTCTGCTAATTTTTCTAACATCATATTTCTATATTTTTCAGCATATTCTTTTAGTTCATTTGGTATCTCTTCCACTTTTAAAATTTCTCCTTTGTCTCCTTCAAAGTAAACGGCTTTCATTCTTATTAGATCTATAACTCCCTTGAAAGCTTCTTCTATTCCTATAGGGATAGTAACAGGTACAGCATTTTTTGTAAGCCTTTGATGAATAGATTGTAAAGATTTTTCAAAGTTTGCACCTAATCTATCTAATTTATTTATAAAGCATAACCTAGGCACCTTATACTTATCTGCTTGATGCCAAACAGTTTCGGATTGAGCTTCAACTCCTTGTACCCCATCAAATATAACTATTGCTCCATCTAAAACACGTAAAGAGCGCTCAACTTCAGCAGTGAAATCTACATGGCCTGGGGTATCAATTATGTTTATTTTATATTCCCCTTTTATTCTTTCTTCTTTTGTAGTTGCTTGTTTTTTATAACTTTGAGTCCAAAAACATGTAACAGCAGCAGCAGTGATAGTTATACCTCTTTCTCTTTCTTGTGGCATCCAATCAGTAACAGTTGTACCTTCATGCACTTCACCAATTTTGTGAGACATTCCAGTGTAATACAAAATTCTTTCAGTGGTTGTTGTTTTACCAGCATCAATATGAGCTATTATTCCTATATTTCTTGTCTTTTCAATTGAATAAATCCTTGGCATTTTAATAGATTATAGAATAGAAATTAATTATTTTTTCTTTTTACGCCCCCACCAAGCAAAGTGGGCAAAAGCTCTGTTAATTTCTGCTAGTTTGTGCATTTCATTTTTCTTTCTTACTGCTTCTCCTTCATTATTTGCGGCTGCTATTATTTCTTCTGCTAATTTTATATACATGGGTTTCCCCTTTTTGTTTCTCGCAGCTTCTATTATCCATTTTACAGCTTTGGAAAACCTTCTTTCAGCTCGAACAACTCTTGGAACTAAATAAGTAGCTCCTGCAATTCTACGAGGCCAAACTTCTAAAAGTGGAGCTACGTTTTTTAATGCTTGCTGAAACATTTTAAATGGATCTTGTCCTGTTTTTTCCTTTATATAATCCATTGCAGAATAGAAAATTTTTTGAGCCTTAGTTTTTTTACCATCTTTCATAAGATTATTAATAAATCTAGTAACAGCAATTGAATTATAAACAGGATCAGGTAGCCATTTTCTTTCAATTTGCACTGGTCTTCTTGCCATTATTTTTCTTTCTTAACTCCATATAATGAACGACCTTGCTTTCTTCCTTCAACCGGAGCTGCATCATAGACACCTCTTACAATATGATATCTAACGCCTGGTAAGTCTTTAACCCTACCTCCTCTTACTAAAACAATTGAGTGTTCTTGAAGGTTGTGGCCTATTCCTGGAATATAGGCAGTTACTTCTTTGCCATTGCTTAATCTAACTTTTGCTACTTTTCTTAAAGCAGAATTAGGTTTTTTAGGAGTCATTGTATAAACCCTAACACACACTCCTCTTTTAAAAGGAGCTGGTAAATAAATTTCTTTCTTCTTCAACGAATTATAATGCCACAAAAGAGCAGTGGCTCTCTTTTTTTCTTTTCTTTTTTCTCTGCCTTTTCTTATGAGTTGATTTATTGTTGGCATTTTATTTAAGCTAATAATAAAATAGCTATCTGCCTGGGGAGGGAATCGAACCCCCGACGCCGGGCTCTTCAGGCCCGCGCTCTACCACTGAGCTACCCAGGCTTTTAGTATCTTTTAAAAGTTTATTAATCTTATTATATCAAATTTCTTTTTCTTTTACAAATGGGAAGTAAATTACATCTTTTAAGCTTTTAGAATTTGTTAAAATCATAACTAACCTATCTATTCCTATACCTAAACCTGCGGTAGGAGGCATTCCATATTCAAGCGCTTCTATGAACGTTTCATCATAAGGATGAGCTTCTTCATCTCCTTTTTTAATCTGTTCTGCTTCTTGAAGAAACCTTTCTTTTTGATCAATAGGATCATTTAATTCTGCAAACGCATTAATTATTTCTAAACCACCAACATAACCCTGGAATCTTAAGGTAAGTTCAGGATTTTTTGGGTTTCTTTTGGCAAGTGGAGAAATTTCTAATGGGTGGTCTATTAAAAATGTTGGTTGAATCAAATTAGAACGTATCATCTTTTTAAATATTTCATCAACTATTTTACCTTTTGTTATTACCTTGGGATTAAATTCGATATTATTTTTTTCAGCAAAATTTATAAAATCTTCTAAGGGATTTTTAAAGTAATCCAAGCCTGTGTATTTTTTTATTATGTCAACATATTTCAGCCTTTTCCATTTATTTTTAAAGTTTATTTTTTTGCCTTGGTACTCAATTGTGTAAATATCTTTCTTCTTAAAATACTTATTAAATTTAACAACTAACTCCTTAAGTAAATCCTCAACGAATTTCATTAGCTTTTCCCTATCGCAATAAGCATAATAAAGTTCCATCATGGTAAATTCAGGATTGTGTTCTCTATCTATTCCTTCATTTCTAAAATTTTTACCAATTTCAAATATTTTCTCAAATCCACCTACGATCATTTTTTTTAGGTATAATTCAGGGGCTATTCTTAAATAAAGAGGTATATCCAGAGCCTCTAAATATGTCCTAAAAGGCTTTGCTAAAGCACCACCATAGTGAGTTTGTAAAATAGGAGTTTCTACTTCTACAAATCCTTTATCCCATAAAATTTCCCTTAAAAATCTGATTATCAAAAACCGCTTATCGAATGTTTCTTTATATTCTTTATAAAAAACAGTTTTTAAATAAGGACATCTTACCAAGAGTTCTTCGTCTTTAACTTTATAATACTCTTTCGGAAAATTTTTAAGAATTTTAGCAAGTAAAACAAATTTTTTGGTTAAAATGCTTTTCTCTTTAGTAGCAGGCAAAAAGGCTTCACCAAATATATTTACAAAATCACCTATATTAAAAATTTCTTTAAATAATTTGAAATCTTTTGTAAAGTCACTTTTTAAAATGCATTGAATTTTATTTGATTCATCCTTTAAATCTATAAATATAATATTGCCATGATCTCTTATTGCCATAATTCTTCCTGCAACCCAAAACCTTTTTTTGTTTTTCAAAAATTTGTTGAAATTTTTTAAAACCTCATTAATTATAAAATCTCTTTTACAATAAGCTGGATAAGGATCTATTTTTAAAGATTTTATCTTTTTAATTATTTCTTCATCCATTTTTAAAAATTATATCATTCTTAAAATCCTCCTCTTCCTCTTGTACCTTGTTCTAATTGTGTAGATATTTGTTGATAAACTGGCACTATAATGGACACTGCAACTAAGCCTACAATTATTCCCACGAAAATTATTAATATAGGCTCTAGTAAAGTAAGCAAATTTTTTATTGCATACCTAACTTCATCTTCATAAAATTCTTCCATTAATCCTAAAACAGAAGAAAGGTTTCCAGTTTCATAACCAATACTTAAAAGCCCTGCTAAAATTTCTGGGAAAACCCTTTCTCTTTGAATTAAATCAGAAAAATTACCACCTCCTTGTATTCCTTTGTATATATTTTCAAGAGCAATTTTTAAATTTGGGTGATTTAAAACAGTACTTGTAAGAAGTAAAGCTTGTGATACATTTATTCCGCTATCGATTAAAGATTTCATCAAAAAACAAAAACTTCTTAAATTCATATTTATTATTAGATTTTTTAAAATCGGGAGTTTTAAAGAAATTTTTAATAAGAGAGCCCTTCCATATTTTGTAAGAAAAAAGAAAAGGATTATTAAAATTAGAAATAGCAATGAACTCATAACAATTTTTAAATGAGCTCCTATCCAAACTCCTGCATTTAGAATAATTTTGGAAAACATCGGAAGTTCTGTTCTCATTTCTTTTACTAATTCTGCTATTTTAGGTAATACTACTGTAGTAACTAAAATTACAACACCAAAAGCAGCAACTAAAATTATCATAGGATAAATCAAAGAAGATATTATCTCGGATCTAATATTTTTTTCTTTTTCTAAATCTTGGGCTAATTTATCAAAAGTTTTAGAAAGAGTACCTGATGTCTCGCCTATTTTTATAAGTTCAACTTCGACTGGTGAAAAACTATGCTTAAACAATTCAAATGTACTATAAAATGGAGCCCCTTTTTCAATGTTAAACATGAGTAATAGAAAAAAATCTCTTATTTTTCTATTTTTTATGGAATTCACTAGAATTCTTAAAGAATCAGTTAAATTAGCACCAGATTTAAGGATTAAAGATATATTTCTTGATATAAAGATTTTGTCTTTTAAAGAAAATTTTTCTAAAAACTTAAAAAGGTTTGTAAAAAAAGTTTCTGTCGATTTTTTAACATCAACAACTGCAAAACCTATCGAGGTTAGATATTCTAAAACTTCTTTTTCTGAAGAAGCTATTAATTTTCCTTTAAAAATTTGGTTTTTATTGTTTATAACTTTATATTTGTAAAATTCCATTTTATTCCTTGATAACCCTTAAGACCTCTTCTAATGTTGTTATTCCTGCTATAGCTTTATTTAAACCGTCTTGAAACATTGTTTTAAATCCTTTCTTTTTTAAAATATCCTTAAACACAACTAAACTAAAATCTTTTCTAGATAAGTAATCAGCTATTTCATCATCTACAAAAAACATCTCAAAAACTCCTGTTCTTCCAGAATAACCACTGTTTCCGCAAAATTCGCATCCTCTACCTTTGTATAAATATTTTGGCATTTCAAAATTTTTTAATTCTTCTTCTGTTAAACCAGAAGCTTTCAATTGTTCTAATATAAGTTGTTTTTGC
This sequence comes from Patescibacteria group bacterium, assembly GCA_030549845.1. GTDB lineage: Bacteria > Patescibacteriota > Minisyncoccia > UBA6257 > HR35 > CALIVE01. The sequence goes on from JAUQQN010000002.1 coordinate 119,616, forward strand.
GCTTCAGTTATTTCTTCAGTATATATGCAGTTAATACAAATTTTTCTTACCAATCTTTGAGCCATGACTAATGTTAAAGTTGAAGCAACTAAATAAGGTGGCACCCCTAAATCAATTAAACGGGGAACTGTTGTTGGAGCATCATTTGTATGAAGAGTTGAGAGTATTAGGTGGCCTGTTAAAGCTGCTTGTACTGCAATATCTGCAGTTTCATAATCTCTAATCTCACCAACCATGATAATATCTGGATCTTGTCTCAAAAAGGCTCTTAACCCTGAAGCAAATGTTAAGTTTACGGCAGGATTAATTTGAACTTGATTTATTCTTTCTAATTCGTATTCTATTGGATCTTCTATTGTGCTTATATTTACTTCTGGCTTATTTAAAAGTTGTAATATTGTATATAAAGTAGTAGTTTTACCTGAACCAGTAGGTCCTGTAGAAAGTATCATTCCATAAGTTTTGGACATTGCTTTTTCCATCAATTTCTGAGCTTCTTCATCCATACCAAGTTCTGCTAAAGAAGTTGGCCTAAAATGAGAAGCTAATAATCTTAAAACTGCTTTTTCTCCATACATTGTAGGAACAATAGAAACTCTAATATCAAATTCAAAATCTCCTAATTTAGTCTTAAATCTTCCATCTTGAGGCCTGAAATGTTCATCTAATTGAAGTTTGGAAAGTACTTTGATTCTAGCAATTATTGATGGATGCATATCCTTTGGAAGCCTCATAATTTCTCTTAATATTCCATCAACCCTGAATCTTATTAAACTATAATCACTAAAAACCTCTATATGAATATCCGAAGCATTTAAACCCATAGCATAGTTTAGCAAGTTATCTACTAACCGTGTAGCAGACATAATTCTTTCTTCTTCAGAAGCGAATACCCTTAGAGTTTGAGAGACTTCTTGATTTAAAAGTTCTTGATATTTTTCTCGATAAAGAGCTTGATAGTTTACTAAAGCTTTCTGCACTTCATCTTCCATTGCAAACATAGGAATTATTCTTTTATTAGTAATATTAAAAAGCAAAGAGATTGTCTCTTGGTCTCTTGGATTTGCCATAGCTACATATAAATTACCCTCTTCTTCTTTTATAGGAATTAGCTTTTTTGTGATAGCAATTTGCTCTGGAACATACTTCAAAATATTTGCAGGAATAGATACTCCTTTTAAATTTGCTCTTTCTACTCCTAAATATTCACTTATCAATAAAGCTAAATAGTCTTTGTCTATAAACCTTCTATTTATTAAAAGGGTTATCACAGAAATATTCAGTTTTTTAGCTTCGTTTTCTACTTCTTCCCAGGTAGATTCATCTAATATGTTTTTAGAAAGCAATATGCTTTTTAGTTCTTCGTTTGTAATTATCATGGTCTAATTACAAGTAAATGTGGATTTATAAAATCTACATACATATTTAAAATTATAAAAAATAAACATAAAAATACCCAATAATCTTTTATAGAAATTTTTTCCAAAACTTTTTCTCTATTTTTAAAAAGATTTACTAAATGCAAAAGAAAAATTAAGAAAAGTCCCATTACAAAAAATAAAAAATTGAAAGGAAATTTTAAAAATACAGCAAGAATTGGAATTTTAATGTATTCTTCTGGATAGTATAAGGTTTTTTTAAATAAATTATTTGTAATAAGAATTACTAAAAAAACAAAAGCTCCGCCTGCTAAGCTCCATAAAAAGTCTTTGTATATATGATGGTAAGTATAAAGAAAAAAATAAGAAATATTAGTATAAGGAGGAAGCAAATATTTAGAAACTGGATGGTGTAGCCAAATTTGATATTGTATTTTCATTAAAAGCAAGATGGTGACAATGTTAAAGAAAATAAATAGAAATAACGCTATAAACCAGTTTAAAGGAGGCTTTTTATTGTTTAAAATTAAATATAAAGTTAATATTAAAGCAAAAAACAGGGAGTAATTTTTAATAAAAAAATTCCAAAATAATTCAACCATTATGAAAATTATATTAAAAAAATGTTTTACAATAATTGAAATCTTGATGGTAATTTTTATTTTACTTGCAATTTCAACAGTAATCTTCAAAAGTTCTTTAGAATTTTCAAAAGATTATTTTACCGTAAAAGATGATATAACAAAAATAAAGACTGTTTTAGAGTCTGCAAAAAATAAAGCTTTTCTAGGAGAACTTGATTCAGATTGGGGCGTTTACTTCGAGAATTCTACATCTATTTATTACTTATTTGCAGGTTCATCTTTTAATAACTCCCAAAATTTTTCCCAATATTTTTTAGATGATAATAATATCTTTACTGATCCTCCTGCAAATTCAATCAAAGAAATAGTTTTTAAAAAATACTCAGGTTATACAGGGACCTCAACTAAAGTTTCAATTTCTTCCTTAAACTCAAAGGTAAAAGGAGATATTTTTATAAATCAATTTGGAAATATTGACATAGAAATTAAAAGAGAGTAAAATAAAGTTAATGAATCAAAATTTGTTTCCTTTAGCACTTTTAATTCTTCTTATTTTAGGAGGAGGATTTTTGTTTTTAAATAAACCTATTATTAAAACTCAGACTTCTTTTTCATTTGATATAAATTCTTTGACAAAAAATAGTGTACCCTTAGGAAACCCAAACGCACCTGTAAAAATAATAGTATTTAGTGACTTTCAATGTCCATTTTGTAAAAAATTATATTTTGAAACAATTAAAAGGATAAAAGAGGACTATATAGATAAAAATTTGGCTGTTTTATATTATAAAGAATTTGCTATTTTAGGGAAAGAATCAATTGATGCTGCTTTAGCTTCAAAGTGCGCAAAGGCTGAAAATAAATATTGGGAATATGTTGATTTATTATTCAATTCGCAGGCAGGAGAAAATATTGGAAGTTTTAGTGAAGAAAATTTAATAAAATTAGCAGAAAATTTAGGTTTGGATAAAGAAAAATTTAAAAAATGCTTAGAAGAGAAACAATATATTAATGAAGTACAAGATGATATAAATCAAGGGGTAAGTTTGAATGTAAGAGGAACTCCTTATATAATAATAAACAATGATGTAATAGAGGGTGCTTATCCTTATTCTGAATTTCAAAAAATTATTAATAAATATCTAATAAAAAAATGAAAAAAGTAATAATATACACCACAAGCTGGTGCCCATTTTGTGAGGCAACAAAAGAATTCTTAAAAGAAAAAGGAATCGAATTTGAAGAAAAAAATGTAGAAGTTGATTTGCAAGCACGAGAGGAAATGATTCAAAAATCAGGGCAATTAGGGGTACCGGTAATTGATATTGAAGGAAAAATAATCATTGGTTATTCTCCTGAAGAAATCGAAGAAGCTTTAAAAGAGTAAAACATAGTTAGTAAAAAACTTTCTTTCATACTTTCTCATATCCCTAGGGTTTATTTGATTAATTTATATTTTAAAATAATTTTTGATGAGAAATATGGTACTAATTCAAAACCCTGGAGTTTTTTACCATTACAAAATTTTAGAAAATTTTGAAGCAGGAATAGAATTGAAAGGTTTTGAAGTCAAAGCCTTAAGAGAAGGCAGGGGAAATTTAAAAGGAAGTTATGTTAGTATAAAAGATAATGAAGTTTACTTAATCAATTTTAATATTCCACCCTACCAACCTAAAAATACCCCTAAAGATTATGATGAAAACAGACCAAGAAAATTGCTTTTAAAAAAGAAGGAGATCTCTTATTTAATTGGAAAATCCAAAGAAAAAGGCATTACAATAGTTCCTATAAAGGTTTATTCTAAAGGTAACCTTATAAAAGTAGAAATTGCATTAGCAAAAGGTCTTAAAAAATTTGAAAAAAGAGAAAAAATCAAAGAAAGAGAATTTAGAAAATTAAAAGAAAGAGCAGAAAAGGAAAAAATGAAATTTTAGAGAGGAAATTGTGGTAAAATTTATATAAGGGGGTGAAAAGGGATTTCGAGGAAGGAAAAAGGGCAAAAGTGGCTGGTGGCTTGCCGGCCTCAAAGGCACAATATAAATGCCAACCAATCCTTTGCCTATGCACTAAGCTAAGCATAGGGCTTTACAGGTTACCAAGCTGAGGTGGTGCCTGTAGGGTGATGGATAACCTCAGCTAGGGGCTAAAAAGCTTGGTTGGTGCTTTTTAGCCCTGAATCTAAAAACCAACTAGCCTTAGCTATTTTTGCCGGTTTTTTGAGGCTAAGGCGAGATTTTAAAAACCGGCTATACCAGTAGAAGCTTTTGCCCTTTTCCTTTCGACAGGGGTTCGATTCCCCTCACCTCCATACTTATTATTTTTAGATCTAAGTTTTTATTTAGTAGCTTCATATAAAGCTTTAATTTCATCAGCAGAAAGAGCTCGATTGTAAATACGGACTTCGTCGATAATGCCATTAGTATAATATCCACCACCACTGTATCTACCAATATCAACGGGCGAGTTCATATAACTAGCACTACCATTTCTTGTTATATCCAAAATTCCGTTTATCCAAATTTCTTGTTTATTACCGCGGTATATTCCTACAAGAAAATACCAGGTGTTAGAGTTGACAGAAGAATTAGAACATATATTGCTTTCAGGAACATTGAAACTTACTTTCCCGGGACAACTGTAATCAAACGTTAAATATGGACGCGCTTGACTTAAGAATATATTTGCATTAGATGCAGATGCATTTAATACATTTACCCACACAATCCATGTAGAATCTCCGGAAGCAATTAAAGGAGCGCTGCCTACTCGTACATAATCATTTACCCCATCAAAACTTAAAGCTTTACCTACTTTACCATCTACCCATTGAGGTCCATTATATAAGGTTCCATGATTATTGTTTCCTGATAAATCATAAGCTATATTTCCACTTCCT
>JAUQQN010000007.1 GCA_030549845.1 Patescibacteria group bacterium
ATATAAGTATGATAAGGTAGGAAAATGGCTAAAACTTGAAGGAAAAATTCCTACTTCTTCTAATAGAGTAATAATCAATGAATATGATGAAAATGATAAAAATACAGGATATTTTATAGGAATATTAAATCATTATAAAAACCAAGTAAAATTAATAAGATGGCATGATATAAAAAAATCTCGATCATTGAAGGTAACTGCGCCTATTATTAATATAGGGAAAGGTAAGGAAGAGATAATAACAAAAACATTCCCCATTAAATTCAAAAGAGTCATAGAAAATTTTTCTGAACTAATAATTTCTCCGTCTGGGGAAAAAGTTATTGTCACATTTTACACAAAAGATGGAGAACGTTTCCAAGAATATGTCCAGATCAATGATGAATTATATGGTCCATATGATTTTATTCGGTGCGACTTTTTAAAAGATAATGATTACGAAAGGTGCTATTTTACAGGAGAAGACTATAAACGTTATTTAAAATTTGATAAAAAAATATACGGTCCATATAGATGGGTAGAATCCTTTCAAAGTTCTGATAATGGTGAAATAATAGGATTTGTTTTTGAAAAATTAGAAAAACCTTATTTATTTTATGTAGCAATAGGAAAAAGGAATGATGAATTAGATGATTTTGAAATTTTAGGACCTTTTGAGGAAGTAAAATATGAATCTATTAAATTTTCTCAAAATGGTTTAAGTTTTATTTTTGCTTATAAAAAAGATGGGCAGTTTTACATTTATGCAAATAAAAATGGAGAAAAATACATTAAAGGTCCATATTTGAATGTGGAAAATTTAACCTTATCTAAAGATGGAGAAAAGATATCTTTTATTTACAAAAATAATCTACATGAATATTATGCCGAAATAAATGGTAAAGAATATGGTCCATTTGAGAATGCTAGTAGTTTAATTTGCGATGAAAATTTTCAAAAATGCATTTTTAGATTTACTAAAAATGGTAAAGAATTTATCTGGGTAAATAACTCAATTTTAGGACCATTTAAAGATATAGGTGTTTTGAATTTAAGTAAAAATGGTAATTCTTTAGCTTTTCCTTATAAAGATTCTTATGGGCTTTCTTATATAAGAATAAATTCTAAAACATATGGCCCATATGATGAAGCATATAATATTACTTTAAGCAATGAAGGAAATTCTTTTGGTTTTATTTTTTCTCAATATTTTATGCATTATGTAAATATAAATGGAAAAATTTACGGACCATATGATTATGTAAAGGAAATTAATCTTTCACCTGACGGCAGACAATTCGCCTTTATATTTAAAAAGAAGAATTATTATTTTCTAAATTTTAACAATTCAGTGTTTGGCCCTTATGAAAACGTAGGGGGTGTCTCATTTTCAAATAATAGTTTAAATTTCGGTTGTATATTTACCTATTATGGAAATACGCTTTTCTACATTAATGATCAAATTTATGGCCCTTATCTTGAATATCCAAGTACTTTTGTATTTGATAAATTTAATAGATTAGTAATTAGTTATATAAGGCCTAACATCAATAAGAAAGAATACGAGATTATAGTCTCTTTAAGTTATTAAAAATACTTAGAAACTTTTTAATTCATCTTCAAATTTCTTTACCATTTCTATTGTTTTGATTACAACATCGCTATTTACACTAATGCTTTCAATACCTTCTCTTACTAAAAATTCAACTACCTCCGGAAAGTCACTTGGAGCTTGCCCACAGATTCCAATATATTTATTTTTTTCTCTGCACAATTTTATCACTTGGGCGATCATTTTTTTAACTGATTCATTTCTTTCATCAGCTAAACCTTGCAAAATTTCGTTATCTCTATCAATTCCTAAAACAAGCTGAGTCAAGTCATTTGAACCAATTGACATTCCATCAAAAATTTCTAAAAACTCTTCAGCTTGCAAAATATTAGAAGGGATTTCACACATTACATAAATTTTGTAACCCTTTTCTGTTCTTTTGCCCATTATTGATTCAATAATTTCAACAACTTTTTTGCCTTCTTCTGGAATTCTGCAAAATGGAACCATAACTGCTAAATTATCTAACCCAAATTCTTCTTTTACTTTTTTCATAGCTAACACTTCTAACTTGAAAGCTTCTTTAAATTTAGGGTGATAATATCTACTCGCACCTCTCCAACCTATCATAGGATTTTCTTCATGAGGTTCATAAAGCTCTCCGCCAATTAAATTTCTATACTCATTAGTTTTAAAATCAGAAAATCTTACAATAACTTCATTTGGATAATAGGCAGTACAAATTTTAGCTATTCCTTCAGCTAATTTATCAATAAAATATTGCTTTTTATCATCATATCCAGTTGTGATTTCTTCAATTTTTCTTTTGATTTCTTCAGGTAAATTAGGATAATCAATTAAAGCATTTGGATGAATTTTAATCTCTTCAGCAATAATAAATTCTTCTCTTGCAAGCCCAACTCCTTGTACTGGTAAATACCATCTTTCCCATGCTTCATCAGGAAGTCCGATATTTACATAAATTTTTGTTTTAGTTTCAGGTAATTTTCCTAAATCATGCGGGGTAACCTCATAATCTAATAATCCTTTATAAACGTATCCTGTAATTCCGGTTGAGCAATCAATTGTTACTTCATCACCTGTTTTTAAAATTTCAGTTGCCTTTTGAGTGCCTACAATTGCCGGGATACCAAGCTCACGAGAAACAATGGCCGCATGACAGGTCCTACCTCCTTTATCTGTAATTATTCCCTTAGCAATTTTCATTATTGGTACCCAATCTGGGTCTGTCATTTCAGTAACTAAGATTTCTCCTGCTTGAAATTCATGAATTTTAGAAACATCCTTAATCACTCTAACCTTTCCAGAAGTAATTTTTGAACCAATTGCAATCCCTTTAAGTAAAATTTCTCCTTTTTCTTTCAATTTATATTCTTCATAAACATTTCGTTTTTTAGTTGAGTAGACTGTTTCTGCTCTTGCTTGAACAATATAAAGTTTTCCATCAATACCATCCTTTGCCCATTCAATATCCATTGCTTGGCCATAATGTTTTTCTATAATTAATCCCATTTTAGCAAGTTCTAAAACCTCGCCATCGCTCAAAGAAAATCTATTCCTTTCTTCTTCAGTAGTTTCAACCTCTTTTGTTCCTCCTTTTTGTAAATCATCTTTGAGATCTTCTTCAGCATAAACAATTTTTTTAACTTTTTCTCCTAACCTTTTGCTAATAATACTATTAAAGCCCCTTTCTAATCCCTTTTTAAACACTATCCATTCATCTGGTATAACTTTTCCTTGGACAATCAATTCTCCTAACCCCCAAACTCCATTAATAACAATTACTTTATCTAAGCCAGTATCAGTATCAATGGTAAACATAACCCCAGAGCTTGCTAAATCAGAACGAACCATTTTTTGTACTCCAACAGAAAGCTTGACTTGAAAATGATCGAATCCTTTTTCTTGTCTATAAAAAATTGCTCTATCAGTAAATAAAGAAGCAAAGCAAAATTTTACTTTTTCAAGTAAATCTTTTTCACTAACATTTAAATAAGTTTCTTGTTGACCAGCAAATGATGCATCTGGCAAATCTTCGGCTGAAGCACTACTTCTTACAGCTACAGTTAAATCCTCTCCATATTCTCTTTTTAGTTCATTAAATGCTTGAGAAATTTCTTCTTTTAAATCTTCAGGAAAATTTCCTTGTTTAATTAGATTCCTTATTTTCTCTCCTGCATTTTGAAGTTCTACGACATTATAAATATTGGTTTTTTCTAATATTTCCTTAATTTCATTTTCTAAATTATTAAATCTAATGAAATAATCGTAAGCTTCAGTCGTCACTGCAAACCCATTTGGAATCTTAACCCCTAAATCTGTTAATTTTTGATACATTTCACCTAGATTAGCATTTTTCCCACCAACTAGAGAAATGTCTTCTTTTTTTAACTCCTTAAACCATCTTACATATTTCATTTTTTGTTTTAAAAATTATACCTGAAAAATTTCAAAATAAAATTATAATATAAATTGTGAAAACATTATTAAAAACATTATTAAAAAAAATTTAAGGAGTTAATTTATAATTAAATAAAATGTGTCCAGTTTGTACATTCGGGGTTGCAGTAGGAGTAGGATTAAGTAGGTATTTAGGTGTTGATGATCTAATTTCTGGTATTTGGATTGGCGCTTTATTAATTTACTTAGTACTTTGGACAACAGTATGGTTAAAAAAGAAAAACATAAACATTTGGATTGCTAGTATTACTTCTTTAATCTTTTGGTATTTTTTAACTCTGTGGCCTTTGCATTATTATAAAATCCTAGGACATCCACTAAATAAAATTTTTGGTATCGACAAACTTTTAGCAGGAATAATTTTGGGTTCTATTTTATTACCATTAGGAATCTATTTAAGTGAATTCCTAAAGAAGAAAAATAATAATAAAGTTTTATTCCCATTTCAAAAAGTATTCATTCCCATTTTTCTCTTATTAGTTGCAAGTCTTCTAATTTATTTATTAATTTCATAATATGAAAGAAGACTTAAAGGGAAAAATAGAAAATTTAATCCAGAAAATTAAGAAGAATACATCAGAATTAGATCTTTCAGCAGATGAAGATTTGTCAGTCGCTTTGATGAATTTAATTTCAATTGAAGAACATTTTTATTTTTCGGGAGCAAAAACAGGAAATAAAAAATACTTTGATTTGTTAAACGAGGTAAGAAACATTAGGAAAGAGTTATTAAAAAAACTAGTTAAAAATGTAGAAGAAGGAGCTGAAATTTGGTGTCTATCGAAACATTTACTTGGAGCAACAATGCGACTGATTGAGGTCGGAACAAAAGAATTAGATAAAGGAAATAAAGAATCAGCTTATGATTTATTTGAAAAAGCCTATAATCTTTATTCTCTATTTTGGAGTTTAAATTTAGGGATCATTGATGTTGGTGAAGTTAAAAAGATTGAGGATAATAAATTAAACAAAGAGGACAAAGAAGGAACAGTATTTAGAAATATTAAAGAAATAATTAAAAAATTAATTGATTGTTGCAAAGAATAATAGAGCCCCAAAGAAGAATCAGGCACAGTTAACCTTCTTTAAAAAATATACTCACTAAAACTTTCATTGTAAATTTAGAATGCTATAGCATTGTTAATGTAAAATTTAGTTTATAGAAATTTATAGAAATACAGAAAAATAATCAACTAATTTTCAAGATTTCACAGAAATATATTAACAATTTTTATGTTAAAATTAAGGGATGAGAATAGGATTTTTTGAGGCAGAGGGCTGGGAAAAAGAAATTTTAGAAAAAGAACTTAATGGACATGAATTAATTTTTACAACTGATTGGATTACAAAAGAAAATGTAGGAAATTTTAAAGATATAGATATTCTAAGCGTTTTCATATGCTCTGAAATTAATAAAGAAATTATTGATTCTTTACCAAATTTGAAATTTATAACCACAAGATCTACCGGCTTTGATCACATTGATATTAATTACTGCAAAGAAAAAGGGATTTTGGTTTCTAATGTACCTGAATATGGAACAAAAACTGTTGCCGAGTGGACAATAGGATTAATGTTAAACTTGATGAGAAAAATTTATTATGCTATTGATCAAATTAAAGAGGCAGAAAGTTTTGATTTATCAAATTTAAGAGGTGAGGAACTCAATGGAAAAACTTTGGGTGTAATTGGCACTGGAAAAATTGGTAAGGAAGTTATAAAATTGGCTAAAGCTTTTGGTATGAATATATTAGCCTATGATATTTACAAGGATGAAAACTTCGCTAAAGAATATGAAGTTAGGTATGTTACATTAGAAGAGCTTCTACAAAATTCCGATGTAATTACAATTCATACAACGTTAAACCCAACAACATTTCATTTGATTAACAAAAATAATATAAATTTAATAAAAAGAGGTGCTTATTTGATAAATACTGCAAGAGGAGGAATAATAGAGACAGAGGCTTTAATTTACGCATTAAAAGAAGGAATTTTAAAGGGTGCTGCATTAGATGTTTTAGAGGAAGAAACTGAAATAAAAGAAGAATTAGAACTCTTAGTAAGACAGGAACTTAAAACTGAAGAAATAAAAACATTATGGCAAAATCACATTTTAATGAAGATGTCGAATGTTTTAATTACACCTCATAATGCTTTTAATTCTGAAGAGGCTATTAAAAGAATTTTAAAAACCACAATTGAAAATATAAAAGGATTTATGGAAGGAAAACCTATTAATTTGGTTAATTAAACAAACGGTATTAAGAAGATAATTAAATTAAAATTTTTTTACTTCAAAGCTTAAATTTTGAAATTTCAAATATAATTAAAAATATTGAATTAAATAATCTTTTAAAATGCAGGAAATAATAGTAGAAGATTTTAAATCATATAAAGAAACCATTCCAAAAATTTTAGAAAGATTAGAGCTAAAAGAAAAAATTAAAAACCAAGAAAAAATTTTAATTAAACCTAATCTTACCACAAATCAACCATTTCCTTGCACAACTTCTGTTGATTTTGTAGAAGAAGTTATAAAGTACTGCTTAGAAAATAGCAAGGCAGAAATAATAATAGCAGAAGGATCAGGAGGTTGTGATACAGAAAAAGCTTTTAAGGACTTAGGGTATTATGAATTAGCTAAAAAATATAAGATAAAATTAACAGATCTTAATAAAACAGAGAGAATCAAATTAGAAAATGAAAAAGCTCTAGTACTCAAAACTATTTTCTTACCTCGTATTGTATTTGAAAGCTTTATTATCAATTTACCTGTTTTGAAAATACATTCTGAAGCTAAACTTACAGCAGCTATGAAAAATTTGTTTGGTTTTTATCTCAATACAGAATTTTTAGTAAAAGAAGGAGATTATTGGGTTCTTAAAAAAGACATACCAGCAGGTTATTGGAATAAAAGTGAATTACATTATTTTGGTGTTCATAAGGCTATAATTGATCTTAATAAATATATTAATGTGGGTTTTCATTTGGTAGATGGATCTATAGGACAATTGAAAAGTGAAGTTTACGGTATTCCTGCTGACCCTCCTATCGGAAAAATTATTGCAGGTTATGATGCAAAACTAGTTGATGTAGAATGCGCAAAATTATTAAAACTTAATCCAGAAAATATTTTTTATTTAAAACACCATAATTAACCATATCTTTTTTATTTTAGTTTTAGTTTTTTCTTGCTTAAACAAATAATTCCGTACGGAACTATTTGTAAAGATGTCAATGTTTGTGAGGTTTATAAATAAACTCTTCTCCATACAAGGCTTTAATAGTTTCGCTTGTTAGAGAGCTTTCAATATCACCATAACAGAACATTTTTTTGTTTAGACAAAGTATCTTTTGAGCTAAATAGTGAATTATACTTAATTCATGAGAAACCAATATTACTGAAATTTTATGTTCTTTATGTAAATGTTCTATTATATTAACAAATCTTTTCTCGCCTTCAATATCAATGCCAGCTATAGGTTCATCCATCAATAAAAGAAGGGGTTTATCCATAATTGCTTTAGCTATTAAAACTCTTTGAAGTTCACCTCCTGAAATTTCGCCTAATTTATGAGTTAAATATTTTAAGATACCAGTCTCTTTTAAAACATGTTCTTTTTCTTCTTTTGTAATTTTTATCCTTGTTAGATTTATAAACTCTTCTACAGTAATTGGGATAGATTTATCAAACTCAAACTTTTGCGGTACATATGAAATTTTATCTAAATGTTTTTTTATATCATCGCCTTTAAATTTTACTTCTCCCTCATAATCAATCAAACCTAAAATGGCTTTCAACAAAGTAGTCTTCCCTGCCCCATTAGGTCCAATGACTCCCAAAAACTCACCTTCTTCTAAAGTGAAAGAAATATTATCTAAAATTTTTTGCTCTCCAATTTTTACGGAGAGATTTTTAACTTCCAATAAGCTCATAATAAATTATTATAAAGCTTCTCTATGTTCTCTTTCAAAGTCTTCGTAAATACTTGCTCAGATAAAGCAGTTTCCAATGGATCGAGTTCTATTATTTTTAGGTTATATATTTTAGCAAATTGTAGAACAGTAGTATCTATCATACCTTTCTCTACAAAAATAGTTTTTATATTGTTTTCTTTAATTTTTATTGCAAGATTAAGTAAATCCCTTGGAGCTATCCCCTCTCCTTCTTCTGTCTTTAAATAACCTATTATTTCTAAATTTAATTCTTTAGCTAAATAATCAAAGCCAGGGTGGGTTACAAGAATTTTGTTATTTTTTAATTGGCTAAACTTAGTTGTATATTTTCTCAACCCATCTATTTCTTTATAAAACTTATGAAGATTGAAAATATAAAAATCTTTATTTTTTGAATCTAATTCAATCAATTTAGTAGCTATTTTTGTTGCAATAATTTTTGAATTTTTAAGAGAAAGCCAATAATGAGAATTAACTATTTTCTTATTATATTTAATAAGCTCTACATCTTTATCAAATTTATAAACCATAATATTAAGTTCACTAGAAATTTTATCTATAAAATCATCTAGATTAGCTCCAATTGCAAAAATTATTTTAGCCTCTTTAATTTGTTGAAGTTTTTGAGGAGAAATAACTATTTCATGAGCATGAGGAGCATTCTCTGATAAATCAATAATTTCGATTTTATCCGCTCCAATTTCTCTTAAAATAGAAGCAATAGCCCCTATAGTTGTGCCAATTTTTATCTTATTTTTTTCTTCAATAATTTTATTTTGATAATAAGAATAAGATAAGAAAAATAAAAGCAATAATACAATAACTCCTAATAAATTTATTAAAAATTTTTTCATTAAAGCCTATTTATTAATATTCTTCTTCCATTTCCTCCTCAGATGCAAAGCTTTTCTCTTTTTTCTTTTCAGGAAGTTCTGCTACTATAGCGTGAGTTATTATAAGTAGGCTTGCAACAGAACCGGCATTTTGAAGAGCAGTTCTTGTCACTTTTGTTGGATCAATAATGCCAGATTTAAATAGATTTTCATATTGTAAAGTAGCAGCATTGAATCCAAAGTCATCTTTACCATTTTTTACTTTTTCAAGGACCACAGAGGGGTCAACTCCAGCATTATAAGCTATTTGTCTGATAGGAGCTTCAATTGCTTTTTTAACAATAGTTGCTCCTATATATTCTGCTATATCTTTTTTAGATAATTCTTCTATTAATTTTTCTAAGGCAGGCACACATCTAATTAAAGCTACACCACCTCCTGGGACTATCCCTTCTTCAATAGCAGCCTTTGTTGCAGCAACAGCATCTTCAACTCTATGTTGTAACTCTTTTTGTTGAACTTCTGTAGGGGCTCCAACTTTTATAACTGCTACACCACCAACTAATTTAGCTAGCCTTTCTTGTAATTTCTCTTTATCATATTCAGAAGTTGTGGTTTCTAACTGCTTTCTAATCTGAGCTATTCTTTTTTCAATTTCTTCCTTTTTACCCTTGCCACCAACTATTGTAGTTGTATCTTTTGTAACTATTACTTTTCTTGCTTCACCGAGATTATGAATATCAGCTGACTCTAATTTCAATCCAAGTTCTTCAGAAATTACTTGACCTCCTGTTAATACTGCAATATCTTGAAGCATTTCTTTTCTTCTTTCCCCAAAACCAGGAGCTTTTACCGCAACTGAAAGGAGGATTCCTTTTAATTTGTTTACTATCAGGGTAGCTAAAGCTTCACCTTCTACATCTTCTGCAATTATAAGTAATGGCCTTCTCCCACTTTGTACAATTTTTTCAAGAAGTGGCACTAAATCATGAATTGAGGAAATTTTTTTGTCTGTAATCAAAATAAGAGGGTCCTCTAGAACAGCTTCCATTTTTTCTGGATTGGTGATCATATAAGGAGAAATATACCCTCTGTCGAATTGCATACCTTCTGCTAACTCATAAGTAATTCCTATAGTTTGACCTTCTTCTACAGTAACAACACCATCTTTCCCAACTTTGTCAATTACTTCTGCTATTAATTTGCCAATTTCTTCATCCCTTGCAGAAATAGTAGCTACATGTGCATAATCTTCTTTTCCTGAAACAGGTTTAGCAATTTTCTTTAATTCTTCTAAAACTACATTTATTCCCTTCTCCATTCCTCTTTGCATTCCTATGGGGTCAACTCCAGCTGAAACATTTTTAACACCTTCATTTATTAGTACCTGAGCAAGTAGCGTAGCCGTTGTTGTACCATCTCCTGCAGTATCATTAGTTTTTGAAGCTACTTCTTTTATTAACTCAGCTCCTAAGTTTTCAAATTTATCTTCCAATTCTATTTCTTTTGCAATAGTAACCCCATCTCTTGTTATAGTTGGGGCTCCATATCCTTTATCTAAAACCACAGCCCTTCCTTTAGGACCTAGAGTAATTTTTATTGTATTTGCTAATTTATTTATTCCCCTTAGGAGTTTTTTTCTGGCTCTTTCGTCAAATAATATAGCTTTTGCCATTTTAATTTTTAAAACCACAGGTTAACAAAACGTAACCTGTGGTTATTCTTCTATAATTGCCATAATATCGTCTTCTCTTATGAAATAATATTCTTTATCATTTATTTTGATTTCATCTGGTGCATATTTTTTGAAAAGAACAACTTGTCCTTCTTTTACATTCATAGGATTTCTTTCCCCTTTTTCATTCAATTTACCAGGTCCTACAGCAATAACTTTGCCCTTGACAGCTCTTTCTTCTCTCGCTGTTTCTGGTATAATAATTCCGCCCTTTGTAACTTCGTCCTCTTTTATTGGTTCCACTAAAACATAGTCATTTAATGGCTTAATTTTCATTTTTTCGATATGAGGAAACTTAGACATCTTGCTAAGTTTCCTCATTATATTAGCATCGTTAATATTCACATGCTAATTATATTATTATACCATATTTTTAATCATCATGCACCTCCTTTATTTCTTTAAGTTTTTTCATCCTTTCTTGATGCTCAGGAGTATTCAGTAAACCACATTTTTTCCATTTTTTACCAGAACCACAAGGACATGGATCATTTCTTCCTATTTTTGGTACTTCTTTTTTAACGCTTAAGTTAAATAAATAGTAAATTAAATTAATTCTTAAAAACCTATGAAAGTTCTCAAAACTTTCTAAGGCTTCTCGTTTAAACTCAACTAATGGATCTCTATGAGCATAACCTCTCCAGGTTACACTTTCTTTTAATTCATTTAAATAACTTAAGTGTTCAGACCATAAATAATCAAACAATCGTAAAACTGTTATTCTTAAAAGCCTTTGCCATTCTTCCTCTTCAAAATTTTCTCTTAAACTTTCATAGTGTTTCAAAAATTTTTCTTTAGCTTCCTCTTTTATTTCTTTTTGATTTTCTATTTTTAAGTAATAACTAATTAGACCTTCATCTTCTTCTAAAAATTTTTCAAAGCATTCTTTTACAAATTCTTCAATGTCGATTTTTTCAAACAGAATATCTTCTCTTTCTTGATATATTTTATCTCTTTGTGCATTTATTACATCATCATACTCAAGAAGATGTTTTCTTAAATCAAAATTCATACCTTCAACCTTGCTTTGTGCTTCATCGATTGCTTTGGAAATTAAGGGATGCTCTATGGGTCCTTTTTCTATTTTTAATTTTTGTAAAAGGCTTTGTATTTTTTCTCCCCCGAATATTCTTATTAAATCATCTTCTAAAGATATAAAAAATTGAGTTTCACCAGGGTCTCCTTGTCTTCCAGCTCTTCCTCTTAATTGATTATCAATCCTCCTTGCTTCATGCCTTTCTGTCCCTATTACGAATAAACCACCTAATGCCCTAACCTTTTCTGCTTCTTCTTTATCAGGTGGGTTACCCCCTAAAATTATATCTACTCCTCTTCCTGCCATGTTTGTTGCTACAGTAACTTGCCTTAATTTACCTGCTTGAGCTATTATTGCACCTTCTTCTTCATGATTTTTTGCATTTAAAATATTATGAGGTATACCTCGTTCTTTTAGTTTACGCGAAAGCAGTTCATTTTTTTCAATTGATGTAGTTCCAACTAAAACCGGCCTTCCTATTTTATAAAGCTCTTCTATTTTATCTACGACAGCTTCCCATTTTTCTTCTTCTTTCAAAAATATCTTGTCTGGATGGTCTATTCTAATACAAGGTTTATTTGGAGGAATTATTACCACTTCTAGCCCATAAACTTTATAAAATTCTTCAGCAGATGTCGCAGCCGTACCTGTCATACCTGCAAGTTTTTTATATTTTCTAAACAGATTTTGAATAGTAATTTCTGCTATAGTTTTGCTTTCAGGCTGAATAGGAACTCGTTCTTTTGCTTCAATAGCTTGATGTAAACCTCCAGACCAACGTCTTCCCCACATTATTCTTCCTGTAAACTCATCTATGATTAAAACCTGATTGTCTTTTACTATATAATCTCTATCTCTGAAATACAAATAATTTGCCTTTAAAGCTTCTTCTAAGTGATGAATAGTGTGTAAATCTTCTACTTTATATGGGTTATATTTAAGTATTTCTTCAATTCTATTTTGTCCTTCTTCTGTCAAATAAACAGTCCTCCTTTTTTCATCTACAATGAAATCAATATCTTTCTTTAAAGTTTTAGCAATAGAATCAAAAAAGTAGTAAGTTTCTGCCGGTTCTTGTTGTATACCAGAAATTATAAGAGGCGTCCTTGCTTCATCTATTAATATACTATCTGCTTCATCAATAATCGCATAATTGAATTCCCTTTGTACAACATTAAATTTATCTATTTCTAAATGATCTCTTAAATAATCAAAACCGAATTCATGATTTGTCCCATAAGTAATATCTGCTTCATACGCTTCCCTTCTTGAGACAGGCCTTAAATATTGATAAAATACCCTAAAACTTGCTGTTTGATCTCTAAGTTTGTCAATCTCTTCTTCAGTAAATGAAGGATCATATAAATAACTTTCTTCATGAACTAAACAACCAACAGAAATTCCTAGCAAATAATAGATTTGTCCCATCCATACAGTATCTCTTTTTGCTAAATAATCATTCACTGTTACTATATGAACTCCTTTCCCTTCTAAAGAATTTAAATAAGCAGCTAAAGTCGCAGTCAAAGTTTTTCCTTCGCCTGTCATCATTTCTACAATCATTCCTTTATGTAAACCAATCCCACCTAAAAGTTGAACATCGTAATGTCTTTGATTCAAAGTTCTTTTTGCAGCTTCTCTAACCAAAGCAAAGGCTTCTGGCAATAAATCATCTAATGTTTCTCCCTTTTTTAATCTTTCTTTAAATTCTTGGGTTTTTTCTTTTAAACTTTCATCTGGTATTTTTTCAAAGTCTTTTTCTAATGCATTAATCTTTTCAACAATTGGTTGCCATTTTTTAATATAATCTATTTTAAAAGATTGAAAAAATTTTGAAAGCATTTTTATTATATTTTATTTCTATAAATTAATTTTTCAAAGACCCAAGTTAAATAATATTTTAAATTTAAGGGAAAATCTAAAGTAGGCATTAATTTAATCAATCTACCTCCAAAACCCTTTTTAAACTGAGTCAGTCCATACCAAGGATGTCCAGGTCCTTTCTCGGTAATTCCCCATAAATTATAACATCTACAACCCATTTTTTGGGCGTCTAAAATTATTTGCCAATGTAGTTTGTAATTAATAGGTTCTTTTATAGGTTCACTTGCTCCATGATGATAAAAAGCTATATCATTAACAAAAATTATTAATGCAGAACTTACGTACCTCTCTTCAACTTTTCCAAAATAAAGCTTTGCAGAGTTAATATTTTTAAACTCCATGAATTCATACTTAATAAGCTCATAAGGATAAGGGATAAATTTTTTATTTTGTGCTAATTTTTTGTATAAATTCCAAAAAATTTCTATTTTTTCTAAATCGTCAGTTTTTTCTATTTCCAAAAAAGGTTTTTCAAGGGAGTCTAAAATTAATTTTTTATGATTTTTGCTCATCTCTGAAAGTAATTCTTCTTCATTTTTTTTCAAATCCTTTATCCAAAAATTTTCTGAAACGAACAATCTAGGGGCATATTTAAACCCCATTTTCAAAAGTTCCCTTAATAAATTTTCATTATATTCCACCAAAAAATTCGTTCGAATAAAAGAAAACTTTTTGAGATGAGGGTGAATTTTTATAAAGTTAATTAAACTTTTTATTATTTCAACAAAAGTATCTTTAAACTCTTCTTTAATAATTGGGCCATGAGAAATTGTTAAAAATTTTCCTCTTTTTGCAAAATTTCCAATCAATTGAAAAACGCCTATTAACTCATTTTTTACATATACACCTAATCTAAAAATTTCTTTATTTAATTTTTTTTCTACTTCTCCCCACTCAAAATTTTGCAAAAAAGAAATAGGTTTTTGTTTCTGTATAAACTCTTTATAAATATTTTTATTTTTAATTTCTCTTATTTCTATCATTTTTAAGCAAATTTTTTAATTAATTCAGTTATTAAAAATGCATCATTTTTTGTGGTTAATATGTTTGTAGGCAAATTACAAATCGAAAAGCATAACTCTTCTGCATTCTTACACATTCCATAATAATATCCAAATCTATCTAATCTTTTTTGTATAGGCGCTAATGGAGAATTATACCAATTTCCTAAATAGATATTATATTTTTTTAGGTTATCAATTAACAATCTTGGATTGCTCACTGTAATGGGGTATCTTAAAAAATAAAATTCATATTCAGTAGGAATAAAACCATAAGGCAGAATTCCTTCTTTTAAGTATATTTTTGAAATTTGTTCTCTATGTTCGCTAAACTTGTAAAGCTTCCTTAATTGATGGACAGCAATTTTTGCAAAGGCCTCAGGCATTTTTAATAACCTTAATTCATCAACTTTCCCCAAATATTCTTCTTTAGAGATTTCAGGTTCTATCACTTTTAAAACCCTTAAAAGACTTGTCAATGCTTTTGTAAACTTATTATAGTTCATACGAATATTTTTCATTAAATATGCATATAATAAAGTTTTTCTAACCCAAAATTTATTAGGGTATTTTATTTTCTTATAGATTTGAGAAAATTCGTCAGCTAATTCTTTATTGTTTATAACTAAAGCCCCTCCAAATATACCTGATAAAACTTTAGACCTTCCAAAGCTTACCAAAGCTACATCCCCAAAATTACCTAAATATTTTTCTTTGTATTTTGCACCAAAAGAATGGGCTAAGTTTTCTATTACCAATAAATTATTTTCTTTTGCAATTTCTATGATTTTAACAACATCATTAGGAATTCCAAATGTGTTTTGTAAAATTAGCACGCTTAAATCAGGATGATTTTCTAAAGTTTGCTTAATAATATTTTCATCAAAATTTACATCCCCCTTTTTAATATCCAAAAAAACCGGTATACCACCTGCATTTAAAATTGCTTTAGGAACCACAAAGCACGTAAAAGCTTGTGTTCCAACTTTTTTATTTTTGGTCTTACTCAGATAAAATTCTAAAAATCTTTGTAATGCTCCTCTTTCAGAATTAAATAAAAATATTTCTCCTTGCGTGAAAAATCTTTTGAGCTCGTTTTTTAAAATTTCTAAACTATTTCCTTGGATTAATTTATCACCCTTAACCCAAAGCAGTTTTCTTATTATTTCATAATCGTCTTTTTCAAAATTAGGGAAGAAATCAGGAGAAATTAATCTTTTTTTCATAGTTTTAAAATTTCTTCTAATAATTTAGATGGAATTCTTCCTAAAATTAAAATACCTAATTCATTTTTGGGAAATTCTTTTATGAGCTCTTCTACTTTTTGTTTTTTATAAATTATTACCTTATTGTATAAATATTCTTCAAAAATTTGAGTATAATCTTTGAAAGTAAGAATTATTTTGTCAAAATTTCTAAAAACCTCAATTAATTCCTTATAATAACTGGGTGTTTCTACGCCAAGTTCTAAAATCCCAGCAAAAAATATAATTTTATATTTAATAGGTAAAGAATAAAAAAACTCCGCTCCTTTTATAACGCCTATCAAATTTGAATTATAAGAATCATCTATAATCACTGGATTATATTTTTTAACAACTTGAAATTGATGAGGTAATAATTCTATATTTTTTAAAACATCCTCTAAATCCTTTGGTTTAATTCCTAAAAGATAAGCACAAGCTAAGGCTCCCACAAGGTTTTCTAAAAATTGTCTCCCTACAATATTTGTGCTTAAAGTTATAACTCCATCTGGATAAACAAAATTAAATACAGTGTTTTCTAAAGAGAATTGTGTTTCTATTGGATAAAAATGAGATTCTCTTGTGCCGTATAAATATTTTTGAGGTAAAGGTAGGGTTTGATAAATATATTTTGAATATTCATCATTTCCATTTATTAAAGCAATACCTCTCGGCACTACAGATTTAAATATTTCGCTTTTACCAATGATAATATCTTTTAATGAACCAAAGGTAGCAACATGCTGGGGGCCTATTCCTGTTAAGAAAACAATATCTGGATTAAAAATTTTTACTAATGTAGAAATTTCACCTCTCCTTCTTGCTCCCATTTCAATTATCAAAATTTCATATTCTTCTAAATTAGAATTTAAAATAAATTGCGACAACCCTATCTCAGCATTTAACCGAAGAGGTGATTTTAAAACTTTAAATTTTTTTGATAAAATTTGAGCTAGTATTTCTTTAGTAGAAGTTTTCCCATAGCTTCCAGTAATTCCTATTATTTTTCTTTGGGGATCCGCCTTTTTCCACTTTTCTATTTTTACTTTTGCTTTATTATATAATATTTGAGCATAAAGATTAGTTAAAGTATTTGCTATATAAGTACTTATAAGAGATATTAAAAATTGTAAAGGCGCAGTTAACAGTATAAAAAACATAAAAAAACTGCTTTCAGAAATATCCAAAATTCTCCAATTTATTAAAATAACTAAAAAAGAAATAAAAAGAAATTTTAAAGTCCAATTGATTGATTTTATTTGTTCAGATCTTTTCTTTAATAGAAAAAATAAAAAGATAAGCAAAATAAAAACCCAAAATGAGCCTTTAAAAGAAAAATTAAATCCTAAGAATGCTAAAATAAAAAATAGAGCCCATAATAACCATAAAAAAATTTCCCTTCTTTTTATAAAAATCAGATAACTTGAAGGGTAATCAAAATGAGCCCAAATTGATGGAAAGAAATATTCTTTTATTTGAAAAAGCCTTAAAATATTTAAGGAGCTTGCAAGAAATATTATCAAACTTAAAATTAAATTAAGCATTTTAACTTATAATTATAATCAACAAAATGAACGAAGAGAAAATAAGCTCAGGGATTTTAGTTTATAGAAAGAATAAAAAAAGTAGAAAAATAGAAGTATTGCTAGTCCATCCTGGAGGGCCTTATTGGCATAATAAAGATTTCAAATCATGGCATATACCTAAGGGTGGAGTTTCAGAAGATGAAGATTTATTACGAGCGGCAATTAGAGAGTTTGAAGAGGAAACGGGTTTATCTTTATCATTAAGGGATATTAAAAGAATAAAATACCTATGTGATGTAAGAAGTAAAAGTGGGAAATTAGTACATATTTTCTTTCTACAAAAAGATTTTAAAAAAGATAAATTCGGGACAAGTAAAGAAAAAATTGAAGTTGAATGGCCTCCTGGTTCTGGAATTAGAAAAATTTATCCAGAAAATGATAAAGTTGAGTATATTGAATTAGAGTTAGCTAAGAAAAAAATCATTCCTTATCAATTACCTGTTTTATTAAAATTAGAAGAAAAAATTAAAAAGTCGAATTAATATTTAATTAAAAATGGATAAACTTAAAAAAGGAAGGGACTATGGACTTATAGGATCGTTATTATATTTTGGATCATTTTTACCAAATATAGGATTTGTTTTATATATTGCTTCCATTATTCTTTTAATAGTAGCCGTAAAAAATATAAGCGAATTTTTAGAGAAAAGAAATATTTTTAAAGATTATGTAAAAAGCATTATAGTTATAATCTTGGGTAGCTTTATATCGATTGTTTTATTAATTGGTGGTTTTGGTGTTTTGATATTGTCAGATACAAATTATTTAGAAAACTCTATTCAGGTGTTATTGAATGCTGTTAAAAATAATTCTTTAAGTATGATTTTAATAACCTCAGGTATTATAGTTTTATGGGTTTCATTTATTATATGGGCTTATTTTGTAAAAAGAAGTTTTGTAGAAATCAGCAACAGTTTAAACATCAAGGAATTCAAAAAAGCTGCAGAATTTTATATGCTAGGCTCAATACTTTTGATTATTCTCGTAGGTTTTATATTCTCTTTAATCGGGAGCATTTTGCAAGCAATTGCTTTTTATGAGATTGATATAAAGAAAATTTCTCAAAATACTTAATTTTAATCCTATATATTAAAAAATTTGTTTAATATCTTAATCGTTATTTCATCTTTTACTAATATTAAAATTGCTAAATAAAAACTAGCTCCTAAAAAGATTGAAAGAAGAAGATTTTCGGGTTTTAAAATAATTAGTAATAAATACATACTTAAGGCGGCAAAAAAAGGTTTAAGAGCATTAGAGAGTAAATTTATAGTTATATATTTTTTTATATTTATATGAGCAAAGATTAAAGCAAGGTAATTAGAAAGTGTTGTATTAAAAGCAGCTATTACAAAACCATATTTAGGAATCAAGGCTATATTTAAAAATAGATTTACTAAAAAAGCTATGAATTCGAAAATTAAAAGCTCCTTTCTTTTATCTATAGAAATCAAAAATTGACTATAAATCATAAATAGTGACGAAGCTAAAAGAGATGGTATTAGAACTTTTAATCCAATATGAGCATTAAGGTATTCGCTTCCAAAAATAAAAGTTACTAATTTTTCAGATAAAATCAAAACCCCAAATATTATTGGGAATATCATTAAATAAGTTAAATAGATTGAAAATGATAAATGTTTTTTAAGCTCTTCTTTGTTAGTTACATTTTTACTCAACATTGGAAGAATTGCTAATGCTATTCCTGTTGGTATAAGTATTAAAAATTCATTTATTTTAACAGCTGAATTATAAATTCCTACTTCAGAAGCATTTCTGTAATAACCTAAAATTATTGAATCAGTAAATAAAAGCAATAAATATAAAGTATTAGCTAAAGCTATGGGCCATGAAGAATTAAAATAAATTTTATAAAGATCGAGATTAAAAACAATTTTAAAATTTTTAAGATAATCTAAAGCAAAGATAATGCTAATAAAAAATCCAAATAAAATAGCAAAAAAATAAGCAATGGCTAAATAAAATTCATTTTTAAAGAGTAAAAGCATGTTTATTCCGATAGCAAAAAGAAATAAGTTTGTTAAGAAATGTAAAATTCCTTGTAATTCTCCTTTTAATTCTGCTCTATAAATTGAATATATCATCTCCCTTAATACATCGATAATCATCATTATACCTAGAATTGGCAATAGCTTAAAGGCTATTTGATTTTTTATGACAAAATACCCTACTAAAAATATCAAAAAATAGCTTAAAATACTTAACAATATAGACATTGAAAAAATACAATTAAAAATAGGTTGTTTATTTTTTTCTTTAGTTAATTCTCTAGTTAAAATTGATGATAAACCAAACTCAGGTAAAAAAGAGAAAATAAGTACAAAATTTATAGCCAAAGCAAAATTTCCGTAATGTGTTGGTCCCAAAATCCTTGCTGAAAATATAACCAACAAAGCTCTCAAAATACCTCCCAAGATTTTTCCACTTGTTAACCAAAAACTATTTTTTGCTATAATTTGATAAGGAGACAAATTTTGAAAAAATACACTAAAAATCTTATTCATGTTAACTTATTATTTATATCAGATTTTTAAAAATAATTTAAAAATTTTAGAAGTATTTGACTTTTTTAGAGATGTTTTATTACTTCTTGTAATAATCATTTCAATATTTTTGGTCTTAAAAAGTTCTTTTAAAAATAAAAAAATTAACAAATTTCTTCTTTTTGAATTAGCATTAACTTTTGTTTTAACTTTTGTAATCACCAGTATTTTAAAAACAAACTATCCCCATTTAAGACCTATAAGTTATTTTTATCCAGGAGATCAATTTTTTGATAGTTTTCCATCGAGACATACATCTATCGCTTTTGCTATTTCTAATGTTATATTTAACAATTTTATAGAATGGGGAATATTCCTTTTTTTATTAAGTGCATTGATAGCAATATTTTCCTGGATCTCCTTTATGCATTGGCCATTAGATATAATCATAGGAGCTTTCTTAGGATTTTTGATTTCTACTTTTGTTTTGGAGATAGCGAAGACTCTCTTGAGGTTTTATGTTAAAAATAGAAAATAGGAAATCTAAAAAATTTAAAATACCTAACACAAATATTAATCGCAATTTAGTATATTCATCCTTTTCCAAAATTCTTTCTTTTTCATAAAAAGAATTTAATTCTTTACAAAAATTTATAAAATATTGGAAAATCAAATTTGGCCTTAAGAAAATAGCAGATTCTTGAATTAATTGTGCTAATTGGGTCATCATTCTCAAAATCTTTAAATATTCTTCTTTATCTTTGATATAATTAAAAGATTTTGTCAAGTTAGTCTTTACCGATTCTTTTTTAAGAATAAATTTCTGTTCTTTTGCTTTTCTAAGTATCCCCAAAAATCTTGCATATGTATATAAGGTATACCATACAGGGTTTTCTTCATTTTCTTTTTGCAAAATATCAAGATCTATCTCTATTGTATTTTCAGGTGCATATTTTGCAAAATAAAACCTTAGCGCATCTTTATTAACTAAATTGATAACATCCTCTAAAGTAACGTATGTTCCTTTTCTTTTTGACATTCGTAAAATTTCGTTTTCTTTCATTAGGTGTACCATTTGGTAAACTAAAAATTTAAAATTTCTTTCTTTAACATTAAATATTTTTTCAAAAACGGATGAAAGTCTTCTTACGTGATCCTGGTGGTCAGATGCTACTATAATCAATGAGTATTTAAATCTTCTTATAAAAAGTTTTTCATAATTGTATAAAATATCTGAGAAAAAATAAGTTGGTTCTCCATCTTTTTTAATTAAAACTTCATCTTTCGGCTCATTTAATTTAGTTAAGCTCAACCAAAGGGCTCCTTCTTTTTCTTCAATCAAATTTTTCTTTTCTAAAACTTTTAGAATTTTTTTATCTAAATCTTTTTTATAAAGATCAGATTCAAAATAAAAATTATCAAATCTGGTACCAAAAGAATAAAGAGGTTTTTTAATGTAATTTTCTAAAATATAATTTACAATAAATTTTTTAAGTTGAGTTTCAGTTAAAGAACTAATTTTTCCTTTAAATTTTTCTGCGATTTCTTTTATATATTCTCCCTTATAATACTCTTCTTTGTACTCTCTTTTGTTTAAATAATATAGTATCGAATCTAATAAAATATCTACCTGCTTTCCTCTGTCATTTACGTAATATTCTTTTGTAACACGAAAACCACAAAGTTTTAAAAGATTAGCTAATGTATCACCTAAAATAGCACCTCTTGCATTTCCGAGATGAAGTGGACCAGTAGGATTTGCTGATACGTATTCTATTATAAATTTTTGTCTTCTTCCTATATTGTTTTTAAATATCTCAAATTTTCTTAAAGCAACAGCTTTGTAAAATTCAAATAATATTTTTTTATTCAAATAAAAATTAAGATACCCATTAAGAACTTTAATATCTCCAATAAAAGGAAGGGCTTTTATTATTTTATCTTTATATTCTTCAAAAATTTCTTGTGGGTTTTTATTTATAAATTTAGCTAAAAAGAACAAAAAATTAGAAGAAAGGTCTCCATATTCAATTTTTTCTGGTAAAAAAACTCTTATACCACTTTTAATTTCGGATCTTTTTTCTTTCAAAATATTCCTTGCTAATTGTCTAAGTCTGTTTTCAATTTTATTTCCTATCATTATTTAAAAATTCCCAAATTTTTGAATTATCTGTAAAAAATCTGCCTAATCTAATAGCTTCTCTTTCACTAAATTCTGATGGATTATTATTTAAAGAGGAATTTAAAATTAAAAGAGGAACAGGTCCATAAGCGTGCTTTCCTGTTTTAATAGAAGTTATATGATCGCCTGTAATTACAAATATTATATTTTTATTATAAATTTTTTTAAAAAATTGATCAAATAATTCAAAAAATATTTTTTTCTTTTCAAAATTTTTATCATGACTTGCCTCGTCTGCTTTCTTTAAATGTACATATATTATCTCGTATTTGTTAATAACTTTCTTAATACCTTTATAAACATTTTTAAATTCTTCTTTTGCATCTTTACTTTCTTGAAGAACAAACTTCTTAAATCCTATAGAAAGACAAGTTCCTAAGTCTACACCTAAAGTAGCTAAGGTTATGCCATTTTTAAATCCATATTTCTCAAAAAAATTCCTTAATTTTAAAATTTTTGTGCCACCCTCTCTTAAAAGCAAATAATTAGCAGGAGGCAATCCTTTTTTAGTTCTTTCAATATTAATTTTATGATTTTCCAATGCGATATAAACATTCCTTAAAAATTCATTCAAAATTTTAGCAGTTTTAATAGATAAGCTGTCATTAGATAAATTTTTAATCTTTTTTACTTTTTTATTTATATCCAAAGGATCATTAAATGAAATTTTGTCTGAAAGTTTTTGCTTAAATATTAAAACACCCCTATGCCCCAAGCCTCTTTTAAAAACAAAAGGAATGCTAAATTTTATTTTATTAATTTCTTTTTCCAAAATATCTAAGCCATAAATATTTCTCCCAACTCGTCTATCGATAACTCTTAAATTTCTATCAACACTTGCAAAATTAGCCCTAAAAGCCAACCAGCCATTTTTATATTTTACTCCTATCCCTATTGCTTCATAAGGCCCTCTTTTAAAAAGATCTGGTTTTATCTTATAACCCAAGATTCCTAAATTAGCTAGCCCACTTACGCTAGCTTCGCCATATTTTGGCCAATATTTTTTTTCTAAAGGCAAAATATAACTTAAAAACCCTTTTTTATTTTTTAAAAGAAATTCAATAAAAGGCTTATTGCTAATTTTTAAAGGAGTTTTTAAAGAATTTTTATCTGCTAACCCATCTATTAAAAAAAATATTATTTTACTTTTCATTTTTTTCAAGCTCCTCCTTGAGTCTAACAAAATATATTATCCACGACAAAATTATTATTAAGGAAAATAATATTGCAAACTTAAAAGCATAATATTTTAAAAAATAAAAAACCCAGTTGAGAATTAAAAATACTAAAAAAATTTCTAATGCATAATCATTCAATGAAAGCTTTTTAAAAAATTGCAAAAAATTTTTAACCATTAATTATAATTTTAAATTATTATTTAGCTAAATAGCAAGTAAAATTTTAATCGAAATAAATAATTCCGTACGGAACTATTTGTTTTATGAAGTTAAAAAGAATATTTGTGGTTGAAAGAAAAACCTTCATTATTTCATGGTTTATTTAGTAGCTTCATATAAAGCCTTAATTTCATCAGCAGAAAGGATATGGTTCATAATTGATTAATGGTAGTGGTTAATAATTTGATTTTTAAATATAAAAAGACTATTATTTATTAAGGTTGGATACTTTCTTCTGCTCCTATACTTGTTGTTGGTTCTGGTGAGGCATATTTGCGGATAATAACATAATCGTTATAACTATCAGAGCTTTTAAACTTAAAACCATACTGAGTAAAGACTGAGGGTACGGTATCAGAGGTTGCATCTATTAAAACTCCATCCTTCCACCATTTTTGAGAATTTTGAAATATAACAGTTTCATATATATGCCAACTGCGTGTATCTCCATAGGGGCAACTTCCAGAACCTAAACATTGGTGAGAAAAAAACGCATACCATGAAGATGATTGAGTGTAAAAAGGGGAAGAGTATTCAATATCACCCAATTTAGAATAAAATACCACATCATATGCGCCACTATTAGAACCACTTTTTACTCTATTTTTTATGTGGAGACCAACCTGGGTTGAAATAGAAATAGACAAACTCCTACTCTTCAAAGGTTGATTTCCAGAAGTCCAACCGTTAATAGTGTTTTGAACCATATCATTAGTTACAACCCAGTTAGAAGGATAATCCCATTTAGAGGTATCTTTAATGGTAAAATCATCAAAAAACTCAAAAGTTGCATCTCCATTACTCATTGAAGTAGCTTCAGGATTCCCATAATAAACATAAATAATCTTATTACCTGTAGGAATAGAAGGAACTTTAACCCATATTTTTGTATTAGCAGAATTACAACCAGATTCTAACCAATAAGATAATTGAGTTGACCCATCACTATCAGTAAACCTTATATCTCCACAATCTGAACGCATTTTATTAGCAGAAATTAAACTTTGAGTATCTAAAGTAACTAAAACTTGATAGTCCGTTAAGCTTGAAGCAGAATTAGAAATTGTTATTAGTCTTCTATAAAGCCACCCTCTGCCAGTTAGTCTTTCTAAAATAGCAAATGGTGTTAATCCCTGTTTAGTGCCTACTATATAAACAGTTTTATTTTTTTCTAAAGCAGCTGTTATTTCATAGCTACCTCCTGCTACAAAGCTATAATAATATGGGGGTTTATTAATAGGATCTATAGGTAAAGAGGATATGTTTATTAGAGGAAATTGGTTAAAAGGTATAGGTATCCAGCCTGTACCATCTATATTTTGAGGATTTGCAGAACATCTATATGACCAACCTG